>JADKFE010000132.1 GCA_016717595.1 Deltaproteobacteria bacterium | reverse complement strand
CGCCACGGTCGGCAGATTCTGCCGACATCGGCAGGCCGTTGCCGACGGCGAAGGTCAAGCGCCGAGGGTCCACGGTCAGGCCGTCGGCGCGGGCGGCGTAGTCGCCGCGTTCGTCGAGGCACCACTCCCACACGTTGCCGTGAACGTCGTGCAGGCCCCAGGCGTTCTTCGGCTTCTGCGCGACGGGGTGGGGGTGGCCTTGGGCGTTGCCGCCGCCGCCGTAGTCACCGTGCCACCCCACCCGCGCGAGGTCTTCATCCGTGTCGCCGCTCCAGAACCTCGTCTTCGTCCCCGCCCGGCAGGCGTACTCCCACTCCGGCTCCAGCGGCAGCCGGGCGCCCACCCACTCCGCGAACATCACCGACGCGAACCAGCTCACGTTGTAGACCGGCACCTCGTCTTGGGCCTCGGGCGGGAGCTTGCCGTCGAAGGTGTCCCGCGCCGCGTCGTGGCCGGGGTCGAACAGGCGGTACATCGCCCAGGTCACCGGCACGCCGAGCATCTGGAAGCCCGAGGTGAAGGTGACGCGGTGGATGGGCTGCTCGTTTGGGCGCTCGGTGCCGCCCATGTCGAACGACCCCGCCGGGATCGGGCGCCACCAGGGCTTGAGCAGCGCCAGCAGCTCCGCGCGTCTCCCCAAGTCCAGGTGGCTGAGCACGTTGTCCGCCGCCCCCTTCGCCGCGCGTTTGGCGTCCTCGACGGTGCCTTCGAGCACGCCGCCCTCCACCTCGCCGCGCTCAATGCGCCGCAGCACCTCACGAACCCAGAACAGGTCATGGCCGCAGGTGGTGGAGCGCGCGACCTGCTCCAGCAGGCCCACGGCCACGGCCAGATCCTTCACCAAGGCCGGGATCTCCTCGATCACCTTCTGGCGGGCTTGGAGCTGAGGCCGTGCCACCCCAGCTCCAGCTTGAGGGTGCCCCGCACCGTGTCGGCGCTGATGCCCTCGGCGTCGGCCACCACCCGCAGCAAGAGCGCCGTGTTGGCCTCTTCAGTGATGCGCCGCACCAAGGCGTCGGCGCCGCCCGGCCCCAGGCGACCGCAGGTCAAGGCCAAGACCTCGGCCCAGCGCTCGGGGCGGGCCTTGCCCTCGTCCAGCACACGCGCCAGCTCCGACACACGCGGGGGCTCGACGGGGGCAGGCGGCGCCACGACCGGCGGGGGCGGCGCTACGACTGGCGGCGGAGGCGGCTCCACCACGGGCGTCGCCACCTCTTCACTCAGGCCCAACATGGCCCGCGCCCACTCCACCAACCTCGCCCACAGGCCCACAGGCGCCGCGTTCACCAGCGCGGTCGGCTCAGGAGCCTTGGGCGCCACGACCGGCGCCGCCGTCGTCTCCACCACCATCGGCGGCGCCGCAGGCCGAGGCCCAGCCCCGCCGCCCACGCGCCCATGTCGCGCTCCAACGCCGTCGCCGCCAAGAACTCGCGGAAGGTGCGGTGCGGGAAGCTGAACGCGCGGGCGTCCTCGACGCGGCCTGTGTCGGGGATCAGCAGCCCCGACCGCGTGACGACCTCGGCGATGAACCGCTCGGGATCCTGCCACTGTCTCTGCAAGACGCTCCCGGTTACGCGGATCGGCCTCCAGCGCCCCGATCAGCGCCTCCGCGCGGGTACACGTCGCCCTCTCGACCGTGCAGGCGCAGGGCCGCCCAGCCGAGCAGCTCCATCGCCAGGCCAGGCGCCGCGAGCTGCGGCCCCACGAGGCCATCCGGGGCGTGTTTGCGGTGGACGAGCACGTCCAGGGCCAGCTCGTACAGCTCGGCGCGGCGCTGGGGCACGTCTTTTCCGGCGCGCAGCACGAGCCCGGCGAGGGTGAGCAGGAGCGGGTTCTCGGCGAGGCGGCGCAGGCGCGGGGTGCGGCTCAGGCGCGCCAAGGCGGCGGTCACCCGCGCGTCGTCGGGAACCCAGCGGGAGAGGAGCGCGCGCTGCTCCACGTCGCCCAGCGGGCACAGGGCCAAGGTCACGAAGTCGATGTGGAGGGGTTTGTAGCCCGTGGGGCGGCTGGCGATGACGAGGGTGGTCGTCTTGCCGACGTTCACCGCCAGCTTGAGCAGGGCTTGCCGGGCGGCGCCGAGGTCGGCCACCTCGTCGAGCCCGTCGAGCAAGAGCACGGCGCGGCCCTCCAAGATCTCCTTGTGGGCCCAGGGGGTGAGATCGGCGGCGTCAAACCGCTCAAACAGTCGCCGCAGCGCGGGCTCGACGCCGTCCTCGATCTCGGTGACGGTGAGGTAGATCGGCAGCCTGCCGTCCGCGTCGTCGAGGAGCTTGAGCGCGGCGTGACGCAGCACGGTCGTCTTGCCGCTGCCGGGATCGCCCAGGAGCACCCAGCGGGTGTGGGGGCGATTGAGCACAGTCTCCAAGGGCTCAGGCTGCTCGGGGCCTGCACGACGCCCGGTGCGGTCGCCGATGTGACGCTGGGCGCCGAGGTGGGCGCCGCCGAACGCGGCCTCGGCCTCACAGTCGAGCGCGCTCGACTCGCCGGAGAGGCGCACGGCGACGTAGACGCTCTCCACCGTGGCCGGGCCCCCGGCGACCTGGAACACGTCGGGCAGCGCGCCGACCCGCTCCCGCAGGAGGAAGGCGTAGCGGTCGCGGGCGTCGGCCAAGGGGGTGGGCGGGTCGTCGGGGAGGTCGTGGCGGATCGTCTTGCCGAAGCGGGCGGCGAGGGCCCGAAACTCCTTGGCGCGGGCCGGGAGCTTGGTCTCCAGCAGGCGGAGCAGCTCACCCTCGACGTCGTGCTGGTCGGTGAGCTGGGTGAGCGCGCCAAACCACTCCCCGGGCGGGGTGTGCTTCACGGGCGGGAGGTTTGGCAGGAGGATCGTGGCCCAGCCCTGATCCGCCAGGGCCATGTGGAGGTCTGTGGGCGTGATGACGCGGTGAAGCAAGCTCTCAAGCTCGGCGCGCAAGGTCGGCATCGGTCACTCCGGCGGAGGAGCATAGCACCCGAGGCCCGCGGCGCGGCGATGGGGTAAGATCGTGGGCCGCTGGAGTTGATCATGCCGAAGGTGCCCCCCGAGCTGTTGTCCCTCCTCCACGCCCGCTTTGAGCAGGGCGAGCTGCTCCGCGCCTTGCAGCGTGAGGACTGGGCCGTCGAGCTGGTGAGGCTGCTCAGCCCCGTCGAGCACACGAACCCCGACGCCTGGTTTCAGGGCCTCGTGCGCCTCGCCACGCAGCGGGACGAGCTGCCCGAGCTGCTGGCGGTGATGCGGACGCTGCGGCCCAAGCGGGCGGCGGAGATCGACGCGGTGGGGCGGCTGTTGGGGGCGGCGGCGGTGACTGCGCCGGGCGCCGGTGAGGTGCGGCATACGCCCGCGCCGAAGGCCGATCCGGCGCCGCGTGCCGGTGACGCTCGACAGGCGCCCACGGCGAAGCCCACCCCAGCGGAGGCGCCCCCCGCGTGGCGCCCCGTGCGTGTGCTCCACCTCTCCGACCTGCACTTCTCGGCGAAGACGGTGTGGGACTCGGGCACGGTGCTGGAGCGGCTGGCGAAGGACGTGGCCTTGCTCCGGGCCGAGGTCGGCGAGCTCCACCTCGTCGTGGTGACCGGCGACATCGCGAACCAGGGGACCGCTGAGGAGTACGTCGTCGCCGCGAAGTGGCTCACCGGCGCCCTCGCGACGGCGGCGGGGGTCACGGCCTCGGCGATCCGGGTGGTCCCCGGCAACCACGACGTTCACCGGGGGAGCATCAGCCGCACCGCGAAGGCGCTCACCAACGACCTCCTTGGCGACCCCAACCCCCAACAGGCCATCGCCGAGGTGCTCGGCTCCGAGACCGAGCGCGCCCCGCTCCTCGCCCGCCAAGCCGCCTTCCTCAGCTTCGCCCAGACCTTCCACCCCGGCCTCACCGTCCCCTGGTGGTCCGAGAGCCTCCCCGACCTCGCGGGCCTCACCGTCCACCTCGCGGGCCTCAACTCCGCCTGGCTCTCGGCCTCCGACGCCGACCGCGGCAACCTCGTCCTGAGCCTTTGGCAATGCAACCAGCTCCTCGCCGGGGCTGAGGACGCCGACCTCACCATCGCGCTCCTTCACCACCCCTGGGACTATCTCCACGAGCGCGACCAAAAGTCCGAAGAGGAGCTCCGCCGCCGCTGCGGGGTCATCCTCAACGGTCACCTCCACCAGCAGAAGGCCCGCATCGCCTCTGATCCCGACCGCGACGTGCTCCAGCTCGCCGCCGGGGCCTCCTACGCGGGCTCGGATTGGGTGAACGCCTACCAGCTCCTAGAGCTCGACCCCCACCAAGGCGTCGCGAAGGTCCACTTCCGCGCCTGGGACGGCCACGACTGGATCCCCGACCGCAACCGCTACCAGAAGGCGCCGAACGGCGTGGCGACCCTGCCCCTGCGCCGCTCCCCCAAGCCGCCCAAGCCGCCCAAGCCGCCCCCGTCCGACGACGACGACCCCACCGAGGACATCACCGACGAGCCCACGCCCGTCCGCACCGACCGCCAGCACTACACCGCCTTGCTCAAGGACCAGCTCAACCAGCTCCCCGACGTGTTCCGGAGCGGCGGCGGTCCCCGCACCATCGAGGCCGTCTACGTCGAGGTCACCCTCGCCGCCCATGAGCGTGAGCTGGACTGCGGCGCCGACGCCCCTCACGCCCCAGGGCGTAAGGTGAGCGGCAAGTTCATCGGCGGCGCCGAAGACCTGCACGGGCGCGTGCCGCTGAGCCGCGTGCTCAGCAACGCCCATCGCCGCTGGGGCCTCCTGGGCGACCCCGGCAGCGGCAAGACGACGCTCTTGCGCCACGTCGCCGTCGAGCTGCTCAACGAGCCGAGCGGCCCCCTGCCGATCTACCTCAAGGTCGCCGAGCTGGAGCATGGCCTCACCCACGCCATCACGGCGCTCTGCGCCTCGTTCAACGCGCCCAAGCTCACCGACTACCTGCTCACCGAGGCCAAGCTCGGGCGCGCGGTGCTCCTGATCGACGGGCTCGACGAGGCCGTGGACCTCCCCGCCGCCCGCCGCTGGGTCATCAGCGCCGCCGCCGACGTGGGCGAGAGCCAGGTCGTCGTGGCCAGCCGCCCCATCGGCTACAAGGAGCCCTCGGCGGCGTTCAAGACGCTCACGATCTGCCCCTTGGGCGCCGCCGAGCAGACCGAGCTGCTCACCCGCTGGGTCACCGACCGCGCCAAGGTCACCGCCGCCCTGGAGCGCCTGAGCCGCACCCCACGCCTGCGCCGCCTCGCCGAGAACCCGCTGCTGCTCACCCTCGTCGGGCTCCTGCTCCGCGCCGGGCAAGACGTGCCGAGCCGCCGGGGTGAGCTGTACGAGCGCGCCCTCAAGCTGCTGCTCACCCGCGACCACAACAACGAGGACACCCCCGTCGCGCCGATGCGGGAGCCCGACCTCACCCTTGAGCTCCTCGGCTGGGCCGCCCTGCGCCTGCACGGGCTGGAGGGTGAGGCGTACCGGCGCGACGCCCTGATCGCCGCCTTGGAGGCCGACCCCCGGAACGCCGCGCGCTTGGGCAAACACTGGCCGAGCGCCACCAAGTTCATCGCTGAGGTCGCCGAGCGCACGGGCCTCCTGATCCCCGACACAGGCCGGGTGAAGGACGCGACCGCCTACAGCTTCCCCCACCGCACCTTCCGCGAGTTCTTGGCGGCGACGGCCTTGGAGCGCGACATGGGCGCCGTCGGGGCGGGCGTGGCGGCAGGCGCGGGCGAGCTGTCCCGCGTGTTCGCCGAGGGCAAGGCCCGCCCCGAGCGCTGGGCCGAGGTCTTGGCCTTGACCTGCGGTCGCCTGGGGCCGGGCGGCGCCGATGGCCTCATGCACCGCATCACAATTGAGGGCAACAAGGCGCTCCTGCTGCGGGTGGTGGCCGACGCCGAGGGCATCAGCGCCGGACACGGTGCGGGGGACGCTCAAGCTGGAGCTGGGGTGGCGGAGGGTCCAGCTCCAAGCCCGCCAGAAGGTGATCGAGGAGATCCCGGCCTTGGTGAAGGATCTGGCCGTGGCCGTGGGCCTGTTGGAGCAGGCCGCCAAAGCCACCACCTGCGGCCATGACCTGTTCTGGGTGCGGGAGGTGCTGCGGCGCATCGAGCGCGGTGAGGTGGCCGGTGGGGTGCTCGACGGCAGCGTGGAGGACGCCAAACGCGCGGCGAAGGGGGCGGCGGACAACGTGCTCAGCCACCTGCCCACGGCGAAGCGTGAGGAGCTGCTGGCGCTGCTCAAGCCCTGGTGGCGCCCGATCCCGGCGGGGTCGTTCGACATGGGCAGCGAACAAGGCGACGACGACGAGAAGCCCATCCACCGCGTGACCTTCACCTCGGGCTTCCAGATGCTCGGCGTGCCGGTGACCTGGGCGATGTACCGCCTGTTCGACCCCGGCCACGACGCGGCGCGCTCCGACTTCGGCGGCAAGCTCCCGCCCGAGGCCCAAGACGAGGTGCCGGTCTACAACGTGAGCTGGTTCGCGTCGGTGATGTTCGCGGAGTGGGTGGGGGCGCGGCTGCCGCTGGAGCCGGAGTGGGAGTACGCCTGCCGGGCGGGGACGAAGACGAGGTTCTGGAGCGGCGACACCGACGAAGACCTCGCGCGGGTGGGGTGGATCCGCCAGAACAGCGACGGGCACCCCCACCCCGTCGCGCAGAAGCCGAAGAACGCCTGGGGCCTGCACGACGTTCACGGCAACGTGTGG
>JADKFE010000131.1 GCA_016717595.1 Deltaproteobacteria bacterium | reverse complement strand
CCCGGCGGTCACGCGGAGATTCTGAGGCTTAATGTCACGGTGCTGCACGAGGAGCGGCGCGCCGTCGGGGCCGAGGGTCTCCGCGGCGCAGCGCAGGGCTGAGGCGACCTCAGCGAGGATCTCCCACACCACGGAGACCGGCATCGGCGCCGCACGAGACACAAACGCGCCGAGGTCCGCGCCCTCGACCAGCTCTAAGACGACGGCCCAGCCCTCCTCAAAATGTACGAGCTCAAAGCTCTGCACGATGGCCCGGTGACGCAGGAGGCCCAACAAGCGGGCCTCGTCGCGCAGGCGGGCGAGCAGCTCAGCGCCGTGCTCGTGCTCGGTGATGGAGGTGTGCAGGAGCTTGATCGCCACCTCGCGGGAGAAGCCGCCGCGCCCGGTGAGACGCGCGCGCCACACGGCGCCGAAGGCGCCGCGGCCTAACTCTTCGAGGAGCTCGTAGCGTCTCATGGCCACTCATCGTCGTCGAGGGTGGCGAGGTATTCGGCCTCAGCCTGGGCCTCCTCCTCGGCCCAGTTGGGAAAACGCGCGTCGAAGATGGCGCCTCCCTCGGGGTCGCCACCAACGAGCGAGGCACACACGCTCTGGTCGGGGGTGGTCTTGGCGATCTCTCGGGCGCGGTCAGGGGCGAGGGTGCGGAGGAGGTAGGCCCAGGCGCTCTGGACGTTGGTGTAGATGAACTCGTCGTGCAGGCTGGCGAGGAGGTCCACCTCGGCGGGGGTGGCGCCTTGGGGGTGGTCGCGGAGCCAGCGAAAGGCGGCCTCGCCGGTGCTGAGCAGGGTCTCCCCGTTTAGCTTTCGCCGAAAGAGGAGCGCGCGCTCAGCGGGATCCTCAAGGGTTGGGCGTTGGCCATAAAAGCACCGATCGATCTCCTCTTGAGTCATGACCATCGGGAGCGGGCGCGGAAAGTAGTCAGGGAAGCGCTGACCGCTCCGCCTCTTTGAAGCGGCTCAAGAAGGCGATCGTCCTCTGTGACTCCTTCCTCGGTGAATCGGTCACGCCGAAGGATACGCCGAACGGCCTCTATCGCGGCGAGGCGGTGTTGAGGGTCAAGGGGATCGAGCGTGGGGAGGAGCTTCTTGACCTCCTCTGATGTCAGGATCAACGAAGCGGGGTCAAGGGGCATGGGCCAGCGCCTCCTCTAAACGCGCGAGGTTTGTCAGCGTCATCTCGACGTTGTCGAGAAGCTGGTGGTTGATATCCGGCTTCGTCATCCCGCTTAGCTCAGGCAGCTTGTGCCGGGCCTGAAGGATCGCCTCTTTACGGTTCGCGAGCTGGAGGAGATCCCCAAGGGTCATGGAGTGCCCGCCGATCTCAAAGGGCGTGCTCGCGGGGAGCTTCGCCAACAGCTCCTTCAGCATCTCCGGGTTCAGCATCTCCCCGAAGAAGGGCTCGTCGGACTGAATGAAGTAGCGCACCTCACGCGGCGGGCCGTCAGCGCCCGCTTGAGCCCACTCGCCGTATCGTCCGGGCTGCTTCATCGCCTTCGGCCAGTCGGGCTCCTCTCCTTCGCCCGCCTTCCGCTGTGCATCCATCTTGCGCACGAACGCCCTCGGCGACGCCTTCACCTCCTCGGCCACGAGCACCCCGGCGCGGGTCATGTAGTAGGCGTCGATCTCAAGCTCTCGGATGCCCACATCGGGCAGGCCCTCCACCCGCGTGCCGGGCTTCACGCCCATGCCGACCGCCGTTCCCGGCGCGATGTCACCCTTTCGCACGAGCTGCACATACCGCGCGATCTCGGCGAAGGGGCCGAGGAGGTGCTGCTCCATGCGGTGCTTGCCCAGCTCGTCCATCAGGCGGGCGAGGTTGGGATCCTCCGGGGTCAACAGCCCTTCAGCGATGGCGTCCTCCGCCGCGCGGAGGCTCCGCGTGGCGGCGGCGCTGCCCTTCTCGGACTGCACCACGGCGAGAGTCTGCGACAGAGTGGCGTCGTGACGACGGCGCAGGCGCGAGAGCTGGTTGTAGAGCTGCAGCATCCCGCCGATCATCCGGCGGCTTGACCGGCCTTCCCCGCCGCGCTCGCCGCCTTCGCCAGCTCACCCACCCGGCTCGTGATCTTGAGCGCCCGCATCACCTTCGTCGGCGCTGACCACAGGGTGCCCACGTCCCAGATCAGCCGCCCCGCCGCCTGGAATCCGCCGCCCTCGGCATACGCGGCCTTGTACGGCTCAACCAGGGCCGTGAGGAGCAGCGTGGGGTTCTGGAACAGGGCCGCCGTGGTCTGAAAGGTGCTGGCCCAGGTGGCCTTGTACGTCTCCCAGGCCAGCGGGTTTGTGTGGTGGAACACGCCGACCACGAAGTCCCGCACGCCGACCAGCTCATCGACGGCGCCGTCTTTGATCCCGGTGAGCAGGCCCATCACCGGCGCGGGCGTCTCGGCGGCCAAGGCGGCGGCGGCGGGCTCGGGGGTGAGGGTGGCGGGGGTCGTCGCTGGGGTCGATCCTCGCGCGCGGCGCTCGGCGGCGGGCAGGCGGGCGCGGCGTAGTGCGGTGGTCGGGCGGCCAGAGGGCGCGGCGCTCGCGGCGTTGGCGGTCGTTGCTCATCGGCGCGTCGTCATGCCGAGGCGCGGCGGTCGCGGCTCTCGCTCACGCTCGTCGTGCGCGCTCGGCGCTCGCCCTGGCGGTCGCCAGGGTCATGCCCGACGGCTCAACGTCCGTCTCGGCGGCGGCGCCGCCGCGGGCTCGTCGCTCGCCGGATCCTCCTCCCGCTGCCGCCGCAGCCAGGCAAACGGCCCGGCGCCCTCCTCATCACCGCCCGCCTCCTCACGCCGGGCGCGCAGGGCCTCCCGCGCGGCGGCCAAGCCCGCGCGCTCGCCCAAGGTCGCGAAGCTCCGCGCGGGCGCCCTCTACGGCCTCGTTGACCGTGGCGTTGAGGCCCTCGGTGAGCGCCTCCTCGGCGGGCGCTGTCTCCGTCTCGGCGGTGCGCGCGGCGGCGCTGTGGGCTCTCCCCATGTCGTCTCCAGAGCCCCCCTTGGGGCGGTTGTCTCACAGCGCGTCGGTGAACAAGAGGTGCCAGGTGAACTTCTCGGGCGCGTAGAGCAGCAGATCCGGGTGGCCGAGGCCGTTGATGTCGCCGGGGGCGGCGACGGCGGCGCCATAGCCCGTGCCCGTGGCGGCGCCGCCTGTGACCCGCGCGTCGAGGTCTTTGCGCTCGTACAGCCCCTCCGCAGGGCCGTAGATCACGAACGCCTCGCCGTACTCCGGCGCGCCCGGGGCGCCGATGGCGAGGTCCGCCCGACCGTCTTGATCCACGTCCCCCGGCGCGGCGAGGCCCTCGCCGACGCGCTGGTTGAGCGCCGTGTTGCCGACGATCTCCGCGATGGCGGCGTCCGCGGGGTCGGTGGCGCCCCCGGTTCGGGCGATCTCTTGGCCGCTAAACACCCAGACCGCGCCATCGTCTACGAGGATCTTGTCCCGCCGGGGCGCGCTCACGACGAGCTCGTCATAGCCGTCGGCGTCGAGATCCCCAGCGTGTTGCACCGTCGCGCCGAAGTCGTCGCCGTCGTCGGGATAAAACACGCGCCAGCTCGTCAGCGCGTCGAGATCTGAGGTCGCCTCAAAGCCGCCGCTGAGCACATGCACGGCGTCAAACTGCACCTTGAGCCCGCTCCAGCTCACCTTCCACGAGTTGAGCCCCACCGCCACGTCATCAAGGCCGTCGGCGTCAATGTCGCCGATGTTGGCCAAGGACACACCCTCGACGGCGTTGACGCCCTCCAGCGCGATGGAGAGGTCAGCGCTCGCCGCGTCGTAGTTGTTCCAGATCGGCCCCAAGAAGAGATGAAGCGCGCCGTAGGTGGTCGTCGATCCGTTCCACTGCGCCCCTGGGGAGCTGATCAACACATCAAGCTGCCCGTCGTCGTCAAATTGCCCGGTGACTAGCCCATCACCGAAGCCGTCGCCGCCGGTCAAGCCCTCTAAGAGCACATGATCCGCGCCGCTGACGCTGAGGTCGCGGCCTGCGTCAAGCGGGCCGAAGGCGACGTAGACTCGCCCCGGATCCGCGCTGCCCTCGGGCGCGGCGATGATGAGGTCCACCGCGTCGTCATCGTTTACGTCCCCTACCACGATGGAGCGCCCCATCTCCCCTTTGAGCGAGGTGTCGCCGCTGATGAGCCACGCGGAGGCCTCTACGTCTACCTCCCCCTCCAACGGCAGCGGCCCTGGCAAGACGTAGACGCCGCCGTTGCTGCCGCGGGTGATCTGGGTAGAGCCAAGGATCCAGTCGGGATGGCCATCCCCGGTGAGGTCGGCGATGACGACGGCCCCGTCCAGGGGGTTGTACTCGTCGCCTACGAGGCGGAGCGCGCCCTCACCGCTCACCTCGCCGTCCAAGAGCCGCCCACAATCACTCAGCCCGTCGCAGTCCTGATCCACCTCATCGCCACACACCACCGCCGCGCCGGGAAACACGCCCGGCGCGCCGTCGTCACAGTCGCCGGAGACGGTGACCCAGCCTTCAGGCAGCGCACACAGCGCCGCGCCGTCGCCCTCGCCGAAGCCGTCGCCGTCCTCATCGGGGAAGCCCAACACCAGGGGCTCCCCCTCCGCCGGGTCCTCATCGGCCTCACCGTCACAGTCGTTGTCTAGGCCGTCACACAGCTCGGGCGCGTTGGGGTACACCGTGGCGTCGCCGTCGTCACAGTCGCCTGTGGCGCTCACCGCGCCCTCGGGGGCCTCACACTGATCGATGCGGCCCAAGGCGTCGCCGAGGCCGTCGGCGTCGGCGTCGAGATACCACACGCGGGTGCCCACCTCGGCGTCTTGATCGTCACAGTCGATGGGCCAGGGCACGCCGTCGCCATCGGGGTCCACATAGCGCGTCTCACGGCGCTCGCTGACGCCAAAACACGCCGCCAGAATCAGCGGCAACACCAGCCCGATCACCATGTCAACCCCCAGCCTACGACGCTGAACACACCGCCGACGCCGAGGAGGATCACCCCGGGCGGCCCGACTTTGCGGCTGATCTCAACGGCGTCATAAAAACGTGTGACGTGCTCGGGGCCCAGCTCGGGATCTCCCTCAGCGATGCGCCCGCCGATGATCGCGGCCTGGGCGCTGGCGCCGAGGTTCACGGCCTGGAGCCCCAAACCTACGGCGCCGACGCTCACCCCGGTCAACAACAAGCCCTTGCCGACCCGATGCCGCGCCGAGCGTGGTGGCGGCGGTAAATCCTTGGGCCACAACGGATCCTCTGGCGCCACAACCCCCGAATACCAAACGACGCCGCCTTCAGTGATGAGCTGCGCCGTCACCGGCAGGCCCTCGGGGCGCGTCGTGGCTTTGCGACCGTCCACCCGCAGCGTCGCCCCCGCGGGCACCCGCACGGGCTGATCCAGCGGCGTCGGCGCCTGGCGCGCGGCGTCTACGGCCTGCGAGATGTCATCCCCGGGCAACACATAGGGCTCACCCAGAAACCGTGTGGAGTCTCGCCAAAGCCAAGCGCGAAGCTCCAGGCTCATCTGTGGGGTGTCGTCGTCGGCATAGGCGCCCAAGGCCAAGACGAGGTGCAGATCCGTCGCCACGCGGGGGCTCAAGGGCTCGGTCAAACACGGCAGGGCCGTGAGCGCGGCGTCTCGTGCGCTCAAAAACGCCGCGCCTTGGGCGCCCGCCCACGCGGCCAAGGCGGCCTGAACATGGGCGTCTACTTGGGCCGGGGTGACGGCGGGGCAGTCGCGGAGGTGCGCGGGCCGGGCGTCGGGGGCTTTGGCGAGGGCGGGGGAGCAGAGGAGCAGGAGCGGGGCGAACCACAACAACAGGACGGCGGGGCGCATAGAGGCTCTTGACGAGGTGAAAGGCTTCCGGCCCCTGGGTGACATGCCTCTTGGCGTTGTGGAAATAGCGCAAGCCTGGCGAAGCTGTCAAGGAGTTTTGACAGGGGGAGGCAGCGATAAGGATCGCCCGAGGCGCACAAAAAACTGTCGGCGCCAAACCCGACACCGCGCGCGGCCAGCCGGGGGCGATCTCGCCGCTTATGCCAAACGCGCCGCGCCTCGACACGCTGGCCGCCCACTCCACGCGGCGGGGCGGGCGTCGGCGAAGGCGACGGGGGACAACATCCTGGGCCTCTTGGGCGGCGCGCGGTGGGCGGCGGGCTCGACCAACGAACCCGCCGCCCGCCGCCGCGCTCAGGCGCGCTCGGCTACTTCGTGGGCTGCGCGGGCGCTGGCGCCGCCGCCTGCTTGGGGTGACCCCGGTAGTCCGAGAGCTTGTGCGCGTGGCCCACGGGCTTGCCGCCGGTCGCCTTCACCCAGCCGGGGATCGCCTTGAACGCGTTGTTCATGCCGTAGTCCAAGGCCGTCGCCGTGCTGCTCATCGCCTGGGTGCCCGGGCGGTTCAAGAACCACTGCAGGTAGTCTTGAGAGCCCGAGTCGTAGTAGGCCACGAGCGGGCTGCCCGTCCCGGTGAAGGGCGTGCAGGTCCCCGCCGCGTCGCAGGTCACCAAGGTGGGTGTGCAGGAGTCGTCGCTGCCGCAGACCGAGGGTGAGGGCAACAAGAAGGTCTGGAGCGGGTACTCGGCGCTCTGGTGGCAGCTCATACACGACGACATCGCGTAGCGGCCGTCGTAGGCCTTCACGCTGCCGTCGGCCTGGATGACCGCGGCGTTGATGTCGACCGCGCCATCGTTGGGCCCCGAGAGGCGACCGCCCCAGCCCAAGGTCTCCTTGGCGTAGACCGGCGCGGCGGGGTTGATCCACGTCTCGTTGAGCGCCGGGCAGTCGCCCTTGATCGGGTCGCAGCCCTGGGGCGAGATCACCGTGGGGTCGTCGCCCCACATCGCGCCCAGAGGCACCATCTTGTCCCAGTTGTCGCCGGGGGCGTTCTTGTCGTAGACCAAGGTGGTGAACACCCACTGTGTCGTCGGCGACGCGACGCTGTCCTTGACGATGATGTCGAACTGGAAGAACGAGACGTTCTGCAGGACCGGGTCGGGGGAGCTGCCGCCGTCGATGGGCGCGTAGATCGGCCAGGTCATCGCGCCCTCAAGCACGGGCCAGGTGGTCGCGCTGGCCGTGGTGAACGCCGGCTTCACGATGATCGAGCCCTCGGGGTACTGGGCGAGGCCGGCCTTGATGCCCGGCACCGGGTCCATGCCGGTGGGGCCCCACATGCCCTGGAGCACCGCCGCCGACACGTCGTCGTAGTACACGAGCACATGGGTGGTCATGTCCGCGGTGAGGCCCGAGAGCGGGAAATACTCCTTCGTGAACGACGAGCCCACATAGGTGCCGTGGATGGGCTCCCGCACAGACGTCAGCCAGGGGGCGTTGTACCAGCCCGCTTTGCCCGCGTCCCAGGCCGGGTAATCGTAGAGCAGCACCTTCATGTCGGCGGCGACGTAGTCTTTGAGCGCCTGGGTGTACGCCCCGGCGTTCGCCGTGGTGATGAGCCCGCCGCCGCTGGCGACACGCCACGGCGGATCCGCCGGGGGCGCCACGGGGGTGGTGGGGTAAGCGTGGCTCATGGCGAAGAGCGGGCCGCTGTAGACCGAGCTCGGCGGCGCCGGGGGCAAGGCCCAGGGGTCGGCCTTGGTGACCTCGGGCTTCACGACCTCGGGCTTGACGGGCTCCGGAGCCTTGTCTTTGGGTTTGTCCTCATCGCCGCAGGCGACGAGCAGGGAGAGGGTGAGGGTGGTCATCAGGAGACGGGGCGACATGATCATAGGCTCCAGCGTGGTTTGAGGGACGGGCTTCATGGAGAGGGTCAGCCGCAGCGCGCGGGCGCGGGGCAGAGGCGGTCGGCGAGGTCTTGGGCGAGGCCACACATCGTCAGGGTGGGGTTCCACGAGCCGCTCGTCGGGAACAGGCCGCCGCCGGTGACGTAGACGTTCTGCACGCCGTGGGGGCGGTAATCGAGGCCCGTGACGGACGTGGCGGGGTCGGCGCCCATCCACACCATCGAGGCCTCATGCACGATGATCGTCTGCCGGATGTCCGCCGGGCCGGGCTGGGCGCTCTGCCAGCCGCCGCCGACGCCGCCGGGGCCGTCCACCCAGTACTCAATCGCCGGGGGCTCGCCGCCAGGGGCCGTGGTCGCCGCGGCGAGGGCCTGCCAGGTGGCCTCGTCGAGCACGTCCCACAGCGCCTGCTCATCGGGGCCCAAGGTGAGCTGCAGCTTCACCGAGGCCGCGGGGTCGGGGGCCACGGCCGCCGGGCGCACCCAGCTCTCGGGGTTGGGGCCGACCTCGCCCAAGGTGGCGCAGACAAAGACGACGTAGTCTTCAGAGCCGAGGAGCTGGCCCAACGACGGCGCCGCCGCGGCGTCGGGGAGGTTGTGGTAGGCGGTGACGGCCTGGCCCACGGGGTCAGACTCGGCGAAGGCGCTCATCTGAACGTGGAACTGGAGCTTGGAGTTGGGATCTTGCCCGGCGATGTACGAGGCGCCGATCTCCAGGGGCTTGAGGTCGGCGTAGGCGTCCCGCCGCACCCGGGCGGTGACGTGCGACATGAAGTGCCCGGTGTAGCGGCCCCCGGCGTTGGGCAGGCGCGCGCCAAAAGACGTCTGGAGCAAGGTGGCCGGGGGGATGGCGCCCAGGCCGAGCACCACCTTCGCCCCGCCGACGTTCACCACGCCCCGGCTGGTCTCGATGGCGATGACGAGGCCCTCGTCGTCGTGGAGCAGGCGGTTGACGACGCAGCGATCGACGAGGGTGAGCGCGCTGCCTTTTCCTTGGGCGGCGAGGGCCTGCTGCCGGGCGCCGAGGCTCAACAAGGCGCCGACGACGCTGAACTTGTGGAAGCTCGTGGTCGTCCAGTCGGGCACCCCCACGGCGATGGGCGCGGGCACGGCGGTCTGGGCGTTCTCAATCATGCCCAGGTTGGCCGAGAGCCGCGCGTCGAGCTGGTCTTGCAGGCCGCCATACACGCCGTTCTGCACGGTGTTCATGTCCTGGACGTGTAAGAACGCCCGAGCGCGGTCCCAGAAGCCGGGCTGCTGGGTGACGGCGATGAGCTCTTCAGGCCAGTCCCGCATGAGCTCCGGCGTAGGTGTGGGGCACCAGGCGCTCCAGTACGAGGTGCGCCCGCCGAAGACGGGGATCATGCCCGCCTGGAAAAACTGCGGACCCTCCGTGGCCATCTTCCGGGTGCGGGCCCAGGGGTAGGTGGTGGGCGGCGACGACATCGTGGCCATGAACGGCATCGGCAGGTTCTGGAAGTGCTCGGGCAGCCAGAACGGCCCCCGCTCCAACATCAGCACGCGGGTGTTGGGGTTGTTCTTGAGCGCCTGATCGACGAAGGCCACCGCCGTGGCGCCGGTGCCGACGACGATGACGTCGAAGTCTTGGGAGACGATGTCCTGCCAGGCACAAGACGAGGCGAAGAAGGCCGCCGTGGCGCTCTCTTCGCTGGTGACGTTCTGCGGCCCCGGCACGGGGTAGCCGCTCTCGGCGCCGACAGGGCGCGCGGACGCGCCGAGCACTCGGTCATATCGAATGGTCATTCGGGCTCCAGGGGGTTGCGGGCGCGGCTGGGGCGCGCTCCGGTGGGCTCTCTCTCGTCGCTCTCGTCGCTGGTTCGGCGCCGGGCTGCGGATCCCCCGAAGAGCCGGGGACGTTGGCGGTGCCGACGAACGCCAAAACCACGGCGCCCGTGCTTCAGAGTTTACCGAGCATGAACAACCGACCCACCGAGAGCATCGGTAGAACAAGCGGGATTCGTGACACCGTCGCGGGATACGCCCCGATGGGAGGCCCGTAGTTCTCTACGACGGGGCCGATTCATCAAGACAGACCGCCTGGTCTATTTTATATTTCAGCGTATTTCACACCCTTTCATGGCGGGGTGTCTGGGGATCTTCTGCGGCGCGTCGGTGGACCCCTCGGGCCGAGGGCGTGTGTGGGCCAGGCCAGGGCTTGCGGCTGGCCCCCCGCTGGCGTATGTGGGCGCCCCGCCATGAACCCACGCGACCGCCGCCATGTGCTGATCAAGCGCCTCATCGCTGAGCGCTGGATCTCTTCCCAGGACGAGCTCGTTCGTCTGCTGGAGGAGGCTGGTGTGCCCTGCACCCAGGCCACGCTCTCCCGTGACCTGCGTGATCTCGGCGTCGTGCGGCACAACACCGACCAGGGCCCGGTCTACCGGGCCGACCGCGCCGCCGCCTACCGGTCGATGCTGCGCCGGGTCGTGGCGATGGAGATCCTCACCGTGCGCCACAACGGCTCGCTCATCGTGCTCCGCACCCTCGCCGGGCGGGCTGAAGGCGTCGCCGGGTTCTTGGACGGCTGGGGACACGAGAACATCCTGGGCACCGTCGCCGGAGACGACACCGTCTTTGTCGCCCCGGCGGACACCGCCCGCATCCACGCACTCGTAGAAGACATCCGTCGGCTCGAAGAGCCCGACGAAGAGGGCACAGAACCATGAAGATCGTCACCGCGTACTCGGGGGGCCTCGACACCTCCTGCATGATTCCTTGGCTGAAGGAGAACTACGGCGGCGCGGACATCCTCGCGTTCACCGGCGACTTAGGCCAAGGCGAAGACCTCCCCGCCATCAAGGCCAAGGCCCTGCGCACCGGCGCGTCCAAGGCCTTCGTCGAGGACCTTCAAGAGCAGTTCATCAACGAGTTCATCTGGCCCGCCGTGCGCGCCGGGGCCTTGTACGAGGGCACCTACCCTCTGCACACGGCCTTGGGCCGCCCGCTCTTGGCCAAGAAGCTCGTGGACGTGGCCCTGGCTGAAGGCGCTGACGGCGTGGCGCACGGCTGCACCGGCAAAGGCAACGACCAGGTGCGCTTTGAGGTGACGATCAAGGCCCTGGCGCCGCACCTCCAGATCCTCGCGCCCCTGCGCTCCTGGGAGCTCACCACCCGCGAGAGCGAGGTCGAGTACGCCCAGGCCCGCGGCGTCGAGGTGCCCGTCACCATCGAGAAGCCGTTCTCCATCGACCAGAACATCTGGGGCTGCGCCATTGAGTGCGGCGAGATGGAGGACCTCTGGAACGAGCCGCCCCCCGACGCCTGGCGCATGACGAAGGACCCGGTCACCGCCCCCCGCGGCTCGGTGGAGCTGATCATCGGCTTTGAGCAGGGCCTCCCCGTCTCGGTGGACGGCGTGCCCTTGGGCGGCGTGAAGCTCATCACCCAGCTCAACGAGCTGGCCGGTGAGTACGGCGTGGGCCGCATCGACATGGTCGAGAACCGTGTGGTCGGCCTCAAGTCCCGCGAGGTCTACGAGGCCCCGGGCGCCACGCTCATCCACCTCGCCCACACCGAGCTTGAGCGCGTCTGCCTCGACCGCGCCACCTTCAACTACAAGCGCCGGGTCTCCCAAGACTTCGCGAACATCATCTACGACGGCCAGTGGTTCGGCCCCCTGCGTGAGTGCCTCCAGGCGTTCATCGAGGAGTCCCAGCGCACAGTCACCGGTGAGATCCGCCTCCGCGTGAGCGCTGGTCTGGCCCAGGTGACCGGCCGCCGCTCACCGTTCTCGCTCTACGACACCGGCCTCGCTACCTACAGCCACGGCGACACCTTCAACCGCAGCATGGCTGAGGGCTTCTTGGCGATCTACGGCCTGCCGTACAAGACCGTCGCCGAGATCCGCCGCGCGAAGGGCCACCCCGAGCTCAAGAAGTAGAGGTTCACGATGGCGCTGTGGGACGGTCGGTTTGAGGGTGGCCCCGCCGAGGCCATGCTCCGCTTCTCGGAGTCGTTGGGCGTAGACCTGCAGATGTTCAACGAGGACATCGACGGGTCCATCGCCCACGCGACGATGTTGGCCGAGGTGGGCTTGCTCACCACGGCTGAGGCCGAGACGCTGCGCGCTGGGCTGGAGCAGGTGCGTGAGGAGCTGCAGAGCGGCGCCTACAAGCCCGAGATCGCCTTGGAGGACGTACACATGGCCGTCGAGGCGCGCCTCACGGCCCTCGTGGGCGACGTCGGCGGCAAGCTGCACACCGCCCGCTCCCGCAACGACCAGGTCGCCACCGACGTTCGTCTGTGGCTCAAGAACCGCCTGGGTGAGCTAGACCAGGCCCTCGTCGAGCTGCTCAAGGCCCTTCTGGACCGTGTGGAACAAGACGGCCGCACAATCATGCCCGGCTACACCCACCTGCAGCGTGGCCAGCCGATCTGGCTCGGCCACCACCTGCTCGCGTACGCCTGGATGATCCGCCGCGACCGCCAGCGCCTCCACGACGCCCTGGACCGCGTGGACTGGTGCCCCTTGGGCGCCTGCGCCATGGCCGGAACCCCTCACCCCATCGACCGCGAGATGACCGCCGAGGCGCTCGGCTTCTCCGGCCCCATGCCCAACGCCATGGACGCCGTCGCCGCGAGGGACCACCAGCAGGAGGTCGCCGCGCTGTGCGCCATCCTGATGACCCACCTCAGCCGCATGGCTGAAGAGCTGGTCTTGTGGTCGGGCCGCGAGTTTAACCTCGTGCGCATCGGCGAGGGCTGGACAACGGGCTCCAGCATCATGCCCCAGAAGCGTAACCCCGACGCCGCCGAGCTCGTGCGCGGCAAGGCCGGGCGCGTGTATGGCGACCTCACGGCCCTGCTCACCATGGTGAAGGGCCTGCCGCTGGCCTACAACCGCGACCTACAAGAGGACCGCGAGGCCCTGTTCGACGCGGTGAACACCACCTTGGCCTGTGTGCAGGTCTGCGCGGGCATGTGGTCCTCCCTCACGGTCAACCGTGAGCGCTTCACCGCCGAGCTTCAGGGCGACTTCTTGTTGGCCACGGAGCTGGCCGATCACCTCGTCGGCCAGGGCGTGCCCTTCCGCGAGGCGCACCGCGTGGCCGGTCAGCTCGTGAAGTCCTGCGAGGCCCGGGGCGAGAACCTCAGCGCCCTCACGCTGGACGAGCTGCGCGCCGTCGAGCCCCGCTTTGGCGACGACGCCCTCTCCTGGCTCGACCCCGAGGGGGCCGTAGAGCGCCGCACGTCCCAAGGCGGCACGGCCTGGTCCCAGGTGGAGGCCCAGGTGGAGGCCCTGCGGGATGAGCTGGATGAGCGGGATCTCTGAGCGAGGGGCCGGCTGAGCCTCTGTGCTGAGTTGGGCGCTCGGCCAGACGTCAGCCCAGCGCCCGGCGAGTCGGAGGGGCGGTGCGCGCGACGAGGCGCCGCTCCTGCTCGTTGAGGCCCCAGGCGGCCTCTGCCCCGTCGGGGTGGGGCCTGGGGATCGGCAGCCGCCGCATGAGCGCCCGTTTGAGCCGCAGCACCTCGTCTTTTCCGCGCTGGGCCCGGTGCCACAGCCACCACCAGGTCAAGGGGTGCTGGAGCGCGGCGATCAACCACGGATCGGCGCTGGGCAGGGCGAAGCAGGTGTCGCCGGGGAGGAGGCCCCCGGGATCGAGGCGAAAGGTGGGCCGCCAGGCGAGATCCGGCCACAAGAGCTTCGGGCCCAGCAGGAGCTCCCAGGCCCCGGTGCGGCGAAGCTCCCACCAGAACGCGCCTTGGTCGGCCCGGGCGCGCAGGGCGTCCTCCATCGGGGCGAGGCGCGCCCAGGCGCCGGGGTAGGTCCGCTCAAAGACGGCGCGGGCCTGCACCTCAGGCAGCCCCGACCACGGCCAAGCCCGCTCTCGTGACGAGCGGAGCGCCAAGAGCTGTCGGGCGGGGGGGCGGCCCAGGTCTTCCCCGCGGGCGAAGGGCACGAGCAGCCCCGCCGAGGCCGGGCAGTCCCGGTGAAGCGCCGCCGACTCCTCCTCATTCAGCACAAAGGCCCGGTTGAGCCCGGTCTTTACGCCGTACAGGGGCTCGCCCCAGGTGAGCAGCGGCTGGCCCTCACGCTCCATCCTGCACAGCAAGGCCTCGACGGCGTCTTCGCCGAGCCCCCACGGCCCCGCCCCGAGGGAGGCGCGGGCGACGGGGCGGGTCTGTAGGGCGCCGAGGGCGTCGAGGCGCGCTTGGCCGTGAAGGCGCTGCACCTCCGCCGAGGTCGGCGGCGCCTCGTCTGTGTGAGGTCGCCGGGCGATGAGCAGGCAGGGGAAGGCGTCGGTTGTGCCAAAGAGCGGGGCGTGGCCAAGATCGATCACGGTCTCCACCCAGGCCGCGTCATGGAGAAAGGCGCGCAGCGGCGCTCCCGCCGGGGCCCGCAGCCACTTGTTGGGCAGAATCAAGGCGAGGCGACCCCCTGGGCGCAGCAGCCCCAAGGCGCGCTCGACAAAACACGCGCTGAGGTCTCCCTGGCCATGGGCGGCGGCGTGTCGGCGCAGCAGGGCCGCGGCCTCGGGGTGCCGGGAGAGGCGCCCGAAGGGTGGGTTGCCGACGATCACGTCCACACAAGGGAGCTCAAGCCCCGGGTGTAAGGCGTCTTGAGCGCGGAGCTGGGGGGTGGCGCCCAGCTCTGCGAGGGCGCGCGCGGCCAAGGCCAAGGCGTCGGGGTTGAGATCAAGGCCCCAGAGCGCCTGATGTTGGAGCCGCCTGAGCCCCTCGGGATCCGCCGCGCCGCCGCGTCGGCGGATCTCCTCCTCGGCCTCGTCCCAAGCCGCCTTGAGCGCCCGCCAAGCCTCCACGAGCAGCGCCCCGGCGCCGCAGGCTGGATCGAGCACGGTGAGCCCGCTGAGCGCCTCGCGGTGGGCCTCCCAGGCGGATCTCGGCGCGTCCGCCCCCGGTCGTGAGCGGTGAAGGGCAGGCGAGAGCCCCCGCCGCGCAAGCTCCGCGGCCAGAGGCGCCGGGGTGAAGTACGCCCCCTCCGCGTGCCGCCGAGACCGCCCCCGCCGCGACGGCGCCGCGTCCAACGCCGCCTGGAGCGCCTCCGCGGCGTCGCCCTCCGCGCGCCTCACGGCAGCGGCGTCACCACGAGGGCCGAGGCCTCACAAGGCGCCGGGCCGTGGTTCAGCAGGATGTGCCAGTCGGTGGCCTGCCGCACCTCCTCGCGGGTGGTCTCCCGCAGAGGGTGCAGCTCCAAGGTCTCGCCCTTAAACGTCTGGGACGACTCGTAGGTGGCGATCACCTGCCCGTCGAGCACATAGAGCATCACCCCGGCGTTGGCGTCGGTCACCCGCTTGAGCGCGTGGGGTTGAAGCTCTACGGCGGTGTAGGGGTGGCCGGTGACGTCGAGCTGAAACCAGGTGTCGGTGACGTCGTCGCCCGTGGCCAAAGGTTCGCCTTGGGGGCTGTCTTTGATCGACGTGGCGGCGTACACCGCGAACTTCGCCGGGGCCGTGAGCAGCTTGGGCACGGCGGTGAGGTCGTCCTCAAGGCCAGGCAAGACAGCGCGGATCGTGACCTCTCCCGGGCCCGGGGTCACCTCCAGCTCACCCAGGCCGATGGTCTCCGCCCGGGCGCGGCTGAGCGCGGCGAACTCTTGGGGGCACTCGGCCTGAAAACGGATCTCTGCGCGAGCGCCTCCGGCCTTGGCCACGTCCCGAGTCGCCAGCATCAAGGCGCCCATCGCGGCGAAGAGCACGATCCCGATCACGAAGGGCGACGCCACGAAGGCGACGCGGAGCATCGAGAGCTGGGCCGGTGGGGCAGGGGAGGCGGGCGGAGGGGGGCTCGTGGGCGGGTCAGCGGACATAAAGAAGTGGCTAACATGGTGGCGCCAGGGGTGTTAGGGAGGCGCCCACGCCAGGAGGCTCCCAATGCCCTACACCGTCACCCTCATCCCCGGCGACGGCATCGGCCCCGAGGTCACCGCCGCCACCCAGCAGGTGCTCGCCGCAGCCGACGCCCCGATTCAGTGGGAGGTCGTCCACGCTGGCCTCTACGCCTACCAGAAGTTCGGCGACCCGGTCCCCGCCGAGGTCGTCGCCAGCATCAAGAAGAACCGCATCGCCTTGAAGGGCCCGCTGGAGACGCCCAAAGGCTCCGGCTTCCGCTCGGCGAACGTCACCCTTCGCCAAGAGCTGCAGCTCTACGTCGGCCTGCGCCCGGTGAAGTCCCTGCCGGGCATCGAGACGCCGTACAAGAACGTCGATCTCGTCGTGCTCCGCGAGAACACTGAAGACCTCTACGCCGGCATCGAGCACGAGATCGAGCCCGGCCGGGTGATCTCCCTCAAGGTCTCCACCAAAGAGGCCGGCGTGCGCATCGCCCGCTGGGGCTTTGAGTACATGCGTTACCGCGGTCGGCGGCAGATCACCTGCTCCCACAAAGCCGCGGTGAGCCCCTTGGCCGATGGCGCCTTCCTCGACGCCTTCTTGGAGGTGGGCACCGACTACCCCTTCATCCGCCAAGACAGCCTGCCCGTCGATAACTTGGCCATGGCCTTGGCCCTGGACCCAACCCGCTTCGACGTGTTGCTGCTCCAGAACCTCTACGGCGACATCCTCTCCGACCTCGTCGCGGGCCTCGTCGGCGGCTTGGGTGTGGTGCCCGGCGCGAACATCGGCGACGGCGTCGCGGTGTTTGAGGCCGTTCACGGCACCGCCCCCGACATCGCGGGCAAAGGCCTCGCCAACCCCCTCGCGGTGTTGATGAGCGCGGTGATGATGCTGGAGCACATCGGCGAGCACAAGGTCGCCGACCGCGTGAGCCGCGCCATCCACGACGTGCTCGGCGCCCGCCGCCACGTCACCAAAGACCTGGGCGGCACGGCCGACACGGCCACCTTCACCCAAGCCCTCATCGACGCGCTGTGAGCGGAGGCCCCATGACCACGACCACCTCTCCATCCTCGGCCCACGCCGTCACCCTCATCCCTGGCGAGTGGATCGGCCCCGAGGTCACCGCCGTCACCCAAGACATCCTCGCCGCGGCGGGGGTGAACATCGCCTGGGAGAGCTTTGACTGCCCCCAAGGCCAGCTCAGCCCGGCCTTGGCCGAGTCCGCCCGTCGCACGGGGCGCATCCTCAAGAGCCGCACCAGCGCCGCCCGCTTGGAGGGCCGCCTGCCCGCCAGCGTTCAGCTCCGCAAAGAGCTCGGCCTGTGGTCCCAGGTTCGCCGGGTGCGCACGCTCCCCGGCGTCACCGCCCGCTTTGAGGGCGTCGACCTCCTCGTCGTGCGCGAGACCTCTGAAGACATCTACAAAGGCTTTGAGCACCAGACCGCCCCCGGCGTGTTTGAGTCGGTGAAGGTGACGACGGCCTCGGCCTGCGAGCGCATCGCCCGCTTCGCCTTTGACCTCGCCCGGGCTGAAGGCCGCAAGAAGGTCACCATCGTCCACAAGTCGAACATCCTCAAGAAGGCCGACGGCCTGTTTCTGCGCACGGCCCAGGCCGTCGCGAAGGACTACCCCGACATCCTCTGTGATGAGGTGATCGTCGACGCCTTGTGCATGAAGCTCGTGCGCTGGCCGACGAGCTTCGACGTGCTCCTGTGCGGCAACCTCTTCGGCGACATCGTGGCCGACCTCGCCGCGGGCCTCGCCGGGGGCATCTCCGCCGGCGGCTCGGTGAGCGTCGGCGACGGCGTGAAGATGTTTGAGAACCCGCACGGCTTCGCCCCCGAGCTCGTCGGCACAGGCCGGGCCAACCCCATCCCGACGCTGTTGCAGGGCATCGCGCTCCTGCGGGATCTCGGCGAGCACGACGCGGCGACGCGCATCGAGGCGGCGCTGCACGGCGCGCTCACGGCGGGCCTTCGCACCATCGACCAAGGCGGCGAAGACGGCTTGGCCGAGGTGAAGGCGGCGATCCTCGCGCGGCTGTGAGCCCGCGGGTCTCTGGGCGAGATGCAGGCTGTGCGGACTCGACCGTGGGCGTACCTCTACAAGGTGCTCGGGCGGATCCACCTTCCCCGTCAACCGGGTCATCGAGCTGTCCCCGGCCTACGTCGCCCAGGCGCGGTGAGGGCGGCGGGGCGCTGACACGGCGGAGGCGTGGGGGGAAGAAGAGGGGTTCGCCGAGGGGTTACGCGGGCGCCAGGGCGCTGATCGCCGAACGGCTAACTCATCGCAAGCTCATTAAGAAACCAGGAGCCTGTGTCAACGCGCTGGAAATGGCGCTCGCCGCTGCCTCCTTCGCTCCGTCCTTCGTCCCATCCTTGAAGATCGCAAGCAGGGTGTCCCCAACGGACGTCGAGCCTGCCACCGAGGAGGGTACGGCTTTTAGCAGTTCAAGTCCCTTCGCGGATAAGGTCACGCCCATGAACTCGTACCCCGTCTCGTAGGGCCAGTGAAGGATGTACCCCTCATCGCTGAGCCAGCGGATGGTGTCTTGCACAAAGTCGAAATCGGCGGTGGCGTCGCGGATCAGCGTGCCGTCTCCTTTTCGGTACTCTGCCGTCCATCGGCCCTCTGGTGAGTACGTGTTGTCGGTCTGCTGATATCCCAGCAGGTTCTCTGCCCGAATGCTCTGCCGTATTGGAAACTCTCGATAGAGAAGGGCCAGGATCTGCGCGACAAGCACATTGAATCGGTCGATGTTGGTTGGCATTTGTGGACCTTGAAGGGAGCGTAGGGGCTGGAAACTCAGCCCTTACGATGTCATCAGTCATTGGTATCGGTCGGAACAAGCGACTGCTGATTTTCCGTCCCGCCCGTTTTCGATGCGCTTCGGTTCTTACCGCCCCCTTTTTTGGGGGCCTTCAGGGCGGAGTCTGTCAGCACCGGCGCTGTCGGAACGAGGAGTGGTGGCGACCCTGCGGGGTCGGGGTGCGCCCCAACGGTAAGCGGTGGGACAGTAGGGGCCGTCGTCCGGGGAGCGGAGGCCGAGTACGGTGGGCCTTCGGCCTCACGAACGACTTGAGGCAGCGGTACTTGGCTGCTCAGGGCCACGTCCCCCATGCGCTTGTGGAAGATCGCCTTGATCTGCGTCGCAGCGTCGGGCGGAAACCCGCAGGCGTTCACGTAGTAAAGCGCGGTGTTCATCGCCAGCTTGAGAAGCATGAGGTCGCGATTGCCGTAGAAGGTCAGCGGCTCCTGTTTCACCACGAGATCAATCGCGATGCTCCGGAGCAGTTGCGGTGCCCGGAAGGCCAGTTTCGGGGCCGCCAGGAAGCTCCGTACCAGTTGAAGGAATGCAGGCCACTCCGGAAGGGCGAGCCCGCCGTCATCCGCCTGGATGTTCTTGGCCTCCAGAAGTTGCTTTCGGAGCCCCGCGATGTGCTCGTAGTTCTCCCGGCCGCCCCAGATCAGGACCTTAAGGCCGTCGTCCAGTGCAGATCCATCGTTGGTGAGAAGGTACTGATGGAAGATGGTCCCGACGCACGATGCAAGACCGACCGCGAATACACTCGCTGCTTCTACGATGAATGCGAGTTGGTTCGCCTTCGCCGGATTCACTTCCCGACGAACGGCGCGGCCAATGCCGAGAGACTTCCTCATCATGGTGATGAGATCGCCCTCGTTCCATGCGTCCCTGTTGATGAAGTCCGCGAGTGGTGCCAGCGTCAGGTACTGCCGGGGTACCTCCTCCCGGATGTATTTCAGAGCATCGCTAGGCTCAGGAAACCCCTTTGAGCCAGTGGGGTGAATGACGCACCGGTCGAAGGTTTCGAGCCCCGCCTCCTCAATCAGAGTGACGCGGTGGCTGTCCGCGAAGAGCATATGGTCCCTCTCGATGCCGCCGTCCTGCTTGAGCAGCACGAATGCTCTGGCGGCTTTTACCTGCTCCATAAGCCCCCGGACCCACAGTACACGGTTGGCCGGCGACTCGTTCTTCTTGGTCTTGCAGTCCCCGATCACGAACTCCCACGAGAGGTCACCGGAGGGTCGAACCCCCAGCACATCCACATCAGTCACCAGCTTCGGCTTGTGCTCGTACCCACGGCCGTAGAACACCGGGACTTCGAGCAGGGCGTACCAGCCCTGGCAGCGGAAGTGCCGGTACAGCATGTCCTTCTGTCCTGCGTCCTTGTTCATGCCTTCTTTCCTCCCAGAAGGAGGAAGTCGTCAATCGACTCCTGCACGTCTTCCGGTGCCTTAATTGTCTTTGCTCTGGCGATGATCTTCCGGCCCACCAGGGATTCGACGTACTCCTGACCCTTTTGGAACGCGAGCGTCACATCCTCGTCGGCGGATGCCTCGATGTCCGAGCCGGTGACGAGGGAGATTGCCATGTTCACGGCAGCGATGACAGATGCGACGCGTGACCACTTCCTTGTACTGCTGTGGGGCCTCCGTGTTTGACCCGATGTATCCGCGGTCACGGAGGACCTCCAGGAGACGGGCGGGCCTCTTGATCTTGTACTCGTTGAAGAGAAGTTGCCCCTGCCGCACGGCCGAGACCAGCGCCAGGGCATTCTCGTAGATGTCGCGTTGGTTGAGCGGAAGGCGGCCAGCCCCCGCCGAGGACCGAAGATGAAGTGGTTGATCCCATGATGTGTCGTTGATGGCAGGCGGCGCAGAGAACCCGCCGCCGGCCATCGCCTGGATTGCGGCGAGGTCGTCTGCGTCCAGCTTAACGCCCCCGAGTTCCCCTCGTTGAGGATCGTGGAGAGCGGCCATCCTTGCCACTTCTTGAGCAGGCCGAGGATCTTCTTGAGCTTCAGCGTTCCCGCCGCCCCGATATCGAGCACCTTCTTCACGATCTTCTTCTCGGCGCCGAGACCGTATAGGGTCTCGGCCTTGACCGGCGCCGCTGAAAGCTGCTGCATGATCTGAACGGTGAGCTGTTCGTGCTCGGTGAGGCCCTTCGGTCGAGCGACCGCCCCCAGATCGGCGTACAGGTTGCTGAAGACCGGCACGTCCGGAGTGATCAGCGTGACCTGCTTACCCGAGCGGACAAGGTCTACCATCCTCGCTTCCTCAAGGAGTTCAAGGACTGGCTCGACTTCCATTGGGTGAAAATGAAGAGCGTGGACGCACACGTCCTTCACCTGCTTGAAGGGGACGGGTGGGCAGTCACGGAGATGTAGTGCAAGGGTGACGGCGTGACCCGCCAGGGGGAGGGTGCTGAACTCGCTCGTCGAGCCGCCTTCGAGGCAGGTGGTGACGTCGTGCGCACGTACAGCGAGTTCTTCGTCACTAAAGGGCTTTGTCATGAGCATACCAGAGAAGTGGGGGGCGAAGAAGAGTCAGACGACGGGAGCCGCGGGTAAGCTCGCGCTACACAATCGCACGTTCACTCCGGCCGCCACCTCGCCGGTCCACCAGCAATCCGTCCCGGATGTGCTGGCGCTGATGTCGCCGTCCTTCTCGACCCGTACCGAAGACGCTACTCCGCACGCGGGGGAGACCCCGTTAAGGTTGCAGAGCGAAGGCGAAGCGAAGGACATCCGTGACCCTCACCCGATGTGAGGAGCTTGTCAAGGGTCCACTCTGGCCCGTCGCTCGGTCTACTCCGCCAAGAGCGGCACGACCTTCTTTCTCCAGTCGTTCTCCCAGCGATGCTCGGCCCCGTCAGCCCACTACGAAGCACGGTTCTCGTATACTGGAAGGGAATCACTGGGCGGGAGATATGGCTCGTTGTAGTGTCTGCGGTAGTGCGCGACGAAAGGGCGCTCACGGGCGCGCTCAACCTCCTCTTCGATCTTCCTAAGGATCATCCCAAGGCTATGATCCTGGGTGGGTCGAAGCACCTCGGGCTTCAAGAACCAGTGAGGGGAGTGGCGCGCGCTGAGTGTGTCGCTGATCACCGTACGCACAGCGACCTCCAGCGGTCCCATCGCGTTGCTCAGAATGCGCTTCGCGTCCTGATCGAGCTGGTATCGGCGAACGATGTGCTCAAGTCGAACCCATGAACCCAATCTCTCGGTGGCCGGGTCCACCAGCGGCAGCCAGTACCCCTTGAGCCGATAGGCGCTCACGAAGGTGAGGAGCTGGAGCGCGGCGCGCGCCTCGTCGTCGTCGAGGGGCAGTCCACGTTCACGCCATCGCTGAACGTGCTGCTTCGGGGAGATCGCTGGCTTGGTGAAGGTCTTCTTTTCTGACACCGTTGGCGCCTATTTCGTGTGCAGCGAGCATAAAAATACCCGCCTTTTGCACGTCTACCGAAGCAGAACCCCGACCGAGGTCGGGACGTGTGGCGGGTGTGTTGCTTCTATCGTAGCGGGAGTCTACCGCGCTGTCAAGCAAGGATCCTCACATCGACTCCCGCAGCCGCGCCGCCTCCTGGTTCAGCACACCGACGGTCTTGTTGTACAAAAACATCGCCTGCTGGGGATTATCCCCGATACAGACGAGCCCCAGCTTACCGAACTCTGAGAGCGCGCCCATGAGGTGAAAGCACCACGCCGCGCTCCGTCGCGCCGTGAAATGTAGGCCGTGGTACACCGCGATGTTGATGAGATCGTCCGGTGAGAGCCCCTTGTAGTGATCACTGTTGAGCGTGTCGCTGGCGTAGTAGTATTTCTCTTTCTCGGACGGCGTGTAGAACAGGCCCGTCGTCGTGTCGTAGGTGCCATCCGTCAAGAACTTCAAGGTCAAGAACGGGTGGGTCGTGCCGCCTTTGCGCAGGTTGATCTCGATAGCGTAGTGGTCCCACACGCCGCTCTTGGGGTTCTTGACCGAGACAAAGTCTGTGGAGAATCGCCCGACCACGCCGCGCTGGGCGAGCACCCGGGCCACCTTAAAGCCCGCGTCTTGGATGTCGAGGCGGTACTCTCGCGCGGCGGGGAAGGTGCAGCCCAAGAACACCTGGCCGCTGGGGCCACCCAAGACCTGATCGTGGGTGGAGATGGTCATCGGGTCGCCCAAGGCGTTCACCCGGCTCTGGCAAGAGGGGCTCTTCTCCTCTTCGCCCTCGACGAAGACCTCGACCACGCCGCCCATCTCTTGGTATTTCTGCGGAAGAGTCGTCCAGCTCCCGGCGGGGCCTCAAAGCGCAGATGCGGCAAGGTCGCCCGAATCCAGGGCTTGCGGTCGCCGGTCTCGGGGCAGCCGGCGATCGGGAAGATGGCGTTTCCTTCGCCGGAGAAGCCGTCGTTGAGCTTCACCACCAAGCGGCGCAGGCCGGCGTTGCGGGCGATGAGCGTGTCGATGGCGTCGACCACGTCGCCCTCGTCCCGCAGGCGCTCGATGCCGTCGGGCAAGAGCACCCCGGCCTCACGGAACACCTCACGGCAGCCGCTCTTGGTGCCCAGGTCCTAGAGCCCCGGGTCGGTCGCGTACAGCGGCAGGCCCAGCCGAACGGAGAGAGTGCGCTCCAGGGGCGAGGCGTTGAACACCGAGAGGTGGGCCATGCGGCGGTCGGGGATCGCCTCAGGATCCGCTTCTGGAGCAGAGGCCGCCCCAGGATCTTCTCCGTGAGCGGGATCGGCGAGGCGTCGAGGCAGGAGATCAGGGTGAGGCGCCGCCGCGCGTGGGCTGCCCGGCACCCCGGAGAGCAGGTGCAGGTAGTAGTCCACGATGGAGGGGTGGATAGGCTGGGACGTGACATAGACCAGGTGGGTGCGCGGGCTCACGCAGGAGCATCAGCATGTACAGCAGCCGCTCTTCGTAGTGGTGAACGCCGGTGACCTTGGCCAGCTCTTCTGCGTTCAGCGAGAGGTTGGGCACCACCACCACCGTGTGCTCGATGCGCGGGTTGGCGGACACCTCCCCGAAACAGCTCCGGCAGACGGAGCTTGAGGGTCTCGAAGGCGGCGAATTTCAGCGGGGACGACGGGGCGGGGTGCTGCATGGCCTGAGCATATCGCGACGCGGCGCTTCTTGGTGCAGCCCACAACCCACCATGCTACAAAGCTTCGTCAAAACCGAGGATCCAACCCCCCATGAAAGCCTTCGAGACCAGCCTCTTCATCCCCGCCCGCCCCGAGCGCCTCTGGGCGCTTCTGACCGACGCCCAGGCCTACCCCCTGCCGGAACCCCACCGTCACCCCGGGTCGAAGGCGACATCCGCCTGGGCCAGAAGATCACCGTCCACGCCCGCATCAGCCCCGACCGCGCCTTCCCCGTCACCGTGGCCGTCCTTGAGGCCAACCAGCGCATGGTGTGGTCCTCGTCAATGCCCCTGGGCACGTTCAAGGGCGCGCGCACCTTCACCCTCACCCCCCGCGCCGATGGCGCCGGCGTCGAGTTCAAGATGCGCGAGGAGTTCACCGGCTGGCTCTCGGGCCTGATCACCAAGAGCATCCCCGACCTCACCCCCGAGTTCAAGGCCTTCGCCGAGGCCCTGTCCAACGAGGCCCAGATGACGGAGATGCCGGGGCGGTAGCGGTGCTGGTCGGAGAGAGCGGTTGGTAGGAGGGCATGGGGCAACTCCCCATGACTTCTTATCGCTAGTGTTGATGTATTCTGTTTTATGGAACACAGGCGTAGTTTAAGAATAGTGGAGCAAATTTGTTGAAATCTTCAAAAATTAAACTCTGTGGTAGATGGCCTTGCAGTTTAACCTCGATAATGAATTCCCCGTCATAAACAAGTCGAATGAGTCTCATTGAGTCTTGGAAAAAGATGATGCGGTCAGCCCCTGTCTGGCTCGGGAGAAAGATAGGCGAGTTGAATAGGTTCTACGCCTTCCTGTCGCGACCTTGCTCGTGTGGAGTGAATGGTCACGTCAGAGACGTTTTGAGCGGTGTCTACGAACACTGCGCCGGGTATTTGCAGGGTGGCGAAAGCAACATTCTTGTTTGCGTCGCAGTAGAATCTTAGCGTACCCTTGACCGAATTTTTGTTCCAGGTCACGGTGTTGATAGATTCAGTAGAGACTAAAATGGAGCCTCCCAGCTCGTCAGGTGAAGGGACGAAGTGGTATGTCCATCCCGCATACTCAATGGGCGTTTTCGGTTGAGTTGCCGTGATAAATAATGTTTGCATCTTTCGTTAGAGGTGATGAGTTCAATGGCGCGCGACTTTTGGGCAGCTGAGGTCGAGTTGCCATGCGATAGGTCATAGGCTGCTTCCGCTAATAGGTCTACTTGCCCTTTGCCCACACACGCGCCTCAGCCTCCATCTGCATTCGGTAGCGCGCCGCGTATGCCACTTCCGCCGGGACTCCCCCTCTCTCCAGACAGGCGACGGTCGCCGCGTCAATCTCGCTGTTCATAACCAGATCGACCATGTATGCGCTGTTTACACCTGCCCGATGCATGGTCTCCAACGTCTCGCATTCAACGGGCGCCGCCAGGAGCGGGGATGAGAACATCAAGAGCAGGGACATCATCACAACTCCGCGTCCGGGTGACGCTTGAGTTGTACACCGGCGTCGGGGACGCTGTCCATCGGCCGCGAAGAGTTTACGTCGTAAGGCTGGCGGCGCTCGACGGCGCCCCGCTCCTCAGACGTCGCCTACTTCGCCCCCACCCCCAACAACACCACCGGCACCGTCTTAACAGGAGCTTCACGTCCAACAACAAGCTCCAGTTGTCGATGTACTGTAGGTCTTGTTGCATCCAGGTCTTGAAGTCTACGTTGTTGCGGCCGCTGACCTGCCAGATGCAGGTGATGCCGGGCTTCATGGAGAGGCGGCGGCGCTGCCAGCGCTCGTACTTCATCTCGCCGATGAACACGTTCCAGAACTGGGGCAGCTCATCGATGGAGGTCTTGCGGATGAAGCGGCCCAGGCGGGTGATGCGGGGTCGTCGGTGATCTTAAAGACGGGGCCGTCCATCTCGTTCTTGGCCTCCAACGCCGCCTTTGCGGCGCTCTGCGTCGGCGACCATCGACCGGAACTTCCACATCGTGAACGTGCGCCCGTAGAGGCCGCTGCGCACCTGGCCGAAGAGGATGGGGCCCTTGGGGTCGTCGAGCTTCACGAGCAGGGCGATGAACATCAGGATCGGCGCGAGCACGACGAGCGCCGCGGCCGAGAGCACCACGTCCATCAGGCGCTTGAGCGCCAGGGCCTCGACGTTTGTGGGCGTCGAGGAGAAGCTCAGCACGCTCGAGCCCTCAAACTCGCGCAGGTGCGCCTGGCCCACACGCATGCCCAAGAAGTTGGCGTCCATGCTCAGCTCGACGCCGACCTCCTCGCAGGTGTCGGCGATGGCGCGCAGCGTGCGGCTGTCCCAGGCTTGGCCGGTGACGTAGACCTGATCGACGGGGCTCTTCTCCAGAAGGCGCGGCAGGTCTTTCACCCGGCCCAAGACCTTATGAGGGGGCCGCTGACCTCGCTGTCCGCGTAGTCGTCGGGGTGAACCACGCCCAGCACCCGGATGCCCCAGCGGGGGTTGGACTCCAAGGTCTTCAGCAGCGGCAGGGCCTTGGCCGCGGTGCCGACGATGAGCATGTTCTGCACGTTCAGGCCGCGGCGGTGGCGGTCTTGCAGCCAACGCACGACGAGCCAGCGGTTGAACAGCACCGCCGGGACCGAGAGCAGGGTGAACGGGATGAACACCGAGCGGGAGATGAGGGGGATCTGCTTGAAGGTGAACAGGCCCAAGAGCAGGATGCTCACGCCCGCCGCCGCGCCTTGCAGGGCCCGGCCGATGGCCTGGTTGCCCCGGGTGCGGTGGAGGTCGTCGTAGCCCCCGACGTAGCTGATGCCGAAGATCCACGAGCCGAGCACGGCGGGCAAGGCGTAGAGGTGGTTCGTGAGCTTGAGCTCGTCCTGGAGCACCTTGGCGGCGAAGAGATCGAGGCCCATCGCGCGCCAGATATCGACGGCCTCGTGCCGAAGCGCGTAGACCGCGGCCCAGGTGAGCCCCAGCATGACCGCGTCGAGCGCGCGGACGGCGTTTCGCAGTCCGGGGTGCTGGGCGTTACGCATGGTCTCTCCCCAGACGCTGAGCGTTTGGTCTTAAAAACCGAACATGATAAGCCGGTGGAACCCGAACACGCACTCCGCGCGCCCTGGAGGCGGTCATTCCTTCGCCAACTATTGCCCCGTGCCGCGTGGGCCCACACCCTCGGCGACGGCGCCTGGCGCTCCTCGCCGGGCCCTGTGTGGTCGAGGGCGCGACCGCACCTGCGCATCGCCGAGCGCCTGACCACGATGTGCGCGGCGCGTGGGCTCGGCCTCGTCTTCAAAGCGAGCTTCGACAAGGCGAACCGCAGCGCGGGGAGCAGCTTCCGGGGCCTCGGTGTGGCCGAGGGCCTCGCCGTGCTCGCCGAGGTGAAGGCGAGCTTTGGCCTGCCCATCGTCACCGACATCCACCAGCCCGAGCAGGCCGCCATGGCCGCTGAGGTGGCGGATCTTCTTCAGATCCCAGCGTTTTTGTGCCGCCAGACCGACCTCTTGGTCGCCGCCGCCGCCACCGGCCGCCCGGTGAACGTCAAGAAGGGGCAGTTTTTGGCCCCGTGGGACATGGCGAACGTCGTGCAGAAGCTCCGCGAGGCCGACGCGGCGGGGATCCTGCTCACCGAGCGCGGCGCGAGCTTCGGCTACAACAACCTCGTCGTCGACATGCGCGGCCTCGCCGTGATGCGTGGCCTGGGCGTGCCGGTGTGTTTTGACGCCACCCACTCGGTGCAGATCCCCGGCGGTCTCGGTGACAAATCTGGGGGGCAACGTGAGTTTGCGCCGATCTTGGCTCGCGCGGCGGTCGCCGCCGGGGTAGACGCCGTGTTCATGGAGGTCCATGACGACCCTGACAGCGCGCTCTCCGACGGCCCCAACATGCTGCCGCTGGACGGCCTGTCGAGCCTGCTCGACACGCTTCTGCGGCTGCACGAGCTGGTTCGGTCCTGAGCCCATTCTTCTCTTCATCCTTCTATGTCACCCACGGCGCGGACACGCGCCGACCTCCACGGACCCAGCGCCTCATGCGTACCCTTCCGACCACCCTGACCGCCGCCATCGCCTCGCGGGCCTCACCGCCTGCGCCCCCACCCGGGTCGAGGGCGTGGACTTCTACCTGACCCTCCTCTGAGGGGCTCGGACTGCGCCCAAGACGTGCTGCACAACTTCAACGACGTCGTCACCGGCGACGACATCGTAGTTACCGGCTCCGACTGGACGGATGAGTCCAACTACACCGCGTCCGGACGCCGAGATGTTCGGCCTCATCCGCGAGTCGGGCGATGAGCCGTGCTCTTGCTCGGCGGCGGCATCTACGAGGGCGTGAAGGAGGAGGGCGAGTACAAGCTCATGCAAGAGCGCTTCGAGACCAGCACCGACTCCGACGTTCGCTCGACGGGCTACGTCTACAAGGCCGTCGTGGACGCCCGCTCCACGACCACCTTCGGCGGGGCGATCTCCGCGGCAGCTTCGACGGCGAAGGCACCCTGCGCTCGACGCAGAAGGCCACCTGGACCGAGTCCGACACCTGGCTGGAGGAGGTCGCGTCCACGGTCGGCACCACGGGCCGCATCCCGTCTTACGACTACCTCACCACTGAAGACGACTTCGGCTACCTGCGCGCCTTGTACAACGAGTACGACGCCGCCAACTGCCAGAGCGCCGACTGCACGCTCACCGTCACCGACACCTGCATGACGGGCTTCAACTTCACCGCCGACCGCACGGACATCAAGCCCGAGGTTTGAGGCCATCGCGGCGACGAGCCAAGACAACGGCATCTTCAACGGACCCGCAGCCGGGTCTTGGTCGCGACGGGTGCCTTGCCCCTCGTGCTCACGGTGCTGCTCGCGGGGGTCGCCCAGGCGTTCCCCGAGCCGATCTTGTGGGTGAACGGGGTCAAACACCTGCTGTTGGCCGCGGCCCGGCTGGCGCCGCTCCTGTGGTTGCCTTGGGCGGTGTGGGCCGCGCGCCAAGGCGCCTGGCCTGGGGCGATCGTCGCGGCGCTCTTGGCCCTCGTCGGCGGCGGGCTGCCCCCCATCGACGACGCTGACGGCCCGGGCTGGGATCGTCTCCGCGAACGTGCAGGCCTTGTCGAGGACGTGCCCGCGCTGGAGGCCGCCTTGGCGACCTTCGACGCCGACGTGCTCGTCACCATCGAGGAAGCGTGGAGATAGATCGCCGGGATGCGCCGCGCAGCGAAGAGACAACTACAGCCGCCCCATCCCCGGACGTCGCATGGCTTTGCGGTGTACTGCTGCGACGGCGTAGACTGCGACGCCGGGGATCACCGGGAGATCGGCCCCAAGGCTGCTCTCAGCCGATAGCCTTAGTGCGGATCAACCAGGGGCGCTGTGCCTCGTCGGGGTGCGTCCGCCGCGGCGGTGCCGCTGTGCGCGGGACGCCCCCCGCCCTATGTGGCCCACGTCGCCGGGGCGATCACCGACGGGCAGCTCAACGGTGACTTTGGCCCCTGCCGGGTCGGGGATCGGCCTTGGTGATGGGAGACCTCGCGCCGTTCGCGGCAGCGAAGCCCCACAAGGCGCTCTCTTGGCCCGAGGCTCGTGGACCCGCGCTCCGCTGGCGGGATCTGGGCGACCTCTTGGCCCTCCGGCGGGCGGTGGCCGAACCTGCACTCCCTTGTGCCGATCGACCACGCCTTTATGGGCGCCCTGGCCGTCGAGGGCGCCCGGCTTCGTGTGCCTGACAGCGACCACAAGGCGCTGCGGCTGCGGAGTGAGACCGAGCTGAGGCTCAGCCCTCGGTCAAGGTGCAGAGCGTGCTCTCCTGCAACGGGTCGTAGCGGTCGATGTCGCCCCGGCGCTCGGACTAGACCGAAGGGCGACCCGCCGCCGGGGCAACCGGGGCGTTGTGGATCACCGCGAGGGTGGGCGGAACGCCGGCGGTGGTGAAGGGCGTCGAAGGTGATTGCGGTGGTGGCCCGACCACGAGCCGTCGGCAGACTGGCTCTGGAGCCAGGACCGCGCCGACCTGGCCCTTCCAGGCCTCAAAGCGGTCGCCGCCCTCTTCAGCAAAGCAGCCTCGGTCATCATCATATGCGAGAGCATCTCTTCGCCGCCGATGAGGCCGAAGAAGCCGTAGACCAGCCCGGCGCTGTCGGACTGCACGTTGGGAGATCGCCTGGCGGCCTTTCCGCCGCCGGGGCCTAACCGCGCCTCCGCGGGCCTGGGCGCGCTGGCTGTTGCTCATCGTCGCCGCCGTGGCGGCAGGGTCCACGCCCGCCGCGGCGCCGCGCGTCCCGGCCATCGGCGTCACCTGGCTCACCTGCCAGTCCTCAGCGCGGTCGAGCACCCCTTCGTCCACGGCGACGCCGGCAACGTGGGCGTTGTACAGGCTTTGCGCACGGCCACTGAGGAGAGAGAGCACCGGGAAGGGCCCAGCCTTGGTGCATCAAGCTGCCGTCGCCTTTCACGGGCCGGCTCAGGCCTTCTTCACGGCGAGGTCGAAGGCTGCGCACCTCACAGGTCACGGCGTCACCGTCGAGGGCGGTAGGCCAGAGCTCCGAGAGGAGGGCCAGAGGCGGCAAGTGGGTGTCGGCCGGGTGACCGAGCTTCCTTGGGGCTGGGTGCCTTGGGGGGTGCGCACCTGGGGGCTGTTGGGGTCAGGAGTGGGGTGACGGCGTGGGAGATGAAGTGGGCGCCCTTCTTCACCGCGCCCGAGGTTGGCCTTGTCGCCGTCGCGAAGGATCGCCAGGGTCACGAGCGCGGTCGTCGCGACGTCGGACTGGGCTTGCCCGGCGCTCCGATTGCCCCAGGCCCAGCCGCCGTCGCTCTGCTGGAGCGCTCAAGAGGTACTTCACCGCGGCGTCTTGGGAGGCGTCGGTGGTGCTTGAAGCTGCCCGCGCCGCCATCGGCTGGGCAGGCGGGTGTTGGACTTCGCACCATCGCTCATCCATCATCGCCCATCAGGGTAGCGGAGATCGGGACGGGGCCGCCGGGATCGGCTCGGGCTCCGTCGCCGTGGCGACGTTCCGCGACGTTGGCGATGAGGCAAGAGCACGGCGCAGGGAGGGGAAGAAGACGAGACCGGCGGAGGCTCATGGTGGGCTCCGGGTTGGGTCCGTTCGTTCGGGGGCCAACGCCGGTCGCTGGAGGAGCTTACAGGGCGAATTGAGGATCGTTGAGTTCTTACGCTCACCGGGTTTGGTGTAGACTTTGGCGGTGGTGGCGGGGTTCGCCGGTGCGTCACTTCGTTCGTGTGCCTTTCTGTTTGGAGCGTCGTGATGGAGAAGCGTCATAGGTCAGTCCTTGTGCTGGGCTGGGTGGTGGGGTGCTGTATCTGCTGCGTATCGTCC
>JADKFE010000130.1 GCA_016717595.1 Deltaproteobacteria bacterium | reverse complement strand
GCAGATCGCCATCCGTAGAGAACGCCAGGGCGATCTCGACGGCGGTGACGTAGCGGGCGAGGCGCTGGCCTTCGGGGGAGCGGAGCCACGCCGCGGCTTGGGCGGCGGACCCCCCTTCAGTCAACGCGGCGAGGGCGAGGCCATAGAGCCGCACCGTCGCGTCAAAGCCCTGGTCTGCCTCGAGATCCGAGAGCCCCGAGGCCCACTCGGCGTGGGCGTCGTAGAGGGTGAGCGCGAGGCGAGCGCTCAGGCCCGGGAAACGGTTGGCGCCGCCGCCGTCCAAGGCCTGGGCGACGGGGCTCGCGCCCGGGGCCAGAGGCGCGTCACCCGCCCCGCCCAAGGCCGCGCGCAGGAGCGGCCGGGCCTCGGGCAGGAGCGCGCGGAGCTGCTCGGGGGTGAGCTGGGCCACCGGGGGGCCTACCCCTCGCCCAGACGCGACAGCTCCGCCTCAAGGTCGGCGATGGCCTTGTCTTCAGCGGCGAGCTGGGCCCGCAGGCCCTCCACCTGGGCGCTGAGCGCGGCGCGCTCAGACTCCAAGGCCGCGCGCTCGGCCTCTAAGGCCCGGGCCTCACCGTCGAGCTCTTGCAGCCGTTGTTCCCAGCGCTCGACCTCTTGCCCCAGGCGCTCGGACTCCTCTTCAAGCCGACGCAGCTCGGCGCGGGCGGCCTCGACCTCGTCTCTCAGGCGGTCACGCTCGGCGCGGGCGGCGTCGACCTCGGCGCTCGCGGCGCTCACCTCGGACTCGGCCTGGGCGAGCTCGGCCTTGAGCGCCTCGACCTCTTGGGTCTGCACGGCGACGGCGCCCTCGGCGGCGCGAAGGCGCGCGTCGGCCTCTTCAGCGCGCACGCGGCAAGCCTCTAGCGCGGCCAGCTCGTCCCGCAGACGGGCGGCGAGGGTCTCGCGCTCTCTCTCAAGCTCAGCGACGGTCATTGGCGACTCCGAGGTCAGCGAGAAGGAATGCTACCTACCATGAGGCCCCCCCGTCAACGCGCCCCGCCTCGGTGTACAACACAGCGATGCCGCCGAACCCCGCCGCCGCCCCTCACACGCCGCCCTTGACCGGTGTGGATCGTGCGGAGTTTGTGCTCGTGGCGGTCCTCGGCGCCGTGGCGGGAGGTGCGCTGGCCCTCGGGGCGCCCGCGGCGGTGGTGGTCGCGGCGGCGGTGGGCGGCTTGGGCCTGGGCCTCGGCGCGGCGTCCTGGACGGGCTCCGCGTGGGGTGGCGCCTTGGGGGCTGCGCTGTGGACGCTGAGCGCCCTGGACACCCCCGAGGCGCTGATCGTGCCGGGGATGGCCCTGCCCTGGCTGCTCACCCTCACGCCCGTCGCGCTGCGCCGCCCTGACGGCCTCGCGCCTTTTGCGCTCGCGCTCTGCGGGCTGTTGTTGATGATCGCGCCACCGCTGGCGGCGGAGGCCCTCGCCGGAGCGTGCGGGATCCTCGGCGCGTCGGCGCTCTCCGGCGACGGGGCCGCCGCGGCGCGGGTGGCGCTTCGGGCCCTGGGCGCGGCGCTCTGCCTCGGGGCGCTGTGGCTTGTGCTCCTGCCCAACTCCGAGGCCCCCGTCGCGGCGGCCCCAGCGCCTTGGACCTGGGCTCTGGGCGCCCTTGGGCTGGCGCGCGCGCGAAACACCCCCTGCGCGCCCGCGCTCATCGGCCTGCTCATCACCGCCCTGGTCTTTAAGATCGGGCACCCCTCTTCATCGGTCCTCTTGACCGCCTGGGGCTGCCTCAGCGGGGCGAATCTCGCCGTGAAGGCGACCCCACGCTGACCCTCCGCGCGTGGCGCGATTGACCTCCGCCCTTCGCGTTGCTATGAATCCAAGGTCAGTCCGGCCAAGGCGAGCATGGAAAGTCGAGACCTTGAGCAAATCGACCAGTTCCTCGGGATGGTCAGCAAGTCCTCGCTGCTCGAATACTACGAGCTCGCCGCGGATGCGTCTGGCGATGACGCAGAGCAGGCGATCAAGCGCAGGCGTGGCTGGGCCCAAGGCCAACAGGCCAACCCCAAGTTCCGCGAAGAGGCGCTGTGGTTGATCCGCAACCAGGCCCTCTTACGAAAGGTCCTGGTCGACGAGCGCGAGGACTACGTCGCCGAGGTCAACTCCCGCAAGGTGAGCCGCGAGATCGACAAGCTCGCGCCCCTGGCCAAAGGCACCATGGTCACCGGCGTGCTGACCGCCGACGCCGAGCGCTTCATCCACCAAGAGGCCGCCGATCTGGGCGTGCCCGAGGATCGGGTCAACGAGCTCATCGAGAAGCTGCTCGTCGAGACCGGCGCCCGTCGTGACGTGGCCGCCCCCGCCGCGCCGACGCCGAGCAGCGCGCCCTTTGAGGACTACTACAAGCTCCTCAACGTGCCCCACACCGCCACGCGTGAGGAGATCGAGGCCGCGCACCGCGCCCAATATCGCCAGGCGCGGTCGCTCAAGAGCTTAGAGGACGCCTCGGCGCGCTTCGCGAAGCTCGACGAGGCCTGGCGCCACCTCTCCGATCCCGCCCGGCGCAAGGCCTACGACGCCCTCCACCAGCAGCACGCCTCGGGCTCGGGCGCCGTAGAAGAAGCCGACTTCTTCTTGCCGCCGCCGCCGGGCGCGATCCCCTCCCCCACGGCCAAGACCGAGCCCGGCCCGCCCCAGCGCCCGCCCGCGCCCACGCCCACCCCTCCCGCGGGGCCGCTGAACAACCGCCCCACCTTCGGCGGTGGCTCCTCAGGTGTGGCGCAGTCTCCGATGGCGCAGCCGCCGATGGTGACGCCGCCGCCCGTCGCGCCGCCGCGCCCGCCCGATCTCGGCGGCAACCGCGCGCCGCCGCCGCCCCAAGGCGTGGTCAGCGTGCCGTCGAGCATCCCCGCCAGCCGCAAACGCCAGCCCCGGCTCACCGTGGTCAGCGCTGATGTGATCACCCTTGAGGTGGGCCGCAAACCCGTCACGCACTCGTTCGTGGTGAAGAACGCCGGCCAGGGCCGTATGCCGGGCCGCGTCACCTCCGACCGCGACTGGCTCGTCGTCACCCGCACCCGCCTCGACCCCGACGCCGCACAACAAGACGTCCAGGTCACCATCGACCCCAGCAAGATGCCCCGCGGCAAAGCCACGGGGGTGGTCACCGTGGTGACCGACCTCGGCGACCGCCGCTCGATCAACATGGAGGTCACCCGCAAGGCCCTCTCGACGCCCATCCTCATCGGCGTCGCGCTCTTGGTGCTGGTGATGCTCGCGGTGATCGCGTTTGTGGTCGGGGCGATGCAAGGCGGTGATGAGCCCGCGCCCGCTGCCGGCGCGCAGTCCTCGCTCAACATCGAGGTGAATCCCGACGCCGAGAAGATCTTCGTGAACGGCGAGCTCGTGGCCGAGATCGGCCGCGCCCGGGTGCTCAAAGGGTTCACCCCTGGCGAGCCGATCAAGGTGAGCGCCTCTCACGCGGGCTTCAAGACGGTCGAGCAGACGGTGGTGGTGCCCGCGGGTGTGGACCACACCGTCAACCTGCGCCTTGAGCTCGCTGAGCTGCTCACGGCGCTCCCCGACAAGAGCGCGCGCCTGCAGCCCCTCGACGCCGGCGCCACGGCCCAGGCGATCTCCACCCGGATCGCCCAGCTCCAAGACTGCCTGCGCCAGAACTTGACCTCCCGCCCTGGCCTCACCGCGTCGGTCACCCTCGACGTGTACACCACGCCTCCTGGGGCCCTACACGCGGTCGCCTTCACCAAGAACAACTTCGACGACGAGGCCGCGCCGCTCGATTGCCTCCGTCGCCAGCTCCGTGTGGTCCGTTTCCCGGCTGTTGAGGGCGCCGATTTTGGTGTACATAAAGGCACCCAGATCGAGCAGCTTGTGACCTCCGGCAAGGGCTGATGCGACCGACGACGGACGACTCCCTCCTGCACACGCTCCTCCGCGAGGCCACGGCCGCGCTGGAGGAGGGCCAGTTTGAGGAGGCCGAGGCCACCTGTCGCCGCGCCCTGGCCCTAGACCCCCGCAACGCGGACGTCTGCCTGTTGTTGGGCCAAGCCCTGCGTGAACAAGACCGCTTGGGCGAGGCTGAAGGCGCCTACCGCGCCGCGGTGCTCAGCCGCCCCGACCTCGCCGACGCCTGGGCCGGCCTCTCCGGGGTGATGTGTGAGCAGCTTCGATGGGACGAGTCCCGCCGCGCCGCCAACCGCGCCCTGCGTGAAGACCCGGGCCACCCTGAGGCCGCCTGGATTCGGGGGGTGCTCCGCGAGCGCCGCGGCGACAACGCCGGGGCCCAGCGCGACTACCTCCGGGCCTGGCGCAGCGACCCCCAGACCTTCCCTCTCCCCGTGCCGCTGGACGACGAGACGGTGGAGCAGGTCGTCGGCGAGTGCCTCGTGCAGCTCCACCCCACCCTGCGCGAGTACCTGGCGAACGTGCCGGTGATCTTAGAGGAGCTGCCGTCCGATGAGCAGCTCCAGCACTACGACCCACCGGCGAGCCCAACGGGGCTGCTCGGCTACTTCTCCGGCAGCTCGCTCATGGAGCGCAGCCTGCACGACCCCTGGTCCAACCTGCCCAGCGCCATCGTCATCTTCAGGCGGAATCTGGAGCGATTCGCCCACGATCACGAGCAGCTCGTCGATGAGCTGCGGGTGACCTTGTTCCACGAGGTCGGGCACTTCTTGGGCTTGGACGAGGACGACCTCGAAGAGCGCGGCATCGACTAGTCCCGGCCTTCGCGGTGGGGCGCGCGCCGCTCAGTCCCAGAGGACCTCGATGCCGCCTGAGGACAGGTTCACGCGGGCGACGGTGTCGCTGTTCAACAGCGGCCAGAGCGCCATCGTCTTGCGGTTCACCTCGTCCCAGCCGCCGCCTTCAGGGCCCGCGAGGTAACTCACGATCACCGGGCGGCCCGGGGCCTCAAAACGCTCCTCGCCTTGGTCGAGGGTGCCGTCGTTGTCGCGGTCGCCCGTGGCCCGCATGAGCCCGTCATCGACGTAGAACAAGAAACGATCGCCCTCGCTGTACGGCAGATCGCCGCTGAGGATCCGGAAGGAGATCTCGCCGCCGTCGCTGACGTAGCGCTCGTCGCTGCGCGCCCGGCTGGTCTGGAGGCCGGAGCGTGTGCCCTCGACCTCCCAGGTGGCCGTCGTCTGGTCGAAGGTGGCCGTCCACGCCTCTGTGCGGGCGAGGCCGCCGCAGCGGTTCACGATGACCGAGCGGAGGGAGCTCTCGGAGACCACCAGATCTTCGCTGGAGATCGGCGACTTGTCCGTGAACGGGTTCGACTCGTCGAGCTCGGCGTCGGGGCCGTCGCGGGTGATGGCGAGGCAGCCCGTGGAGCCCTCAGCGATGAGCAGCTCGCCCTCAAAGGACGAGATGGCGACGACCCGCTCGGTCTTGCGCGCGCCCCAGGCGGAGCGCTCCTCAAGCGGCACGGCGACGGGGCTTGCGCCGAGGCCCATGGGCGGGGCGTCGAGCATGATGCCGTCGATCTCGGCGGTGTAGGGGTTCACGTCGAGCCAGGTGTCCCCGGCGAGATCGTAGATGTCGACGCGGTTGATGCCCGCGAGCGCCACGAAGAGGTGCTCGTAGGTGCCGTCGCCTTGCCACGCCACGTCCACCGCCGGGGCGGCCACGGACAACGAGCGCACGGCGCTCGACGCCGGGTCGTCGAGGTCCAAGAGCACCTCGTAGACCACCGGCGAGCGGGCGTCAGCGACGTAGAGCAGCTCCCCCGTGGGGTCGGTGGTGACGCGGCCGGGCTGGGCGCCAGGGCCCAAGGTGAGCGTGCCGACGATGGCCCCGGCGGCGGGGTCAAAGAAGCTCAGGTGGCCCTCGGCCAGCTCGGGGTCGATCACCGAGGCGATGAGCAGGCCCTCGGGGCGGGCGAGGTGGAGATCCTCGACGTAGCCGCCGAGGTCGTGCTCGATGAGGCCGGTGTCGACGGAGAAGGTGAAGGTGTCGCCTTTGGTGGCCGCGCCGCTGAGCAGCAGCTCAAACGCGCCGCCGTCGGCGAGGTAGGGCTGGCCGGTCTGGGCGGCGCGCTGCAGGCGGCCCGAGCGGCTGCCGATGACGTCCCAGGTGGCGCCGTTGTGGGTGAGCGTCCAGGTCTCGGTGGCCGCCGCGCCTTGGCGTAAGACGAGGCTCACCGCGGTGACCGCGTCGCCGCTCTGGTCGTTGTCGGCGAACACGGGCTCATCCACCACCACGGCGGCGGCGATCACCGGCACCCCGGCCTCGGTCACGCCGGTCACCCACGGCGCCTCGATGAGGCGGCGGGTGCTGTGGTCGGCGGCGAAGACGGTGACCGTCTCGGCGTCGGGGGCCCAGGCCACCAGCTCGCCGAGCAGGCGGGAGCGGCCCGTGGGCAGGGGCAACGACGCCAGAAACGGCGCGGCGGGCGTGGTGGCGAGGAGCCAGCCGTGCTTGATGTCCAAGGCGACGATCTCGCCGTCGCGGCTGTTGGACACCAGCGCGATGGGGTCGTCAAACGGCCCACCCTCTTCAGGCAAGAGCGTGGCGACGCCGGCGGGCCCGTTGAACGCGCCCTCAATCGAGATCGACTGCTGGCAGCCGAGGCCCAAGAGCGAGACGGCGGCGACGAGACCACGGGGGAAGCGGACGGAGGCGCGGCTCACTGGTTCACGATCCAGCCGACGATCTGGAGATAGGTCGGGCTCACAGGGTCAAGGTCGATGAGGGTGAGCGTCGAGGAGACCACGTCGCGGCGCACCTCACCGATCATGTTGGCGACGACGAGCAAGGAGCCGTCGGGGGAGACGCTCAGGGCGTGGGGGTTCTCGCCGACGTTGCGGATCTCGTAGACCAGCTCTCCAAAGGCGCCCAGGCGAAGGTCGTAGACGCTCACGCTGTTGGCGTTGAAGTTGGCGACGAAGAGCAGGTGATCGACCTGGGTGATGCCAGACGGGCCGATGAACGCCGTGGTGCGGCCGCCCGCGTCACGCTCCTCACGCGGAGCGGGCAGAACGCCGATGACCGCGTCACGCTCGGCGCGAGCGACGCTGCGGTCTTCAACCGCGGCGAGGTCGAAGATCATCACCGACTCGGGCTCGCTGTTGAGCGCGTAGAGCAGGTCGGTGCCTTCAGGGATGAACAGGCCGCGGAAGGCCGTCGCGCCAACATCGGTGTTCGCGACGAGCACGGCCTCAAGCTCATTGACCTTGTCGTCGCCGGACAAGGTGTCGGAGTCGTCGCGGATGTCGAAGGCGTAGATGTAGGAGGCAAAACGGGACGAGGCGTAGAGGAAGCCGCGCTCCTCGTCTACGACCATGGACGAGACGCCGAGGCCCAAGGTCTGCTGGAAGCCGTCTACGGCCTGCTCTAAGGGGATGGCCTCCTCGTCGTTCTCATCTCCGGCGATGGTGCTGAACTCGACCACGTCGCCGACGCTCGGCGCCCGGGAGACGCGGTACAGGCGATCAGGGGTGAGGCCTTCAGCGAGCCCAACCCGCGGGCGCAGGCCGTCTTGACCGGTGTAGAGCACGCGGTAGACGCCGAGCTCGTCGCGGAAGACGACGGGGCGATAGGCGCCGTTCGCGTCGAAGTTGCCGCCGCGGCTCTGGATGACGGGCCGGGCGCGGTCGCTGCCGGGGTAGACGGCGCGGGTCCACTCGGCGTCGCCGCTGGGGCGGCTGGCGTAGACGACGCTCCACACGTCGCCGTCAAAGCCCGCGTACCAGAGGTGCTCGACGCCGTCCTCCACCCGCACGAAGGGGTGGCGCACGGCGCTGTCGTCGAGCTCGCCCGGGGCGCCGGTGCCCAGCTCGAAGGTGTCGCTCGCCCGGGTCCAGGTCCGGCCGTCGGGGGACGTCGCCCGGCCGATGCGTGAGCGGCTGCCGTCGGCGCCGGTGTACCAGAGGGAGTAGCTGCCGTCGCCCTCGACCACGACCGAGCCGGGGGTGACCGAGAGGGAGTCCCACTCCTCGCCCCGATCGAGGGCGATGGTGTGATCCGTGGACCAGACGAGGCCGTCGTCGCTCTCGGCGAGGCCGATGGCCACGCGGCCCTCGGCGTCTTGGCCCGCGTAGAGCATGAGGTAGCCGCCGTCGGGGCCCTCAAAGACGACGGGGTTGGACACGCCCGCGGCGTCGAAGGCGCCTTCAGCGCCGGTCAAGATCGGCTCTTGGGACACCCGGGGCAGGCCCTCACCGCTCCAAGACGCCATGCCGATGGCGCCTTGGTCTACGCCGCTGACCTGGCGGGTGAGGCTCAGGTAGAGCAGGCCCTCATCGGGCAGGTAAGAGTCGGCCTGCACGCCGTCTTCGCCTTCAGCGGGCATGTCGTCGGGGCCGAGGAGCGCCCCGGCGCTGAGCTGCACCGCGTAGCCGTAGCTCGACGCGACGAGCACGTCCCCCGCCGTGTAGGTGACCTGCAGCGTGCCGAGGCCCGAGCCGTCTAAGCCCCAGACCTCACTCACCGCCGAGGCCAAGCCGACGCCGGGGGGCTCGTCGCCCTCTAAGTTCAGCTCGACGACCACACCTTCATCGGTCCAGCGCACGCCGTCGGGGCTGCGGGCCAAGGCGAGGTCCCACAGGCCATCCTCATCACGCCGGGCGGTGTACAGGCGAAGCTCACCGCTGACGTAGACCACCACCGGCGCGCCGACATCGGCGCCGTCTTCAGGGGCGAAGCTCGGCGTGGCGTCGGGCGTCCAGTCCACGAGGTTTGTGGACTCGGCGTGGCCGATCGTCCAGGTGGCGCCGTCAAAGGCGCTGTAGAACATGCGCCAGACCTGGGCCTGGTCGTCAAACCACAAGGCCGGGTCGGCCACACGCTCGCTGTCATGCGCGCCCGCGCCGGGCTCGATGAGCGCGCCTTCGCGCCGGTAGTTCAGGCCGTCGCCCGCCGTGGCCAGGCCGATGCGGCCCACACCGTCGGCGTCGACCCCATCGTAGAACAGGTAAAACAGGCCATCGACCTGGGCGATGGTCGGGCCGCCGAGGCGCTCGTCCCACTCGCCGTCCGCCGGGCGCAGCAAGGCGCCGCCGGGGTCGGTCCAGGCCGAGAGCTCATCGTCGTTGTGGGTGAGCAGGCGGATGCTGCCTTCGCCTGGGTCCACAAAGGACATGAACAGCACGCCGCCCACGGAGTAGGGCTGGGGGTCTTCAAGGCCCGTGCCCTCGATCAGATCCTCAACCTTGGCCTCGGGGCCGAAGCCGACGGAGAAGAAGCCCACGGCGTCGGGGGACTCGTAGCGGCGCAGGCCCTCGGCCTCGGGCACCCACATGCGGTGAACGCCCTCGGCGTAACGTAGGGTCCAGTCTTGGTTGAGCACGAGCTCAGCGTCGTCGAGCTCGGTGCGGGCGATCTCGACCTGGGAGCCAGAGCCGTCGTGGTCAAAGAAGCGGCCCGGCGTGATGCGCGCCCGGGGCCGCGCGTCGATGACGTCGATGGGGTTGGCCAGCACGTCCACGACGGAGATCGTGTGGGACGTCATGTTGCCGACATACGCCCGCCCGGCGTCATCATCGACGAGCATCGGCACCGGGTCGCTCATCAGCGTGAGGTGCGTCTCGCCGTCGGGGCCCGCCGGGGCGAAGGCCAGCGCACCTGGGTCGGTGACGTCGACGAAGTACAGGTCGTCAAAGCCGACGCGGGTGCGGGACTCGTCGCTCAGGCGGTTGGTGACCAGGGCCAGGCCCCGCTCGGGCACCAGCGCGAGGCTCCCGGGGAAGCTCGGCATGTCGAGGTGGGAGCGCGCGATGTCGGAGATGAGCGTGCGTGAGCCGTCCCGGGGCGCCGCGTCGATGTCGATGGAGACGAGGTTGCCGCCGGTGAAGTCCATCATCGGGTTGGCGTTCGCCACGAGCAGGTTGTAGCGCCCCGGCGAGAGGGGATCCTCGACCCACTCCATGCCGATCGGGCCCGCGAGGCAAGACCCGATGCCGATCTCGCCGTAGTCGTAGACGCCTTTGGGGTAGACCGCGCACTCCCCGACCGTTGGGGAAGAGAGCGACTCCAGGCAGCCTGGGCCGACAAAGAGCGCCGCGAAGGCCACGGCGCGTGATGGGAAGCGGATCATCATAAGGCCAAGCAGGCTATCCCAGGCGGGGGCGCTTCGCCACGCCCCCACACGAGAGCGCCTGCCGAGCGGGCATCAGAGCAGGCCGAGCGCGGCGTGGGCCGCCGCCAGACGGGCGACGGGCACACGGTAGGGCGAACAAGAGACATAGTCCAGGCCGACCTTGTGGAAGAAGCCGATGCCCGTAGGATCGCCGCCGTGCTCACCGCAGACGCCCAGCTTGAGCTTCTCTTTGGCCGCGCGACCTTTCTTGCAGCCCACCTCGACGAGCTGGCCCACACCCTCGACGTCGAAGGTGGCCAAGGGGGAGTCCCGCAGCACGCCCTCGTGGACGTAGGAGGTGAAGAACTTGCCCATGTCGTCCCGAGAGAAACCATAGGTCATCTGGGTGAGGTCGTTGGTGCCGAAGGAGAAGAAGTCGGCGTGCTGGGCGATGCGGTCGGCGATCATGCAGGCCCGGGGCAGCTCGATCATGGTGCCGACCATGTAATGAATGTGAACGCCGGCATCGGCCATGACCTGCTCCGCCGTCTCCTCGACCAAGGCGCGTAGGCGGCGGATCTCCTCCTCGATGGCGACCAGCGGGATCATCACCTCGGGCATCACCACGACGCCGGCCTTGGTGGCCTGCACCGCCGCCTCAAAGATCGCCCGCACTTGCGTCTGGTAGATCTCCGGCGAGGTGACGCCCAGACGGCAGCCGCGGTGGCCCATCATCGGGTTGGCCTCGTGGAGCTGGCGCAGGCGCTCTTGCAGGAGCTCAGGCTTCACGCCCAGGTCTTCAGCCACCGACGAGATGTCTTCAGGCGTAGAGGGCAAGAACTCGTGCAGCGGGGGATCGAGCAGGCGGATGGTGACGGGCAGGCCGTCCATCGCCTCGAAGATCTCCACGAAGTCGTCGCGCTGAATCGGCAGCACCTGGCTGAGCGCCCGCAGCCGGGCCTTGCGGTCTTCAGCCAAGATGAGCTGGCGCATGGCGCGCAGCGCGACGGGCTGGAAGAACATGTGCTCGGTGCGGCACAGGCCGATGCCCAAGGCGCCCAGCTCACGCGCCCGCTTGGCGTCTTTGCCGGTGTCGGCGTTGGCGCGCACCTTGAGCCGCGCCCGGGCGTCCGCCCAGCCGAGGAGCTGGGACATGGCGCCGGAGTCCGTCGCCGCGGGCAGGGTGGGCACCTTGCCCTCCATGATCTCGCCCGTGGCGCCGTCGATGGTGATCCACATGCCGCGGCGGATCACCTCGTCCCCGGCGTAGAAGAGCTGGCGCTCGTAGTCCACGACGATGTCTGTGGCGCCCACCACGCAGGGTTTGCCCATGCCGCGGGCGACCACCGCCGCGTGGGAGGTCTGCCCGCCGCGAGAGGTCAAGATGCCGGCGCTCACGGTCATGCCCTGGATGTCTTCAGGGGAGGTCTCCATACGCACGAGCACGACCTGCTCACCGCGATCGACGCTCTCTTGGGCCTCATCGGCGTGGAACACCACCCGGCCCGAGGCCGCGCCGGGGGAGGCGGGCAGGCCCTTGCCGATGACCTTTCGTTTGGCTTTTGGGTCGAGCACCGGGCGCAGCACGAGCTCCAAGAGCTTGGGATCGACCCGGGCCAAGGCCTGCTCGATGGTGATGACGCCGTCCTCGACGAGCTCCACGGCGATACGCACCGAGGCCGCGGGGGTACGTTTGCCGTTGCGGGTCTGGAGCAGGTAGAGCCGCCCCTCCTCCACGGTGAACTCGATGTCTTGCATGTCCCGGTAATGCCGCTCCAAGATGGCCTGGAGGCGGATCAGCTCGGCGTAGGCCACGGGCATCCGGCGCTCCAACGTCTCTTGGGCGTCGGGGTCGCGCAGGTTGTTGACCGGGTGCGGCGTCACCAAGCCCGCGACGACGTCTTCGCCTTGGGCGTTGGGCAGCCACTCACCGAAGAAGATGCGCTCGCCGGTGTTGGGGTCGCGGGTGAAGGCCACGCCCGTGGCTGAAGACTCGCCGAGGTTGCCGAACACCATCGCCTGCACGTTGACGCCGGTGCCGCAGTCTTCAGGGATGTTGTGCGTCTTGCGGTAGTAGCGGGCGCGCTGGGTGTTGAAGCTCTTGAACACCGCGTCGATGGCGGCGGTGAGCTGATCCCAAGGGTCGTGGGGGAAGCGGCCGATCGACTGCACGATCACCTCCTCCCAGGCCGTACACAGGCGCCCGAGCTCCTCCACGGAGAGCTCCTCGACGCCGCGCTCGCCGAACAGCGCCTTCTGGGCGCGGTGGAAGCGGCTGGCGTGGATACGCAGCACGACGTCGCCGAACATGTGCAAGAAGCGGCGGTAAGAGTCCCAGGCGAAGCGGGGTTTGCCGCTGCGGGCGGCGAGGGCCTTCACCGTCGTCTGGTTGAGGCCGAGGTTGAGCACGGTGTCCATCATGCCCGGCATCGACGCCGGGGCGCCGGAGCGCACCGAGACCAACAGCGGGTTCTCTCCCGAGCCAAAACCTTTGCCCGTGAGCGCCTCGATGTGGCGCACCCCGGCGCGGATCTCGTCATCGAGGCCCGGCGGGTGCTGCTCACCGTTGGCGAAGTAGTAGTTGCACGCCCGGGTGGTGACCGTGAAGCCCGGAGGCACGGGCAGGCCCAGCCGCGTCATCTCGGCGAGGTTCGCGCCTTTTCCGCCGAGGAGGGCCTTGTCGGAGGCGGCGCCGTCCGCTTTGCCATCGCCGAAGAGGTAGACAGTACGCTCGGACATCTCGGACTCCGGGGGTGTGCGGAGAGCGCCTGGGCTCACTCCGCGCTGAGGTTACGGAAGTCTGCCACAGACCGGAACAGCTCGGCGACGGCACGCAAGAGGCCGAGGCGGTTGCGCCGCAAGGCCTCGTCTTCAGCCATCACGAGCACCTGGTCGAAGAACAGAGCCACGGCGGGGCGGAGCTGGATCATACGCGCCAGGGCCGCGCCGACGTCTACGCGGGCGAAGGCGGCGTTGACCTCGTCCCGGGCGGACTCGAAGGCCTCGGCCAAGGCGCGCTCGGCGGGCTCGGGCAGCGCGGCGGCGTCATACACGGCGCTGTCGTGGTCTTTGGAGATGTTCTGCACGCGCTTCACGAGCTGCACCAGCTCCCCGAAGCCGCCGGAGCGGGCCAAGGTGGCCAAGGCGTCCACCCGGGCGAGCAGGCCGCGCACCTCGTCGCCGCCCGCGCTGAGCACGGCGTCGACGAGCTCCGTGGCGTAGCCCTCGTCCTTGAGCTGGGCGCGCAGGCGCTCCAGGATGAACTGCGTCACCTGGGCCATCACCTCGGCGCGGTCGCGGCGGATGACGACGGCGCTGCCCTCGCGGGCCTCGTAGCCGTCGAGGGCGGCGCCGACCAAGGCCGTGAGCGGCACGGCGCGGCCCGAGGCGAAGAGGATCGCCAGCACACCGTTCGCCGCCCGGCGCAGGCCCTTGGGGGTCGGCGCTGCCTTTGGGCACCAAGCCGATGCCGAAGCAGCCGGCGAGGGTGTCTAAGCGGTCGGCGAGGCCCACGGTCTGACCGGCGGCGCTCGTCGGCGGGCCGTCGGCGGCGAAGCGCGGGAGGTAATGCTCCTCAATCGCCAAGGCGACCTTGGCGTCGAGGCCGTCGTTCTGGGCGTAGAGCCGCCCCATGTGGCCCTGCAGCTCGGGGAACTCGCCGACCATCAAGGTCAAGAGATCGGCCTTGGCCAAGGAGCCCGCCTGGAACGCCACCAGCGGGTCCGCGCCGAGCAGGCTCGCCAAGGACTGCGCCAAGGTGCCGATGCGCTCCTGCTTGTCGGCCATGGTGCCCAGGCCCTTCACCCAGCGCATCTTCACCAGGCCCTCGCCGTGCTGGGCCAGGGGCGTCTTGCGGTCTTCAGCGTAGAAGAACTGCGCGTCGTAGAACCGCGCGGCGAGCACCCGCTTGTTGCCTTCAGCGATGAGCGCGGCGTCGCCGAAGGGGTTGTTGCTCACGGTCAAGATGACGTTCGTGAGCTGACCGTCGCGCAAGGTCGGGAAGACGCGCTGGTTCACGCGCATCGACTCGACGAGCAGGCGCGGCGGCAGGTGCAGCAGCTCTTCAGCGAAGGTGGCGGCCAGGGGCACGGGCCACTCCACCAGGTCTGTCACCTCGTCGATGAGCGCCTCGTTCAAGGCGACCTCCACCCCGCGGCCCGCGGCGACGGCGGCGAGGCCCTCACGGATCACGGCGCGGCGCTCGGCCCGATCGGCCAACACATGGCGATCCCGAAGGGCGGCGAGGTAAGTCTCGGCGTTCGCGACGGGGCCCGGCGCCAAGGTCGAGAGGCGGTGGCCGATGACGGCGTCGGTGGTGGGGATCCCGGCGACGGTGGCGTCGATGCGCGCGCCGCCGTAGACCGCGATCACCTGGTGGAAGGGCCGACCCCAGCGGGCCGCGCCGCTGCCCCAGCGCATCGACTTCTTGAACGGCAGGCCCAAGATCAGCGCCTCAAGCCCGCCCGCGATCAGGGCCGGGGTGGTCTCCCCGCCCGCGGAGAAACGCGCGGCGATGACGCGGTCACCCTTGGGGCCGTCGATCTCCACCAGCGCTTCGACGCCTACGCCGTTCTTCTTGGCGAAGCCCAGGGCCGCGCCGGTCCAGGCGCCGTCTTTTTTGGCGACGCTGAGGTTGGGGCCATGAACGTAGCGGTCCTCGACCGGGCGCGCCCCGGCCACGCCCTCCACCACGACGCAGAGGCGGCGCGGCGTCGAGAAGGCGCGGGCGGCGCCGTGCTCAACGCCCTTGAGCAAGGCCAGAAGGCCCGACTCCAGGCCGTCCAAGGCCGGGCCGATCATCGAGACCGGCAGCTCCTCACAACGAACCTCGATCAGCAGGTCGGCGGACGACATCACTCCCCCTCCACGGCGGCGCGCTCAAGGTGCACACCCAGCGAGGCATCGGCGCAGGCGCACGCGAGGTCACGGATTCGTTTGATGTACTGGGCGCGCTCGGCGACGGAGATGGCGCCCCGGGCGTTGAGCACGTTGAACAGGTGTGAGGCTTTGCAGGCCTGGTCATAGGCCGGGAGCGGCAGGCCTTGGCTCACGAGCGCCCGGCACTCCTCAAAGGCGAAGTTGAACGCGGCGAAGAGGCGGTCGATGTCGGCGTGTTTGAAGGCGTAGGCCGACTGCTGCTGCTCGTTCTTCAAGAAGACGTCGCGGTAGGTGATGCCCTCGACCCAGGTGAGGTCGTAGACGTTGTCGACCCCCTGGAGGTACATCGCCACGCGCTCTAAGCCGTAGGTCAGCTCGACGGAGATCGGCGAGAGGTCGTGGCCGCCGCACTGCTGAAAGTAGGTGTACTGCGTGACCTCTTGGCCATCGAGCCACACCTCCCAGCCCAAGCCCCAGGCGCCTAAGGTGGGGGACTCCCAGTCGTCCTCGACAAACCGCACGTCGTGGCGGTTGAGATCGATGCCGATGGCGCGCAGGCTGCCCAGGTAGAGCTCCTGGATGTCCGGCGGGCTCGGCTTCATGATGACCTGGAACTGGTAGTAGTGGCCCAGGCGGTTGGGGTTCTCGCCATAGCGGCCGTCGCCGGGGCGGCGGCAGGGCTGCACATAGGCCGCGCGCCAGGCGTCAGGGCCCAAGGAGCGTAAGAACGTGGCGGGGTGGAAGGTGCCCGCGCCGACCTCCAGGTCGAGGGGCTGCAGGATCGCGCAGCCTCGCTCGCCCCAGTACCGCTGGAGCGACAAGATGAGATCCTGAAAGGTCATGCCGGCCATGCACGCTCCGAGGGATCGGCCATCGAGCTTGCCTTCTCTGAGCGTGAGGATTAGCTCAGCAGCACCCGTGGCCAAGGCGCGCTCGACTCTAAGCCGCCCCTCCCCGCCCGTCAACGCCGCCCGGAGCCCGCCGTGGACCCTGCCGCCCCCGCCGCCACGAGCCCCACGACGGTCACCCGCCGTCGCCCGCTCCTGCACAGCCTGCTCAACCTCGTGCCGCTCGTGGGGGGCCTCGGTTACCTCACCCTCGGCCAGCCGCACAAGGCCCTGCGCGCCTTCGTCGCGGCGAGCGCCTTGGTGGGGCTCAACGTCGTCGCCGCGTCCATGGACAACCGCCCGGCGTCGATGGCCTTGGGCCCAGCCCTGTTCATCTTGCAGGGCCTCACGGCCTTGGACGTGTGGCAGCTCGCCAGCGCAACGACGGGGTTCGGGCGCCGGGAGACGAGCGTGCCGGTCTTGCAGGGGCTGCTGGGGCACCGGGTGGTCTGAGCCGCCCTAAGCGCCGATGGCCCGGAGCACCTCGGCGGCGGAGGACGCGGTGAAGATGTGGTCTGGCACGGCTTCGAGGGCGTCAATCGACGCGCCGTTGAGCGCGGCCTCGTCCTCGGGGGAGAGCGGGCCAAAACGCCGGGTGAGCAGGCGCCCCACGGTCTCTCGGAGGTATCGCCAGCGATCTTGCTCCAAGGCCTCGGCTGTGCGGGCGCGCTCTTGCTCCAAGGCCTCGGCGAAGCGGGCGCGCGCTTGCGCTCTCGCCGAGCTGGATGCCCTCCTCGCGGCTCGCCTCCATCTGTCGGTAGAAGTAGCTCATGAACCCCTCACGCTGAGCGAGAGACCTCGCGGACTGGGCGGAGCGGCCCTAGTAGACGCCGATGGCACGGAGCAGCGCTGAGGCCGTGGGCGCGATGAAGATGTGGTCTGGCACGGCTTCGAGGGCGTCAATCGACGCGCCGTCGAGCGCGGCCTCGTCCTCGGGGGAGAGCGGGCCGAAACGCCGGGTGAGCAGGCGCCGCGCGACGTCGCGGGCGTTGCGAGCGCGCTCGCTCTCTCGGCCGAGCTGGAAGCCCTCCTCTCGGCTCGCCTCCATCTGTCGGTAGAAGTAGCTCATGATCACCTCACGTTCCGGGGGGTTCAGCAGCGCCAAGAGCCGCTCACGCAAGGCGTCGTCCCACGGCGCCTCGCTGAGCTTCATGGCGTATTCTAACATCCCTAGGCTCGGGTTCACGCCGAGCTCGCTGAGCCCCGCTTGGAACAGAGGCACGTTGTCCTCGATGTTCCGCCAGAGCTTGCCCTCGTGGGCGTGGCGCAGGAGGATCAAGGCCAAGCGCGCGCCGCCGTCTCCGGGCAGGGCCGAGTCGGGGATCACCGCGAGATCCTCCACAAACAGCACCAGCTCGGGCAGGTAGGGGCGAAGGGCGGCCACGGCCTCGGGGGGCGCGTCGTAGAGCTCGGAGAGCTTGGTGGGCGCCGACCAGGGCCGCGCGCCGTGGGTGACCACCAGCGTCAACACCACGGGCAGCCGCGCGGTGGGGTCCTCCATGGCCTGCTCCCACACCCGCATCGTCGTGCGCAGCGCCCGCAGCGGCATCCGGGGGTCGGGAGAGGACTGGTGCTCCATGACCACGGCGAGCTGCGCTTGGCCGCCGCCACGCCAAGGCGCCTGGTAGAGCAGGTCGGGGATGCGCACGGCGAGCTTGTCGTTCACCTGGGACGTCGGCAGGGGCGTGAGCTGGCTGAGGTCGAGGAGCGGGACGACCTCCGGGGGCAGCACGTCACGCAAGAAGCCGCGCAGCGCGGCGGGCTCACCAAAGACCAACTTGAACAGCGCGTCGTGGGGTTGGGACATGCGCGATCCCTATGCCGCCAATACGCCTCAAACTGACCGAACCCTCTGCGTCTCGTGCAGAATCTTCGACCACCTCCCGGGCGACCCTCAAAGCTCCTTGAGGTGGTCGATCAGGCGGCGATCCCGCTTCGTCGGGCGGCCCGCCCCGGGCTCACGGCGCTCGGGCGGGGCCTCAAAGAGCTGCCACGGCAGCTTGGGCTCGGGCGGCGGGGTGAGGTCTTCATAGAGGGCCTGGGCGACCTCGGCGGGGCCTCGTTTGTCGTCTAAGCCCGCGACCTTCAGGATGCGCTCACCGCCCGGGGTGCGCGCCGTGACCGTGTCGCCGACCCGCACGAGCTTCGCGGCCTTCGCGGGCTCGTCGTTCACCCGCACATGGCCGGTGACGCAGGCCTCCGTGGCCTGAGAGCGGGTCTTGAAGCAGCGCGCCGCCCAGAGCCACTTGTCTACTCGAACGCTGTCGCTCATTGGATCGTCCTGTAGGCTAGAATAGGCCGATGACACCCGCTCAATTCTATGTGGACTTCAGCGACCTCGCCTCGTGGATCGCCGCGGCGGACCTCCACCAGGCCCAACAAGAGACCGGCTGCGCCGTGATCTGGCGGGCCGTCGCCCCCTTGGCCAGCCCCGAGATGGTGCAGCGCGGCGACCCGGCCTGGAGCCAGGTGCGCTGGGAGCGCCTAGACGAGCAGCGCCGCCGCCGGGCCGAGGCCCTCGGCCTCTTGGGAGAGCTGCCCGCCGAGGGAGACGCCACCCGCCGCGCGCGGGCCCTGGTGAACGCCGCGCCTGAGGCCGAGCGCCCTGCCCTCACCCTCGCGCTCTTCGAGTCTTTGGCTCTGGGCAAGACGCCGCCGGAGCCCCCCGCCCAAGCCGAGCCCAGCCCGCCGCCCGAGGTCTTCGCGCTGCCCGCGTTTCTCGACGGCGCCCGCGCCTTGTGTGGTGAGGCCGGGCTTCGCCTCGCCGCGGCCACCTTGGGCGGTCGGACCTACGCCCCCTCCCCGCCCGTGGCGCCCACAGGCGAGGTCATCGAGGTCTTTCACGACATCGCCAGCCCCTTCGCTTACCTCGCCGTCGAGGTCTTGCCCGGCCTCGCCGCCGCCCACGGCCTGAGGATTCATTGGCGGCCGATCCTCCTCGGCGCCTTGTTTCGGGCCATCGGCAACCCGCTCGTCCCCGTGTTCGCCATGCCGCCGGGGCAGCAGGCCTCGATGTTCACCGGCCTCACCGAGTGGGCGGCGTACTGGGGCGTGCCCTTCACCTTCCCCGCCTGTTTCCCTGTGCGCAGCGTGCTGCCGATGCGGGTGAGCTTCGTCGCCCCCGAGGCCAACCTTCCCTTGTACCGGGCCTTGTGGGCCCGAGGCGAAGACGTCGGCCAGCCCGAGGTCGTGGCCGCCGTGCTCCGCGCTGAGGGCCTCGACGCCGACGCCATCCTGCGCGCCGCCGAGGCCAGAAACGTCAAAGACATCATCCGCTACAACACCGACGACGCCCAGGCCCGCGGCGTGTGTGGTGTGCCCACGCTCATCCGCGCCGACGGCGCGCGGTGGTGGGGCCAGGATCTTCTGCGTGAGGGGCTCCGCTAAACGAGGGCGCCCCGGCTTGGCTCAGAAGTCTACGCGCCCGCCCAAGGTGAGGCGCTGCTCTTGCCCGACCTCCAAGGCGGTGAAGGTGTCGATCTTGCCGGTGTAGGCCAGAAACGCCCGGGCGTCGGCCTCCTCCTCACGCAGGACGTGCACGCCCAGCTCACCGCCCCAGCTCATGTCGTAGACGAAGGCCCGATCCCCGGCGAGGCCCACCGAGGGCCGCAGGCCGAGCTGGGCGGCGCCGTAGAAGTGACCGCCGATGTCGTCTTGTCGGTAGACGACGCCCACGGGCACGCCGAGCATCAGCGCCGTGAGGATCTCTTCTTCGACGTCTTCGTCGGTGAGCGCGCCCAAGCGGGCGTCCAAGGCGCGAAGGCGCATGTCGACGCCGAGCTGCAGGTGGAGCTGCTCGATGAGCTGCAGCTCGACGCCGCCCTCACCGAAGCGCAGGTCGATGTAGCCGAGGTCACGGTCGAAGGTCACCTCACCGACGGAGAAGCGCGCGGCGGACTTGCCCGAGCTGAACTCCCGGCGACCCTCCATCACGGCCACCTCGACGCGGTCGAGACGTTTCTCGGCGGGGTAGATGCCCCAAGAGAGCGACGAGGGCGCCCACACGAGCTCAATGGCGCCGCGCTCAAGCTCAACGGGCTGGGCGCGCAGCTCGACGAGGGCCTCGGCGCCAGCGGCGTCAAGCTCGCCGACGAAGCCGAGGTCGCCACCGCCGAAGGTGGTGCCCGCGAAGGCGTTGGAGTGGGCGAAGGCGAGCGCGAAGATGAGGTTCATGGGTTCTCCATCCCTGTAAGTTAATCACTGGAAGCCGTGCGATGTCCTGCTTCAGTGAGACACCGATGCAAAGCCTCAACAACCACAGCTTCTTCCACACCTTAGAAGCGCCCGGCGCGTCGGGCCTCGTCGTGTTCACCAAGCCCGGCTGCGGCGCCTGTAGACACGTCAAGGCCCTGCTGTTGGCCTTGGCGCCGGACATCCCCGCGCCGCTCTACGAGCTGAACGTCGAGGAGAGCCCCGGGGTGGCGGCGGAGCTCGACGTGTTCCATCTCCCGGCGATGTTTCTGTTTCGGGACGGGGCGCTGTGGGGCGAGCTGCACGCCGAGGCGCGGCGCGAGTCGCTCTTGGCGGCGATCGAGGCGGCCTGGCGGAGCGTTTAGGACGGGCGCGGCTCAAACAGCGCGGGGCCGAGGAGATCCAGGCAGCCCTCAAACACCTCGCTCGGCCGGGCGCCCGACGTCTGGGGCTCCAAGGCGAGGCGCGCCGCGGTGACGACCGTCGCCCCGGCGAGGCGGGCCTGCGCTGAGCTGGGGGAGCCGCCCAAGCGCCCGGCGATCACCTCGGCGAAGGCCACCTCCGCGTCGGTGATCACCTTGAGCCACACCGCGCGCAGAGGCTCGTTCTGGCGCAGCACCGCCAAGAACACGCCGTCGCCGTGGGCCATCGCGGCGTCGAGGGGGGCGGCGAAGGCGCGGGTCAACACCTCCCGCAGCGGGAGCTGCGGCGCGGCGTCCCGCACCTGGGCGACGACGTAGTGCAGCCCCGCCTCAACATACGGGCGGATCGTGTCCTCTTTTGTGGGGAAGGTGCGGTAGAACGTGCGCTCGGAGAGCCCCGCGTGCTCGGCGAGCTGCTTGACCGAGAGGTCCGCGGTGCCCTCGCGCAGGTACAGCCCCACCACCGCCCGAGACGCCTCAAGGGCCTGGCGATCACGCTCATGGCGCGGCGGGAAGATGGGCAAGGCGTCCGCGAGGCCCAGGGAGGGCTCGGCGGCGTCCGGCGGGTCGGCTTGAGTGGTCTGGGAGAGGCTCATTCACCCAGGTTTAACCCCGCACGGCAGAAACTGCCAAACCCACCTTGGCAGTTACTGCCAAACCTAGTACGCTGGCCCCAGGAGGAACCCGATGAGCCACGCCTTCACCCCGATGCCCCCAGAGCACCAAGCCCGGTTTCGCGGCGCCTACCTCAGCTACCTGCGCGCCCGGGACGGCGTGCCGAACCTCGCCGCCCGCCGCTTCGACGTGCGGGAGCGCTTCTTCGCCGAGATCGACAGCCACCCGGTTCGTTGGCAAGGCGCGCTCCCGATCGATCCCGAGGTCTTCCACAAGAACCACCTCGCCCCAGCCCCCGAGCCCGGCTTAGACGCCGCGACCTTGTGGGCCTTGGCCACGGCGAAGACCAACCGCTCGGAGCGTTTTGGGGTGGAGCTCTCCATTCAGAACCCCCGTCGCCAGGACGCGCTGTTGGAGGATCCGCACACCTTCATCCAGATCGAGGAGTTTTACCACACCCGAATCTTGAAGGACGCCTTGGCGACCTTGGGCCTCGACGTCGAGGTCTCCGAGCCTCCGGCCCGCACGAAGCTGCTCGTGAAGTTGATGGTGTTTATGCCCGAGGGGCTCTCCGACATCGCCGTGCTCTGCGGTGAGATCGTCGGCGTGGTGATCTTCTCCTTGCTCTTGGAGAAGGCCCGGGAGCTGTTCTCAGCCCAGCCCGCCGCGTTGGCCCGGATCGAGGCGCTCTTCGCGCAGATCCTCGTCGATGAGGTCGGCCACGTTCATTATCTGCGCAGCCGCGTCTCGCCGAGCCAGCTTGGCCTCGCGCGGCGGATGTTGCCCATCGTCATCGGCTCGGTGCTGAGCGACATCCCCGAGCTTGGCCTGCTCTTTGGGCGAGAGGAGCTGCTGCGACGCGCGGAGGAGGCCGACGTAGACGCCGCCGCCTCGGCCTACGCCGATCGTCTGGTGTTTGAGGCGGCCTAAGGGTCTGGCTCCTCGGGCGGCGTGACGTGAAGGACGTGGGCGCCGCCGGGCTCTAAGCCGTCGTCTTGGCTGGGCTCTACCTCGGGGAGGGACTGCCCGCCTGCGCTGCCCAAGAAGGTGTTCCCCACCGTGCGGGCGCCGTCGAACGCCCGTTTGGCGACCTCTTGGGGCCGCTTCTCGGGCCGTCGTAAGAGCCGCGCCACGCCGATCCACACCGCCGCAAAGACCACGATCCAGGCCAAGAGACCCATCTCACACCTCGACGGCGAGTCCGCGTTGTAAGGCCTTCTTCGCCGCGTCACGAAACGCCCGGGACACCGGCGCGCTCCCCTGAACGCCGTCAAAGCCGTGGTAAGCGCCGGGCACCACGACGAGCTCTGTGGGCACCCCGGCGGCGGTGAGGCGCCTTGCGTACTCGACGTCTTCGTCATGGAAGAGGTCGAGGGTGCCCACGCCGATCCAGGCCGGGGGCAGGCCGCTGAGCCCCTCGCGGCGGGCGGGCACGGCGTAGGGGGGCGTGTGGGCGGCGCCGGGGGGCTGGCCCAGGTACGCGGTCCAGCCCATGAGGTTGCTGGTTTGGCTCCAGATGCGGTGGTCTTGGGTGTTGAGGTCGGCGCGGGTGACCGTGCGGTCGTCGAGCATGGGGTAGATGAGGAGCTGGAAGGCCACAGGAAGGCCCTCGTCATGGGCGCGCTGGGCCAAAGCCGCCGCCAGGCCCGCACCGGCGCTGGCCCCTCCGACCGCCACACGATCGGGCCGAACCCCCAGCGCCGCCGCCTCGCGGAGGAGCCAGGCCAAGGCCGCCGCGCAGTCGTCCAACGGCGCCGGGAAGGGGTGCTCGGGGGCGATGCGGTAGTTGACCGAGGCCACCACGAGGCCGAGCTCCGCGGCGATCTCCGCCATCATGGCCTCGTCTTGCTCCGGCGCGCCGATGACGTAGCCCCCGCCGTGCATCCACACCAGCGCGGGCAGCGGCCCCGTCGCCTGGGCGGGCCGGTAAAAACGCACCCGCACGGCGCCGTCTTGGGTGCGTTTGTCCTCGACCACAACGTCCGCCCGCACCTTTGGGGCCGGGGCGTTGGCGGTGAGCCAGCGAAGGAGCGGGCGGGTCAGCGGCACCACTGGGCTTCGGGGGAGCCAGCGGGCCCAAGGGAGCAGGTCGGGATGAAAGCTCATTCGGGGCTCCGCGCGTTGGGTCGTCAGGCTCGGGACTCCGGCCTGCTCTGACGATACCGCGACGACGCTGACGCTTCAGAGGCTCGCCGGGAATCTCTCGACGTGCTGCTCACCGCGACGCCCGAAGTAGGTGACGTGCCGCCCGGCGATCCACACGACATAGCCGACGCAGCCCGCGGCGCAGGAGCGCAGCACAAACTCGGGGTAACGCACCGAACCGCGCTGGGAGCCCCGGATGGCCTCTTGGAGCGCGTCGGCGTCGAGGGCCTCCCCGATGGGCGGGTGCTCGTGGCCCAGCAGGACCGCCGTGGTGTCACCGTTGGGCAGGTAGTAGCGGGTGTGACCGTCGCGGTAGTCGGCGTGGTAGGACTCCACGCCCGCGGCGCTAAGGCGGCGGAGCACCTCGCCGAAGTGCAGCTTGCCCAGGTTGGCGTCAGCGGCGCAGGCGTGAATGGCGGAGACAACCTCGGGGCTCATCAGACCTCCTCTCAGTGGATGGGCACGGCGACGAGGCCGTGGGTGGCGCTCAGCTCACGCAGCGTGGTCAAGAGCGCGTCGTGGGTGTCGGGGGGCAGGTGGCCGAAGAAGTGGGCGTCGTTCTCATCGGCGAGCTGGGCCAAGGTGATGACCAGGGCGCGGCCGTCATCGGTGAGGGTGACGTGCTGGTGGCGGCGGTCGTCGCCGCGGCGGGCGCGAGCGGCGAGGCCACGCGCCTCTAGGCGATCGATCACCTTGGAGATCGCGCCTTTGGTCATGCCGAGGGACTCCACCAGGGCCGCGGGGCTCACCTGGGCGTCGGGGTAGAGGCGACGCAGGGCCACCCAGTCCGAGACGCTCACGCCGTGGGCCTCGACCTGGCGGGTGAACCGCGCGGAGACCTGGTTCGACACCCGGCGCAGCCAGAAGCCGAGGTGGGCCTCCAGCTCGCTCACCGGGAAGGGGGGCAGTTGGGGGTCGGGCGGGGTCTGCTCGGTGCTCATGGTTTTCTTATAGTTTCCATGGAAACTAATGTCAAGGGGGGTGAACCCCGCGCGGGTTCGTCTCTGGCCCCCCAACCGCGCTATGCTCCCGCCGTGCGAGCGCGTCCGCCCAAGCCCAGCCCCCTGGAGGTCCGCCTACGGCGCCGCCTCGCCATCGTGCGCTTCTACATGAGCGGCCTGCGGGTGCTCATCGGGCCCATGATGAGCCTCGGCGTGGTCTTCCTCATCGGCGCGGTCCTGCATCGGGCCTATGGCGCGCCGGTCAGCGGCGTCGCGCCGAGCTGGTCGGACGCCTTCTTCAACTCCTACGCGCTCCTGTTCATGGAGCACATCGGCGCCTTGCCCGCCCACCCCATCGGGCAGGCCGTGCAGTATGTTCAGCCGATCCTCGGCGTGTTTTTGCTCGCTGAAGGTGTCGTCAAGCTGGCTCTGCGCAACGTGCGCCGAGGCAACAACAACCCCCGCTGGGTAGAGACCATGGCGCAGTCCAGTCGCGGCCACATCATCGTCTGCGGCGCCGGGACCGTCGGCTTCCGGATCATCGAGGAGCTGAGCGCCCACGGCGAGCAGGTCTTCGTCATCGAGAGAAACGGCGACAACCCCTTCGTCGAGCGCGCCCGAGAGCTGGGCGTCGAGGTGCTCATCGGCGACGCCTTGGCCGACCACACCCTGCGGGCGCTGAACGTCGCCGGGGCCCGGGCGGTGATCATCGCCACCGACGACGACCTCGCGAACCTGGAGATCGCCATGGACGTGCGCGAGATGGCCGCCACGGTGCCCATCGTGATGCGGCTCTTTGACCAGCGCCTCGCCAAGAAGGTGCGCACGTCGTTGGGTGTGGAGGTGAGCCTCTCCACCTCGCAGATCGCCGCGCCGCTGTTCGCCTCCGCCGCCTTGGACACCCGGGTGATCAACACCCACCGCGTCGGCGACACGCTCTTGCTCACCTTAGACCTGCTGGTGAAGGCCGGGGGTCGCCTGGATGGCGCCACCGTCGCCGGGCTCGCCCAAGACCACGGCCTGAGCGTGCTCGCCATCCGTCTGCCCGGCGAAGGCTGGGAGACGCAGCCCGCGCCGCTCACCCGGCTCTGCGCAGGCGCCAAGGCCCAGATCGTCGTGCGCAGCGAGCGCCTGGAGCTTATTGACCAGCTCAACAACCCGCCCCTGGTGAAGTGACGTATGGGACCGATCCTGCTGCTGTTGCTCTCCTGCGCTGCCCGCGACGGCGCGGTTCGTGGTGGGGCCCCGGCGGATCCGGCCCAGCTCGCCAGCTTTGAGCTCGCCTGGAGCGCCATCGGCGAGGCCTACCCCGACCCGGCGATGAAGGGCCTCGACTGGCAGGGGCTCCACGACGAGCTGCTCCCCGAGGCCCAGGCCGCGCGCACAAACGCCGAGACGCGGGCGGTCATCCAGAAGCTCCTCGACGCCTTGGGCGACAGCCACTTTCAGGTGTTCCCCGCCGCCGAGGACGTGCCGAGGGAGATCACGCTGCCCACGCCGCCGCCCTCGGCGCCGCCGCCGCCCGCTGCGCCAGTTGATGCGCCCGCCCCAGCCGCCGCCGCGCCGCCCGCCCCGAACGACGACGAGGCGCCCCCGCCGCCCCCGCCGCCCCGCCGCGTCCCCCGTTGGGCGGCCCCGGAGACGCGGGCTTTGAGCTGCGGCTGGTGGAGGATCAGCTCATGCTCACCCGGATTCGGCCCGGCGGCCCCGCCGATCGTGCCGGGCTCAAGGTGAGTCAGCCGGTGATCGCGGCGAACGGCTGGATGACCGCCGATTGGGTCAAGTCCGTCGATTATGGCGTCGAGGAGCGGCTGCTGCCCACCATGCGCAGCCTCTCCCTCTCCGCGGTCGACGAGGGGCTCGCCGGGCAGGTCACCACGCTGACCGTCATGACCTTAGAGGGCATCCGGGAGGTGCAGCTCACCCACGAGCCCTCCCCCGGCGAGATCGCCGAGGTCGGCCTGATGCCCCCGATGGCGGCGTGGCTGGAGTCGCGCCTCGTCCCCGGCGACGTCGGCGTCATCCACTTCAACGTGTTTATGCCGTCCATCGGCCCGGCCTTCACCGCCGCCGTGGAGTCGCTGAAGGCCCAAGGCGCCCGGGCCGTGGTGGTGGACGTGCGGGGCAACCCCGGCGGCGTCGCGGTGATGGCGGGCAACCTCGCCGGGCACTTCGTGGGCAAGTCCAAGCTGAGCCTGGGGCGGATGGTGGGCCGCGATCTTGACCTGCAGCTCCTCATCCGGCCTCGTCCCGCCGCCCAGCGCATCGACGGGCCCGTGGCGGTGATCATCGACGAGCTCTCGATGTCCACCTCAGAGATCTTCGCCGCGGGGCTGCAGGGCCTCGGCCTCGCCCGGGTGTTCGGCGCGCCCACGCCAGGCTGGGCCTTGCCGTCCATGGTGCGTGAGCTGCCCAACGGCGACCGCCTGCAGCTCGTGTTCTCGTTTCTGTATGGCCCCGACGGTCAGCCCGTCGAGGCGCGGGGCGTGACCCCGGATGAGCTGGCTCCCCACACCCTCGCGGCGCTGGGCCAAGGCGTTGACCAGGCCGAGCAGGCCGCGATCACCTGGGCGCGCGGCGCTCTGGAGAAGACCCCATGACCCGCACGTTTCACCTCCTCTGTGCGCTCAGCCTCGGCGTCGGCTGCGGGGCCAAGCGGGCCCCCGAGAGCGGCGGCGGCGCGGCGGCGAAGGATCTCCCCGCCCCCGCCGAGGTCTTTGAGCGCTACCTCAAGGCCACGGGCGTCGATCCGGCGAACCCTCCTCCGGCCCCTGGCGCGATGCACATGGTCGCCGACCTGTCGATGCCCGCGCAGGGCATGGGCGGCACGGTGGAGACCTGGACGGTGGGCTCAAACATGCTCACCAAGATGTCGATCTCGGGCATCGGTGAGCTGCAGATGGGGCTCTACGAGGGCGTGGGCTGGGCGTCCGACAACCTAGAGGGCCCGCGCCTGCTGGAGGGCGAGGAGCGCGACCAGCTCTTGTTCGACGCGAACCCTCGGGGAGACCTCGACTGGGCGACCCGCTACACCGCCGTCGAGGTGACGGCGGTGGCGCCTTACGCTGAAGAGGACTGCTTCGTCGTGAAGGCCACGAAGCCTTGGGGCGACGTGCGCACGCTCTACTTCTCCCAGGAGTCCGGGCTCTTGGTGGGCTACGAGGAGCGGGTGAAGATGAACCTGGGCTCGCTGAACGTGAGCACCCAGCTCAGCAACTACCGCGAGATCGAGGGCATGCTCACCGCCACGGTGTTCACCTCAAAGACCATGGGCATCGAGCAGGTGATCACCTTGGTGAGCCTGACCACGAGCCCCACGGAGCTGCCGTCGATGGCGCCGCCGCCGGAGATTCAGGCGCTCATCGACGAGGCGGGGGCGCAGGAGTAGCGCCCTCAGGGCGTCGGGGGCGCCTCTTCGGGGACGTCGTCGTCTACACGAACGATGGCCCCGCCGCGCACGGAGAACACCATCATCGCCCGCTGCAGCTCACGCTCGGCGTCAAAGGCGCTCGCGCCCGAGACCGGGGCGCCGAGCTGGGCCCCGTTGAGCGCCGCGCGCAGGGCCTCACGGTCGGCGGCGCCGGAGCGCGCGGCCGTGGCCATCAGCCGCCCAGCGTCGTACGCCGTGGCCTCCATCACCGTGGGCGTGCGGTTGTACGCCCGCTGGAAGCTCTCGGAGAAGGCCAAGGCCTCGGCGCCGCCGTTTCGGGGGTCGAAGGCGTCCACGAAGTAGCAGCCGGAGACATACGCGCCGCCCCGTTTGGGCAGCTCCGCGTTGTGGTAGCCGTTGAGGCCCAACAGCGGGATCGGCGCCGAGCCGCGGGTGGGCCGGAAGCTGCCCACGGCGAACTCCTCATAGGCCAACGACGCGCCGACCAAGGCCACGCGGCTGTAGTTGTCGGGGATGAAGATCGCCTCAAAGTCTTGGTTGGGCGGCAGCACGACCTTGTCGGGGTTCATGCCTTTGGCCTCAGCCTCCCGTTTGAGCCGGGAGAGCTCGGCGCGGCGGGCCTCGTAGTTCTTTTGCCCAAGCTCAGCGGCCTGCTTGCGGAAGTCGTTCGCCTCGGGCGGGTACATCACCGTGACCTTGACCTCACCGCCCCGCGCCGCGACCTGGGCGGCGAAGGTGTCTCGGGCGTGCTGGCCATAGGCGTTGTCGGGGGCGAGCACGGCGAAGCGCTGCATGCCCTTCTCCACCATGACGTACTCCAGCAAGCCCGCGACCTGCTGCTCGGTGGTGAGGTACCCCCGGAAGACGTAGTCCCCGGCGTCGGTGACGTCCGGCGCCTGGGTGAGCGTGAGCAAGGGCACCCCCGCCGCCTGGGCCTGGGCCGCCACGGGGAAGACCTCCTCTTTGAGCAAGGGCCCGATCACCGCCGCGACGCCGTCTTTGAGCACCAAGGCCTCAAACGCCGCCGTGGCCTTGGCCGGGTCTCCGGCGCTGTCCTTAAACACCAGGGTGACCCCGCCGCCCGCGTCTTGAACCGCCAAGGTGAGCGCGTCCTTGAGCTGTTTGCCCGGGGGCGCGTACTCGCCGGTGAGCGGCAAGAGCACGCCGATGGTGAGCGGCTTGTAGGGGTCGCCCGCCTCGGCGCGTTTGATGACCCAGCGGGCGTGCTCGGCCAAGGGGCTCGTGGGGTAGTCGGTCAGGAGCGCGTTGGCCTCGGCGATGGCGGCCTTCATGTCTTTGCGCTTGAGGTTCTCCTGCGCCCGGGCCAAGGCGGCGACGTCTCCGGCGGCGGGCGGCGCGGCGTCGGCCCCGGCGGCGGTGGTGACGCCTAAGCCCACGAGCTCGGCGCCGGCGGCGGCCAAGGTGACCGGGTCGGCGGCGGCGAAGGAGCGGGCCTGATCGGCGAGCTGCGCGATGACCGCCGAGTCTTTGCCCTCTCGCTGGGCCTTGAGCGCGAGCAGGCGGAAGCGGTCGGCGTTCATCGTGTCGGGCACATGCTCAACGGCGATGAGCTCCAAGGTGGCCCAGGTGTTGCCCGAGTCTTTGCGGGTCTGAACCGCGACCAGGGCCATGCCGAGCTTCGCGGCGTCTACGGTGGCGTGCTCAGGCCAGGTGCGCACCAAGGCCTCGAAGTGATCCCGCGCGGCGTCGTGCTCGCCGTTGAGGCGGCGCTGTTCACCCGCGGCCATCGTCACCCACGGCATCAGCGACTTGTCTTCGCCGTTCTTGAGGTAACCCTCTAAGACGACGAGGGCCTCGTCGCGGTCGGTGCGCCCCAAGGCCTCGGCCTGCTGCACGATGCTGGGCGCCTCGGGGAAAGAGTCCTTCTTGCCGATCTTGCTCGCGCAGGCCGGGCCAGCGGGCAGGAGCGGGAGCAGGAGGAGGGCGAGGAGCACGAGGCGAGAGGTCATCAGAGGGCGCTCATCCGCGGTTGACGGCCTTACGAAAGGCGTCGCGTTGAGGGTGTGTGCCGGGCTCAGCCAGGCGCGAGAACTTGTCGAGGAGCGCACGTTGTTCGTCGCTGAGCCGGGCGGGCACCTCAACGACGACCTTGAGGTGCAGATCGCCCGGGGTCTTGCCGTCGGGCGTGGGCAGGCCGCGGCCGGTGAGGCGCAGGAGCTTGCCCGACTGCGTGCCCGGGGGCACCCGGATGATCGTGCCGCCGCCTAAGGTGGCCACAGGAACATCGGCGCCCAAGGCGGCCTCGGCGAAGGTCACGGGCACGTCGCAGAGCAGATCCGCGCCGCGACGGCGGAAGAGGCTGTGCTCGGTGACGTTGATGAGCACGAAGAGGTCACCCGTGGCGCCGCCGCGGAGGCCCTCGTTGCCGCGGCCGCGCAGCTTGAGCTTCTGGCCCGTGGCCACCCCTTTGGGCACCTTCACCCGCAGCACGTCCTCGCTGCCGTGGCGACCGGCGCCGTCGCAGCGATCGCAGCGCTTGATGACGATGAAGCCGCGGCCCTCACAGCGGGGGCAGCGGGGCTTAAACAGGCGCCCGCTGCCGGGGTTTTTGCCGGTGCCGGTGCAGTGTTCACACTCGCGGCGGCCGCCGTCGGGGTGGGCGCCAGAGCCCTCGCAGCGGCGGCAGTTCACCTGGCGGGGCACCTTGAGGTCGTGCTCGCCGCCTTCAGCCACCTGCTCTAAGGTGAGGGTGAGGGTGTAGCGCAGGTCTTCACCGGCCTGGGCGTCGGCGCGGCGGCCGAAGATCCCGCCGAAGACCTCACCCAAGGCCCGGGCGAGATCTTCAGGCGTCGGCGGGGCGCCGTCGGGGCGGTAAAAGCTGCCGAGCTGGTCGTACCGAGCGCGCTCTTCAGGGCTAGAGAGCACGGCATAAGCCTCGGCGATCTCCTTAAAACGCCGCTCAGCGTCGAGATCGTCGGGGTTTCGGTCGGGGTGGTACTGGAGCGCGAGCTTCCGGAACGCACGCTTGATGTCGTCCGCGCTCGCGCCGCGTTCTACGCCGAGGAGTGTGTAGTAGTCGACGCGGGCCACGCGGACTCCCGCTCCGAGGGGGTGGCAGGCGCGCTCCACACAGAGCGCACGACGTGGCGTTGTAACCCGCGGACGCGGCGGCGCCCTCCCCAAAGCGTCTTGAGGCTCAGCCTGAGCGCGGCGGCCAGGGCACAAAGGCGCTGGTGCGGGCGGTGTAGTCCTCGTAGCCGGGCTTCACCCGCTCCAAGGACCGCTCCAGGAGCGCCACGCCAGAGACCTTCACGATGAGCCAGGTCATCAACACCGCGCCGAGGGCCGCGATGGGCGTCCCGGCCGCCACACACAGCAGCGCGAGGCCCCACCACTGGCAGGCGTCGCCGAAGTAGTTCGGGTGCCGGGTGTACCGCCAGAGCCCCGTGGTGAGCAGCTTGCCCTTGTTCGCCGGATCGGCCTTAAACCGGGCGAGCTGCCAGTCCCCGCCCGCCTCAAAGACAAAGCCGAAGGCCCACACCAGCACACCCACGGCGTCGAGCCAGCCCAAGGGCGCGTCGCCGAACATCGCCCCCAACAGCGTGAGGCCCACCAGCGCCGAGAGCCCTCCTTGCAGCCAGAACACCTGGAACAAGCTCAGCCACCAGTACCGCTCGGGGCCAAAACGGCGGCGGAACTCTTGGTAACGGAAGTCTTCGCCGTGTCCTTGGCGACGCCACAGCAGGTAGAGGCCGAGGCGCAGGGCCCAGACCCACACCAAGGCCAAGGCCAAGCTCGCCCGGCCACCATCAGCGCCCAAGGTGAACCAGACCGTGCCTTGAATGGCGAAGGTGAGGCCCCAGGCGGGATCCACGATGCTCACGTCGCGGAGCGGGATCGAGATCAGCCACAAGAGGGTGAGCGCGGCGAGCACGGCGCCGAGGCCTTGGAGCCAGAGGGCAAAAAACGACGGTTCCATGAAGCTCCTTGGCTGTAGGCCCTGTAAGCCGCCGCGCGGGTTGAGTCGCGCGAAGAATCTCCGTGACCCCCACCGCCCATCCCGTTAGCCAACCACCATGCCCCAACCCACCGCCCTAAACACCCTGCTCGGCCCCCCTCGACGTGTGCTCCCCGACGACTGGCAGACGATGCCCTGGCGAAACGGCGGCGGGGTCACCCATGAGCTGCTCAAGCTCGGCGAGGGCGCACAAGGCTTCGCCCTGCGGATCTCCGTGGCCGAGGTGACGGCGGACGGCCCGTTCTCCCGGTTTGAGGGCGTAGACCGATCCATCCTGCTGCTCAGCGGCGCGGGCATGACGCTCACCTGGCCCCGCGGCGATCGCACCCACCTCACCCCCGCGATGCCGCACCTGTCTTTCCCAGGCGAGGTCGCCCCCAACAACAGGCTCATCGACGGCCCCACGACCGACCTCAACGTGATGACCGACCGCGCCGCGCTCACGGCGAAGGTGATCTTGACCCCGCCTGGGCCGATCACCGCGCCGCTCGCGCTTTTGCTTCGCCCTGGCGTCGTCTCTGGCGAGGCCTTGCCCGCGTTGACCTTGTTGGTGCGCGCCGCCCCAGCGCTGTGCGACGCGCCGACGGCGGCGATCCTCCTCTCGACGCGCTTCTGACGGCGTTCAACCGTCAAAAACCAAAGATCCTCAGCGCTGTCGCAGATCTGACACGCCCGGCCAGCTCTTGTCACAGGCGAGCAAAATGCTGACCGCGCTATACTGGCGGACCGGCAGTTTAGCCAGGTTGGAGGGTCTATGCGGCGCACGTCATGGTTTCTCACGGGAGGAGGGCTTCTTGGACTCTCCGCGTTGACCTTCGCGCCGTCGCCTGCGCGCACGGCCTCGGGCACTTGCGACGAGCTGGCGGGGGCCGTCGTCATCAACGAGCTGCTCCCCAACTCCCCTGGCTCAGACAACGCCGACTGGCTTGAGCTGTACAACCCCGGCGCGTCCGACGTGACGCTCACCGGTTGGACCTTGGAGTACGGCACCAGCACCTACTCCAGCGCCAAGTCCCTCTCCGACGTGGTGATCCCCGCCGGGGGCCTCGTGCTCATCCACGACGACGGCTACACCCCGGACCCCAGCGTCACCGGCTACAACCTCGGCATTAACCTGGGCACCGGCTCCAACTCTGACGTCGTTCGCATCGTGGACTGCCTCGGCGAGCCCGTCGACACCGTCGTCTACAGCAGCGACAACAACACGGACCAATGGGAGGATGACTCCGGCGCCGTGGCCACGAGCTTCGCCCCCAAGCCCGGCGAAGCGGAGTCCATCGGCCGCCGCATCAACGGCGACGACTCCGACCGGAGCGGCGACGACTTTATCCTCTACCCTGTGAGTGAGGTCACCCCCGGCGAGCTCAACCCCGTGCCGTTTGACTGCGCGACGAACGGCGAGATCGACGGCCTGGTCATCAACGAGATCATGACCACCCCCGACACAGCGACCCCCGGCGAGTGGATTGAGCTCCTGAACGTGAGCGACCACGCGCTGACCCTCACCGGCTGGACCCTGAACACCGGCAAGGGGAGCTACGACAAGACCTACGCGCTCGACGCCTTGACCGTGCCCATCGGTGGTTTTGTGCTCGTCCACCATCCCGACTTCACCCCGAACGCTAGCACCTTGACGATGGCGGTAGTCCTCGACCTCGGCAACGGCGACGAAGCCGACGCCGTGCAGCTCCGAAACTGCGACGGCGCCCCCGTAGACACCCTCGTCTACGGCGAAGAGAACCTCGACAAATTCTACGATGACACCGGGAACATCGCCGTGTCGATCGCCACCATCTCCGGCACAGGCGAGTCCATCGGCCGCTGGGTAAACGGGGTTGACACCGACCTCTCCGCGGAGGACTTCACCGTCTTTGACGTGAGTGAGGTCACTCCCGGCTTTGAGAACCCCGTGCCGTTTGACTGCGCGACGAACGGCGTGCTCGGCGGCGTCGTCATCAACGAGCTGCTCCCCAACTCCCCTGGCTCAGACAACGCCGACTGGCTTGAGCTGTACAACCCCGGCGCCGTGGACGTGACGCTCACCGGCTGGACCTTGGAGTGGCACCAGCACCTACTCCAGCGCCAAGTCCCTCTCCGACGTGGTGATCCCCGCCGGGAGCCTCGTGCTCATCCACGACGACGGCTACACCCCAGACTCCGGCGTCACCGGCTACAACCTCAGCATTAACCCGGGCGCCGGCTCCGACTCTGACGCCGTGCGCATCGTGAACTGCCTCGGCGAGCCCGTCGACACCGTCGTTTACGGCAGCGACAACAGCGACGACCAATGGGAGGATGACTCCGGCGCCGTGGCCACGAGCTTCGCCCCCAAGCCCGGCGAAACGGAGTCCATCGGCCGCCGGATGAACGGTGTTGACACAACCAAAGCGGCGATGACTTCCACCGTCTTTGGCGATCGAGGTCACCCCGGCTATGCGAACCCCGCGCCCCCGCCTTGTGACGTGAGCGGAAACGGCCTCGTCTTGATCAACGAGGTGCTCGCCGACGCTGTGGGCGCTGACGCTGGGCAACACTGGATTGAGCTCGTGAACCTCGGCACCGCCGACATCGACCTCGGCGGCTGGGAGCTGCAGGTCGCGCCGAGCACCTGGCCCAACTTCGGCGAGGGCCTCTCGTTGCCCGGCGGCACGATCCTCCCCGCGGGCGGCTTCTTGGTCATCCACGAGGACGCCACGGAGTTCACGAACTTGCCCGTCGGCGCGCCCATCCTCGTCGTGGCGGCGGGTGAGCTGGATCTCGGCAACGGCTCCAGCGAAGACGGCCTGCGCCTGATGGACTGCGGCGGCAACGAGGCCGACGCCTTGGCTTATGGCCCCACGGGCACCGCGGGCGTCGAGTTCGACTGCGGCAACGCGGCCTTCCCCACCCTGGCCCCGGCCCCAGGCGAGGCCCAGACCTTGGGCCGCGCCCCTGAGGCCGCCGACACCAACCAATGCAGCGATTTCACCCTGCAGACGACGATGAGCCCTGGCGCCGAGAACGGCGACGTCTGCGTGCCGCCCGATGACGTCCCCAAGAGCGGCTGTCGCGGCCGCGGCTCGGCCACCACGAACCCCTGCGACGGCACCACCGTGTATGAGCCCCCGGGCCGCTGCGCCACGGCGCCCTTCGGTGGCCTTGAGGCCGTCGTGCTCGCCCTCGCGCTCATCCGTCGTCGCCGCCCCTGAGCGCCTCGGTCTTGGTCAGGCTGGGGAGTAGAGGTTCTCCCCATGCTCTTCGCCTTCTTCCTCAGCGTCGTGGCGGGCGAGGTCTTGCCCGCGTTGACCTTGTTGGTGCGCGCCGCCCCAGCGCTGTGCGACGCGCCGATGGTGGCGATCTCTGTCAACGTGCACGATGGATGAAGATCCATCGGCGAAGATCCCCAAGAACCTCAGCGCTGTCGCAGATCTGAGCCCTTCGGCCAATTCTTGTCACGGGCGAGCCCAAGGCTGACCGCGCTATACTGGCGGACCGGCGGGCCAGCCGGGCACGGAGGCACCATGCGGCGCGCGTCATTCCTTCTGACGGGAGGAGGGCTACTCGGACTCTGCACGCTGAGCCTCGCGCCGTCGCCTGCGCGCACGGCCTCGGGCGCCTGCCCAGAGGTCGCCGGAGCCGTGGTCATCAATGAGCTTTTGGTGAACCCCACGGGCACCGACGGCGGCCAAGAGTGGGTTGAGCTGTACAACCCCGGCGCCACGGACATCACGCTCACCGGCTGGGCGTTTCAGCGCGGCAAGAGCTCCTCCACGCCGATGAAGACGCGCCACACCTTCGGCGCCACCGCCGTGATCCCCGCCGGGGGCTACTACATCCTCGGCGACACCGCGCTCACCAGCCCCACCCCCGATGAGGTCACCACCACGGCCTCTACGCTGGATCTGGGCAACGGCAACACCAACGCCGACGCCGTGCAGCTCTTGGACTGCGACGGTGAGCTCATCGACGTGATCGTCTACGGCGTCGCCCCCAACTCCGATGGCTGGACCGACGAGGCCGGCGCCTTGGTCGCCGACGCTGACCTCGCCCCCGAGCCCGGCGAAGGGGAGGTGCTCGCCCGGGTAGACGACGGCGCCGACACCAACCTCAGCGCCACCGACGTCTGCGTTGACACCGTCTCCACCCCCGACGCCAAGAACCGCACGAGCTGCGCCGAGACGGTCCCCCCAGACACCGGCGACACGGGGATCGTCGACACCGGCGACACCAGCCCCCCTGACTCCGGCGGCGACTCCGGCGGCGGCGGCGACTCCGGCACGACCAGCCTCTGCACCCCAGGCGCCCCCGGCGGCCTCGTCATCAACGAGGTGCTCTACGACCCCGCCGATGACGCCACGGGCGAGTACGTCGAGCTGCGCCAACAAAGGCGGCAGCCCCGTCGGCCTGGGCGGCTGGACGCTCAACGCCGCGAAGCGGCCTCGGCCAAGCAGCTCACCTTCGCCGAGACCGACGAGATCCCCGCCGGAACTACCTCGTCGTTCACGACGGCGGGGTCACCGTCGCCGCGGCAGCGCCGCCGCCGTCGTCAACCTGATTTGGGCAACGCCGGCAGCAGCGGTGACGCCGTGCGCCTGATGACTGCGAAGGCCGAATCATCGACACCGTGGTCTACGGCGCCAACAACAACGACAGCTTCTTGGACGACACCGGCGCCGTGGCCACGAGCTACGCCCCCAAAGCCAGCGAAGGCCAGGCCATCCGCCGCGACACCTTCGGCGCCGACACCGACCAGAGCGGCGTGGACTTCACCGTCGGCGACCCACCCCGGCGCCGCCACCCCGGCGGCGGCGGCGACCCGGATGAGTGTGTGCTGCTCGGCGGCGTCGTCATCAACGAGCTGCTGCCAAACTCCGCGGGCGACGACAACGCCGACTGGCTTGAGCTGTACAACCCCGGCGGCGCCGAGGTGACGCTCACCGGCTGGACTCTGGAGTACGGCACCAGCACCTACTCCAGCGCCAAGTCCCTCTCCGATGTGGTGATCCCCGCTGGGGAGGCTTCGTGTCCTGATCCACGACGACGGCTTCACCCCGCCCTGGGCAGCGCCACCGGCTACAACCTCAGCATCGATTTGGGCACCGGCTCCAACAGCGACTCGGTGCGCATCGTGAACTGCCTCGGTGAGCCCGTCGACACCGTCGGTTATAGCGACCCCACCGAGAACAGCTGGGTGGACGACTCCGGCGCCGTCGCCACGAGCTTCGCCCCCAAGCCCAACTCTGAAGAGTCCATCGGCCGCCGCATCGACGGTGTTGACACAAACCTCAGCGGCGACGACTTCACGCTGTACCTCGTGAGTGAGGTCACCCCCGGCCAGCCCAACCCCGTGCCCTTCGACTGCGCCGCCGACGGTGAGCTCGAGGGCCTCGTCATCAACGAGATCATGACCACCCCCGACTCGGCCCTCGCCCCCGGCGAGTGGATCGAGCTCGTGAACGTGAGCGGCCGCGAGCTGACCCTCACCGGCTGGACGCTGAACACCGGCAAGTCGAGCTACGACAAGACCTACGCCCTGGACACCTTGACCGTGCCCGCCGATGGCTACGTGCTGGTTCACGACCCCGACTACACCACCGACGTGAGCACCTTGGCCCCCGAGGCCCTGACGATGGTGGTCGAGCTCGACCTGGGCAACGCCACGTCCAACGCCGACGCCGTGCAGATCCTGAACTGCGACGGCGAGCCCGTAGACACCCTCGTCTACGGCAAAGAGAACACCGACGCCTTCTTAGACGACGCGGGGAACATCGCCGAGTCCATCGCCGCCATCTCCGGCAGCGGCGAGTCCATCGGCCGCCGTGTGAACGGGGTTGACAGCGACCTCTCCTTTGAAGACTTCACCGCCTTTGAGGCTTCTTGTGATCTACGAGGCCGACACCGTGTTCACGAACCTGCCTGAGGGCGCGCCACCTTCGTCGTCGCGGCGGGTGAGTTGATCTCGGCAACGGCTCCAGCGAAGACGGCCTGCGCCTGATGGACTGCGGCGGCGACGAGGCCGACGCCTTGGCCTGTGGCCCCACAGGCACCGCCGGCGTTGAGCCGACTGCGGCAACGCGGCCTTCCCACCCTGGCCCCGGCGCCTGGCGAGTCCCGAACCCTGGGCCCGGCGCAGACGCCGCCGACACCGACCAGTGCACCGACTTCACCTCTTGCCGACGATGAGCCCCGGCGCCGAGAACGCCAACAACGACTGCGTGCCCACAGACGACGCCCCAGAGCGGCTGCCGCGGTCGTCAGGTCGTCCACCGCCGACCCCTGCGGCGGCACCACCTATGAGCCCCCGGGCGCTGCGCCACGCGCCCCTTCGGGGGTCTTGAGGCCGTCGTCTCGCCTTGGCCCTGTTGCGCCGTCGTCGTCCCTGAGCGCCCCGGTTTAGGTTAGGCTGAGCGTGGAGGTGCTCCCCATGCTCTTCGCCTTCTGCTTCGAGCCTCGCCGCCGCTCGCTGAGGAGCCCGGCCGACACCCGGTCACGGCGGCGCCTCTACCTCTCCGGCGGGGACGCCGTCGTCGGCGGCAGCCACTGCGCGCTTCGCGTCCATGGGCGTCCAGGTGAGCGTGCGGCAGGGCACCATCGTCGGCGGCGCCTTCGGGGGTGAGCTGAGCGTGTTTCAGCCCCGGGGCCCTCCGTGGTGTGCTGCCCGTGCTCAACCTCGACGCGTCGTTGCGTTGACCCTTGGCCCGACGCGAGGGTGGTGCCCCTACGTTACCGGCGGCCTGGGCCTCTCGGTGTTCACCGTCATCCCCTTCCCCGACCTCACAGCTCTCTGGGCGCGGAGCTGCCCCTGGGTGAGCTGCGCCTGTACGCGCGAGGCCGCACCGGCGGTCGATCTTGCCGCTCTATCCGGGCACTGAGCAGGTCAAGTCAGCTCCTAGCCTCGGCGTCGGCTTTCTAACGATGACGGCCCCGGGGACCTCGCCCCGAGGTTAGCCCGGAGCGTGCGCCGCGCTTAGCGCAGCACGTAGGGTGTCTGTAGTCCCGGCGCTGCCCCCGGCTGGGGAAGGTGATGCCCTTGATCGCCGTGCCTAAGCAGCCGTCCAGCGACGTGCCCCTTTGTACTGCTCGGTCTTCACCGAGGCCGCCGTGGTCTTGCCCGAGGGGGGAACCGGTGAGTTTGACGTCCACACGGAGAGGTAGCTTCGCCCGTCTCTTGTTTGTAGAGCACGGCAGCTTTCTTCACGTTGGCGTCCGCCTCGGCGGGCGGTCTCGAGCACCGAGAGCGGCACCCTTGGAGGACGCGGCGCGGCCGGCGGCGTGCGCCCGTGGACGCGCATGCCTGAAGACGAGTCGCCTGCGGGCAGCTCTTCTGACGAGGCGTTGCCGGAGGACGAGCTGCCTGAGGGTTTGCTCGACGG
>JADKFE010000129.1 GCA_016717595.1 Deltaproteobacteria bacterium | reverse complement strand
GGCCTCATCCCGCTCACTGAGGCCATCGCCGCCCTACGCCACGCCGTCGGCACCGGCCCCGCCGCCTCGACCAACAAGCCCGCGCCGCCCAGGCGCTCCTCATCCATCCTCACACGAACCCTCCGCCAGCGCCCTCACCGACACAGACATCGCCCCGCTGCACGATCTCCACACGAGCCTTCGCGGCAAACCTGACGCTCCAGTCTGCCCACGACCACCTCGGCGAAGCCCCCTCCGCGCCTCAACAGCCTCCCCACTGCCCACGAGGTGCGCTGATGACCACGCCCACCAAGGTCATCCGCGCTGTCGGACGCCGCATCTGCACCTCCGTGAGCTCGCGCGGTCACTCCAACGCCAACTCTCCGAGCGCGCCGGGGTCGGCCACGCCGAGCTGAGCAAGATCGGGAGAACGGTCAGCGCGCGGCCAGCCTCTTCATCACGCTGGACGCCATCGCCCGGGGCCTTCCAGTCGAGCCTGACTGTGCCTCGACCACGAGCAGCCTCTCGACGTGCTTCGCGACATCGAGGGCGCCCTGAGCCTGCTCCGAGAGGCCGAACCCGCCCAGCGCGACAAGGCGATCCGTGTGATCAACACCATCCTCAGCGTCACTTCAGACGGTTCAGAGGAGGGCGAATGACCCCGCCGAACGACCGCAAAGCCGTCGCCACCCTGGTCGGCGCCCGGCCCAGCGCCACCCGCAAGGCCCGCGAGAGAGCCAGAGCGACCGCGTCACCCTCAGCGTCAACGCCGCCGAGGTGAGCCGCCACGAGCCGGGGGCTACGTTGCCCTCCGTTCCCGCCCTCGCCACGCTACGCCGAGGTGTTCTATTATGCCGATCCATGAGCTGCTCAATTTTGACGCGCCCATCTTGGCCCCAGGCTGACCGCTCGAGCCTCCCGCGCTCGACCAACCGCGCGCCTCCTGGCCTCAATCCAGGGGGTGCGGCGCCCCACACCGTCATTGGGCGCATACTCCACGACCCTGAGCGTCCCATAGTTCTTACCCGTCAGCTCGCCCCAGCGACCCGTTCGACCCGTAAACGAGGGCGCTACATCAAACCGAGACGATTTTTGAGGCGTCTCCCCGCCTGTCGGCGAGAATTCAGCCCGGCGAGGCCGTCTTGCGCCTTTCAACCCCTGGGCGCGTATCGCCGCACTCACCGCCAACTTTCCGCCTAACGCTTCACTTCCAACACAATGCACGCTCGTGACCCAGCATGAGTTCTATTTCCACGTAGCTCCTGACACGTCACGGCGGCGATTAATCGCGCCTCTTCGCCACGCCTCGGCCAAGTCCAGCCAGCGCCGAACCCCAACCGGAGCGCACCATGCCTACTGATCACAAGACAGACCCCCTAACCTCCGACCTCCACGAGCCCATCGTGAGGCTTCTGCTCCGCGCGCGGCCCCGTTCGCCGCCCCCGACACGCCTGTCACCGCCAAAGAGTTCGCTTGCGCGATGAGTGTCCGCCGACTGTCCGCGTCCCAGCGCCCCGCGACGGCCCGCTCCATCGGCGGCAGCGTGCGCGCCCCCTTCCGCGACTGGCTGGAGGTCATCGGCGCCACCTCACCCCCCAAACGTATCAGAGGCCACTCATCAACTTGGCCATGAACCACGCCTAGCCCGGGCCGCGCCCAGCGCGACCACGCGGTGAGGATCGGCGAGGAGTGTGGAGCCGTCGTCGTCCACGTGCACACGCTCGGACAGGCTTCCGTCCTCGACGCCGCGCGCGAAGCGCTCAGTTAGGGTCGGGCAGGCGCCTCCCCGGGGCTGCCCCCCCGGCTGGCTCACGCCTCGGCATTTAGTACTAAACTCCCTTCCCGCCCCCCACCTCACGGCTTGCCACGTCACCGCAAACCTGCCTTGCACCCACAGGTTGATCGCTCACCGAGGCGTCCGCTGCCTGAAATATGTGCGGACAGCGCCGTTGCCCCGGCTGGTCAGCGCCGCCCGCACCTTCCGCTTCGTCTGCGCCTCCATCTGCTCGTCGAAGCTGCCCGGACATCGACGCGATGCGCCCGCCAACCACTTTCGCAGGTAGGTTTGGAGCGCCGCCCCATCGGGCGGGGCGTGGAAGGGCGTGACGAGCCTCCTGAAGAGCTCTGTCGATCGATGACGGCAACTTCCGACCTCGCCCTCGAAGATCGCCTGAGCCTGCCGGCAAATCCCGGCGGGAGACGCGAGCCTTAGATCCGCGTTCCCTCCCGCGAGCAGAAGAACACGAAGAAGCTTCGCGAACTGCGCGACTCTCCGCCGCCGTGAACGCGCCATCCAGCGCGCACTGACCATCGCGCCGGGACGGCTCACACGGCTCGGAAGAGGAGGGCAGCCCGGTGGGGACCGGCTGCCACGCGGGCCCAGGCGATCGCGCACCAGAGCACGGCGTCCTCCCGCCCATCGTGAGAGGGATCGTGTCCCACCCCTCCGCGCTCGGACGCCCGCCGTCCGGGCCGACGGTCTGGTCGAACGACATCTTCGCGTCCTCGGGCCGAGGGCGACGAAGGGATCCCTTAGCGAAGGCCGCCTCGTACTCGACCTTCCGGCAACGCTCAGCTCCAGCCGTGGGGGCGTCCCCGGACGCGGTGGTGAACCCCGCGGCCGGGACGGCGGGGTGGTACGCCCTTGCTCCCGCGGCCGGAGGATCCGGTGACGTAGAGCGTGAGTTCTTTCTGGAGCCAGGGAGATGGCACCCGCGGGGCCCGAGGTCCGCCCTCGAGGATCTGCACCCGCATGGCCGCCGTCCACCGTCTCCGAGAGGAATAGCCATGGATTCCGGTCGGACAGCCGGTCGCCGATGTCCTCGGCGGGCCCCTGCGCCTGCTCCTCGGGAGCGCCGGTGCTCGGCGAGGGGCCTTTCGCAGCGACGCGCCACCCCCACTCGGCCCCCGCGCATTGTCCTGGTCGGCCAGCGGCCGCCATTTCCGATCTGCACCACCGTCTGACCCGGGGTCGGTCGATGAGTCGCCGGTGGCGTCAAGCGCTCAGCCCACGCGATCGGGAAGGCAGCGACGGCGATCGCTGCAAAGCCTGCGTTGGCCAGAGAAACCCTTTCGCGAACATCGGATCGCTCCGATCCTTCCGCGCGATCCGCCGTACCACGCAGTCCAGCCAGCCCGCGTCATCGACCACCAGCGCATCGAAGAGCATCCGACGCACCCGGCTCGTCGCGGCCCGTGTAGGCGGTCACAGGGATGTTGGGCCACTCAATACGGGCGTCGGGGAGGTTGACCTGGACCAGCCGGGGGAGAGCCAGCAGCTGGAGGAAGGCCGGGATGAAGTCCGGTCGAACACCGACCTCCCTGGCGACCCGTAGAGCCACCCGGAGGAACGCGAGGTCGCTCACCACCTGATCGAAGAGGGGCAGCGCCGGCCCGCCACGGGCCACCGGGAGCTGTCTCGCGATCCTTCGGCAGGGCCCTCGAGCGCCGGAACGCGGCCTCCAGGGTGCCCTCGCCGAGGAAACTGAGGTCCTGACTGGCCGTTCAGGGTCCAACGCGAATAAAATTCACTTTCTCTTTCGGTGCGTTCGCGCTGCATTCTGAAGGAGCCTCTGGGCAGGGTGGCGAGCGACCCGGAGTGGAGCAGCGACGTTGCCGCATCCCGCACAGGCCCGTCCGAGCCCGCGCCGTGCCGCTCCTGAGCCTCTATCAAGCCCGCCGAGATCCCTGGCCGTCTCCCCAGAGACGCTTCGCCGTTGGGCCGCCGCAAGACGTGTGGCGAGCGTGAAGCTCGGGCGTCGGCTCCTGTTCGATGAAGAGGCGCTGCGCGCTTGGGTCCTCCGCCAAACCCGCGCTGAGCGCCCGGCCGATTCGCCATGAAGGGCGACCTCGCCTCAGCGCTTGAGGACCCTGACGCCGCGCGTCGGCTCCTGGCGTTCATCGACGTGCTCAGCCGGTGGGATTTGGGGCAGTCCGCCCCGAACCCGCGGCCACCCCGCTCGCTTGTGTCGGGGGACGGTTCCCCTGAAGACAAGGCGCCCCGGAGGCGCGGCCGCCGCGATCCCCAGGAGCCAGCGTGAAGCCCTCCATCCCCTCGACGAGCCCGATGACGTCATCGTCTTTGAGGCCGCGCCGCGCACGTCGTTGTTCTAGGCCTCGCGCTCGAGCGCGGCCTTTGCTCCTCCTGCACCTCGGAGCCCGCTATGTTGGCGTCACCGCCCCTTGAGTCGTGTCGAACGCTTCTTTCCCCGGGGCCAGCGTCGCCGAGCTTGCCTCACCGCCGCCTCCACTCGCCTCGGACGTTCACCCTCACGCTGTTCGACGCCCCCGCAGTACGGCCTGGTGGGTCGCCTGAGGCGCCCGCGGGGTGGTCTGGCCGACAAGAGGCCGACGATGGCGGGGCGACCTGGGCTCGGTGGAGCAGCTTCCTCACTACGCGACATCGCGCCGCTGGCAAGTTCGTGTGCCCGTTCTTTCTTGTCGGGGCGTTCACTGGCGACGAACGTCGAAACAACGCCTTCGAGCTCGCGTCGGTCGTCGCGCTCGACATCGAAGGTGGACCGACGACCCAGGCGGCCCATGAGCGCTTCACCGACCTGCGCCACCTGATCTACACCACCTGGCAGCACGACCGCGACGCGCACCGATTTCGGCTGGTGTTTCCGCTCGCCCGCGACCTCAACGCCGACGAATACAGGCTCGTCTGGGCCCACCTCGCCGCGCGGCTCGGGTCTGGGGTCGACACCCTCACGAAGGACCTCGCACGCGCCCTCTTCTTGCCGGCCGTGCGTCCCGACGGGAGGCGCGCCGCCGCGGGCATCTGGTCTGACGCGCCGCTGCTCGACCCTAACGCCGTCCTCGCTGAGGCCGCGTCTTTGGCGACCGCGCCGTCTCTGCGCACAATCCGCCCGCTGCGGCCGATCAAGCTCCCTTGGGACGCGGCTCGTCGGGCCGCCCGGCGTCGTCTCGCCCATGAGCCCGAGGCCCGCCGCCGCGCCGCGGCCTTCCTTCAGGCGCGGGTGCGCGAACAATGCGCCCAGGACGTGGTCTGCCCTGGATGCGGTCGCCCGTCGGTGTGGTTCTGGCTGAACCCCGGGAAGCTCACTGGGGCCCGGTGTAAGCACCTCAACTCCTGTGGCTGGTCGGGCCCCCTCGACGTGCTCCTGGACGCATCCGGCACACCCGATGTCTGACTGGCCATCCGAGGTGTGCGGGATCACGGTCGTCGCACCGGCGGCCCCCGCGGACGGGCTCTCGCGGCTCTCGCTGCTCGTCGAAGGGGCCGAGGCCGCCCAGAATCGACAAGCGGCGATCCGGCGGGTGGCGGAGGCTCTTGGCGACGGGATGGCGATGAGGGGGTTTGTTGCGGCGCAGCGAGCGGACCCCGCCGCCGTGAGCGGCCTGTTGATGCGTCTCGGTGAGGTGGCCGGGCTCAAGCTGCGCGCGGAGAAGCTCGAGCGCGCGATCCGAGACGAGGCGCGAAACCAAGAGGCCATCGAGATGCAGGCCCGAATCGAGTCCGCGCAGGAGCGTCGGCCCAACTTTATCGCGGCGTCACTCGCGGAATGCCTCTCTGGGCACCCACTGCCTGCCGGCCGTGTGCCCAGACGGTTGGGAGATCACGGCATCCGGCATCTTTCGGCGGAGGATCCACCGCGACAGCGGCGACACACGGTCAGTCGAGGTGTCCCATCGCCCCATCGTGGTGGAGGGCCGCCTCCGTGACGTTCAAGACAACACCGTGTCGCTCGCCCTGGCTGGCCCACCGCCGCGGGGCGCTGGCAGGTGCATCCCGCACCTCGGCTCCAAGGTCGCCGACGCCCGTCAGCCGTGATGCTCGCGGCGCACGACGCGCCGGTCACCTCAAACAACGCCGCGGAGCTCGTGGCCTTCCTCGGGACTTCGGGGCGGCCAACGCCCGCCACATCCCCGAAGCTGCGTGTCAGCTCACGGAATGGGCTGGCACGGACGAGGCGCGGACCGCTGCTTCTTGTGGGGGCGTAGCCAGGTGCGGCCCGGGGAGATCCTCACCGCGTCGCCGATCGAGATGAAGCTCCGGCGCGATGGGCGGGCGGGCAGGTTCACCTCCTCGTCACCGACGGTGGGCTGCGCGGGCTCGTCGAGGGTTTCGGGCCGAAGGGAGCTGGGCCGGATGGATCGCGAGCGTCACCCATGCGGTGCCTTACCCCGCCGTTTTCCTCGGCCTGTACGCCGCGCTCGTCCCGCCACTTTTGGGCCTGCTGCCTCACTCATCAAACTTCATCCTCGACCTCTGCGGCGAGACGAGTCTGGGAAAGACCACCGCGCTTCGGCTCGCCGCCTCAGCGTGGGGCTGCCCCGACGAGCGCGGCTCAGGCCTCCTCTTCTCCTGGGACGCCAGCCGGGTGTTCATCGAGCGGGCCGCCGCGCTCGGCGACTTCTTGCCCCTGTTCTTGGATGACACCAAACGTGCGCGGCGCCGCGAAGACGTCGGGCACACCCTCTAGACTATTCCTCGGGCATTGGCCGCGGTCGCGGGACGCCCCAGGGCGTGCAGCGGCCTACGCGGGCTCATGGCGTGCTCCTCTCCACCGGCGAGGCTCCGGCGACCTCGTTCACTGAGGACGGCGGCACCCGAGCGCGCACCCTCTGCGTGTGGGGCTCCCCCTTCGGCGGCGCCAGCCGGGAGACAGCGGCGGCCGTGACGGCGATCTCGGCGGGTATCAATCTCCACTTCGGGCATGCAGGTCCGCGGCTGCTGCAGTGGCTCCTCGACGCCCCGGAGGCGACGGCGTTCGTCGTGGGCGAGCATGAAGCGCAGCTCACACGCTGGACGGGCCTCGCGAACGGCAACCCGGTCGCCAGCCGCTTGGCCCAGCATGTCGCCGCCATGGCGGTCGCGCAGAGGATCCTCCATGAGAAGCTCGGCGTCCCCGAACCTGAGGCGGATCCGCTGCCGCTGCTCTGGCAGGCGGTCATTCAGTCCACCGTCGAGTCCGACCGGCCTGCGGACGCGCTCCGGGCCGTCCTCTCCTGGGCGACGAGCCAGCAGCGCAGGTTCTGGGGGCAGCTCAAGGGAGCGCCAGGCGACGACGACGCCCACCACGCCGGTTGGTTGGGCGCTTGGTCGCGTCAAGCGGCTTGGCCCTCCCTCGCGATCCTGCCGACGGAGCTCAAGTCCTTCCTCGCCCGAGAGAGGTACGACGCCGAGGCCGTGTTGCGGGCGTGGGAGGATCGTGGCTGGCTCAAACGTGACGCCGAGCACCGCACCGCCAAGGTCACCGTTGGCCGCCGGAAGGAGCGGTGCATCGTCATCACCCGAGCGGCGATCGACTCGGTCGGCTGACCTCGCCATTCATGGCGTTCTTCGGTGCCTTCTCTCGGCGGTCCCCGGAATCCCCGGTTTTGAGAAGGGGGGGTAGCCCTCTGGCGGAGCGCGCGCCTCTGCTCCTCTAAGCCCACACGGGGGGATCTCCGCTCCTGCCCTGAAGGAGGTCTATGAGAACTCCGGGGACATCGGGGACCAGATGAGAAAATCTTAGGCGAACCGCTAACATGGGAGCCTGGGTGAACCGGGGGATGAACCGGGGATGAACCGGGGACCCAGGGATGACCATCTGTCCTACACTCCGCCTCTGCTGAGGACACAGCGCTGGAAGGCCTCCTGTGCCCGCGACTATTTCCAAGCCTTCGTCCGACTTGCTCGGATAGAACTCGCATATCCCTCATCTCCGTGTAGGCTCCATGGCACGCCGAACCCCCGCCGCCACTCCACCGCCCCCGCTGGCTCGTTTCGTCGCCCTCTACGAGCGGGTGAGCACCCGCGAGCAGCAGGAGGAGGGCTACTCGCTGGAGGCCCAGGACGCCGCGCTGCGCGACTACACCAAGCGGAACGGCTTGGAGATCGCCGCCGCATTCGTGGACGTGGAGGCGGGCGCAAGACCGGCCGAGAGCACTTCAACGAAGCTGCTCCGCTGGCTCAAGAAGCAGCCGGTGGGTCGGCGGTGGTCATCACCGAGAAGACCGATCGTATGTACCGGAACCTCCGCGACTACGTCGTCCTCGACGAGCTCGGCGTGGAGCTGCACCTCGTGAAGGAGGGGGTGGTCATCTCCGAGCACTCGAAGTCGGCCGAGAAGTTCATGCACGGCATCAAGGTGCTGATGGCCAAGAACTACTCGGACAACCTCTCCGAGGAGGTGAAGAAGGGCCTGTACCAGAAGGCCAGCGAGGGGCGGACCCGTGATCATCACGCCGAGCTCTGGCAGTGTGCCCAAGATCGGCTCGACGGCAAGCCCATGACCCGGCCCGGCGCGCGCCAGTTCGCCTTTGGCGGCGTGCTCACTTGCGGCCTGTGCGGCTCGGCGGTGACGCCGGAGCATCACAAGGGCCACGCTTACTATCGGTGCTTCCGGCGGTGCCAGGGCCAGGGCTACGTCCGCGAGGAGCGCCTCGCCACGATGCTCGCCGAGCAGCTGCGTCCCCTAAAGATGAGCGAGGCTCACGCGCGGCTTGTGGCAGAGAAGCTCAAGGTCTCGCCGCGAGATCGCCGATGAGCAGGCCCAGCGCCTGCCGCGGTGAGGACCCGCTTCGACCGACTCGGCGGGCTCATGACAAGCCTACGAGGACAAGCTCGACGGTCGCATCGACGACGCCTTCTTCAACCGCAAGCGTAACGAGTGGGAGACCGAGCGCGCCCAGCTCCAGGGCGAGATCGAGCGGCTCGCCCAGATCGACGCCCGCTCGCTGGACACCGCGCTCCGCATCTTCGAACTCGCAAACCGGGCGTTTGACCTGTTCATTTGCCAGGAGGCGTCACAGCAGCGGGTGCTGGTCGATCTGGTCGCTTCGAACTGCCGATTGTTGGAGGACCACGTCGAGGCCGACTACCGGAAACCCTTTGATATCCTTGTAGAACTCGCGAAGGCCGAAAAGGAAATGCCCTCCAGATCGGGCGATCCAGAGGGCATTTATCCAGTATGGTCGGGGAGACAGGATTCGAACCTGCGGCCCTCTGCTCCCAAAGCAGATGCTCTACCAGACTGAGCTACTCCCCGTTGCGCCCTTCATAGCACCCCAGGCGCGGGCCTGCCAAGCGCCCTCACAACGTCCGCCGCTTCGGCGTCGGCGGCGGCCTCGGCTCATCCGCCGGTGGCTCGTCTGGCGCCTCGGGCTCCGCGGGCTCCTCCGGCGCCCCTTCACGGCCCTTGAGCTTCAGCTTGAGCCGCGCCGCCTTGAGGGCCTCCTCGGGGCTCAGGGGATCGTCACGCTCGGGATCGGGGCTGAAGGTCGTCTTGATCAGGCCCTTCGAGAGATTGGTCACGCGACCAAAAAAGCTCATGGTGGATCTCGGGTGAGGAGGAGGTCGTGCACGGGGCGAGAGTTGGGGTACGCTGGGGCACCCCTTCGCTCAAGAGGAGCGCCGAATGCACCGCCTGACCCCTATTCTATTCTTGCTCGCCCTCGCTTGTGATCCCAGCAAGGACTCTGTGACGGAGACCGCCCCGCCGGACGACAGCGCCAGCGGAGCGGACAGCGGCGAGGCCACCGACGCCGACGGCGACGGCTTCACCAGCCTTGACGACTGCGACGACGGCGACGCGGCGATCAACCCTGGCGCTGAAGAGGCCTGTGATGGCGTCGACAACAACTGCGACGGCGTCACCGACGAGGGGGTGCTCTCGACCTGGTACCCCGACGGAGACGCCGATGGGTACGGCACCTCAGAGGGCGCCGTGGAGGCCTGTGAGGCCCCCGAGGGCTTCAGCGCGCTCGGCGAGGACTGCGACGACGCCGATGACCGCTTCTACCCCGGCGCAGAAGAGACCGACTGCTCGGATCCCAACGACTACAACTGCGACGGCTCGGTGGGCTACGACGATCTCGACGGCGACGGCTTCGCCGCCTGTCAGGAGTGCGACGACAACGACGCCGCGGTGAGCCCCAGCGCCACGGAGACCTGCGACGGCCAAGACAACGACTGCGACGGCGCCACCGACGACGCCGACGACAGCCTCGACACCTCCACGGCGAGCACCTTCTACCGCGACGCCGACAGCGACGGCTTCGGCGACCTCGACTACCCCCTCCTGGCCTGCGCCGCGCCCGAGGGCTACGCCGCCGACGCCACGGACTGCGATGACGGCGCCGCCGGCGTCAACCCCGGCGCCACGGAGGTCTGCAGCGGCCTCGATGAGGACTGCGACGGCCTGATCGACGACGCCGATGACAGCCTCGACACCTCCACGGCCTCGGTCTTCTATGGCGATGACGACGGCGACGGCTACGGCGACCCCGACAACGACGTCCGGGCCTGCGTGGCCCCCGCGGGCGCCGTCGCCGACGGCACCGACTGCGATGACGGCGCCAGCGGCGTGAACCCCGGCGCCGCCGAGGTGTGCAGCGGCGCCGATGAAGACTGCGACGGCCTGATCGACGACGCCGACGACAGCCTCGACACCTCCACGGCCTCGACCTGGTACACCGACGGCGACAACGACGGCTACGGCGATCCCAGCGGCGCCACCCTCGCCTGTGAGTCCCCGGCGGGCGCGGTCGCCGACAACACCGACTGCGACGACGGCGAAGGCGCGGTGAACCCCGCCGCCACGGAGGTGTGTAACGACGCCGACGACGACTGCGACGGCCAGATCGACGACGCCGACGCCAGCCTCGACCTCAGCACCGCGAGCGCCTGGTATGACGACGACGACGAGGACGGCTACGGCGACCCCGCGGCGTCGAGCCTCGCCTGTGACGCCCCGGCGGGCGCGGTGGCCGACAGCGCCGACTGCGACCCCGACGACGGCGCGGTGAACCCCGCCGCGGACGAGATCTGCGACGGCGACGACAACGACTGCGACGGCCAGATCGACGATGACGACGCGGACTTAGACCTCAGCACCGCGTCGAGCTGGTACACCGACGGCGACGGCGACGGCTTCGGCGCGGGCAGCGTGTCGGTCTCTTGCCTGCCCGGCGCGGGAGAGGTCGACAACGCTGAAGACTGTGACGACGGCGACGTGGTCGTGAACCCCGACGCTGAAGACGTCTGCGACGGCCTCGACACCGACTGCGACGGCACCATCCTCAACCGTGAGACCGACAGCGACAGCGACGGGGCCATGGCCTGCGAGGAGGCGTGGTGGATCGTCACGGGCTCTGGCGTGAACCCCACGGGCTCCGGGGCCTACTCCGGCAGCCAGGCCACGGCCTTGCTCACGGCGTCGGGGGTCTCGTTGACCTCGTCCAACTGGTCGAGCGGTGTGCTCACCAGCGCCGCGCTCGACGCCGTCGGTCTGCTCATCATCCAAGGAAACTGGAGCTTCGGCACCTTGTCCAGCGCGGACTCGGCGCTCCTGCGTGACTGGGTGCGCGACGGCGGCTCGTTGTTGTGGATCGGCCACCACCCCACCAGCGCCGGCTGCGCGGCGGCGGCGGCGCTGCCTTCGACCTTCGGCATCACCTGCACCAGCTACACCACGGGCTGGAGCGGCGCCGCGACGAGCTTCGTGAGCCACCCCATCACCGACGGTCTCACGAGCATCAGCGGCCTCGGCGGCGAGGAGTGGACCTTCACCGCCCCGGCCCAGGTGCTCGCCTCGGTGAGCGCCTACTCCTTCGTCGCCGTCGTCGAGCCCAGCGAGGGGCGCGTGGTGTTGATGGGCGACGAGTGGCCGTACTACAACGCCGGGACGGGCAGCGCCGACATCAGCGCCGGAGACAACAAGCAGCTCATTCAGAACGTCTGGGACTGGCTCGATCGGCGCTGATCGGCGGCTTAGGGCACACGCTCAAACTCGACCCGGGCGCTGATCCGGTGGCGGTAGACCCCTCCGCGGCCCAGGCCGTTCGGCGCGAGCAGCACCAGGGGCCCGGTGAGCGCGCTCGCCCCGCTGCGCCACTCTTCAGGGGTGTCGCAGGCGGCGGCGGGCGCGCCGTACACCCGACCCCCACAGCGATGGGCGAAGCGGGTGGCGCCGCCGGTGAGGTCGGGCACGGCCTCGGCGCGCACGATGAGCCAGGCGAGGAGCGCGCGGTCGATGGCGGGGCCCAAGACGGCCTCGGGGATGACCTCCGCCGGGCGTAGGGCCTGGGCGGTGGAGAGCCCGTGAAACTGCTGGGCGTTCACGCAGCGGGCGAAGGCGCCGTCGGGGCCGCAGCCGGGGTAACCGGCCATTCCGGGCACCTCCTGCGGGTTCACCCGGCGGGGGTTCATGCGGTTCATCACCGTCTGGAGCACGGCGACGGCCTCACGAAGCCCGTAGCGGCTGTGAAGGAGACGGTCCGGCCCCACCTCAGAGAGAACGAGGCGGACCGCGAGGACCTCGTCGGGCTGGTGGCCCAGCCGGGTGGGGGTGAGGGCGCTGGAGAAGCGCCGGAGGTCGTAGGGATAGAGCGGGCGGAGGGCGGAGGTGGGCAGCTCGACCAGGCCGAGGTCGGGGGCGAGGGCCTCGATCGTCGCGGCGTCGATGCGCAGAAAGCGCTGGCGGAGGCAGGCCGCGTCGTCGCCGCAGAGGCGGGCGGGGGTGTCTTGCGCGGGGGGCACCGGCAGCCAGGCGCTCGCGGTCTCGCGCGGGGCGAAGGCGGCGAGCAGGCAAAAGCAGCACAAGACGGCGGAGACGGTCGCCCGGGACAGCGTGGCCAGCAGCTTCAGCATCGAAGAGACCTTCGGCTTGGGCGGGCTGACGTTGGAGCGTCAAGACCTGCCCTTCAGGTTCTTTCTCAGCTTATTCAGGCCCCCAGCCAGAATTTGTCCTACACCCTGAACCACAGCGTGGCTCATCCAGGCCGGGCCCCGGGGCCCCCCCCCCGCCGCCCCCCCCCCTGGCTTGCCCCCCCCCCCCGGCGCGGGCCCCCCCCCCCAGGGGCGGCCGCCCCCCCCGCGGCCCCCAAAGGGGAGAGGGCCCCCCCCGGGAGGAACCCGCTGTAGAGTTCAGGTGATCATTTGACGCGTCAAGCGCCCAGGCTCGCCCGGCGCACGCTGTCGAGCCACGACCGCAGGGGGTTGAGGTCTAGCTCACCGCTGCGTGAGAGCCGCTCCAACAGGCGCTCTCCGGTGCGGGCGAGGTCGAGGAGCTGGCGCACTCGGGTGGCGACGAAGCGCCCACGCAGCATCACCGTGGGGTCTGAGGTCAAGGTCTCTTGCTCCAAGACGGCGAGGGCGTCGCTGAGGCTCTGGATGCTGCGGCGCACAAGCTTGAGCTCGCGGTCTTTGAACACCCGGGTGACCATGGCCCAGATGTCGGTCTCGGCGGCGTAGAGGCGGCGGCGCTCGCCGTCTTGGCGCACGCGGTGAACCACGCCCCAGAGCTGGAGATCGTTCAGCGTCATCGACACCGAGCCCGCGCTCAGCCCCGTGCGCTCGACGATCTCCTCTGCGCTCATCGGGTCTTGGCAGAGGTACAGCACCGTCCAGACCTTGCCCATCGACGGCTTGAAGTTCCAGAACTCCATGAGCTCGCCGATGGTCTCCGCGGCGATGCGGATGGAGTCGTCGATCGCCCGCGCGGCGGCGACGGGGTCTGCGGTGCGCGCCATTTGAGCCTCCGTTACTTCTCTTCTGGTAGCTTAGCTTAGTTCAATGGTCATTGAAGATGCTGAAGATTGCACCAGAGGGTGAGCGGCGGCGGATTCCTAGTCGTTGGCACTTGTGGTGCCGCCCGCGCCTGTCTACATTGCCGCCAACCGCACGGAGGTCCTCATGCTCTCGCTTCTGTTGGCGCTCGCGCCCGTCTTCGCCCAAGAGGGGCCCGCCGCGTCAGAGGCCAAAGATGGCGAAGAGACCCCAGCGGAGGCCCTGCCCGCGGAGGTCGTCTCGGCGATCGTCGGCGGCGCGCCCACCTCAGACTTCCAGATGGTCGGCAGCCTCTTCGCCTACTCCGGCGGCTACGGCGGCGACTTCTGCTCGGGCACCCTCGTCTCGCCAAAGTGGGTGGTCACCGCCGCCCACTGCATCGTCGCCGCCCAAGACTACGTCGACTACGGCTATGACGTGTACTTTGTCATCGCCGATGAGGTCTACACCGGCGATTGGGACGACTACGGCGTCGCCGCGGAGCTCATCAAACACAGCAGCTACCGCGACTCCAGCGTGGCCTACGACATCGGCCTGATCAAGCTCGCCCGCAACATGAACTCCGTGACGCCGATGCCCGTGAACACCGACGCGCCGCGCACCACCTGGGCGGGCAAAAACGTCACCTACGTCGGCTACGGCATCACCGGCACCACAAAGTCGGACTCGGGCACCCGCCGCACCGTCGATGTGCCGTACTACACCTTCGACGAGCACTTCGTCTACACCACGGACAGCGTCGGCAAGAAGAACATCTGCTCGGGCGACTCCGGCGGCGCGGCGCTGATGCAGGCCGCCGATGGCAGCTATGAGCTCGTCGGCGCCAACTCCTTCGGGTTCAACACCAACGGCGGGTCGCCCAACTGTGAGGGCGCTGGCGCCGCCGCGGGCTCCACCCGCCTGGACTACTTCTACGACTGGGCCGTTGAGCAGGGCGTGCCCTTGGACGAGGCGGACGCCGACACCGACGCCGACAGCGACAGCGACACGGACTCTGACAGCGACTCCGACAGCGACAGCGACACGGACTCCGACAGCGACAGCGACGTGAACCTCGACGACACCGGCGACCTCCCCGAGCGCCCCAAGTCGAACGACCCGAACTCCAGCCTCGGCATGTGCGCGGCGGCCTCGCCTGGCGCGGGCCTGCTCGGCCTCGGCGCGGCCTTGGGCTTGCTGATCACCCGGCGTCGTCGGTCCTGAGCGGTTGGCTCAGCCGCCCCGGTGCCGCTCGGCGCTGCGGGCGAGCTGACCGGCGGCCTCGGCGAGCAGCCCCAAACCTAAACCACAGCAGCGATGCTCGACGGTCTGGGCGAGGGGCAGGGCCACGGCGCGGTCGTCCAACGCCATCGCCGCGCGGGCGAGGCGGAGCTGTACGCGGCTGAGCATCGGGCCCTCGACGCGGCAGAGCTCGGCGGTGGCGGCGAGCACGGCGCGACCGGCGCCCGCACGATCCCCCAAGATCGCCGCGGCCTCGGCCCGGGCGGCGAATCCCAACGCCACGAAGCCCTCGGGGTCGGCGCCGTCGAGCAGCGTGAGCGCCCGGTGCAGGCGATCGAGGGCCACGGCGGCGGCGGTGGGGTTGCCGGGGCGGGCGTCTAAGGTGGCGACGGCGCGGAGGATGTGGGCGGCGCGGCGCTCGGTGGGCTGGTCCAAGGCGCGGGCCAGCGCGACGGCGTCGGCGAAGCGGGACTCGGCGAGGCGGGCGCGGCCGCTGTCGAGGAGCGCTTGGCCCCAGACCCGGGTGAGCCGGGCCTCGACCCCACGCTGGCGGGCGCCGCGGGCGCGGGCGACCAGCGCCTCGGCCTCCATCGCCGCGCGCTCGGGCTGCCCAGACAAGGAGAGGGCCTCGATGGCCTCGGCCTCGGCGAGGATCGCCGCGGCGGGATCGGTGAGGCCGCCGGACTCGGCCTCGGCCTCTCGGGCGCGGGCGCGCTCAGCGCGGGCGGTGACGGCCTCGGGGTCGGGCAGCCGTGCGCGGACCCCATGAACGATGAGCTCGCCGGTGGGGGACCAGGCGCCGCCTTGGCAGGTGAGCAGCGCCTCGGCCTCTAGCTCCGCCAGGGGCTCCTCCGCCGGGATCTGGGCGACCTCCTCGATGAGCGAGACCGGGGCGTCGCCGCCGAGGAGACACACCGCGCCGAGCACCTCGAGGGTCTCGTACAGCAAGGCGTCGAGGGCCTCCTCCAGCCGCGCCGGGGCGGGGCAAGGATCGGGCAAGGTGAGGCGGTCGCCAGAGACCTGGCTCTCCATCAGCGGCAGGAGCCAGGCGGGGTGGCCGCCCGTCGCGCGGTAGAGGCGCTCGGAGACGAGGTGGGCGTCGAGGGTGCCCGGGGCGATGGACACCACGGAGCGGCGCACCTCGGCGATGCTCAGGGGCTCCAGACGGAGGGTCTCGACGAGGCCAGCGCCCTCGGGCAAGGTGGGCAGGCGGGTGGCGACACAGAGGGCCTCGCCGCCGCGCAGACGCGCGACGCTGGCGTCTAAGGTGGCGTCGTCGCGGGCGATGACCACGGGCACGCCGCGGCGGGCGGCGAGGTCTTCAGTGACGTCGAGAAGCCAGCTTCGTCCGCTGCCTTTGGGCCCCAAGAGCTGCAAGACCCGGCCTTGGCCTTGGGCGACGCGGTCGAGCACGGCGCCGACGGCCTCGACGTAGCGGCTGCGGCCGGCGAGGGGAGGGGGCGGCCGCCAGCCGACGCCTAAGGTGAGCGCGGCCCGGGCGGCGGCGGCGCTGGGGTAACGGTCGTCCCGCGACTTGGCGAGCAAGCGCATAATCGCCGACTCCAAGGCCGGGGGCACCTGGGGGTCGAGAGCGCTTGGGTGAGGGATGGGCGCGGCGAGGTGGCTTCGCAGCACCTCTTTTCGTTCGCGGTTGGGGTACGGGCGCTCGCCGGTCAACAAGAAGTAGAGCGTGCAGCCCAAGGAGTAGAGATCTGCGCGATGGTCGATCTCTTCGCCGCGGAGCTGCTCGGGGGAGGCGTAGCCCGTGGTGCCGACGATGGCGCCCAAGGCGGTGTGGTCGGGCTCTTCAGTGTCTTTCACGACGCCGAAGTCGGCGAGGCGCGGCGCGCCCCGGCGGTCGAGGAGGATGTTCGCGGGCTTGACGTCGCGGTGGATGAGGCCCAAGGCGTGAACGGCCTCTAAGGCGTCACACAAGGCGGCGCCGATGCGGCAGACCTCACGGTAACGCTCCTCCGCGGGGCGCTCGCGCAGCTTTGTGGCGTACACCCGCAGGTCGGGGCCCTCGACGAGCTCCATGACCATGAACGGGCGACCGCGCTCGACGCCGTCGTCGATCACCCGCACGACGTTGGGGTGATGCAGGCGGCGTAAGGTGGCGACCTCACGCTGAAAACGCGCGTTTAAGCTGGCGGAGCTGCGGTCGAGCCACTTGAGCGCGACCCGCTCGCCGCTGGGCGACTCGGCGAGCATCACCATCGCCATGCCACCTTGGCCGATGAGCCGTTTGATCTCGTAGGGACCGACACGCTCGGGGAGCGGCGCCGAGCGGTCGTCGGTCACCCTAACCGCCAAGCTCGGCGAGCTCGGGCCGCGCGAAGAAGGGCTCGGCGAGCTCCGCGGGCAGCTCTTGGCGCAGGGCTCGGGCGAGGGCCTCGGCCTCAGCGCGCCAGGCGGCCTTGGCGTCGTCGGTCTCGGCGAGGCCGCTCAACATCAGGCGTCCCTCCAGCTCAATGAGCCGAAAGCCCCGGCTGCGCGCCAAAGACGTGCCGGTGTTGGCCAAGGCGCGGGCGTCGTCGAGGCGGCCCAGGCTCTCTAAGGCCCGGGCGGCGGCGATCATCACCTGCACCCGGCGGGGCACGGGCAGCTTGTCGAGCTGGGCCTGGGCGACCTCCAACATCCGCTCGGCGTCGAGGCGGTCGCCGGTCATGGCGCAGCACCAGGCGTTGAGCGCGACGATGGCCGGGCGGTAACGCTCGGGGTCGCTGCGCAGGGCGAGGCCCCGGGCGATGGAGAGGTGGGACTCGGCCTGCTTGGGGTTTCGGGCGCGCAGCGCCAGCCGGGCGAGGCCAAAACGTGCGGCGATGAGATCCGGGGTGAGCCCGAGCGCGTTCGCCTCCTCCAAAGCTTGGGTCAGGTCGCGGGTGGCTTGACTCGTCAAGCCAAGCTCTAAATTGGCCTCACCGCGTACACCCAAGGCCGTCGCTTGACCGACTCGGAAGTTGATCGTGATCGCGATCCGCTGGGCCTCGTCGGCGCGGGCGCGGGCTTCAGAGAGTCGCCCTTGCCAGGTCAACATCTGACTGAGGTTACACAAGGCGATGCAGAGCTGCGCTTTCTCGCCGAGCCGCTCAAAGAGCGCGACGGCCTCCTCCATTCGTTTGGAGGCCGAGGCCATGCGCCCTTGGGTGGCCTCGGCGGCGGCCAAGGCCAGGAGCATGTCGCCGCGCACCCGGCTCAAGGGCTCAGACGACGTGAGCACGAGGCCCTCGGCGGCGTCTTGTTCGACCCGGGCGAGCTCGCCGTCTTCCCAGGCCAAGGACGCCCCGGTGTACAGCGCCTGGGCGATGAGGCCGCGGTCACGCATGCCGCGGGCGCGCTCTAAGGCGAGGCGGCTGTGCTCACGGGCCTCGTCGACGCGGTCCATTCTGCGCAAGAGCGTGGCGAGGCGGCAGCGGGCGCGCACCTCGGCGGCGCCGTAGCCCGCGCTCACGGCGTGCTCTAGGAGCGCCTGCCATGAACGATGCGCCTCGGCCCACTCGCCGCGCAGGTAGAGGATCTCGCCGCGCACCTCCAGGAGCTCACGGCGGCCTTCAGCGGCCTGTTCGGCGGGGAGGTTGGCGCGGGCCAGCTCCTCCAGGCTCGCGGCGCGGGTGGAGAGCTCCCAGGCCTCGGCGGGCAACGAGCGCGCCAACATACGCCGGGCGGCGGTGGTGAGGTATCGGAAGGCTTTGCCCGACTCTCCGGCGAGGCGGTAGTGGTCGCCGACGAGCTCAATGGCCGCGGGCACCGTGGCGAAGTTGCGCTCCAAGGCCTCGGCCAGCCCGCGGTGAAGGCTGGAGCGGCGCTCGGGGCTCAGCTCACGGTAGACCACGTCGGCCATGAGCCGGTGGGCGACGTCGTGCTGCACGATGTCCCCGGCGCGGCGCTCGATGACGATGCCCCGGGTGATGAGGCCGTCGATGGCGTCTAGGACCTCGTCCTCGTCGCGGTCGAGCACCTCTAGGCTCAGATCCAGATCCAAGCTGCGGCCATAGACGGCGAGGAGCTCCAGGGCCTCCCGCTCGCCGGGCTCCAGGCGGCTCAGGCGACCGCGGATGACCTGGCGCACCCCGGCGGGGATCTCCAGGTGACCGGCGAGGATCTCTTCAGTGTCGGCGCTGAGCTCTAGGCCGATGGGGCCCTCGACCAACATTCCTTGCTGGTGCAGCGCGCTCAAGAACTGCGTGATGAACAGCGGGTTGCCTTGGGTCTCCTGGTGCAGTCGGCGGGCCAAGGCGTCGCTGCGGGGGCCGGCGCCCAACATCTTCTCGGTGAGGCGCTGGAGCGCGGCGAGGGAGAGATCCTCTAAGCGCAAACGCACAGGCGGAGACACAAAACCTTCGCCGCGCAGGAAGGTCTCCGTGGCGGCGGTGACCGACTCGCTGCGCACGCCGAAGACGCCCAGAACAGGCTCGCCCACGTCGATGGTGGCCTGGAGCAGGTTCTTGACCAGCTCTAAGCCGCGGGGCGGGAGCAGGTGGAAGTCGTCGTAGAGCAGGATGCGGGGGCCGTCGCCGACGAGCTGCACCACGGCGGGGCGCAGGCGGTCCATGAGGCGATAGACGGCGTCTCCGCCGCGTCCGGCGCCGGTCGTCCACTCGTCGATGGCGCGTAACAAGGGCGCCGGGGCGCGGTCGCCGAGCTCTCCGGCCACGCTCTTGCAGAAGTCGATGAGGCCGAACAGGCCCGCGGCGCCGGTGGACGCCTCGAGGCGGTGAACCGGCACGCCGATGTTCGCGGCGCGGTCGGCGACGGCGTTGAGCAGGCGGGTGCGCCCAGAGCCCTCGCGGCCCTCGACGGCGATGAGCCCGCCTTCGCCGCGGGTGAGGTGGTTGACGGCGTCGTAGAGCACCTCAAGCTCAGCGCCTCGGCCCACGAGCGGCGGCTGCCAGCCCTCGCCCAAGCCTGAGGGCACCTCGGCCTCGGTCTGCTCAAAGGCGGTAGAGCACCTCACGCGCCGACTGAAAACGCGCCTTTGGGTCTTTCTCCAACAGCTTCTGGCAGATCTCGTCGAGCGACCGGGGGATGCGGTGGTCGTATTGGCGCGGCCTGGGCGGCTTCTTGTTGCGGTGGGCCTCCAGGTAGCCCTTCATGTCCTTCTCATCAAAAGGACGGCAACCCGTCAACATCGCGAAGAGGATGATGCCCAAGGAGTACAGATCAGACCGGTGGTCTAATGGCTCGCCGCTGATCTGCTCGGGGGAGGCGTAGGCCCAGGTGCCCACCAAGGTGCCGGAGACGTTGGCATCAGCGGAGGGGTCGAGATCCTTCACGATGCCGAAGTCGGTGAGCTTGCAGTGACCGGCCTTGTCCAGAAGGATGTTTGAGGGCTTGAGGTCGCGGTGGACGAGGCCCTTCTGGTGGACGTGGCTGAGCGCGCGGCAGATCTCGATGAGGATCTCTTCGCTGCGGCGCCAGCGCTCGTTGGGATCCTCTAAGAAGCGGAAGTTTCGGATGGTCTGGTGGAGGTCGGTGCCCTCGACGTACTCCATCACGATGTAGGGGTGGCCGTGGAGGTCGCCGTAGGCGTCTACGCGGATGACGTTGGGGTGGCGCACACGGCTGAGCGCGCGGAACTCCCGGCGAAACCGCTGCAGGCCCGTCTTGAGGCGGTTGCCGCGCAGGATCTTGAGCGCGACGGGATCATCGTTGGGATCCCGCGCCAAGACCACGAGCGCCATGCCGCCTTTGCCGACGGGGCGCTCGTAGACATACGGGCCGATACGCTCCCCCGGATGGAGCGTGATCCCTCCCATCTGGAGGATGTTGCTCTCAAACTCTGCGTCGCTCATCGGGAGACCCCGTGCGAGCGCCAAGGGTAACCCAAGGAAGGGCAAGAGGGCCAGAGATCGCCGGGAGAAGGTGAATCAGCGGGGGCGTGGGGCGCGTAGGCCCTCGACCACCTCAGCGCCCAGGAGCTTGCCCGCCAGCTCACGCAAGAGCGCCAAGGGGCGGTCGGGGAGGTCTTCCCGGGAGACCTCGATGGCCAAGGCCTCGCTCACGAGCTCCCGGGCGCGGGGCGACTCGTTGAGGCGGTGTAGGGCCGTGGCCTGGTAGACGAGGGCCTGGCCCAGCACGTCGGGCATGGTGTGCTCACGCGCGAGGTGAACGGCCTCGGCGGCGCGGCCTTCAGCGCTGCCGTGGCGCTCGGCGCGTAGTCCCAGCTCGGCGAGCAGGCACAGGGCCAAGGCCAAAGGCCGCGGGCTGCCCTCGATCCTCAGGATTCGTTCGGCCTGGCGCAGCGCCGTCGCCGCCTCGTCGTGGTGGCCGAGCACCATCTCCAGCTCCCCCAAGCCCAACAGCGCCGAGCCCTCCCGCAGGGGCGATTGTTCGCGGCGGGCAGCCGTCAAGGCGTCCTCCCAGGTGGCCCGGGCCCGGGTGATCTGCCCGAGGGCGAGCTGGGCGTCGGCCACGGCGCGCAGCGTGGGGAAACGCACCGGCGAGCCCACATCAAGGCTGGTGAGCGCGCTCTCCAGCAGAGGCAGAGCCGCCCGAGCGTCGCCGAGATCGCCCAGCGCCATGCCCAGGCGCGCGCTCAGCTCCGCCCGAAGGGGGCCGCCGGGGGTGAGATCGAGGGCGCGCTGGAAGGTGTCCCGGGCCTCTTCAGAGCGTCGCAGCGCGAGCAGCGCCTCCCCGGCGACGGCGAGGGCCTGCTGGCGCATCGGCAGGGCGCGCTCGCCCTCATCGGCGCGCTCGGACTGGGTGACGGCGCGCTGGGCGGCGGCGAGGGCCTCCTTCATGTCGCCTTGGCGGGCGGCGCGCTGGGCGGCGGTGACCCACAGCGGCCAGGCCTCGGCGTCACGACCGGCGAGGGTGAGGTGCTCGGCGGCCACGGCGGCGATGGACGCCCGGCGGCGCTGGTGCCGGGCCAGAAGCGCTCGGGCGGCGCGCTCGTGGAGCACGGCGCGGCGGCTGGGCTCGATGAGCTCCAAGATCACGTCGCGCAGCTCGGGTTGGCGCAGGCGCAGCACCTCGTGGAGGGGCTCGACGCGCACCTCGACCAGCTCGGACTCCCCGGCGGGGCTCTGGGCGTCGCTGAGGCCCTCCACCAAGGATCGTTCGGCCTCTACCCCCAGCACGGCGAGGGCCTCGACCATCGCCCGCTCGTGCATGGTGAGGCGCTTCACACGCTCGATGGCGCGGGCGCGGCTGCGGGCGGGCAAGGGCAGGGGCGCCTCACGAAGTCGCTCCATCGGCACGGCGAGGCGCTTGAGCCCGGCGGAGTCCCGGGTGATCCAGCCGCGCTCCTCTAAGGCTTGCACCTGCTCGATGGCGTCGGCGGGGGTGGCCTCGGAGCTGGCGAGGCGACGGCCCACCGCGGCGGCCACGGCGCCGGGCAGCTCCAGATCGCGGCAGATCGCCACCAAGGCCGCCTCCTCCAGAGGGCCAAGGATCAGCGCGCCACCTTCAGCGTCGGGGGTGGTGTGTAGGCTCAGGTGGTGCAGCAGGGCCAGGGTGCTCGCGGGCACCGCTGGGTCACCTCGCACGCTGTAGACCAACAACAGCGCGGCCTTGGGCGGGAGCTGGCGCAGGGCCTCGCCCAGCGCGCGCACGGCGCCGGGGCTCGCCGCGTCGAGGTCGTCCACCATCAGCACGCCGTGCCCGCCGCCGCGCAGGAGCTGGTGCAGGGCCTCTACCGCCGACGGGCCGCCCTCGTCACCCAACGACACCGCGGCCACGGGGAGGTCGTCGTCATGGGCGCGGGCGCCGATCTCGGTGAGCAGGGCGCTGCGGCCGCTGCCCGGGGGGCCCACCACGGGCAAGGCGCCGCTCTGGCCTTGGGCGAGGCGGGCGAGGGCCTCTTCAGCCCGGGCGAGGGCCTCACGACGACCATGAAGCAGGGTGCGCCGGGCCCCGTGGCTGTCCAGGGCCTCGATCAGCGCGTCCGCAGAGGGGAAACGAAGGTTTGGGTCCTTGCGCAACAGCCGCATGGCGACGCGGCTTAAGTGCAGGGGCAGCTCGGGCACCAGCTCCACCGGGGGCGGCGGGTCTTCGAGCAGGTGTTTGGTGAGGTATCCGGCGATGCTCTCGGCGATGACCGGGCGGCGGCCGGTGAGCAGGAGGTAGAGCACGGCCCCCAAGGCGTAGAGGTCGGTGCGCGCGTCTACGGGCTCCCCGGTGATCTGCTCCGGCGCCATGAACGCGACGGTGCCGACGATGCGCCCCGCCATGGTGAGGTGGGTGGCGAAGGCCTCGGGCGCCTTCACCGAGCCGAAGTCGGCCAGCTTGGGGTTGCCGTCGGCGGCGATGAGGATGTTCGAGGGCTTGATGTCGCGGTGGGTGACGCCTTGGCGGTGGACATGGGCCAAGGCCGAGGCCAAGGCGCGCACGATGCGGGTGGCCTCGGCGGCGCGATCTTTGGGCGGGCGCTCGGCCCACTGGCGCAGAAGCTCCTCTAAATCGGGGCCCTCCACCAGCTCTAAGGCCAGCCAGGGCCGACCTTGCCACACCCCGGAGTCGAGCAGGCTCACGATGTTCGGGTGGTGCAGACCGCCGAGCACCGCTAGCTCTCGTTGGGCCCGGGTGAGCTGCTCATCGTCTAGCCCGTCGATGTGCATGAGCTTGAGCGCGGCGACCTGCCCGGCCTGGTTGGTGGCCCGCCAGACCGTGGCCAGCCCGCCCGCGCCGAGCTGCTCGTGCAGGCGCCAAGGGCCGATGTGAGGGGAGGGGGCCTGCGGGTCGTTCGGGTTCATGGCTTAGAGCGCGCTCTGCCGCGCGGCCCCGTACAGCCCCAAGAAGCCCTCGGCGTCCTCTTGGTTGAGGTTCGCGGCGAGGGACCGGGCGAGGTTGGTTCCGAGGCGACGGTGGTGGTCGAGCTTCTCCCGGCCCTCGCTCACCTTCGCGAGCAGGACGTGGGCCTTGAGAGAGTACAGCCGAAAGCCACACTCGTCCGCGCCTTTCAGGGCGGCCTCGGCCCGAAGGGCGGCCTCAGCGTCTAGTCCGGCCTCGGCCAAAGAGCGCGCGATCACCAGATCGAGGCGACAGCGCTGGTGCGGCCAGGGGCGGCTGACGAGCTGGTCGGCCTCGGCGACGAGCGCGCGGCAGGCGGTCACGTCACCTTCAGCCGCCACGAGCCAGGCCCGCCACGCGCGCAAGAGCGGCCTGAACCCTTCGCTGTCAAACTTGAGCGAGAGGGGGTCGGCGGCGTCGAGGATGGCGGTGAGCCGGGCGGTGTCGCGGCGGGCCACGGCGATGCGCGCCTGGAAGACGTAGACGGCGAGCTCCTCCTCGTGGTTGTCGAGCGTGCGGCAGAGGCGCAGGGCCTCCTCAGCGTTGTCATCGGCCTCGATGAGCCGCCCCACGTCTTGCAGGATCAACGAGCGGAACCGCAGGCCCAAGGCCACGCCGTAGGGGTGGTTGATCTCTCGGGCTTGGCTGATGGTGCGCTCGGCGATCTGCTGGCCTTTGCGCAGGTTGCCCATGACGTGGGCCAGCTCGACCAGGTTGACCCGCACCACCGCCAAAGGCCCCAACTTCCCGAGCTTCTCGAAGACCTGGGCCGACTGCTCCAGGTACTTGCGGGCCTCGGCGGCCTGACCCCGGCAGAAGGCGACGAGGCCCAGGCCGTTGTAGCCGTGGCCCATCGCCTCGTCGTTGCGCACGGTGCCGCCGACGGTGAGGCACTCCAGCCAGAAGTTGCGCGCGCCGTCCATGTCGGCGCGGTACCAACGCACGGTGCCCAAGCCGTAGAGCGGATCGGCGCGGAGGCTGTGGTCGCCGAGGCGGTTGGCGAGCTGCAAAGCCTGGGAGAGCCGCTCTTCAGCCTCGTCGATGCGGTGCTCACGCAGGGAGTCGCGGCCCAGGTGGTTCAGGGTGCGGGCGCGCAGGCGATCGTCGCCGATGGCGATGGCGAGGCCGTCGGCGAGGGTCCAGTCGTCATGGGCCTCGGCCCAGCTCCCGAGGTGAAACAAGGAGAGGCCGCGCTGAATGCGCAGCTCGGCGAGCTGGCGGTCGGCCTCCTCCAAGATCAAGAGCTCTCGCGCGGCGGGCTCCAAGGCCAGGGCCCGGTTGAAGAAGGTGAGCGCCTCAGAGACGAAGCTGCGCTCTAGAAGCCGCACACCCGCCTTGACGAGGTAGGGGTAGGCCTTCGCGGGCAGCTCACCGCGCTCAAAGTGCCAGGCGAGGGTCTCGACCACCGAGGAGACCCGCTGGCGGTACAGGCGCTCCAGGGCCCCGCCGAGGCGACGATGCAGGGCGGCGCGCTCACCGGCGGGCACGGAGTCCACCAGCACGTCGCGGATTCGGGCCTGGGAGAGCTCCAGGAGCTCCTCTTGGCCGACCTGCCGCACCCGCAGCACGCCGCGCTCGGTGAGCTCCTCTAAGGCGTCGTCCAAGGCGTGCTCATCGCCGCCCGTGGCCTCTAAGATCACGTCGGGGGTGACCTCGTGAGGGCACAAGGCCACGAGCGCCGCCACACGCAGCACCTCGGGCTTGAGGCCCCGCAGGCGCTCTTTGAGGGCCTCGCGGATGCTGCCGGGCACGGGCAGAGGGGTGTGGGAGACGGCGCGCTCATCGAGGCCCAGGCGCCAGCGCCCGCCCTCGTCAAAGATCACGCCCTCTTCAGCCAGGCCGCGGATCATCTCGCTGATGAGGTGGGGGCTGCCCTCGCCCTCTTGGTGAAGCCGCTGGGCCAAGGTGATGAGCAAGGGCGCGTCGCCCAAGAGCTGCGCGAGGAGCTCCTCCACGGCGATGATCGAGATCGGGCCAAGCTCGATGCGCTCGACCAGCGCCGCGGCGCCGTCGTTGAGCCAGGTCTCCAGAGGGTCGGCGGCGGTGGGGGGCTGCCGGGCGAAGCCGAACAAGAGCGGCTCGGCCTGGAGCTGCAGGTGGTTTCGCAGCAAAAACTCCAGCACCTTGAGCGTGCCGCGGTCGGCGTGGTGCAGATCATCGAGCAGCACCACCGTGGGGCCCAACGACGAGAGCAGCTCCGCGGGTGGCGGCCATGACGGGGTAAGGCTCGAGGTCACCTTCGCCGAGCCGAAGCTGCTGCAGCGTGGAGGGCAAGGGGTGCCCCGCGGCCTCTAAGGCCGAGAGCAAGGCGCGCAGGCCGCCATAAGGCGCCATGTTCGCCGGGCAGATCGCGCCGATGACCTTGAGGCCCTCGTCCCGGGCCATGACCACCAGCTCCCGCAGCAGCCGGGACTTGCCCAGGCCCGATGGCCCCTCCAAAAGCATCGCCGCGCCGCGCCCGCCCGACTTGAGCCCCGAGACCAAGGCCCGCAGCCGCGCGAGCTCCGCCGTGCGCCCGGCGGTGCGGCTGGGGAACCCCTTGAGCGAGAGCCGACGCGGGCCCTTCGCCCGCAGCACGTCGAGCAGGTGCCGCGCCGAGCCATAGCGCCGGTTGGGATCCTTCTCTAAGAGCCTCAGCGCGATGTCGTTGAGGTGGGCGGGGACGGTGGGCACCAGCTCTCGGGGCGGCTTGGGCGCTGCAGAGAGGTGCTTCTCTAAGAGCCCGGGCACCGTCGTGGCCTGAAACGGCCGCCGCCCGGTGAGCATGTGGTAGAGCACGGCGCCTAAGGCGTAGAGGTCGGCGCGGCCATCGACACGCCCGCCGTTGATCTCGTGGCTGATCTGCTCTGGGGCGATGTACGCGACGGTGCCGACCATCTCGCCCACGGTGGTGAGCTCGGCGCCGGGCAGGTGAACGACGCCGAAGTCCATGAGCTTCGCCGCGCCGCCTTCAGTGACGCGGATGTTGCCCGGGGTGATGTCGCGGTGCACGAGGCCCCGCTCGTGGATGTAGGCCAAGGCCTCGGCGACATCGGTGAGCACGGCTTCAGCGAGGACAAAACGCTCGGCGGGCGGGAGCTGCCGCCAGTCCTCGATGGCCTCGCGGAGATCTTGGCCGGTGAGCCGCTCCATGACAAACCACGCGCGACCGTCGTAGACCCCGGCGTCGAACACCTTGAGGACGTTCGGGTGATCTAGGGAGGAGAGCGCCTTGAACTCGGCACGAAAACGCTCCTCGACCTCACGATCCTCAAGATCCCCACGCAAGAGCTTGAGCGCGCGCACCTCGCCGGTGTCCAGATGCTCCACCTCGATGACCGTGGCCATGCCGCCGCGCCCGAGCGCGCGCAGCGTTCGATAACGCCCCACGACGGCGCCGATGGGGATCTCTGCGCTCTCCGGGCTGAGGGTCAACGGCGATCCAGGAGGGAGGTCAGATGGGCGGACTCTTCGAGGTTATCGTGTCGTCGTCGCCTTGGGCTTGGCTGAGCGCGTGAGAGTACGCCGCAAGCCCGCCCGAGAGATGTCACTTTACGATAAGCTCATAGCCTACCTTCACCGATCTGAGCAGGACAACGCAGTGCGGCGCCGGCATGAAAACACCATTGAAGCGTTCGCGGCCACAGATGTTGGCCCCGTAAGAGAGCAGAACGAGGACGCCTGGCTCACCGAGATCGACCACGGCGTCTTCGCCGTCGCCGACGGCATGGGCGGGCACGCGGCGGGCGAGGTGGCGTCGAGCATCGCCATCGCCACGGTGCGTGAGATCCTCCTCGGGGTCAAGGATCCCGACGAGACGGTCCTGGCCTCTGAGGTGGGCGACACCTCCGACGCCCTACGCGAGCGCCTGCGCTACGCGATGAACCAATCCTCAGTGCGCATTCGCCAAGAGATCGAACGATCTCCGCGGTACGCGGGCATGGGCACCACCCTCGTCGTGCTCGCCGTAGACGGCGACTCGGCCCACCTCGCCCACGTCGGCGACAGCCGGGCCTACCTCTTCCGCAACGACCGCATCTTCCGCCTCACCCGCGATCACACCGTCGTGCAGCAAGAGGTCGACGCCGGGCGCCTCACGCCTGAGCTGGCGCGCATCGTGCCCCACAAGAACATCCTCACCAAGAGCGTCGGCTTTCATGGCCCGGTGGATCCCGACACCTCCACCCGCGCGGTTGAGCCCGGCGACCTCTTCATCTTGTGCTCCGACGGCCTGACGGATCCCCTTGAGGACCGCGACATCGAGGCCGTCTGCCGCGCCCACTCCGCCGAGGATCTCGCCCAGGCCCTCGTGGATGAGGCGCTGCGGCGCGGCGGCGACGACAACATCACCGTGGTCGTGGTCGCCGTCGCTGATGAGCCCCTCTGAGCCCCCAGGCGTGAGCACCGCGCCGGGTGTGTTGACCGCCCTGGACCGAATCCACCGCGCCCGCCGCGCCTTGTTGGCGGCGGCGGTGTGGTGGGTGCTGCTCCTCGTCGTGAGCGTGATGCTCGACGCCCCGGTCGAGGGGGGCCCCGACCCTTGGCTGAGCCGGGCCACCTTGCTCGGCATGGCGGCCTTCGCGGCGGCGGGGTCGCTGTCGTTACGCCCACGAAGCCTCGGCGGCTGGGCCACGGCCACGGCGGCGGCGGGGGCCACGGTGTTCGGCTGCCTCACCTTGCCCCTGGCGGTGATGGCGCTCGTCAATCTGCTCCACCCAGAGGTCATGGCGGCCTGTCTGGGCGGGGTCTGGGCGCGGCGGCTGGCCGAGCGCCAGCAGGGTCAGGGCCCCCGCGCCCCCGGCGCGACGCACGGGTGATCCGTTAGGCGCCTAAGGGTGTCCGTCTGTGAGGAGGGGCTCAAGAGCGCGCGGCTCTAAGCTGACCTCACGAACGGCCTCCTTGATGTGGACCTAGCGCGCTGAAACACAGAGGTAAGTGTTTCAAGGCTCTTTCTTGCCGCGGTGACGCTACGGTCTGACAGACCCCGACGACCCCAACCCGAACTGGAGCTGCCTCATGCGCCTCGTCACCCTCGCGTTTTTTCCTCTCTTCTTCACCGCCTGCGCCCCCCAAGGCCTTGACTCTTATGAAGGAGAGGAGCCCGGTCAGAGCTTCGAGCCCTCGGATGACAACGAGAGCGGCTCGCTTGAGCTCCCCGAGTCGAACCACCCGCCCTTCGTGTTTGAGGGCGTGACCTGGGCCAGCCAAGAGGACTTCGTCAAGAGCGGTCGCCGCTGCGCGTTTGAGATGACCGATGAGGAGGCGGCCCTGATCGAGGAGGAGCTCAGCGCCTTGGAGGAGGCCGGCATGATCGCCCCGCCCGCGTCGGGCAGCACGATCAACGTCTACTTCCACGTCATCCACAGCGGCTCTACGGGCAAGCTCACGGCGGCCCAGGTCGCTGACCAGATGAGCGTGCTCAGCGCGGCCTACGCCAGCACGGGCTTCACGTTCAACCTCGTCTCGACGGACTACACCGACAACGCCACTTGGTTCGCCATGGGCTACGGCACCTCCACCGAGAAGACGGCCAAGACCGCGCTGCGCCAGGGCGGCAGCGCCGATCTCAACATCTACACCGCCAACCCCGGCGGCGGCCTGCTCGGCTGGGCGACCTTCCCCACCTCGTACAGCTCCAACCCCAAAGACGACGGCGTGGTGCTGCTGTATAGCTCCGTGCCCGGCGGCAGCGCGGCCCCGTACAACCTCGGCGACACGGCCACCCACGAGGTCGGTCACTGGATGGGCCTCTACCACACGTTCCAGGGCGGCTGTAAGAGCTCCGGCGACTCGGTCAGCGACACCGAGCCCGAGAAGTCCGCGGCCTATGGCTGCCCCACGGGCCGCGACACCTGCCGCGGCGGCTCGGTCGACCCCATCACGAACTTCATGGACTACACCGACGACTCGTGCATGAACACGTTCACCTCCGGCCAGACCTCCCGGATGCAGACCGCCTGGTCTACTTACCGCTAAGCCTCGCCTGAACACAAAAACGCCCGCAGAGCCTTCACTCTGCGGGCGTTGTTGTCTCTGCCGGGGAGGCTACTGCGCCTTGGCGCCCATCACCGTGGGGATGTCGGCCACCAGATCGCCGGTCTGGGCGCTGGACATCTTCACGAGCAGGCGGGTGTGGGTAGACTTGGCGTACCAGGCCTCTTTTCCGTCCGCGTCCGTGCCTTTGATCAGCTCCAAGGTGACCTTCTGGCCCTTGGCGTCTTCAGTGACGACCGTGGCCATCACCGTGGTGGTGGTCGGCGTGTCCTCCGCGGCCACAAACGAGGTGGACTTGAGCTTGAGCAGGGCCTCCACCCAGGTCTTCGCGGGCTCAAGGGAGCCCTCCTCGCCGACCGCGCCCCAGTACGCGGCCTTCTCGTCAACGCGGTTGCGGTGCTCGAAGCTGCGCTCGGCGCCCGTGGCGTCCTTCACGGTGACCTTCGCCAGCTCCTTCATCTCCACGCCGATCAGCTCACGGTCGGGCAGGCGCGTCGTGCCGTGCTTGAGGGGCCGGATGAGGTCCTCTTTGACGAGGTAGATCGTGCCGGTGTCCTTCTCGCGCAGGTAACGGTCGCGGGTGCCGAAGGCCTCGCCGCCCACATCAAAGACGCGGTCGGGTTTGCCGGCGCGCTGGATGGTGAGGGTGGCCTCGGGCTCGGCGAGGCCCAGCGGCGCGAGCTTCTCATCGGGGAGGTTCGACAACGAGCGCTTGGCGATCATCGGCGAGAGCGCGGCGAGCAGCTCATCCCCAGCCTTGCCCGCCTTAAACTCCTTGACCTCCTCATAGGTCTCGAAGCGGTCCTCTTCAGGCTTGGCCGGGTCATCCGCGGGGGGCGTCTCGGGGCTGGGCGGAGTGGCCTCGACGGGCGCGGGGGCCTCCTCGCTGTGGGGCTTGAGGCGGCGCTTTTGTTCGGTGGACTTCACGAGCAGGTAACGCCCGGCGGCGTCTTCACTCACGGTGAGCCGCAGGTCGAGCTTCTCGCTGTCCCAGAGGATCGTCGTGATGTCTTCAGCCTTGGCCTCGAGCACCATCACCTCTTCCCCCGCGAGCGGGGTCTCAGGGTGGGTCCAGGTCCAGTAGGAGCCGACGAGAGACAACGACAGCAGCACGCCGTACAGGATGGCTTGTTTGCTCACGCGACACCTCCCTTCGCGCGGCGCATGCGCACGCGCAGCAACCCGAGCAGCACGACGATGGCGGGGACCGCGACGATGGTGCTGTAGAACCAGAGCGACTGGTCCTCTTGGGTGTGCTCGATCTTGACGTCCTCTTCGTTCTCGACGCTGCCGCCCAAGGCGGCCTCCCCGAGCAGCCAGGCCACGCTGTCTACGACGAGCACCTGGTTGGCCTTGTTGGACAGGGTGAGGTCGGCGAGCGCCGTGGCGTCGGCGATGACCAAGGCCCGGAACTCCGCGGCCTTCTCTTCGCCTGCGACGGGCTCCGCCGCCGTGGCCGCGCCGCTCACCGCCGCGGCGATCGAACGAGACGACTTGGACTCCCCGGCGCTCGCGGTGAGCTCCAGGTCGCCGTCGAGATCGGCCCAGGTCTCCTCCAGAGAGCGCACGGTGACGGTCACCTTGCCTTTGCCCCCGGGCACCTCATCGAGCGCGCCCACACCCGACATAAACAGCGGGAGCTGCTTGGCGTAGCGGGAGAGGTTCGTCGAGCTGTCGTGGGACGAGTAGCGGTTGGAGACGAGGTTGATGCGGTCGAGCTTGTCGCCGCTGCGGCGCAGCACCACCTGCTCCGTGGCCAGGCGGCCCTCTGCGCGCTTGAGGCCCAGCGGCGCGAGCAGCTCGTTCAGCGGCTCACCGTCGGGCTCAAGGGCGATGAACAGCGCGCCGCCACGGTCCATGAAGGCCGTCAGCGAGGCGATCTCTTCAGGCATGAAGGGCTCTTTGGGGCCCACGATGAACACCACGCCCGCGTCCTCGGGCACCTCGACGCCGAGACCTTCGGCCAGGCCAAGCTCTTTGGGCGTGAGGTTGATCAGCCCAAGCAGCTCACGAAGGCCGGTGAGCTTGTCATCAGGCAGCTCACCCCCCTTCCAGCTCAGCTCGTCGTGGCCCACGGTGAAGTACACGTTGCTCTTGGCCTTCACGATCTCCAGGAGCTTCTTGCGGAACTCCTCATCGAGCTTGCGCAGGTTGCGCTTGGCCGCGTCCATGTCCGCGCCGAGCTTCCAGGACTTCGTCGTCTCGCCCTCTTGGCCGTCCTTGAGGGTGATCGCGATGTTGCCGTTGTCGCGCACCTTGAGGCGCTTGGCGAGCTCGGGCTCGGCGGCGTGGTCGACCAGCTCCACGGTGAGGTTTCCCCCAGCGATGGACTGGAAGTAGGGCATCACCTCAGCCGCCACCTCGGAGGCCGTGGGCAAAAACACGCGCACGACGACAGGCTCAGAGAGGCTCTCGACGATGGCGCGGGTGGAGTCGCCGGGGGACGTCGTCTTGAAGTAGGCGAAGTCCCAGCGTTTGTTGTGTTGGGTGGCGAGGTAGTTCAGCGGGAACACCAAGGCGAGGCCCAAGGCGGCGATGAGGCCGTTGTCGATGGCCTGGCGGATACGCACAGGCTGCACGAGCTTGGGGGTGTCTTGGATCGCCAAGTCCACCAGGATCAACGGCGCCGTCGCGGCGAGCCAGAGGATCGGCCAGACCGCAGAGAGCGACACGGTGAAACGTTTGAGGCCCTCCTCGCTGAGCCCGAGGCCGCTGGCGAAGGTCTCCGTAGAGAGCGCGTAGACCACCACCGAGGCGACGCCCGCGAGGGTGAGCCCGAGGGCCTTGCGGTGGGCGTGGCGCTGGCTGTCGTTCACCGAGGCGCCGATCATGCGGGCGCGCAGGGCCGCGGCGGAGAAGATGAGCAGGGCGCCGAGCGCCGTGGCGCCGTTGCCCAGGGCGCCTTCGCCCCCGGCGAGGCGCTGGCCGACGAGGAGCGCGGCCATGCCCAAGAGGTACGTCCAGACTGCGGGGCTCATCGCCACCTCCTCGCGGAGAGCACGCGGGTTGACATCAGGAGGAAGACGAAGGTGATCGAGAGGTAAAACACCACGTCCTCGGTGTTGATCCGGCCGCGCTGGAAGGGCTGGAAGTGCCGCTCAAACAGGCTCATGTACGAGAACATCTCGGCGAGCGGCGGGTCGGTCACCTTGGCGAGCAGCCACGAGATGAGCGCGAGCACGACGATGACGCCGGAGATGACCGCCGCGACGAGCTGGCTCTTGGCGACGGCCGAGCCGAAGGTGCCGATGGCGGTGGTGGCCGAGGCCACGAGCATCAGCCCGAGGTAACCCGAGGCGATGTGGGCCACAGAGACCTTGCCGTTCACGAAGATCAAGGCCGGCATGTAGAGGGAGATGAACGTCACCCCGCCCAAAAACACCAGGGCCGAGAGGAACTTACCGCCGACGATCTGCCAGTCGGAGAGCGGCGAGGAGTCCACGAGCACGATGGTGCCCGTCTGCCGCTCTTCAGCCAGAAGCCGCATGGTGAGCAGCACCGCGGTGATGACCGTCGTGCCGAAGGAGAAGTAGAAGAAGTCCTCCAGCACGTCGGAGCTGTACCGCGCGGACTTGCCCAAGGCGAAGGCGTTGAACAAGAGGCCGTCGATCACGAGCATGATCGCGGCGACGAGGTAACCCCAGAGGGAGTTGAGATACGCGCCCAGCTCTCGGCGGGCGACCAGCAACAAGCCGCTCATGCGCGCGCCTCCTTGGTGAGATTGAGGAAGATCTCCTCCAGCTCGCCGCTCGCCGCGTCGAGGCGACGAAGCCCGAGCCCAGCTTTGACCAGCGCGGCGGCGAGCTCCTCGCGGCGATCGCCGTCGAGGGTGGCGTTGAAGCTCACGATGTCGCCGTGCTGGGCGTTGACGTTGACCTGGGTGACCCAAGACAGCTCACCCAAGGCCGCCTTCACGGCGTCTGGGGTGCCCCGCACCGAGACCTGCACCCGGTTGGAGCGGGTCATGTGCGGAGGCGAGCTCCTCCTCAGTGCCCTCGGCGACGAGGCGCCCACCGGCGAGCACGAGGATGCGGTCGCAGGTCTGGGAGATCTCGGGGAGGATGTGGGAGGAGACGAGCACGGTGCTGTCGCGCTTGAGGCCGACGATGAGGTCGCGCATCTCGCGGATCTGGCGAGGATCCAGGCCCGAGATCGGCTCATCGAGGATGACGAGCTGGGGCTTGTGGATGATCGCCTGGGCGATGCCGACCCGTTTGCGGTACCCCAACGACAGCTCGGAGATCACGCGGTCGGCGACATCGGCGATGTTGCACTGCTTGAGCACGCCCGGCAGGCGCGCGAGGACTTCAGCCTTGGGCATCCCCTTGAGCTGCCCGACATACTGGATGAAGTCGGACACCCGCATGTCGCGGTAAAGAGGAGGCTCTTCTGGCAGAAACCCGATGCGCGCGCGGATGCTGTCGGGCGCCTCAAGCAGGTCAACCCCGCCGATGCGCACGCTGCCCGCGCTGGGCAACAGAAGCCCCGCGAGGATCTTGAGCGTGGTCGATTTTCCAGCGCCGTTTAGGCCTAGAAACCCGACCACCTCGTTGGAAGAGATGGTGAAGGAGAGGTCGACCGCCGCGGGGTGGTCGCCGTAGTATCGTGTAAGACCCCTTACCTCGATCATTCGAACAGGCTCCAGGGACAGGGATGGAGGGCGATGGCTTCTATTCACCCGCCCCCGGGCGTCAAGGCGCCGCGCCGATTGGGATGGTGGTAGAATCGCGCCAAGACAGGAGGTCGTGATGCCGTTTTGGCTCTTGGCGCTGGCGTGTGGCGGTGAAGTTGGCCCCCAGGCTGAAGTCACCAGCGCCGCCTCTGAGGCCGCAGCGCCGAGCGCCGCTGAAGAGGAGGATCGCGCTCGCGCCGAGGCGCTCGACCGCCGCCTCTCGGATCTGGAGCAGCGCCTCGCCCGGGTGGAGCTGCTCGTCGCCGAGCTTCACGAGGGCGGGATCGCCGACGCCGAGGACGTTCGGTTTGATCCCAGCCGCACGACGCTCTCCGCGCGCACCGTGCAGGAGGCCGTCACCGAGCTGCACGTCGCCGTGACGTCGATCAAGCGGGAGGCGAGCGCGGGCATGGGCAGCCCCGGCGGCGGGCTCTTTGAGATCCCGGAGGGCCCCAACAAGGGCGCGCAGCAGGGCCAGCCCGGTCAGCCGCCAAAACCCGGCCAAGGCCCCGCAGGGCCACCGCCGGGCGGGAAGGGCGGCCCCGCGGGGCCACCGCCGGGCGGCGCCAACGCCTCACCTCAAGGCCAGAGGCGATAGAGGGTGGGCAGCGCGCGGCCCGCTTGGTATAGCTGCTCGTTCGGAAGGAGTCTCCAGCCCATGATCGCGCCGCTCTTGTTGTGGGTGACGCTCTCGGTCCCGGTGGCCCGGGCTGCAGACTGCGCAGCGCCGGTCACGACGATCGATCTTCAGCGCGCCCTTGAGGACGCTGAGGCCGCCTATGTGGCGCTGGACGACGTCGCGCTCTCCGTGGCCGGGCAGACGGTGCAGAACGGCATCCCCTGCCTGAACGAGCCCATCTCGCGCACCTTGGCGGCGAGCATTCACCGCTTCGTGGGCCTTCAGAGCTTCTTGGATCGTGAGCTCGACGACGCGGCGTTGGCGTACGCCGCCGCCCGCGCCATCGAGCCCGCCTATGTGCTGCCGCTCACGCTCGTGCCCGAGGGCCACCCGCTGCGCGACGTGTACATGAGCGTCGATCTGGGCCGTGACGAGCGCGTCTCGGTGCCCGAGGTCAAAGGCCGGCTCACCTTCGACGGCCGCGAAGGTGAGGAGCGCCCGTCCACCTGGCCCACCATCGTGCAGGTCTTTGATGAAGAGGGCCGCGTGCTCTCCACGACGTATCTGCTCCCCGGCGCGCCGATGCCCGACTACGCCTTGGTCGAGGGCGGCCTGGGCCCGCCCACCTTCGAGCTCAAGTTTCAGACGCCCCCCAACCGCACCCTGCTGTTGAGCGCGGGCGGCGCCGCCGTCGCGGCGGGCGGGCTCTACGCCTTGGCCGCCGTGAGCGCCAATCGGTACCACGAGGTTGATCCCCCAGACTCCAACCTCGACGCCCTGCGCGCCACCACCAACGGCCTCACCGTGGCCACCTGGGGGGTCGGTGTCGCCGCCGCCACCCTCGGGGTGGGCGCATTCTTCGTCGGGCAGTGGTAGGCTCAGGCGGTCTATGTCGTTTCCTCAGAGCATCGCAGACGGTCGTTACACCCTGGTGGAGCCCCTGGGTGTAGGCGGCATGGCCACGGTGTTCAAGGCCTTCGACCAGCGCCTCCAGGTCTGGCGCGCGGTGAAGGTGCTCGCGCCGCAGTACAGCAACCGCCCCTCCTTACGAGATCGGTTTGAGGCTGAGGCCCGCACGATGGCCTCGCTCGAGCACCGGCACATCGTCCGCGTGTACGACGTCGGCCGCGCCGGGGGCTCGCCGTACATCGTCATGGAGCTTGTCGACGGCGGCACGCTGGTCGATTGGGTGAAGCAGCACGGCCCGATGCCGCCGCGCCTCGCCGTTGACGCGATGATCCAGACCTGCGAGGGCGTGTCCGCCGCCCACGCCCGGCGCATCGTTCACCGCGACATCAAGCCCCACAACGTGCTCATCACCGCTGAGGGGCTCTGCCGCGTCACCGACTTCGGCATCGCCCGGGTCGAAGACGACAACGAGCACCTCACCCGCACCGGCGCGGTGTTCGGCACCTGGGCGTACATGGCCCCCGAGCAGCGCGCCGACGCCAAGAAGGTCGACGCCCGCGCCGACGTCTACTCCTTAGGCGCGACGCTCTATTACCTGGTCACCGGCCGCACCCCGATGGACCTCTTCGCCGCCGAGAAAGATCCGGCGGTGATGGAGGGCATCCACGAGTGCCTCATGCCGGTGCTCGTGAAGTCGACGCAGTACAGCCGAAACGACCGCTACGAGACGGTGCAGCACTTCATCACCGCCTTGGTCGCGCTGCGAGAGACCACCCCCGTAGACCCGCCCGACACGCCGACCTTGGGCCGTCCGAACCTCGTCGCCAAGCCGCCCCCGGCGCGGCCCCCTGGCGGCAGCGGCGCGGCGGCGAACCCACGCTTCTCTGAGACGATGGTGCCCGACGGCGAGCTGGCCGCGGCCTTCTCCGACGTGTCCGACGCGCCTCCCATGGGCGCAGGCGGCTCGGCGCCGTCTTTCGATCCCACCTTAGAGAACCCCGACGAGACCAACCCCAACAGCCGCGCGTTTGTTGGCCTCGTCTCCCCCAACACGCCGTCCGATCTCCCCGACGACGCGCCGCCCCTGCGGTTTTTGCCGCCCACAGCCGACGACGACGCCCCGGCGCCCCGCCGCTGGCCCGTCGTGGTCGCGCTCTTGTTGGCGCTGGCGCTGCTGTTGTTCTTCTTGAGGCCGGTGTTCTTCGGTGAGCCCACCCCCACCGGCCCCGCCGTAGAGGCGGGTCAGCCCGCCGGGGTCAAGCCGCCGCCTGTTGAGCCACCGCCGGTGAACCCGCCCGTTGGGCCCACCGTCGTCGAGAACCCGCCCAACCCCGAAGCCGGGACGACGACCGCGCCGCCAGAGGGTGAGGGCTCCACGGCGACGCCCGGTGAGGTCACCCCACCCACCGAGCCGCCGCCTCCGCCCAAAAAGAAGACCGGCCGGGTGATCGTCGAGGGCGACGCGTCCTCGGTGCGCTTCTTAAACGGGGGCAAGGCCTTCCCTCCCGGAGAGCTGCCGCCGGGCGTGTACTCCATTGAGGCCACCTGGGGCAGCCAGAGCTACCCCGCGGGCACGGTCACCGTGCGGGTGGGCGCGACGGCGCGGGTGCGCTGCAAAGAGCGTCAGTACCTCTGCAGCGCGTCGTGAGGCATCTCAGCGCCCTGGATATAATGCGTAGGATCCGTGCTCTTGGGGTCTCCAGGTGACTAGTCTGCCCGCTCTGCTCCGCCGCTCCGCGCTCTTCACCTTGGCTGGGGTCTCGGGCTGCGTCTGGATCTCGAAGGATGAGCACCTCGACCGCATCGACTTTGATGACGATGGGGTCGTGGTCTATGGCTACGAGGACGGCACGGACTGCGACGACCGCGATGAGACGGTGACCACCCTCACGTTTTACCGCGATGACGACGGCGACGGCGAGGGTGACCCGAACGCCCCGCTCAGCGAGGGCTGTGAGCCCCCCGAGGGTTACGTCGCGACGTCGCTCGACTGCGACGACAACAACGCCGAGGTCAACCCGAGCCAACAAGAGGTCTGCGGCGACGGCCTCGACAACAACTGCGACGGTCTGCCGTGTTTGCCCCTGGGCGAGCTCACGTCGGGCTCGTTGGCGGCGATCACCGGGGTGAACAACAAAGACCTGCTCGGCGCGGCGTTTGATCTCACCTCAGACTTCAACGGTGACGGCGTGGCGGACCTGCTCGTCGGCGCGCCGAACGCCGCGCCCGGCGGCGCGGTGTATGGGCTCTATGGCCCCCTGGAGTCGGGCAAGAGCGCGGGGGAGGCCGACTTCACCATCGCGCACGGCAGCGTTGAGGTTCAGTTTGGCGCCTCGGCGGTCTGGCTGCCCGGCAGCGCCGGGAATCGCCTCGCCGTGGGCGTTCCAGGCTCCATTGAGGGCTACGGGGCCGTCCAGATCTTCGACCCCACCATCGGCCTGAGCGTCAGCACGGCCGCCGTCGTCATTCAGGCCTTGGACAACATCGGCCTCGGCGGCGCGATGACCAGCGCCGGGGATCTCGACGGAGACGGCCTCGCGGAGCTGCTCATCGCCGCCCCCGACTACGAGCGGTCCTTCGGCGAGCGCGGCGCGTGGTTCATCTATGGCGGCGCCTCCGCGGCCTACCGCAACCCCCCGAACGACGACGACGGCTCGATCCTGGGCACAAGCGGCGTTCACCTCAGCGAGATGAGCCCCCGCTGGGGCGACGTAGACGGCGACGGCGTGAACGAGGTCGCCCTGGGCGGCACAGAGACGGCGGGCGGAAACGGCGTCGTGCTGCTGCTCACGCCGATCTACGACGTCACCACGCCCGCGTCCGACCCAGTGCTCACCCTCGTCAGCAGCGGCGGTGAAGCTCAGCGCTTCGGCGCCACCGTAGACCTCGGCGACCTCGACGGTGACGGCCGGGACGACGTCGTCGTCGGCGCGCCGGGCGACGAGTTTGAGGCGGGCAAGGTCTACGTCTTCTTGTCCAACGACGGCAGCACCCTCGACACCGACGCCTCGGTGGTGATCTCCGGCGCGGCCCTGGGGGACCACCTCGGCGAAGGCGTCGCGGCCAGCGCTGATCTCGACGGCGACGGGCGCGAAGACGTGGCGGTGAGCCGCCCAGGCGCGGAGCTCTCGGGCCTCAACCGCGGCGCCGTGAGCATCTACCTCGGCCTGCCCGACAGCGGCGCCTTGAGCCTCAGCGACGCCGACCTCACCGTGACCGGCGACGCCGACTCTACGGAGCTCGGCACGTCCCTGGGCGCGGGCTTTGTGGACGGCGACTCCTTCTTGGACCTGCTCATCGGCGTCCCAGAGCTAGACGAGGGCCGGATTCTTGTCTTGCCCGCGGGGCCGTACTGACGGTGGGGGCCGCGCTGCTCGGCCTCCTGTGGGGTCTTGGCTGCGGCGGCGCGCCTGAGCCGACCCCGCCACCCGCCGCGCGGCGGGCGCCTGTGGTGATCATCACCTTAGACACCACCCGGGCCGACCACATCGGCGCCTGGGGCTACACCCCCGCGGCCACGCCGAACATCGACGCCCTGGCCGCCCGTGGCGCACGGTTCGCCCGCGCCTACGCCCCGGTGCCGCTCACGATCCCGTCCCACGCGACGCTTCACACGGGCCTTCTGCCCCCGCGCCACGGCGTGCGCGACAACGGCGACCAGCGGCTCTCTGAGTCCGCCCACACCCTCGCCGAGCGCCTCGCCGAGGCCGGGTATCGGCCCTACGCCGCCGTGGCGGCCTTCGTCACCCAGGCCCACTGGGGCTTCGGGCAAGGGTTTGTGGGCTACTACGACGATCTCGGCGTGCCCTCGGACAGCCTCTCGTGGGTGGTGGAGCGCCCGGCGAGCGCGGTGATCGACGACGCCTTGGCGGCGCTGGACGCTGGGGCGGACATGCTCTGGGTCCACCTCTTCGACGCCCACATGCCCTACTCAGCGCCCGAGCCGTACAAGACCGCCCACGCCGGGCGGCCCTACGACGCCGAGCTGGCGTACATCGACGCCCAGCTCGGGCGGCTCCTGCCGCGTCTGCCCCCCGACGCCATCATCGTGCTCGCCGGAGATCACGGCGAGTCCTTGGGGGAGGGGGGTGAGCCCGAGCACGGCCTCTTGTTGAGCGACGCGACCACCCACGTCCCGCTGATCCTCGTGGCCCCGGGGATCACGCCGCAGACGATAGACCGCCCGGTCTCCTTGGCCGACGTGGCGCCGACGCTCCTGCGCCTCGCGGGCCTCGCCGTGCCGACCGACCTCGACGGCGAAGATCTCCTCCTCGGCGGGCCACGCCTCGGCGTGTACTCCGAGACCCGCTACGGCTTCCACCACTTCGGCTGGACCCCGCTGGAGGCGCTCACCACGGCCACGGGGCGGGTGATCCGCGGCGCGCGGGTGCAGTCCGACGGGGTGATCGACGCTGAGGCCGCGCTTGGGGAGCTTGACCGCATCACCGCGGCGGTCCCGGCCTGGTCTTCAGAGCGCGCCACCTTGGACCTCGCCGCGATGCAGCAGCTCCAGGCCTTGGGGTATGTCTCCGCCGGTGACATCGCCGCGCCGTCGGGGGTGGACCCTCGGGACGGCGTGCTGCTCATCCGTGAGCTGGCGGAGCTTCGTGGCCTGCCGCCGGACAAGCTCGAGCCTGCGCTGCGGGCCATGCTCGTGAAGATGCCCGGCAACCGGGACCTACGCCTGCGCCTGGGCACGCTCTTGCTCTCGACGGGGCGCATCGACGAGGCGGTGAACGAGCTGACCCAGGCCCACCGTGAGGCGCCAGACAGCTCGACGGCGCTGCTCTTGGGGGAGGCCTGGCTTGTGGCCGGGGCGCCGGACGAGGCGCTGAGCTGGTTCACTGAAGCGCTCAACCAGGATCCTCGCTCGGTGAGCGCGATGGCCGGCCAGTCCACCTGCCTCGTGCGGCTGGGCCGCGTGACCGAGGCCGAGCTGCTCATCGACGAGGCGCTGCGCCGCGCGCCCGATCACGCCGAGGCGATCCTCGCCGGGGCGGTGTTCGCCCGCGCGCGCGGAGAGCCTCTGGAGCCCTGGGCCAAGGCCGTTGAGGAGGTCGCCGCGCGCCGCCCGCTCCAGGCCCAGGTGTGGTTCATCTTGGGAGAGCTTCGTCTGGAGCTCGGCCTCGCGGACGCCGGAGAGGACGCGCTCCTCACCGAGCTTCAGCACCACCCGTTCTCCGGCGCCACCCGCGCCATGCTCGCCCAGCTTTATTTGGAGCAGAACCGGCTGGTGGACGCGGTGAAGATCCTCCGCCCGATGCTCAACGTGAACCCTGAGGATCCCGTCGCGAACGCGCTCACGGCCCAGGCGTACCTCAAGATGAACCGCCCAGAGCGCGCGGCCCCTCACCAAGCCCGCTGCGCCGGGTTTGAGGGCTGCCCGTGATCCTCCGTCGCGCCGCCGCCGCCTGACCAGCGGGTCAACAGCGCCAGCGCCGCGCCTTCACGCCAGTCGGAGCACCCGCAGAGCGCTTCAGCGAGGGCGCGCTGCCAGCCTTCACCGGTCTCCGAGAGCAGCCCGATGAGGCAGCCCGCGGTGCGCTCGTTCAAGAGGTAAGGCAGGGGCTCGCCGCCGGGCAGCACGACGCCTTGATAGCTCATGAAGCGGCCATCGGGGTAGATCATCCCCATGCCAGAGCGCCAACGCCAGCGCGGGTGACGACGTAGACGCCAGGCCAGCTCCCACTGAGGGGGCTCCATCTGGCGCATCTTGTGCCAATGGGGGAGGGGTTCGAGCATGTTCAAGGAATAACAGAACTTTTGTTCAGTGGTTGTCCGCGATCGACGGTCAAAGGATGCCCACCGCGGCCTGCCGGTCGCGCGACTGGAGAGGCGCGGTGCGGTGTGCGCCGCGCCGCGAGGTGCGCGCATCCCCAAAACCGGAGCGTGATCCTCCTCATCAAGGGGCTTGTGTGGCCTCTGCGGACTGTCCACAGGAGTCGAGGTATACTCGCGCTCTCTCAGGGAGCGTGGTCGTGATGAGCGCTCGGATTCCCCAGACCCCCTCGCGCCGAGCGTCGTTATGACCCGGCACCTCGTCGATCCGTACCTTGGAAAGACCTTAGATGGCCGTTTCCAGGTCGAGAAGAGGCTTGGAGAGGGGAGCATGGGCGGCGTCTACCGCGCCACGGATCACACGACGGGCAAGGTCGTCGCGCTCAAGGTCATTCACAAGCACCTCGCGCGCTTCCCCAACATCGTCAAACGATTTGAGCGTGAGCTGGCGATCACCGCCGCGCTGCGCAGCCCGTGGACGGTGCACGTCGAGGCCTTCTCTCGCTCAGCGAGCCCCGAGATGTACCTCGCGATGGAGCTGCTCGACGGCAAGTCGCTCTCTGAGGTGATCAAAGAGAACAAGCAGCTCGCCCCGGCGCGCATCGTTCACATCGGGGTGCAGATCGCCCGCGGCCTCGCCGCCGCCCACGCCCAGAAGATCATCCACCGCGACCTCAAGCCCGAGAACATCATGCTCGTGCGGGAGGGCGACGACGCTGATCACGTCAAGATCCTCGACTTCGGCGTGGCGCGAATCGTCGAGGCCGCCGCGGACGAAGACGAAGGCGCGAACCGCTGGGAGACCCTCACCCGCGTCGGCGCGCCGATCGGCACCTTGCAGTACATGTCGCCGCAGCAGATCGCCTGTGAGCCCCTGGATGAGCTGACCGACCTCTACTCCTTGGGCATCGTGCTCTACGAGATGGCGTCGGGAGCGCCGCCGTTTAAGGCCGCCACCCCGCGGCAGGCGATGCAAGAGCACTGCTTTAAGGTGCCCGAGCCCTTGGCGACGATCGTGCCCGGCGGGCTGCCCAAAGGGCTCAACGACGTGATCGACGCCTTGCTGCAAAAAGAGCCCGAGCAGCGCCCGGGCTCAGCGGCGGAGGTGGTCGGGCTTCTGGAGCGCGCGCTCGGCGGAGGGGTCGCTGGGCCTCGTCGCGGCGCCGCGCCCCGGGCCGCGGGCACGATGGTGCCGATGGACGACACCAACCTCGACCTGATGGCCACCCAAGAGGTAGACGAGCACACCTCGGAGGTCGCCTTGCCCGCGCCCGGCGGCGCGCACAAGGCAAATCGGCCCAACGACGACCTCGTGAACCACACGATGGTGCCTGAAGACGAGGAGACGATGTTGCTGCCGCCGGTCTCTTTTCTTGGCCAGGAGCCCCCCAAGAAGAAGAACCTCGCCCAGCGCGGCACCCGCAACCTCGCCGCGACGCCCGAGCCCACGGCGGAGCTCGCCCCGGCGCCGAAGCCCGCCGCGCCCGCCGGGAAACCCGCCGAAAGCCCGCCGCCGGAAAACCCGCCGCGGCCAAGCCCGCCGCCGCGCCCGTCGCCGCGAAGCCGATGAAGCCTTGGCTCGTGGCCCTGCTCGTGATCTTCGCGATCCTGTTCACCGGCATCGGCGTGCTCATCTCCGAGCTGATCCGTCGCTGACGCGTCAGAAGCTCTGGGTGAGTGCTGATCGGAGGTGGTGTGATGCTCCTCGGGCTGCTCTTCTTGTCCTTTGGCGCGCCAGCGCTGGCGAACGGCCAGACGACACACTCCTGGATCAGCGTGCACGCCCTGGCGCACCTGCCGCCGGGGGATCTACACGACCTGCTCACCCGCGAAGACCTGGCGCCGTACCTGCTCAACGGCACGATGTTCCCCGACGGGGGCTACGCTGTCGGCGACGACTACGGCGAGCGCGCCCACTGGGAGCCGTTTCAGTCGGCCTACCTGGAGCTGGATTCGCACAAACCACGACGCGCCCTATGACGACGAGGGCGCCCAGCACGTCGCCTTCTTGATGGGCCTCGCCTCGCACGGGCTCGCGGACCAGGTCTTCGACGCGATGTACATGGAGCGCTCAAAGACCCATGACGCCGCGCTGGGCTGGGCTGAAGGGGAGAGCATGGACGAGGCCACGGACGTGGTCTACGCCCAGCTCGTCGGCCCCCGTGAGCCGCCCGAGGAGTGGTTCCCGGGCGCGGTCTTCGTGTCGCTCTACGCCGAGGCCCAGGGCTACACGGTCAGCGAAGAGACGATGAGCGAGGGCATGTTCTGGCTCAGCGTGGCCATCGCCGGCGTCGGCGCGCTCAGCGAACAAGAGGAGGTCGTCGCCGAGTATCAGCGGCAGTTCCCGTGGGCCTCGGCGCATCTGACGGACTCAGCGGTGCCCGGCAGCCCGCCCTGTGAGGGGGAGCTGGTGGCCTTGTACTGGCAGGCCCTGTGGGACCGGCTTCAAGGCGAAGACGGCTTTGGTGAGCGGCCGTATCTGGGCAACGCCCCGGCCGACGGCACCATGGGCTGGCCCACGACGGAGAACCACCCCGACGCCTTGGTGCACGTCGTCGTCAGCCGAGGTCTGGCGCCCAGCTCCGTGAGCGACACGAGCGTCGTGGTCACCGATGAGGCCGGCCAAGACGTGCCGGTGACGGTGCGCGTGTTCTACGGCGAGGCCAGCCATGTGCTCAACATCGCCCCGGCCAGCGGCGCCTGGGCGGCGGAGACCGACTTCACCGTGGACGTTCCCGCGGGCCTTCAGAGCTTCGACGGCGCGACCCTGGAGAGCGCCCACCGCTTCGGCTTCTCCACCCGACCGCCGCCGGAGCCCAGCCCAGAGCCCATCAAAGAGGCGCCCGGGGGCTGCGGCGGCGGGTCGGCGGGGCTCGTCGTCTTTGGCCTGAGCGCGCTTCGGCGGCGCGCATCACGGCGCGCTCACTCCGCGGCGGCCTCGGGGAAGGTGTAGGCGCCGACCACCTGAACCTCGACCCCCCAGTAGTCAAAGGTGGAGTCGAAGTTGACCGTCCAGCCGTCATAGGTCGCCGTGGAGTCGAGGAGCTCCGCGGAGAACTCGCCGTTGTCTTCAGTGAAGCGGTAGACGAAGGCCCAGCCGTCGCCCAAGCTGAGGCCGCGGTAGTCATTCTCTTCGATGTTGATCCAGCTACACACCTGGTTCTTGTCGAGGGTGACCTCGTAGAAGTGTGAGCAGGACGGGCACGCCGCCTTCATCGCCGCCGCGGTGTCTTCAGAGACGGCGACGGCCTCCTCGACGACCGCGCTGTCCCCGTTGCATCCGCCCCAGCTATCGTAAGAGAACACCAGCTCGCCGGTGTAGCGGCTCGTGTCGGGGACGGGCTCGGGGGGCGTGGTGTCTTCAGGGGGGCTCGTGTCTTCGCCGCTGGTGTCGTCGCCGCCGCCGCTGGTGTCGTCGGTGTGTCGTCGGAGCTTGGGTCACCGGAGTCCGCGCCGCCGCCCGGTGTCGTCGCCGACGTCGAGGGTGATGGCGCCCTTGTTGCAGGCCGCGAAGACCAAGAAGAACAGCAGTGAGGGTGCTTGCCGCATGGGGGTCTCCAGAAGAAGAGGAGCAGTATAGCGAAGACGCAGAGGGGGGCGCCAGATCAACCGACACGCTATGACACGCTTATGTCTCTGAGCGTCGGAATCGTCGCGGCGATCATGGCTGGCTTGGGCTGGGCGGCGCTGGATGTCCTGCGAAAGCAGCTCGCCGCGAGCCTGAGCCCGACGGTGCAGGCGGCGTTGCTGCTCTGCGGTCAGGCGCCGCTCTTTGTGATCTGGGCGCTGTGGGCCGGGGTCTCGCTCCCCGCCCAGGGCTACTGGGCGCCGGGGCTCGTGCTCGTCGGGATCACCGTGGCGGCGCAGGTGCTCTTCGCCGCGGCGCTCCAAGCCGGGGCCCTGAGCCTCACCATCCCGATGCTCTCCTTCACCCCGGCGTTGAGCGCGATCTTCGCCTGGGCCTGGCTGGGGGAGGTGCCCACCCTCAAGCAGCGCGTCGGTGTTGGGCTGATCGTGGTCGGCGCGCTGATCTTGCACGGCGGCCCCGACACCTGGCGCGCGCCGTGGCGGCTCTTGTTGGGCCCCCTTCGGGATCGTGGGGCGCGGCTGATGCTCATCGTGGCCGCCTTGTGGTCACTCACGATCACCTTCGACAAACACTGCTTAGACTTCGCCGAGCGCCCGGCCCACGCCGCCATCCAGAGCCTCGTCGCGGCCTCAAGCCTGCTCGTGGTGCTCGCGGTGCGGGGGGATCTGGGCGCGCTGCGGGGGGTTCGAGCGGTGTGGGGCACCTGGCTGGCCGCCGTCTTGGCCTTGGCCTTGGCCGTGGCGATGCAGCTCCTCGCCCTGCAGACCGTGCTCGTGAGCCTCGTCGAGGGCGTCAAGCGCAGCTTCGGCCTCATCTCGTCGGTGATCTTGGGCAAGGTCATCTTCGGCGAGGCCGTGACGCTGAACAAGCTCTTGGGCGTGGGCCTGATGGCCTTCGGGCTCTCGCGCCTGCTGTGAGCGTGGACTCCGGGAGCCCGGCGCGTCACCGCGCGGGGGTGACCGCACGCTCCTTGGATACGCAAACAGCGTCTGCGCGCGGGACCGGCGTTCGCGGTGGCTGGAGACCGCTCCGACGCGCGTCTTTGCCGATTCCGGCGGCCAGAAACCGCTCCGACGCGCGTCTTTGCCGATTCCGGCGGCCGGAAACCGCTCCGACGCGCGTCTTTGCCGATTCCGGCGGCCGGAAACCGCTCCGACGCGCGTCTTTGCCAATTCCGCCGAAACCGCCCGACCGCGTCTTTGCCGATTCCGGCGGCCGGAAACCGCTCCGACGCGCGTCTTTGCCGATTCCGGCGGCTGAAAAGAGCGATGACCCGCGCGGGATTGGCCTTCGCGGCCACCGCAAAGCGCGTCCCCGCGCAGGATCGGCGTTTACGGCCACCGCAAAGCGCATCCCCGCGCAGGATCGGCGTTTACGGCCACCGCAAAGCGCGTCCCCGCGCAGGATCGGCGTTTACGGCCACCGCAAAGCGCGTCCCCGCGCAGGATCGGCGTTTACGGCCACCGCAAAGCGCGTCCCCGCGCAGGATCGGCGTTTACGGCCACCGCAAAGCGCGTCCCCGCGCAGGATCGGCGTTTACGGCCACCGCAAAGCGCGTCTGCGCGCGGGATCGGGCTTTTCGGCGGCCGGCTGCGGTTCAGCGCGCGGTTGACCACAGGGCAGGCCGCGCCCCGGCTCGGTGTGGGGCGCTCGGGGGTGTGTCAGGTTACACACCCCTCCCTCGTGAGGTGACCGACGATGAGACGCTTCTTGCCGCTGACCGTTGAGGAGGCGCGTGGTGAGCTCGACGTCATCTTGGTGACCGGCGACGCCTACGTCGACCACCCCTCGTGGGGCGTCTCCGCCATCGGTCGTTGGTTAGAGGCCCACGGATTTAGCGTCGGCATCATCGCCCAGCCCGACTGGACGAACCCCGAGTCGTTCCGCGCCTTGGGGCGCCCGCGGCTGTTCTTCGGCGTCACGGCGGGGAACATGGACTCGATGGTGAACCGCTACACGGCCTCGCGGCGCCTACGCACCGACGACGCCTACGCCCCCGGCGGCGAGGTGGGCCGCCGCCCCGACCGCGCCACCATCGCCTACACCTCACGCTGCAAGCAGGCGTTTCCCGGCGTGCCGGTCATCGCCGGAGGCATCGAGGCCAGCCTGCGCCGCCTGGTGCACTTCGACTTCTGGCAAGAGAAGATGCGGGGGTCGATCCTGCTCGACGCCAAGGCCGATCTGCTCGTGTACGGCATGGGAGAGCTTCAGGTCGTCGAGATCGCCCGGCGCCTCGCCGCGGGCAAGACCATCGCCGAGTGCCGCGACATCCACGGCGTCGCCTACGCCTTGGGCATGAAAGAGACGCGCCCCGAGGCCAGCGAGACGGTGATTGAGCTGCCGTCTCTGGAGGAGTGCCAGGCCGACCCGCTGGCGTTCAACCGCGTCACGATGTTGATGTACCGCGAGTCCAACCCGAGCTGCGGCCGCACGCTCACCCAGCGCCACGGCACCCGCTGGGTGGTGCAGAACCCGGCGATGCGTAGCCTCACCACTGAAGAGATGGACCGCCTGCATGAGCTGCCCTACGCGGGCCTCGCGCACCCTTGTTATCGCCAGCCCATCCCCGCCTTAGAGAGCATCAAGGGCTCGATCACCGTCAACCGCGGGTGCTCCGGCGGCTGCTCGTTCTGCGCGCTCACGATTCACCAGGGCAAAGACGTCGTGAGCCGGTCCACGGAGAGCGTGCTCCGCGAGCTCAAGCAGATGACCGAGCGCCCCGACTTCAACGGCATCGTCAGCGACCTCGGCGGGCCCACGGCGAACATGTTCCACATGCGCTGCATGTCGGAGGAGGCCAACAAGGTCTGCCGCCGGGTGAGCTGCCTGCACCCCGTGCGCTGCAAACACTACGGCACCGACCACAAGCCGTATCTGAGCCTCTTGCGCCAGGCCCGGGCGATGCCTGGGGTGAAGCGGGTGTTCGTCAACAGCGGCATCCGCTATGACCTCGCCTCCTTAGATGATGAGTTTGTCGAGGAGCTCGCGAAGTACCACGTCCAGGGCCAGCTCTCCGTGGCGCCCGAGCACGCGGCCACGGCGGCGCTGAACAAGATGCGCAAGCCGGAGATCAAGTACTTCACGGCGTTTATGGAGCGCTTCCGCAAAGCGAACGCCGACGCCGGCAAGCCGCAGTTCTTGGTGCCTTACTTCCAGTGCGCCCACCCCGGCGTCGGCCCTGAAGAGTGCATTGAGCTGGCGCTGTACATGAAGCGTGAGAAGCTGCGCCCCCGGCAGGTGCAGATGTTTATGCCTACGCCCGCCACCTTGGCCACGGCGATGTACGTCTCCGGCGTAGACCCCTACACCAAGGAGCCCGTCTACGTCGCCCGCGGCGCCCGAGAGCGTAACCGCCAGCGCGCCTTGCTCTTCTACTGGAAGAAGGAGGAGGCGCCCCATGTGCGCGAGGCCTTGATCGCGTGGGGCAGGGCGGATCTCATCGGCGACGGCCCCAACCACCTCGTGCCCCCCGGCCCGGCCTGGCCCTCGTGGCAAGACAAGGCCCGGCGCGACGCCAACACCCGCTACGACACCCACATGGGCATGAAGATCGAGCGCGCCAGCCGTGAAGAGGAGCAAGAGGAGCGCTGGGAGGCCGTGGCGGCCTTGGGCGTGAGCGGCTGAGGCGCCGTCGCTCAGCGGGCGCGGGTGGCGAGGACCTGCACGCCGAGGCTCAAGATGGCGATGATCGCCGCGAGGACAAACAGCGCAGCGCTGCCATAGGGCCCGATCACCGCCCCGGCGGAGGCGCCCAAGGCCGCGCCAACCCCGCCCACGGCGGCGCCGAGGAGCCCCTGGGCGCTGTTGGTGAGGTGCGCCGGGGCGCGACGGCTCACCAAGGCCACGGCGCTCACCCAGAACGCCCCGAAGGTGAAGCCGTGGCTGGCCTGGAGGCCGATCACCAGCCAAGGTGCCGTGGCCCAGGCCGTCAGCAGCCAGCGTGGGATCGCCAGCAGGGCGGAGGCCACAAACAGCCGCTCCGCGCCAAAACGCGCCAGGAGCGCCTGAGACTTGCCCAAGACGATCACCTCAACCGCCACGCCCAAGGCCACGGCCACCCCCGCCAAGGCGGGGCGCATCCCCAGATCTTCGACGTGTAGGGTGAACCAGGTGTCGTAGATCGAGTGCGGCGCGTAGTGCAGGGCGGCGCCCACCAGCAGCCAGCGCATCGCCGGGTCGCCCAACATCGCCTTAAACGCCGGCCACAAGGGCGCCCGAGGCGGCGGCTCGGCCTGGGGCGCGAAGAGCGCCATCCCGCAGAAGGCGGAGGAGAGCAGCACGCCGAGCTTGAGCGGCGAGAGCCCAAACCAGTCCTCCAAGAGCGCCGCCACGCCCACCGCCGCCAAGAACCCGACGCTGCCCCAGCGCCGCACCTTGCCATACGCGCCGCTGTCTCCGCCGAGGGCGCGCAGGGTGAGGCCGTCGAGCACCGGCCCGATGCCCGCGCGCCCGGCGATCATCAACAACAGCCCCACCGCCGCCAAAGACGCGGGCAGAGCGAGCAGGGCGATCAACCCCAAGAGTGAGGTGAGCGCCGCCCAGCGCAGCACCCGGGCCTCGTCGCGCCAGTGGTCGGCCAGGGTGCCCCACATCGGCCCCATCAGCACCCGCGTCAGCGGCATCATCACCATCAGCGCCGTGAGCGTGAGGCCGTCTACCCCCCAGGCCCGCAGCTCCTTCGCCATGTACGGGAAGATCGCCCCCAGCGGCGCGAGGCCCAGGGCCATGAGCCAGCTCAGGCGGGTGTGGGGGGTGGTCACGGCGGCCTCGTATCGTGTTCCTCCCAAACGGTCTTGGAGCTTGGCGGCGCGTCACGATAGAATCAAGGGGAGCCCAAAGCGCGCACCCCCGTCGGCCCGTTCAGGAGCCATCGTTATGTCCCCCAACCGAGCCCCATGATGGCGGAGCGGATCTTCGTGACCGGCGGCTCAGGCTTCTTGGGCCGCGAGCTGATCGAGCGACTCAAGGGTGAAGGCGCTGAGGTCCGCGCCTTGGCCCGCAGCGTGAAGGCCGAGCGCGCCGTGCGCTCCGCGGGGGCCAAGGTCGTGCGTGGGGACGTCTCCGACCTCGCCGCGATGACTGAAGGCATGCGCGGCTGCGACGCCGTCGTTCACTCCGCGGCGCTGGCCGATGACTGGGGCGACCCGGCCAACTTTCACGCGGTCAACGTCGAGGGCACCAAGACGGTGATTCAGGCCGCGCGAGACGCGGGGGTGCCGCGCCTCACCCACGTCAGCACCGAGGCCGTGCTGCTCGACGGCAACCCGCTGCACCTCGTCACTGAAGACGCCCCGGTGCCCGAGCGCGCCATCGGGCTCTACCCCGAGAGCAAACGCCAGGCCGAGGTGCTCGCCCTCGCCGCGTCTTCGCCGGAGCTCGCGGTGATGGTCGTGCGCCCGCGCCTCATCTGGGGCCACGGCGACACCACGCTCATGCCCGTCCTGCGGGTGATGGTCGCCGAGGGGCGCTTTCGTTGGGTGGGCGGCGGTCGCCACCTCACGTCCACCTGCCATGTGCGCAACTGCTGCGAGGGTCTGCTCCTCGCCACCCGCGTCGGCAAAGGCGGCGAGATCTACCACCTCACCGACGGCGACCCCCTGGAGTTCCGGACCTTCTTGACCCAGCTCTTGGGCACCCAAGGCGTCGTGCCCGGCAAAGGGGGCGTGCCCTTGGGCCTCGCGCGGGCGGCGGCCTGGACGGCGGAGGCGCTGTGGGGCGTGCTGCCGCTGAGCGGCGCGCCGCCGATCACCCGCACAGCGGTGCTGCTCTCGGGGCAAGAGATGACGCTCTCCGACACCAAAGCCCGCCGAGAGCTGGGTTACCAAGGCCTCGTGAGCTTGGCTGAAGGGCTAGAAGAGCTCGCGCGCTCCACCTACCCGCCGCCCTAGCTCGCCGCTCAGGCCGCCGAGTCGTCGTCGCCCGGATCCACCCAGCCCGGGGGCGGCCCCTCTAAGTTGTCGAGCTGCCAGGGGTTCGTGAAGATGCTGCGCACCACCCGGGCGAGCACCGCGCCCTGGGCGCCGTCCATGAAGCGGTGATCGATGGTGGCGCAGAGGCTCATCAGCTTTCGCGCGACGATCTGCCCGCCGATGACCGTGGGCTGAGGGCGCACGGCGCCCATCAACAAGAACACCGGGGCCCGGGCGAAGGGGGTCGGCGGCGCCCAGCCCTCATCGAGGCCAAACACGCCGACGTTGGTGATCACGCAGGCGCCGAAGGGGTAGCGCTCTAAGCCCAGCGCCGCCATGTTCACGCCCAGGGCCCCGGTCAGCCAGCCCGTGAGCCACACCAGGGGCCGGATGATCCAGGTGGGCAAGATCGCCAGGGGCCCTTGGCTCTTCTTGAACGCCTCGTCTTTTCCGGCGCGCAGGCGCTCGGCCAGGGTGCGCAGCTCTCGGGCGATCTCGGCCACGCTCTTCTGGTGGATCTGCTCGACCTTGGCTTTGGCGAGGTTCTCGCCGCCCTCGAGCACGACCAAGAACGAGACGTCCACCGTCTCGTGGGGGATGTAGCGCCCAAAGAGCAGGCGCCCGTTGAGCCCCGGCGCCTGGGAGAGCGCCCGGCCCGCGGCCAAGCCGACGAGGTGGGTGAGGGTGACCTTCTCGCCCGTCGTCTCCCGCTTCCAGCGCAGGTACGCCAGGGCTTGGGTGACATCGACGGTGAGCTTGCCGTAGATGTTGCCCTCTTGGGGGGCGCTCCAGGTGGCGATGGCGAGCTTTCGCCGGACGGTCATGCGCTGCACAGGCACCTCTCGCGGTGGGAGCACTCCCACAACAAGGGCCGATCTTACTCCAGAACCACCGTGGCCGACGCGCAGGTGGTGTCGCAGATCGTCTCGGGCTCGGACCAATCGGGGCCGAGCGTCACCGCCGCGCCGTCGTCGATGGAGACGCTGAGCGCGCCGTCGTCAAACTCGGCGCCGGTCAAGGAGAAGATCGCCGCGCCGGGGTCACACTCCAAGGAGTAGCCCTCACCGATGAGCAGCTCCTCGGGGCACAAGGCTGAGAGCGTGCCGAGATCAGCGCTGGAGACCTGGAGCTTGAAGGTCTCGCGGCCATCGGAGAAGGTGAAGGCCAGCGCTGAGACGCAGGTGGCGCGGCAGGCGCCGGAGTCGGCGGGCTCTTTGTCGCCGCAGGCGGCGGTGAGGGCCAGCGCCAGAAAGGGCGCGGCGCGGGAGAACGCGGAGAGAAGAGGCCGATCGTCGGGGCTCATCGTCATCCGCGCCTCCCGTGGCGGTGGTGCGGCTCAGCGAACGAGGCGACCGCCGGAGCTGCGCTTGCGGAGGACGCGGGTGCGGCGGAGCGCCCGCTTCTTGCACTTGGCCTTGATCTTGGACTTGTGCTTGATGCTGCGCTTACGGTTGGCGATGTGCGACATGGGAGACTCCTTGGCTGAGGACGACGCGCCCTCAATGAGCGGGACGGCACAGCTTAAGTCATCGGCGCTTGGGGCTCAAGGCGCGATGATGAGCTTTGGCGCGCTTCCGTCGCGGCGAGAGGCCTGTTGGCTGAGATAGAGTGGGCTTGATCGCCCCCGCCCGGACCTCATGCTCTCCTCTCGCTCCGCCCCCGCTGTGCCCGTGATCACCTTGCAGTCCGGGCTCCCGGGGCCGCGTGTGCTGATCACCGCGGGCGTCCACGGCGACGAGTGTGTCGGCGTCGGCGTGATCTTCTCGTTGTTGGAGCTGCTCAAGACGGAGCTTCGCGCGGGCTTGGTGTTCTTGGCGCCGAGCCTCAACCCCGAGGGCCTACGCCGGGGCACACGGTGCCTGCCCGGCGACGAGCGTGACCTCAACCGCTTGTTTCCCGGCGACAGCCGCGGCGGCCTGGCCGATCGCCACGCGGCGGCGGTGTGGGAGGAGCTCCGAGATCGCCGCCCCGACGCGCTGATCGACCTGCACACCGACTCCTGCGCGTCGATCCCCTACGCCTTGGTGGATCGCTGCGTGCGCCCCCGGGCTGATGCAAACCTCATCGAGGAGCGCGCGTGGGCCTTGGCCGAGGGCTCAGGCTTCACGGCGCTCGCCGAGTACCCCCCGGATCTGTACCGCCGCTACCAGCTCGACCGCTCGTTGACCGGGGCGATGATGAACCTCCTCGGCGTGCCGACGGTGACCTTGGAGTGTGGGCCCCGGCGCCTGCTCGACCCTGCGGCCGTCGAGGAGGCCACCGTGGCCACCTTGGGGGCGCTCACGGCCTTGGGGCTGTGCCGCCGCCCGGCGCCGCGCCACCCGAGCCACCTCGGCCCCGGTCGTTTTCGGCGGGACGCCGGCCCGCGCTGCGCGGCGGCGGGGGTGCTGCGGCCTCTGCTCGGCCCAGGCGGTCGTTTTGCCGCCGGAGACGCCTTGGCCGAGATCCGCGGGCTAGAGGGTCAACGGGTAGAGCGCCTGCGGGCCGCCGAGAGCGGGGTGGTGATCGCGCTCCCCGAGCGAGGTTGGGTGGAGGAGGGCGCTGTGGTGGCCACGGTGGCCCTCCCGGCGCGTTGAGCGGCTTCCTGGCGAGCGGGGTGACCGCCGATTCTTGGCGCGATAGTCCAGCTTGAACCTTTTGAGGACACCATGCGGGTTCTTCTGACCGGGGGCACGGGACAGATCGGCGCGGCCATCGCCCGGGCCTTGCTCAACGCGGGCCACGACGTGATCGCCCTCCTTCGTGACCCAAGCCGCCCGGGCCTCCTCACGGGGCTGCCCCTGCGCTGGGCCCAGGGCGACATCACCCGCCCAGACACCCTCGGCGCGGCGGCGAGCGGCGCGGAGGCGGTCATCCACACCGCGGGCCTCGTCTCGTACGCGGCGCAGGACGCGGCGCGTTTACACGCCGTGAACGTCGAGGGCACCCGAAACGTGCTCAACGCGGCGGCGGCGGCGGGGGCGCGCCGGGTGGTGCTCACCTCGTCCATCGCCGCGTTGGGGGAGGTGAAGGCCGACGAGCTCGGCGATGAGGACACTCGCTGGGCCTGGGGCGGTCTGGGCCTTCACTACTTAGAGAGCAAGTTTGAGGCCGAGCAGCTCGCCCTGGGTGACACGCGGCTGGAGGTCATCGCGCTGAACCCCGGCATCGTCTTTGGGGCCGATGATCTCAGCGGGCACACCAGCGCCTTGTTCTCCCAGGTGCTCGGCGGCGGCCCGCCGGTGGTGCCCTGCGGCGCGACGACGGTGTGCGCGCTGCCCGATGTGGCCGCCGCCCATGTGAGCGCGCTCTCCCGCGGCCGCCCGGGCCACCGCTATGTGCTCGGCGGCGCGACGCCGACGTTCTTGGAGCTGTACGCCGCGATCGCCGCCAGCCTGGGGGTGCCCGCCCCTCGGCGTGTGGTGGGTGAGGGGCTGCTCTACCCCTTCTCCATCGTCGAGGGCTGGCTGGCGCGGCTTGGCCAGCGTCGGCCAAGGATCACCCCCGCCCTGGCGCGTATGAGCTCCCGCAACCGCCGTTATCGCTGCGACAAGGCCGTCTCCGAGCTGGGCTACACCCCACGATCCTTAGAGGAGAGCCTCGCGGAGACCCTCACCTGGATGCGCACCCAAGGACTCCTCAAGGTCTGATCGGCGTCTGATCCCCGGTCATACGCAGGACAGACACCGCCGTAAGACGTGGTTAATGCAGGGTTCACAGAAAACCTGCTACATTGACGGGCCGGCATGACGCCGATTGACGCGACGTGGCGCGGACCAGGAAGGATCCAGTGGACAACGGTCGATTGACGAACGGGAGCGCCTCGCGCTCCGGGGCGGTTGAGGCCTCTCCTCTGCGCGCCATCCTGGCTGCGTCCCGCAAGGAGCACAACATGAGGTCGAACGAGAAGGGGCCGGAGCTAGGACAGCTTCGCACCTTGATCTTGGGTGATGATCGTGGGCGTGTTGAGGCGATGGTGCAGCTCTTGGCCCGGGCGGGGCTCCAGGTTCGTCGCGCGGGCTCCGCAGACGAGGCCCTGCGCGCTTGGGAGACGCAGGCTTGCGATCTGTTGCTCGTCGATGGCTCGCTGCGTGGGGAGCTCTCCGTGGTGCTGCCCTCCCGGCGCCTCGGCGCTCGCCCGACGGCCCGCGTCATCCTGCTCGACCCCCAGGCGGGCGCTGATCTGAGCGCGTGGCTGGGTGAGCTGCGCGCCTGCTCCCTTCAGCCCGCCGTCGTGAAGCTCGGCAGCCCCTACCGTGTGTTGGAGGAGGTGCTCCCGCTCTTGGACTGGCGTGTGCCCGACGCCGACGGCGCCGCCCCCCTGGACGACCCCGAGACCTCCGGCGACCCCGACCCCGACGCGGTGAACTTCGTCGTGGGCCTCTGGGCGCGGCGCCACAGCGGCGTGGTCCAGGTCTCAAGCCAAGGGCTGCTCGCGACGATCTACGAGGGCGACCCCATCGACCCCGAGTCGCGCCGGGCGCTGATCTTGGCGATGTGGGAGGGCGGCGTCACCTTCGCCGCGGGCTTCACGCCGTACGGCAGCGCCCGCATCCCCATCGCGCCGATCCTCTGGGACACGATCCTGCGGCTGCAGCGCCCCGAGCTGGTGCTGCGGCGCCTCGACCATGTGCTCGTCGAGCGCGGCGCGGCGGCCCGGGCCTTGGAGCTCCCCGTCTCCGACAGCCTGCGGCGCCTGCTGGAGATGCCCCGGGCGCACACCCCTCTGCGGGAGGCCTGCGAGCGCGCGGGCATCTCCCCCCGAGAGCTGGCCGGCCCGCTCTCGGCGCTGATCACCACGGGCTTCTTCATGCTGCGCCCGGCCCCGGCGGCCGCTGAGTCGCCGGCGCGGGCGCCGGTCGAGGCCCCGCCGACGCGCCCGACGACGCCTCCGGTCAACGTCGGCACCCGCCAGCTCAACCCCCCGGCCCGGCCCGCGCCGCCCCACGAGCTCGACGGCAAGACGAGCTTCGCCGCCACGCCGCGCCCCCAGGCGCGCTCTGGCTATTTCGACGACATCTCGGTTCATTCGGTGGAGGCGCCGCGCCGGGCGACGGTGGATCCATCCCACCTCGCGCTCTTGTTGGGCCGCTTGCAGAAGGAGTGGGAGCGCATCGAGCGCGCGGATGACTGGACGGCCTTGGGGGTGCCCAAGGGCTCAAGCCCCGAGCTGGTGAGCCGGGCCTTGGAGCGCCTGGAGCGCCGCTACGACGACGAGACCGTGCGGGAGGCCCAGAACGCCATGCTCTCGGAGATCTCCGAGAAGCTCCTCGCCCGGGTTCGTGAGGCCTCAAAAAACATCCGCGCTGGGCGCCCCTCGGGCGGCGTCTTGGCGGTCCCGCCCCACCAGACCAGCTTTGAGCAGGGCCTCCGCGCGCTCTCCGCCAAAGACTTCCACACCGCGGCGCGGTGGTTCCATGTGGCGCGTGAACAAGAGCCCAACTCGTCGCTCTACGCGGGCTATCTCGGCTGGGCGATCTGGAACAACCCCCAGCTCGACCTGCGCCGCCGCCACGCGAAGGGCCGTGAGCTCCTGGAGATCGCTGATGTGAGCGGTGACCCCGTCGCCGCCACCCAGACCTTCCTCGCCGCGGTGGAGGCCGACTCCGGCGAGCACGAGCAGGCCGTGGCCCGAGTCGCCCGGGCCCTGCGCCTCGACCCCGAGTTTGGCCTCGCCAAGGCGCTGCAGCGGCGCCTGCGCGATCGCCGCGTCGTCGATGAGGACTGATTGATGGCCCCCGAGGCTCGTCTCGGCGATGAGCTGGTGATCTGCCTCGTGGTGGATCGGGCGGATCTGCGCCTGCGCTTAGAGGCCGCGGTCATCGACGCCAGCCTGCCCGGGCGCCTGGATGTGCTGGAGGACGCTGGCGCGCTCACCCGGTATCTCAGCGGCGAGGGGGAGTTCGCGCTCTTCGCCGGGGAGGCGCCGCCAGGGCTCATCCTGCTCGACCTTCAGCCGCCGGAGCTCCTGCCGCTGATCACCACCCTGCGCGCCGATCGCCGCGCCCGCGCCGTGCCCGTCATCGTGATCACCCCTGGCCCCGTCGAGGGCGGCTGGGTCAAGGAGCTGTACGCCGCGGGGGTCAGCTCCGTGGTCATCCGCCCGCCGAGCTTCGATGGCCTGGTGGACCTGATGAGCCTGCTTGGGCGATACTGGCTCCAGCTCGTGACGCTGAGCGCGTAAGGACTCCATGCCGACGATCCCCGAGATGGGCTGGGCGCAGCGCTTCTTCCGGATGTCTCCGGACATGCTGGGCATCCTTGATCTGGAGTGGCGGCTCAAGAAGGTGAACCCCGCGTGGGAGCGCTCGCTGGGCCTGCCCCTCGATCAGATCTTGGGTCGGGCGCTCATCGAGCTGAGCCACCCAGACGACCGCGCCCGCTTCGGCGCCGTGGCTGAAGAGCTCGCCGATGGCCGCGAGGTCGTCGGGTTTGAGCTGCGGTTGGCCACGGCGGACGGCGGGTGGCGCACGGTCTTGTGGAGCGCCTCGGCCTCTGCAGAAGAGCAGCTCATCTACGCCATCGGCCGCGACATCACCGACCGCAAGCAGGCCGAGCAGCTCTTGGAGGAGAAGTCGCGCCTCGTCGCGCTGTCCAACGCCGAGCTCTCCCGCTTCGCGTCCATCGTCTCCCACGACCTCCAGGCCCCGGTGCGGAAGATCATGCTCTTCGCCGAGCGCCTGCGCGCGCTCTACGGCGACCAGCTCCCCTCCGGGCGCCCAGGAGTACCTCACCCGCATCTACGGCTCCTCCGAGCGGGTTCATGGCCTCATCGGCGACCTGTTGAGCTACTCCCGCGCCGCGGCGAACCCCATCACCTTCCAGTCCGTCGATCTCGGCGTGGTGGTCCGCCAGGTGCTCTCGGATCTTGAGGAGGTGATTCACGAGAAGGGGGCGATCGTGAACGTCGGGCCCTTGCCGACGCTGGAGTCCAGCCGCACGCTGATGCACCAGCTCCTACAAAACCTCATCGGCAACGCGCTGAAGTTCCACAAAAAAGACGAGGTGCCCCGCGTCGAGGTGAGCGCCGAGTGGGACACCCGCGTAGCGCGGATCACGGTGCGAGATCACGGCATCGGCTTAGACGAGAGGTACGCCCCGCGCATCTTCGGCATCTTCCAGCGGCTTCACCGCGCTGAAGAGTACGGCGGGAACGGCGTGGGGCTCGCGATCTGCGCCCGAATCGCCGAGCGTCACGGCGGCCTCATCACCGTGCGCAGCCAGCCCGGCGAAGGCGCGCGGTTTCAGGTGGTGCTGCCCATTCACCAGCCGATCCCCGGTGAGCCCAGCGGCCTTTGAGGCGCACCCGATTGACGTGGGCGCCGATCCCCGGCAGGATGGTGAGACCCCCGGAGTGTGTGATGCGCTGCCTTCTCTCTCTACCGCTCTGCCTGATGATGGCGTGTCTACCCGAGAAGCCCATCGGCGTAGAGGACCGTGAGCCCGTAGACGACACGAGCAGCTCCAGCGACGACAGCAGCGGCGGAGACGACGACACGGGCGCGCCTGTGGACGCCGACGGCGACGGCGTGAGCGCGGCGACGGACTGCGACGACAACGACGCCAGCCGGTACCCCGGCGCGGACGAGGTCTGCGACGGCGAAGACCAAGACTGCGATGAAGAGATCGATGAGGACGCCATCGACAGGGTGACGACCTACGCCGATGAAGACGAGGACGGCTTCGGCGATCCGGCGGCGCCGATCGTCGCCTGCGAGCCGCCCGCGGGCGCCGTAGACAACGCTGAAGACTGCGATGACGGCGACGCCGAGGTGAACCCCGACGGTGTCGAGACCTGCGACGGCCGCGACGAGGACTGCGACGGTGAATTTGATGAGGGCCTCACCGCCGACGCCGAGACCTTCTACGCCGACGGTGACGGCGACGGCTACGGCGATCCCAACCTCAGCGTGCAGGCCTGCGCCGCGCCCTCGGGCTACCTCTCCCAGGCGGGCGACTGCGACGACGGCGACGCGGGCGTGAACCCCGACGCCACCGAGGTCTGCGGCGGCGCAGACGAGAACTGCGACGGCGAGACCGACGAGGGCCCGCCCATCGACGCCACCCTCTTCTACATCGACGATGACGGTGACGGCTTCGGTGACGCCGCCAAGACCACTCGGGCCTGCGCGCTCACCGCCGGGCTCAGCGAAGACGACACCGACTGCGACGACGGCGACCCGACGAGCTTCCCGGGCGCGTCAGATGGTGCTACGACGCTGTAGACTCCGACTGGCTTGGCGACAGCGCCCTCGACTGTGACGGCGACGGATACGACACAGACGCCATCAAAGGTGGGGATGACTGCGACGACACCGCCATCAGCATCAACCCCACCGCCAAAGAGATCCAGGACGCCGCCGACAACAACAGCGATGGTCTCTGTGACGAGGGCTTCATCAGCTACGGCGACCTCGTGATCACCGAGATCATGCAGGATCCCAAGACCCTCAAGGACCACGAGGCCGAGTGGTTTGAGCTGTACAACGCGAGCGGCGTCGACATCTTGATGTGTGACGGCTGGTCGATCTACGATGGGGGGCACCAACACGGAGGCCTCAGCAGCGATGTCCTCATCACCGCTGGGGCGCACGCGCTCTTCTTACGCAGCTCCGACACCAGCAAGAACGGCGGCCTCACCGGGGACTACACCTACAACAGCAAATTCACTTTAGACAACTCCGCGGACGAGCTCTACATTGAGTTCGACGGCGTGCTCATCGACGAGTTGGAGTACGACAACGGCGGAGGTGATTGGTCCGCGGTGATGGCCCAAGGCTTCTCGATGCAGCTCAACGCCAACCTCTACAGCGCCCTCGACAACGACGACTCGTTAAACTGGTCCAAAGGCACGACCAGCTACGAGAAAAGACAACAAAGGCACCCCGCCGCGCTGAACGACGCGCTCTGAGTCCACACAGAGGCCGGGCTCAGGCGTACTCCGCGCCATCCTGAGCTGAGTCTTGTTGGGTTGTGTTGGGGTATCGCTGCGGCTTCTGCGGCGTGTAAGGACGCGTGTTGGTCAACATGCGGGGCCTTGCCGCGCGCACGGCGGTGGTATAGTATAGCCCCTCTCTCCTCCAGGGCGCCCGATGTTCCTTCTCTCATGGTTTGTACCCGCTGTTGAGGCCGCTTGTGTAGAGCGCACCTCCGCCGAGGCCTCCGGTGCCCAAGTACAGGCCCTCGTTGAGCCCGTAGCCTTCGCCGAGGACAGCGTCCCGCTGGGCTCGCCGCTTGAGGCCACGCTACGAGCGGGCTGCCTTGAGCAACCCGTCCCCGGGAGACCCTTGGCGCCTTGTTCATGGCCCAAGGCGCATATGAGCTGCTGCGAGGTGGAGATCCCAGCGCGCTGATGCGCTCTTACGCCGCGCCGCGGCCCTGACCGCGCCTATCGAGCCCGCCTACGGCCCCAAGGTAGAGGAGGCCTACCGCGCCGCGGTCAACGGCATGCGAGGACGCCATCTTAGAGCTGTCTTTCCGGCGCGGCCCGAGGTGGTCATCGTGGACGGTGAGGTGGTCTACGACGCCGTCGAGCGGCGGGTGCTCCGGGCGCTCACTTGGTGCGGTGGTACAGCGCCGGGCTCGGCTGGTCCGCTGAGTGGGTAGAGCTGAACGAGTGGGGTGAGAGGCGCCTCGTCGGCGGTGGCCCGCCCCTGCCCGACGAGCTCGGGCCGCTCCCGCCTGAGCCCAACAAGGCTGGACGCGCCAGATCACCTAAAGAGCCGCGCTCTGCGGGGGCGTCGGCGTTCTCCTCGGTCACCGGTCTGCTGGGCTACGCCGTCAGCGTGGCGCCGGAGATCACCACCGACGATGTTCGCGCCGACGCGTTGGGGTTCGCGCCGACCTTCGCCGCTGAGGCTCGCCTCAGGCGCGCTCGCCGTCTCCGGGCGCTTTTTGCCCTGGGGCGTCGCCGCTGCCGATCCCCACCGACTCGGCCTTGGGCGGCCCAACCCTGCCCAATGAGCTGCGGGCGCTGTACACCTTTCGGCGGGACAAACCCTTCAACGTCGGAGTGGGGCTCTTGGTGATCAGCCAGCCCATTGTGACGTTTGAGCAGGTGCTGCTCACCTCCGAGGGCGCCCAAGTAGTCGTCGAGGCCCCGAGCTTTGGCGCGGTGGGGGCGCGGGGCCGCTTTGTGCGGCTGGTCTTGGCGGAGGTGAGTCCCTCCGTTGGGCGGTCTCTGCCCGCGGCGCGCCTGGACAACCGCCCCCGAGGCGAGCGCCGCCGTGTCTGGGGCCTTGGCGGGTCAGTTGGCTTGCCCATCGGGCCCATCGAGGTGATCTTGGGCGCCGAGCTCGGAGGGCTCAAGGGGATGAAGAGCCAGCCCGGGCCGTGGCTTTTTCCCCAGGTGGTCGGAGGTGTTCAATGGTCACGCTGAACCTCTTATTGGTGCTCTTTGCGTGCAGCACCCGAGTGAGCTGGGAGCTGCTGAAGAGAGAAAGTGTAGACCGAGCGGTGAAGAGATCTGGTACGACGGTGTCGATCAAGACTGCGACGGCAACGACGACGATCAAGACGGCGATGGTGTCTCCGTTGACGAAGACTGTTGGGACGATCCCAGCGACACCGACGCCTTGGTGGGCGCGGTCGGCGCGGCTCACGTTGACCGCCGCGCAGGTATTCCCCGACGCCAACGAGACGTGGTACGACGGTGTCGATCAGGACTGCGACGGTCAGAACGACTACGATCAGGACGGTGACGGGGTCACCGTTGAGGGCGATTGCTGGGACGACCCCAACGACAGCACGATCTTGGAAGAAGCGCTCGGCGCGGGGCTCACGTTAACCGCCGCCCAGGTCTTTGTCGGCGCCGTGGACGTTTGGTACGACGGCGTTGATCAAGACTGCGACGGCGCGAGCGACTTCGACCAAGACGGCGACGGCCATGACAGCGCCAACGACGCGCAGGCCGACAGCGGCGTTGGGGACGACTGTGTAGACGGAAGCGCCAACGACAAGGTCTTTAGACTCTTGCTCCGGTGAGCTTCTCACCGTCGACCCTCACCGACGCCGCCAACGTCAAACCCCGGCGCCAGCGATGCACCTTACGACGGCGTCGACAAGAACTGCACGGCGCTGACGACAACGACGCGGATCGCGACGGTATCCAATCTGTGAGGAGTGTGACGACGCAGACGCGACAATCTTCCCCGAGGATTTGGCGGAGGTCTGGTACGACTGCATTGACCAGAACTGCGATGGCAACGACGGCGATCGGGACAACGACGGCTACGTTGACGCTGGGTACGCCGCCACCTGCGCTGACTGGGCCACGATCAACCCCGGCAAACAAGACGGCGACTGCTGGGACAACATCGCGATCGGGCGACCCAGCTACGCGGCGATCAACGGTTTCCCCAAAGCTCGAACATCGCTGACGTACACCCCAGCGCCGAGGACATCCCCTACGATGCTATAGACGCCGCCTGCGACGGCGACACCTTTGAGTTCGACGCTGACAGAGATGGCTACGACACGGACGCAGAGCCCAACCGCAGCGGCGTCCGCGGCGACGACTGCCACGACGACCTCGCCGCTGCCCACCCCGGCATGAGGAGGAATGTGACTCAGACGACATCGACCACGACTGCGACGGGAACCTCAACGACCCCAGCGCCGTTGGTTGCGTGACCTTCTACGCCGACGCTGACGCGGACGGCTACGGCACCACGTCCAGCCAGTGTCTCTGTGAGGCCGAGGGCACCTACACCGCGAGCAACAACGACGACTGTAATGACGCCAACAAGACCGCCAACCCCGCAGGCGTAGAGGTGCGCGACACTGTCGATAACAACTGTGATGACTACTGCGATGAGGGTCTGTTGAGCTATGGTGACCTCGTGATCACGGAGATCATGCAGGACCCCAAGACCCTCAGGACAGCGAGGCCGAGTGGTTTGAGCTGTACAACGCGAGCGGCGCCGACATTCAGATGTGCGGGGCTGGTCATTCTACGATGGGGTAGCGACAACCACAACGTATCGGGCGAGGTCTTCATCGCCGCGGGGGAACACGCGCTCTTCTTACGCGACGATGACACCGGCAAGAACGGCGGGCTCACCGGGGGCTATTCTTATGGCAGCGATGTTACCTTAGACAACTACGACGATGATCTCTACATCGAGTTTGACGGCGTGATCATCGACGAGATGGCGTACGACTACAGTCGGGAAGACTGGTCCGCGGCGATGGCCCGGGCTTCTCGATGCAGCTCAACGCCAACCTCTACAGCGCCCTTGACAACGACGACTCGTTGAACTGGTCCAAAGGCACGTCCAGCTACGAGAAAGACAACAAAGGCACCCCCGCCGCGCTGAACGACGCGCTCTGAGCCCACCCATTTGAGCCCACACAGAGCTGGGGCTCAGGGCGTACTGCTCGCCATCAACATGCGCTCGGTGCGTAAGCTGAGCTGGAGCTGAAGCCAGCGCACCAGGCCCGCCGCGCCTTCGTCTGTGCTGCCCAGCTCCGCCTGCTGGGCCACACGCCGGGCCTCGTCGCCCCGGGCGCGGGTGGTCCAAGCCCGCACCAACGAGCGCGCGGCGCTGGCGTCGAGGCCGTGCTCCGGGCTCCACAAGACCGGCAAAAACCGGGTGGGCCAGGCCGTCGCTGGGCCGCCCCGAAGCTGGGCCGCCGTGGCGTCGGCGAGCACCATCACCGCGTCTCGTTCGGCCTTGAGGCCAAAACACGCCCGCCGGGGGCGGCAAGGCGAGCTGAGGCGGCGGCTGAGGTGCAGGGCCTGGGCGTGGCGATGGCGGCGGCCTTGGGCCCGGGCGTGCATCGCCAGCTCGTGGCGCCGCTCCAACAATGACTGGCCCATGCTGCGACGCAGCAGATCGACGGCGAGGCCGACGTTCGGCGGCGGCGACTCCGCAAAGCCCCAGGCCAGGGCCCCCAAGGAGTCGTGCCCCTCGGGATCGAGGGCGCCGACGGCGCGGCCCAGGGCGGCGAGGTCGTCCTCGGGCCGAGGCGGCGTGGGCAAGACCGGGTCGAGCCAGGCCAGACGCACCCCGTCTAAGGTGAAGATCAGGTGCTCCGGCCCCAAGGCGCCGTGGCCGAGCCCTTTTTGCTGCAACGCAGCGAGGCCACGCAGACCGGCGACGAGGCAGGCGGCGATGAGCCGAGGCTCGGGCCAGTCCTCGACGGGGAGCAGCTCCGCGAGGGACGGCCCGCCGAGCGCCACCCAAGGCCGAGCCTCGCCGTCGTCATCAAAGCGGCTCTCAAAGCTGAGGATCGCCTCATCATGCTGCCCCATGGGGCGCAGGGCGAGGCGGCGGCGGGTGACCGGGTCGGCGGCGAGGGCGGGCCGCGGGAGGCGCAGCGCCCCCCGGCGTCCTTCGTTGTCCCACGCCTCCAAGGTCACCGAGAGGAGGTCTTGGGCCAAGGCCCGGCCCCGGGCGAGGCCACGCCCGCCGGGAAGGTGGCCCTCTTCAGCGAGCTCCAGATCGCGCAGGGCGACGAGCAGCCCGTCGAGCCCTTGGGCCTGGTTGGGCTTGGCGGCCATCGCCGCCTCGGCGGACTCCCGCAGGGAGCGCGCGCTGTGCGGCGGAGGCGCGTGTTGGCCCAGGCGCTCGGCGGCGAGGGCCTTCAGGGTGTCCGGCGGCAGGCAGCGCGGGTCCACCATCAGCGTAGCTCCGCCACCGCCGCGGTGATCACGGGCTTGCCGTCGGGGCCCAAGGTCTCAACCGCCCAGACATCTTCCCCCGCGCGGCGGGCGGTGACGGTGAGGGTCTGCCCGTTGAGCACAGGCCGGGCCCAGCGCACAGAGAGGCGGCGCAGGCGGCTGGCGTCCCCTTCAGCGAGGCCGTCGGTGAGCGCGCGGGCGGTGAGCGCCATCGTACACAGGCCGTGCAAGATCACGTCCGGCAGGCCCGCGGCGCGGGCGGTGGCGGGGTCCACATGAATCGGGTTGACGTCGCCCGAGGCCTGGGCGTAGCGGTACGAGGCGTCGGCAGAGACGACGACCGCGCTTGACCAGTCCGGCGGCGGGGGCGGCGCGGGGCTCTCCGCGGGCTTCGCCGCGCGCTCCGCGGGCTTCTCCCCCGTCGGTTTGGCGCGGATAAAAAACACGGTGACGCAGTCCACCACACGCTCCTCGCCGACGTCGCCGGTGAGCCGGGCGGTGATCACCAGCCCCGAGCGCTTCTCAACGGCGCTCACAAGCTCCCCGGCCACGCTGAGGCGCTCCCCGGCGCGGAGCAGGCGGGAGAAGCGCGCGTCGTGCTCGCCGTGAACGAGGCGCAGAACGTCGAGGTCCAAGGCGGGATCTTCGATGATCAAGAACAGGAGGTCCCGCATCAGCCGCACATGGAACATCGGCGGCGCGACGGGCGCGTCCCCGGCGTAGCGGGGTTCGTGTCGTCGTGGCCTGGGCGAAAGGCGGCGATGTCCGCGGCGGTGACTGCGTGCTCACCGCCATCCCAACGGCGCCCGATCAGCGCGGCCTGGGGCGGGGGCGGGTTGTCTTGGCTCATGCGGTCCTCTCGCCTTGGGGTGACCGCTCGGCCATAACCGGCCCGATGCGGGTATGCTGCGCTGAGGAGGCCTGATGCGTGTGAGGCTCGTGATGAAGACCCTCGTTGGGCTCGTGCTGCCCAAGCCCGACCCCGCCGACCCCCGCGGCGGCTCGCTGAGAAGATCGGCTCTGGCTCAAGGTCTCTAAGCTCGTCGCCCACCCGACGAACAAGAGCGGGAACAACATGAGCCAGCGGTAGCATGAACAGCAGCATAGTTGCCCATCGTAACGAGGGCATTGCCACATAACGACGAATTAGCCGTATCCGATCGGGCAGGCCACCCTCGCGGAGGCCTGCCTCGGAGGCTCATGCGCGCTCAGTAGTATCCAGTACACGTCCAGGAGGCGCCCGAGGACAAGCGACCGCAGGCTCGTGCAGTACATGACCCAGTCGGGCAATAAGACTGGTAGGTGTAAATGTTGGTCGCAGAGCTCAGCGAGTTTGTGTAGGTATAACTTGAGGTCTGGATCTTGGCGGCAAGATAGCCGTTGCTGCTTCGGGTAGCCTTCGCCCAATTGGTCTTGCAGCTCGTCGAATAGCGAAGGTATACAGTCATCGATCCCGAGGTTACTTTTGCCACGGTGATGGCGGTCGCGCTACAACCGGTGGTGTCGGGGTCGGTCTTCTCGTAAACGCTCTTGGAGTGGGTGCCAGGCGGTGGGGTCATCCACTCGCCTCTCTCGCCAAGATAGCCTTCCTCGTCCGATACGTATTGTTGATCGATGTCGTCTAGCAACTCGTCAAAGGCCTCTTCATCAAGGGAAAGTAGAAACTCATCCGAGTAGTCAGCCGTCTCGGCGATGGCGCCACTTTGCACGGATTCGGCAACAGGGCCCGTCTCAGCGTCATACGACCCGGAACTCTCAACAGCGCAGCCAGTGAATCCCAGAGAGAGAACAAGAAGAAGCCTATACATTTGTCACCATTTTGATGTCGCCGATGGGCGAGGTTCCTAGCCAGCGCTCCTACATCAACATTGAAATCCGTCGGGGACCACAACTATGAGGAAGCAAGAAGACAATACCATGATTCACTAGGAGTTAGGCGTTTTTTTTTTGTCCACCGCCAAAGAAGGTCCGAAGCGGAGCGTAGAAGAAGGCGAAGGCCGAGACAGCGAGCAGCCAAGGAGTCATCTTGCACCCTCCGAGCGTGGGGCCACGCTCGGATCGTACCCTACAATCCTATCATCTTGTCACCCTGGCCCGGCGCCACCTTTCCAGTCCGCGCAGCCGGTCAGCCAGGCCAGCTTCGTTGGCGTACAGCTCGCCCATGTCTTTGAGGCCGTCTGAGTCGTCGGTGCTCTGGTGGTCCCAGGGCAGGTGCCCGTTGACGATGACCTGGCCGTTAAACGTGGCGACGATCGCGTCCTGCGTGGAGGAGCCGCTAAAGATCGCCAAGGTCTCTGAGGTGGCGGCGTCGATGGGGCTGAGCACGACGCCGTTGGTGCCCGCGTCGTGACTGTAGGTCTTGATGGAGCTGGGCAAGGTCTCGTAGATCGTCCACAGGTCGCCGCCCGTTGCGACGGAGAGCGGCAGGGGCGAGGTGAAGCTTGAGTCGACGGTGACGCCGAGGACGGTGGCCAAGGCCGGCTCGCCGCCCAGGTACCAATAGCTGATGATCACGAAGCTGCCCCGCGGCGACGGCGTCCTCAATACGATCCTTCACCGCTGTTGGGAGGGCGCTGCCGGGCGCGTCGATCACCAGCACGTCCCAGCCGCCGCTGTCGAAGGCCGTGGCGAAGGTGGATTCAGCGCTGCTGGCGTTGAGCGTGAAGCCGAGGATCGCCTGCGCCTTGTCCAAGGGCGAGCGCCCGCGGTGAACGAGTCATAGTACGCCACGACGCTCAGATCATCACAGACGGGGCAGTCCTCGTCCACGGCGCCATCACAGTTGTTGTCGGCGCTGTCTTGGCAGACCTCCTCCGCGTCAGGGTTCACCCCGTCGTCGCTGTCATCACAGTCGTCATCGTCGGCGACCACCCCGGCGCTGAGCGAGCAGACGACACGAACGTCCCCCGCGTCACCGAAGCCGTCGAGGTCGCCGTCCCCATACGCCGTGAGGCCGTCGGTGAGGCTGTCATCGTCCAGATCGATGAGGCTGTCACAGTCGTTGTCTACGCTGTCGCAGACCTCATCGGCGGCGGGGTTGATCCCGATGTCGGCGTCGTCACAGTCGGAGTTGTCTTCGGTAAGCCCGCGGGCACCACGCAGGTCAAGGCGCTGGAGCGGGTCGCCGTAGCCGTCGCCGTCGGTGTCGGCGTAGCTGAGCACGCCCTCGTTGGGGAAGAGGCTGTCGTCGTCGTCGTCGATGAGGCTGTCGCAGTCGTTGTCGAGGCTGTCGCACACCTCTTGGGCGCCGGGGTTCACCGCCGCCTGGGCGTCGTCGCAGTCGGTGTTGTCGGCGACAAACCCTTCGGGCACCTCACAGCGGATGGTGGTCGAGGCCGGGTCTCCGAAGGTGTCGCCATCATCGTCGGCGTAGAAGACTAGCATCACCCCTTCGTCCAGCTGCTCGTCGCAGTCGTTGTCGAGACCGTCGCACACCTCAGCGGCGCCAGGGTTCACGGCCGCGTTTGAGTCGTCGCAGTCGTCTACCTCGGCGAAGAAGCCGTCGCCGTCTCCATCGGTCTGGGCGGGCTCGCCCGTGTCCGTGTCGGAGCCCGTGTTGGAGTCTCCGCCGCTGTCCGTGACAGCGTCGTTGGCGTCTTTGCAGGCGAGGGCGAGGGTGAGCGGGAGCAGGGTCAGGAGCGTCTTGCAGTTCATCCATTCCTCCGGGCCCAGAGATTACCCGGAGGATTTGAGGGTTTGTGGCTCCTTACAGGTTTCTGACTACCGCCCGAGGCCCACAGCGACCGCGCGCACCTCAACCGCCAAGGCGTCTAAGGTCGCGGGGCCCTCCAGCTTCGCCCGGGCCGCGGCGTCTAACGCCCGCCAGCGACGATCGAGGCCCAAGGCAGCGAGGGCCGCGCTGACCACGGCGGGGCGACCGGCGTGCAGCTCATCGCGCAGGCAGGTGAACAGGGCGGGGCGTGGGTCGGCGCCGTCCGCGCTGAGCAGGGCCAGGGCCTCCCGCAGCGGGCCGGGTCACGCAGCAAGAGGCGTGGCCAAGGGGCGGCGGGTGAAGTCCGCGCAGGGTCGCAGGGCGGCTCGCCGGGAGCCGTCCTCCAGGGCGTCAAAGAAGTACGAGGCCAGGGTCTCGGGCAGGCAGGCGGCGACGGTCTCGCCGTCTTGTAGCAGCAGGTCCGCGCTGCGCAGCAGACGCTCGGCCTCCTCGCGGCGATCTTGAGCAGTGAGCAGAGCGCCCAAGCCCGCGAGGAGCAAGGGGTGCTCCGGGCGGCGGGTGAGGCCGCGGCGCAGCTCGGACTCATCAGCGTGCATCGGCAGCCCACCCTCGGCCACGGCCCAGGCGGCGGCGACGGGCAGGCGGTCGTCTCGTACTCCTTGGGCCCAGGCGGCGGCGACGGCCTCTTTGACCCGGGCGTCGAAGCTGGGGAAACGCGCGGCGGCGATGGCCCAGGCCAGGCGCGTGCCGCCGTCAGACTCAAAGGGCATCGCCAGCTCGTCGAGGTCACCTTCAGCGGCGCGGCGGGCGGCGCGGTGAGCCGGACCAGGCCGAGCAGGCCCGGCTGTCGCAGGACGCCGGGCGGCGGACTCCCGCGCCGGGCAGGTCATCGGGCCCCGAGAGCTCACCGGAGAGGCTGGCCTGGGCGAGGGCCTGGGACGTGGCCTCCCCGTGCAGCAGACCGACGAGGCCCAGACGATAGGACAAGGCCAGCGCGACGTCTTTGACCTCCTCAGACCCAGCGGCGCGGAGGCGCTCCAGCACACGCTCACGGGCGCTCAGGGAGATCGGCGCGGTGAGCAGCACCCCGGTGAACAGCTCTGAAGACCAAGGCGCGGGCCAGTCCGGGCGTGTGCTCGCCACCCGGCCACGAAGGGCCGTCATGCGCTCTTTGCGAATTTTTGCTTCAGTCTTCAGGTCGGGGTCGGGGCCGATGAACGGGGCCAAGGCGTCCTGCGCCTGGGGCGGCGCGGTGAGGCTCACCAGCTCGGCGAGGCCACGAAGCTCGGCTTGGGTGTCGCCGCGCAGAAGTGACAAGGCGAGGCCACGGTCACAGAGCTGAAAGCCCAGGCGCGCGTGCTGAGGCAGGTCCACCTTCTGCACGAAGCCCAAGGACGTGAGGCGGCTGAGCTGGGCCGAGGCCAGGCGCACCTGCATACGCAGGGCGCGGGAGAGCGGGCCGGCGGCGATGGGGTCCCAGCGCTCGGCGATGGCCGCCAACACCTGCTGCGACTGCGGCGGCAGCTCCGCGAGGCGCGCGGCGTACACCGGGCGTAAGGCGTCGAGGAGACGCAACAGATCTGTGGAGGCGTCGCCAGAGGGGTCGTCACACCAGGCGGCGCCGAGGAGGGCCAAGGGGCGGGGCCAGGCGCCGAAGAGCTGCACGATGGCGCGGAGGCGGCCGGGCTCGGTGGTGACGACACGCTGGGCGCCGTCGCCGAGCCGCGCGACGAGGGCCTGGGCCTCGGCCTCGCTGAGCGGGGAGAGGGTCAAGGTGGAGAACACGCCCTTGAGCGCGGCGTCGGTCACGGCCTCGTCCGCCGTCGCGAGCACCAGCAGCCGGGGCTCCTCCTCCAGCCGCCGCGCCAGGGCCGCCGCCCCGCCGTCGATGCGGCTGAGCGTGTGGTCGAGGCCGTCGATCAGCAAGGCCACGCCGCGCCCAGCCCAGGCGCAGAGCAGGTCCAGGGCCTCAACATCAGCCTTGTTGTCATCCTCGATGAGCAAGAGCGCGTCGAGCTGCGACTGAAGCAGCGCCCCGTCTTGGCCCTCGGCCACAAGCGCCGGGCGCAGGGTCTCTAAGGCCATGAGCCACACATCGGAGAGCCGCGAGGCCCGCCACAGCCGCTCGGGCAGGCGCACGGCGCGCCAGCGGGCGCTCAGCTCCTTGTGGTCGGTGACGGCCACCTCCACCCGACGCAACAACATTGTTCTGCCCGAGCCTGAAGGCCCCACCACGAGGCGGTGCGGCGGCTCGGCGCTCTCGGCGCTGCGCCCCAAGCGGCCCACCAAGGCCCGCAGAACAGACGTCTGACCCACAAAACGGCGGCTCAGCTCTTGGGGCGAGAGCCCGGCGGCAGACCAACGAAGAGAGGGCGCGGCAGAGAGCGAGGGCAAGGCGGCCATGGGAGGCTCCGAGGAGGGCGCGCGGCGGCGAGGGGAGGGGGCTCCGGGGAGGAGCAGCGGCGGAGGAGGCGGCCCAGGGACGAGCCGAGGAGGGGATCTTCTGTGTACATCAACGGTGTTGTGCTTGCAAGCGACCTCGTCTCCTTTACACTTCTAATCTCAACGAGTCGCACAAGTGATTGATTTTACTTGTGCGCTGTGGCCGCGCCCCGATTCTGGGAACGGTGAGGGACTTGGAGGCTGTGAGCGGTGAGCGAGGCGGAGCTCAATGGCGAGCCAGGCCTCGCCGCGGTGAGCCCTCGGTGACGAGCCGCGCCTCCTGCTGGTGCAGGCCTCGGCCTGGCTCCCCTGAAGCAGCGCAAGCCCGACATCGAGCCGTTGATGGCTTTGATGTCGAGCCTCGACGTGGACACCCAGGCGGCGGCCTCATGCCCTTCTGGCTGAGGGCCGCCGCCGTCGTCGGTCGGCGTCTACTGCTTCTTCGCGGTGACGGCGTACTCGACGCTACAGGCGTAGAACATGCCTGGCGTGGAGGGCAACGGCCAAACTGAGTGATAGCGGCGAGTGCCTGTGAAGGTGCCGTCCGCCTGCTTCTGGAGGCGGAAGTCAGCCATTGGGTACACGTTGCTTCCTTCGGTGACCGGCCCTAAGCCTGCGACGAAGAGTCCGTCCGATGTGTAGGTGCCGTCCATCTTTGGGAAGCCCGTCTCACCTTGCACGCTGACCGAGATCTCCTGCGTGCCGGAGGCCCCAACCAGCCACAGATAGGTGCTGGTGGACCCAGCGCTGGAGGCCGTGGCACAGGTTCCACCGGGGAGCGCCGTCGAGGTGACGACCCAGGCTCCGGCGATGGACTTGAACTCGCTCGCGGGGAGCGGCGCCGCATGGACAGGGTTCAACAGCAGAGACGAAAGCAGAAACGCGAACATGAACGACCTCGTGGGAGTGAAGGACTTCCCCTTCATTGGGCGTTCACCCGTAGTCCTGCGGGCGGGGCTAAGATTAGGGCCTCTCCTCCGGCGAGGAGGCCGGGGCCTTCGCGGCCTCCATGACCCGCTCCATCGACCAGCCAAGCCAACGGGCGAGCTTGAGCGCGGTGTCGGCGCTGGGGAGGTGCGTGCCCCGCTCCAGGCGGGAGAGCGTGCCGCCTGACACACCGAGCTCATCCGCAGCATCCTGTTGGCGTAGATCAGCACGTTTCGCTTGGATGGCGGCAGCAAGGGCGGAGCTTGGCTTGGGGCTGGCGCGGCATGGAGACTTCTATCTTCACGCTTGCAGGTATTCCACCCGTCGCGTATACTCTTGCTCGTGCAAGTATTCTTGCACAAAAGTGGCCCGGGGGAGAAGCAACCTCCCTCGGGCCTGCCAACCACATCGAGGTCACCATGAACGACGATGTAGTCGACGGGGAGAAGTGTACCCTGGTCCCACACACCTTCAACACCATCGAGATTCTGACGATCAGTATGAGGGGCGAGCGGTATTTCTCGCTCAACAGGTGGGCGAGGCGCTTTGGTTACGGATCCCTCCAAGCTGGCGAACAACGTCAGCCAGAAGTGGGCCGATGACTTTGAGGAGGGCCGCGACTTCGTCAAAGCTCACCAACAACGGTCGGCCGCGTTCAAGCTGTTGTGAACTGCCGCCCGGATCGGGCGGCAGTTGCTGAGAACTACCGCCCGGATCGGGCTGTATCAGGAGGACTACCTCCCCGAACGGGAGGTGGTTGATCCCCGAACACCCAACCTCATCCTGCTCACCGAGAGCGGCGCCCAGCTCGCCGCCATCCTCTCCCGCACCGCTCAAGGACGGGCCTTCCGACGCTGGCTCGTGGACGTCGTGCTGCCGGAGCGTGGGAAGGCCCAAGCAGCGGAGCCAGTCGCGCCGCCCCCACCGCCCCCCAAGGCGCGTGGCGGTCGAGGCTCCCGGCTTGGCGGTGGTCGCCCGCGCCCGTTGCTCACGAGGGCGCGCGGCCTCGCCGACCTCAAGTACAACTACATCATCGACTGGCAAATGAACGCGGTGGACAGGTACGACACGGAGGGCCACCAGCACACCTTTCTGGAGGTGCGGGACCACCTGATGTACCGGACGCTGCGCCTGCTGAACAACTGCGACGTAAAGTCGTGGCACGCGGAGGTGTGGAAGGGCGTGGCCTCAGCGATAGGCATGACGCTGGCGACCTTTGAGGGTGATCCGCTGCTGGAGGAGGCGAAGGCGAAGGGCTGGCTGGTTGAGGCCCAGGCGAAGGATCTCCTGAGTCGCATGGACGACTTTCAGCTCGTCCGGGCGTTGTCGCTGGTCGCGCAGCAGATGGGGTGCCAAGGTGGTCAGCGGCTTCTCGCTCCAGCTCTCGGGCTGGCGCTGGAGCCCGGGCCCTGACCCGGCGGATGAGCTCAAGCGGCTGCGCACCGAGCTTGAGCGCGCGAACGGTGAGCTTGAGCGCATCCAGCCGCTCAAACGTCGGTCGAGCGGGTGACCTGGTCGCGCTCCCCGGTCCTCAACGTGGGCAGCGCTTCGTCCGCGGGCGCGCCCTCGGCCCAGCCGTGCGGCTTCGAGGGGCTGTCGCGGGTGCTGCCGTTCGGGCACGCAGGGCCTCTTCATCTTCCGACACCGGAGGGGCCTGCACGCCAAGTCTATGCACGACCCATTCCGGCACGAATGGCGGTCCAGAGCCTATCCAGAATTGAGCCCGCTCGATCAGGCTGTTCTGAGTGATGGAACCAGTCAGCAGAGAGAACAACGACCCGAAGTTGGACCAAACAGCCGCCACGACCATGCCAGCCAGCAGGACAAAGTCCGTGCCCGAAGGACGATAACTGGTGGTCTCAGCCTGGACGGACTGTTTTAGTCCCCAGTCGATGCACTTCAACAAGGTCCCAAGCGTCGCGAAGTTGCCGAAGAGCTGAATGATCAGGCTCGTGTCAACGCCACCACGTCGAGTAAGCGCCGCCAAGCCCAGGGCACTCAACGCGAGGCCAGTCACGAAACCGTGATGGGGTCCTCCTGGCATAGTTGTAAAAAGTGCTCGGTGAACGTCACTTGTTCTTCGCGGGCCCCGACGCGCCGAGCAGAAAGCCGAACAGGCCGCCGACGATCGCGCCCGGTGGGCCGCCAATCGACGCGCCAAAGGCTGCGCCAAGTCCTGCCCCCAGAAGCGCGCCCGATGCGTCGTTGTGCTTGAACTCCTCTACCGGCTGCATCGCGTAGCCCGTGATCTTCACCTGGTTACCGCGCGTCTCGATGTAGGCCCAATACACCCTTCCTTGCTCGTCTTTCACGCGCCACACGTTGCGGAGCGTGCCGAGCTCTCTTCCGCCAGGGGTGTTGACCGGATCGAGCAGGACCATGATGTCCCTATACCCCTTTATTCACGCCTATGGGAAGCCTCGCGGCTCCGCGAAGCGCGCCACTCGGCCTCATCGACCCGGGCCCGAAACGGCGCGCTCCTGCGGCGAGGCCCTCAGCCTGACATGTTGTTGCGCTGATCGTCGCCCGGGTGAGGCGGCGCGCTCACCGACATGCGCTTCAAGCAGGCCTGGACCCTGGGTGAGCTCAAGGCGCCCAAGCTCAGGCCGGAGCTCAGCAGCACAAGCTCCGGCTCTGCCTCTGCCTCTGGCTCTACGGGCAGCCGGTCCATGTCGAGCTTTCAAGGGACAGGAGGCCTCATCCCAGAGCGTCGTGCCGTGGGTGCTGGCCTGAACGCAGGCGCCGTCGACTACCAGGCGGGCCCCGGCGGGCGCCGCCCAGGTGATCTCGGTGCCGCTGACCTTCGGCGAGCACCAGGCCGTCGTGGTGGCGACGTGGCACCCGGCGCTGGTGCTGCTGGACCAGGTGAAGGTGCCGGAGTCCTTCACCTCGATGGTGCCGGGGTCCGAGGCCTGGTAGATGACCTCCCAAAAGCCGCCGTTGCCGCAGCCGATGGCCACCGCCGGGTCGAGCTCCTCGGTCGGGGGGTCGTCTGAGGACTTGCAGCCCTGCATGGGGGCCAGAGCACAGGCCCAGGTGATCACTAGCCTCAAGATCGTCTTCACGTCAGCCTCCAGCGCGGAGCGCGGCGGCGCTCCGGCGAATCACGAGATCGGCCAGGTCGTAGGGCCCAGCCATGAGGTGCCACTCGTCGGCGGCACTTTTCAGCACCGGCCAAGTGGGCGGGTTGCCGAGGTAAAGCCGATGGGCGACCCGCTGCCACCTCTGAGAGCAGTCACCGTTACGGCAGAGCTTCCCGGGAGCCTCAGAAGCCGATAGCTGGACGAGAGGCGATCGGCGACGGCGTCGAGAAGCGCCGCCTCCGAGGCTTTTCCTCGCCAACCGGCGAAGCTCTCCGCCACAGGCACAACGGCGCCAGGCCCTTGATGCACCGCTCGGTCGAAGAGGAACAGCAGGGCGCGCTGGCTGCCGCCAGGCCGAGCACCGCGGCGGCCTGCTCGGCGGCGACCGCGTACTCGCTCGTCGCGGCGACGTGGAGCTGCACCGCCTGAGGGCAGGGTCACGCCCAGCGGCGTCGAAGCGCGTGGTCCACGGCGAGCTCCACAGCACGGCGCCGGCCACCGGCCTCAAGCGAGCGGAGGCGGTGGGCGCCGACGTCGTCGCGAGGAGCTCGGCGGCGGTTCCCCGAAGGCCTGCCGGAAGCGCGCGGGCTGAGCGCGGTTCATGGCG
>JADKFE010000128.1 GCA_016717595.1 Deltaproteobacteria bacterium | reverse complement strand
CGATCCCGTCGCCGATGACCTCCGTCGCCCCGGTGTAGATGGTCGCGACGGCGTGCCGTTACAGTCACCCGTGGGTCGGTGGCCAAAGCCTCATCGTCCCGGTCTGACAGCGGTGTAGTTGTCGTTGTCTACGTCTATGAAGCAGACCTCTTTGAGGTCACAGTCCTGATCGACACTATCCCCGGTGATCTCGGTGTTGCCAGGGTACCTGCTGGCGTTTGTGTCATCACAGTCCGTCGTCGGCTCGCTCGACTTGGCCTCGCCGCTGTCGTCGCAGTCCGTGTCCGACGAGCTCACCGTGCTCGTGGTGTCGGGCCGGTAGCCGTCGTTGTCCGAGTCTTTGTAGCAGGTCTCCGTGTTGTTGCAGTTCTGGTCAACCTTGTCCCCAGCGATCTCCGTGGCGGCGGTGTTGATGCTGGAGTTGCTGTCGTTGCAGTCGGTGTTGTTGGTGACCTTGTAGGTCGTGTCCGCGTCGCAGCGCAGCGCGCCGGTGTCGGAGGTGGCGCCGTAGAGGTCACCATCCGCGTCTTTGTAGTAGCGGGTGGTGCCCGTGGAGGGCAGGTCGTCGTTGTCGGCCTTGCCGTCGCAGTCCTCGTCGGTGTTTGAGGAGTCGCAGATCTCGGGGTCGCCAGGGCTGATGGCGCTGTTGGCGTCGTTGCAGTCGCCGGTGAGGTCGCTGGAGGTGGCCTCGCCGCTGTCGTTGCAGTCGGTGTCTGAGGAGGTGAGGACCGTGCTGGCGCTGTCACGGTAGCCGTCGTTGTCGGCGTCGGTGTAGCAGCTCTCCCCGCCGTCACAGTTGGAGTCGACGCCGTCGCCCACGCCTTCGGTAGCCGCGGGGTTGATCGCCGCTTTGGTTGTCGTCGCAGTCGTCGTTGTTGGTAGAGGAGTAGGTGCCCTCGGCCTCACAGAGACACTGGCTCGTGGTGGTGCCGTAGCTGTCCTTGTCGACGTCGGTGTAGAAGGTCACGCAGCCCAAGGCGCTGGGGTCGTTGACGTCCCCGTCGCAGTCGTGGTCGATGTCGTCGGCGTCACACTCCTCAGCGGCGTCGGGGTTGGCCGCCGCGATGTCGTCGTGGCAGTCCTCGCCGCGCACGTTGTCGCGGTTTACATAGGCGTCGGTGTCGAAGCCGTCTTGGTCGACGTCGAACTCGAAGGTGTCGCCGTCGCAGGCAGCGTCGACGGCGTCGTAGGGGATGTCGACGGCGCCAGGGTGGACGTCGGCTTGGCTCGAGAGTTGGGGTTGCCGTTGATCGCTGGTGAAGTCGGGGTCGATGTCCGTGATGTCGTCCCAGCAGTCGCCGTCTTGTTTGCCCGGGGTTGATCGAGGCCCAGTCGGTGCAAGATGTGGTGTATGCGGCGTCAACATAACCATCGCCGTCCATGTCCCCGTCGTTGCCGTCGCAGTTCTGGTCTTGGCAGTCGTACCAGATCTCAGGGATGTCTGAGGGGAAGGTCTCGGGGTCGGTGTCATCACACTCGTCACACACCGCGTAGCCGTCGCCGTCGGCGTCGTTGTCATCGGCGCCGTCACAGTCCTGGTCGATCCCGTCGTAGTACGTCTCTGTCGCGCCTGGGTTGACGCTGGCGGCGTCGGCGGCGTCTACGGTGATGAGCTCGCCGGAGCAGGTGTCCTCAAAGACCTCGTCGTTGGCGCTGCCATCGACGCAGTCGTCGCCGACGCTGCCGTCGGCCTGCTCGTCGTTGGCGCTGTCAAAGCCGTCGCCGTCTTGGTCGAAGTCGTTCGCGCCGTCGCAGTCTTGATCCACGCCGTCGTACCAGACGTCTTCAGCGTCAGGAGACACGAGGTCGGGGGTGAGGGTGAGGCCATCCAGGACGGCCTCCTCTAAGAACGAGCCGTCGTCCGCGTCGTCCCAGCAGTCACCCTCACGAAGCGTGGCGTGAGCCGAGAGGCGCGTCTGCCAGTCGGGGAAGGCGGCGACGTAGGCATCCGGGACGAAGCCGTCGCCGTCTTGGTCTCCGTCGTTGCCGTCACAGTCTTGGTCGATCCCGTCGTACCAGATCTCGGCCAGCCCGGAGCACTCCCCGTCGGCGCTCTTGTTGTATGGGCTGTAGTCCATCGACAACGAGCAGCCCGAGATCACGAGGCAGAGGCTTGCGGTGAGCAGCGCCCGCGTGGTGTCGCTCAAAGTGACCATACAACACCTCCAGACACGGAGATCAGGGACTCGTTGACGATGTGCTCATCGCCGCCCGCCACACAATGAAACAGACGACCGTTGACGCCACCGACCGCGGTGATCGGCCCTAGGGGCACACCACCCCAGAGCTCTACGCCGGCCTGTAACATTCCGCCGCTCGCGCCGTTGACGGTGGCCGCGCCCAGCAGGCTCGCGCCGATCTGGAGCGTCTCCCCCCAGGCCGCGTGAACCTGCACGACCCCGCCGCCGCCGACTGCACGACGCACATCGGCGAGCACCGCCAATCTCACGCGCTCACCCGGAGGCGAGGGACTGGTCTTCGCTGATGGGGAGCTCGGTCTCGGTGACGGTGGGCTGGGTGCTGATCAGGACGCCGAGCCTCGGCGGAGAGCCACGAGCCCCCACGACCCACCGTCAGCCGCGCGTCGCTGGGCAAGGTGGGGACGCCCAGCTCGCCGTACTCTGTGCTGAGTGTGGTGGGGGAGACGCTGAGCTGGCCGCTGGCCTGCACCCACACCGAGTCGCCGACACGAAGCCCACCGCGAAGAATCCCTCCCGCCGTCTGACCGTGAAACCCTCCGGTACCCTCCGCGGGGTGACTGTTCAGCGACATCCCCCCGGCGCCCACGTCGAGGCGAAGCTGGGTTGGGGGGAGGGCGCGGCGGCTTGGGGCGGCCTCGACGGGCGGTGGCGAGGCGCCGGGCAGCTCGTCCCCCAGGGGCGGGCCTCCGCCGATGAGACGGCGCTCGCCCCACTCCTCAAGAACCACCCACTCCGCGAACCAGCGGTCTTGCCCCGCGTCATACCACTGCACGAGGTGCGCGCCCAAGAGCACACGAACCTCATCCACGTCATAGATCAGCTCCCCATCCACCACCACAAGATCGGGGGGCTTTGGAAAAGACAGCTCGATGACGGCGTCCCCTTGTAGGCTGTTGGACGCGCGGCGGTAGGCCGTCTCGACGGTGGGGCCGTAGCTCGGCTCAATCGCAGCGCCGATCGCCGCCGCACGTTTGAGGTAAAGCTCAGCCTTTGCAGGCGCCTCACCACGCAGCAGGGCGTAGGCGCCTTGGGCCATAAAGAGCGCGCCGAGGGTCTCTTTGGGGACCGTCATCTCGACGCAGCCTTCCGCGAGCGCCCCCTCGATGGCCAGCAGCTCAAGCTCGGCGCTGTCCTCGGCGAACGCGACGGGCTCAACCAAAGCGGTGACTCGGGCGCTCAGCTCGTCCGCGTGTAAGACGGCGGGGCAGGCCGCCTCAGCGAGGCTCGCCAACCAGATGATCCACATCAAATACTCCAGAGCGGAGCTGGATCAATCCTTGATCTGGGTGGTTGTGCGCAGAGAGGGGGGCGTTCATGGGCACTTCACGCTGTCGCCGTCGCGGGTGAGCCGCAGGCTGGCGTTCGCGGTGATGTTGACCGAGCAGGTGCCCGAGACGGTCTTCTCGCCGCTGATGCCGGGGAAGGTGACGCTCAGCGTGCCTTTGCCCGAGGGCACCTCCATATCGCACGGTGTGGTGCAAGAGTAGGATTGCCCAAGGGTGACCTTCGCCCCCGCGGGGAGCGACTTGAAGGCCGCCTTCACCAACACGGCTTGCGCGGCTTGCGTGCTCTTTGTCCCTGCTGTGGTCCCCGTGTTCGGGGCCTTGGTTTTGCCCGCCGTCGATGTCTGCCCGTTCGATTTGTCGGGAGTTGGTTTTCCGCCCGTTGGGTCGTTGGCGGGAGTTGTCGGCTCAGAGGGCTCGGAGAGCTTGGCCTTCTCGCCCGTGTCACGTTTGTCCTCTTGAGGAGCGGCGGTCGCCGGAGCGACTGTGGGCTCGGTGAGCCTCTGCAGCAGGATCAGCCCCACAAAAAACACAATCATCCCAGTGACCAAGCCCAGCGCCGCGAGCATGAACACCCGACGTTGGGACGAGCCGCTCACGACGGCGGGGGGATCGTCGTCGAGCTCAAGCTCCTCCAAGACCTCGGTGGCTTGGCTTGGGGGTGGGCGTCGTGGACTGGAGGGGCCAACCGGCGGCCTTGGGGCCGGGGGGGTCACCCCAGGCGCGCCCTTCTCGGCGCGGGGAGCGGGTGGCTTGGGCCACGAGGCGATGTTGAGGGGGGAGACCGGCGAGGCCGCCTCACGCCTGGAGATGATCGGGGTGTCTCCCCGACGCACCGCGATGGTCGCGGCTTGGTCACTCACGACCTCGGCGGGCCCAGGCGGCTTTGGGGTGGGTGGGGGCGTCGAGCCCAGCACACCCACAGGGGCGAGCATCGAGCCATCGGGCGGCACGGCGGGCAACACTTTACGTTTGCGGAAGAGCGGATCTACCACCGCCTCGCCAAGCTGGTCGAGGCCATACCGAGGGAGGTTGTTTCCGCTCATAAACTTGCGGAGGAGCGTGCGAAACTCGGCCGCGTCTGGGCGGCGGGCGGCGTCATACCGCAGGATGCGGGAGATGACCTCCATGAGCGCATCTAAGGCGGGGCCCTCGGGGAGATCAACGGGCCGCACCTTGGCCAGCCGGGCCTGCAACGAGGGCCAAAACCGGTTTGGCGTGACGGAGAGACGCCCCAGCGGTTTCCCGTCGAGCAGCTCGACCATGGTGGCGCCTAAGGCGAACATGTCCACGGCGGGTGTGGGCGCGCCTGCGTCAAAACACTCCGGCGCCATGTACAGCACCGTGCCGAACGCCATCGAGCGGGTCTCCGCCTCACGGGCATCGAACTCACCCCGCGCGGCGCCGAAGTCGAGCACCTTCACCGCGCCGGAGACCGTCAGGAGGATGTTGGAGGGCTTGATGTCGCGGTGAATGATCCGAAGGGGTTTGGTCTCGCCCGGCGGCGTGCTCGTGTGGGCCGCGTTGAGCGCAGAGCATACCCGGCTGGCGATCTCTAGCACACACCAGGTGGGCAGCGGGCCATGGTGGGCCAGCAGCCGATCGAGGGACAGGCCGAGCAGGTGCTCCATCACGACGGTGACGTGGCCGCGGAACGTCGTGAGGCGCTCGACGCGCACGATGTTGTCATGGTTGAGCCGCGCCAACATGGCGGCCTCATCCCGCGACCGGCGGAGCGTCTCGGGCTCCTTGGACCAGTCCTGCTTGAGCACCTTCAGCACGACGGTTCGGGTGATCGCACCCTCGTGCATTCGGGCCACAAAGACCTGACCAAAGCTCCCCTCACCGAGGGTCTCAAGCAGCTCTACATCATCAGGGATCGCGGCGTGTGTAGGGGCGACTTGCATAGGCTACAGGGGTCGAAGGTTGAGCATTACCGCCGGTCATACCACGGATCGAGGATCATAGGCCACCGCTGAGGAAGCCATAGAGCTCCTCATCTGCGGTTGCGCCGCTGAGGAGGTCGGTGAAGCCGTCGCCGTTGAGGTCCAGGCTGAGGTTGGACGCGCCCAACGTGGATCCGGTGGATCCCCCCCGGAGCTCGATGGCGGCGTCTTGGATGTCGTAGGTCCCAGCATAGATCGGGCCGTACCACAAGAAGACGCCGCCGTCGTCGGTCTTGTCCCCGTCGTGGCCGGTGGCGCCGGCGATGAGGTCGATGTGGCCGTCTGCGTCGAGGTCTCCGGTGGTGAGGCCAAGGCCGAGGGCGTCCTGGCTACCGTCGCCGAAGACCTCGGTGGAGGAGATCGTGCTCAGCGTTAGGTGGCCGCTGCGCTGGGTAGCGCCGCCGGAGAGGACGTAGATCGCGCCTACCCCCGCGTCGCCTCGATCGACCCCGGGGGCACCGCAGAGCAGCTCGTCATATCCGTCGTCGTCGAGGTCTGCGCCGCTTGTGACGGCCGCGCCTAAGGCATCGCCGGCGAGGGCGCCTGAGAGCGTCAGGTCAACGGCTGAGGCGCTGATCCCGGCGCCGGAGAACGTCACCCCGCCGCTGTACACGAGATACACCACCCCGGTCGCCTCGTAGTTGACCCGCGCGCCGAAGGCCAGGTCAGCGAGGCCGTCGCCGTCAAGATCACCAAGTCGCAGAGTCGATCCCTTCTTCCCGACCTCGTCCCCCGCGATGCCGCTGACGACGAAGGCCGCGACCTGATCCACAGACTGCACGGCGTTGAGCGTGGGCGCGCCGAGCACAACGTAGAGCTTGCCCGCGTCATCGCCGCCGCTGTCGCTTCCAGAGGCGCCGATCACGAGGTCTTGGAAGCGGTCTCCGTTCATGTCCTCGACGACGCTCACCGTCGTGCCGAAGTTGTCGCTCGCCCCGCTGCCCTCAATGACCCCCGACATGTCCGCGACGTCCAAAGACCCGCTTCGCCGCGCGCCCCCCATCACTAGATAGACCGCCCCGGCGTTGACGCCGGAGGTCACCCTGGCGCCCGGCGCGCCGATCACGAGCTCATCCTTGGCGTCTTCGTTGAGATCTCCAACGCTCAGGTCGTAGCCCAAGTAGGAGGCGGTCGTCGCTCCTTGGGCAACAAACGACTCATCGTTCGCCAGCACGAGGTGTTTGTCTGGTGAGGCGGCCGTGACGGGGCCATACACAACATACGCCGCCCCGGCGAAGGAGGCCTCGTCGGCGTTCTTTGTGTAATGAGCGCCGACGGTTAAGTCCTCATAGCCGTCACCGTCAAGATCGCCGCTCGCCAGCGCGAAGCCCAAACGAGTCGCCGATGTGCTCCCCTGACTCGTGATCAGCAGCTCCGCGTCTGTGACGCCGTAGGTGCCCTGGAGAGAGCACTCCAAGGGGTCACCCGCGCAGTCATTGTCGGCTCCATCCCCACACACCTCGACCTGGCCGGGGTGCGTGAGGGGCTCGTTGTCGTCACAGTCGTCGCCCCATTGACCTTCCCAGTCCTGGTGCTGATCGCTGTCGTGACCATCGGCGTCTACGTCAAACTCGTAGCGGTCGCCGTCACAGGCGGCGTCGATGCCATCGTAGGGGATGTCCTCAGCGCCGGGGTAGATCTCAAACGTGGCGAGATCGGGGAGGCTGTTTAGCGCTGGCTCTAGGCCCCCGTCATCTGTGGAGTAGTCTGCGCAGTCACCGCCACGTTTTCCGGGGTTGACCGTCGCCCAGTCTTTACAGGTCGCCATGTAGGCCGAGCGCACAAACCCATCGCCATCCTGATCGCCGTCGTTCCCGTCGCAGTTCTGATCGTCGCAGTCGTACCAAGGATCTGCCTCGTCTGTCGGGATGACGTCTGGGTCGAGGTCATCACACTCATGGCAGTAGGCGAAGCCGTCGAGGTCTTGGTCAAGATCGTCTGATCCGTCACAGTTCTGGTCGAGGCCGTCATAGAAAGGGTCCTCGGCGTCGGGGTTCACCGTGGCGGCGTCCGCGAGGGTTACGGTGAGGAGCTCCCCGGTGCAGCGGTCCTCAAAGACCTGGTCGTTGGGGCTGCCATCGACACAGTCCTCTCCGACGCTGCCATCGGCCTGCCAGTCGTTGGCGCTCTGGAAGCCGTCCCCGTCTTGGTCAAAGTCATCGGCGCCGTCGCAGTTGGCGTCTACGCCGTCATACCAGGCGTCCTCTGCGCCAGGATACACAAGCTCTGCGGTGAGGGTTTGGGCCGCGCCGACCTCCTCGCTCAAAAAACGAAGGTCGTTGGGATCGTCCCAACAATCGACCGGGAACGGCACCCCGTCCCCGTCTTGATCGTCGTCGTTCCCATCACAGTTCTGGTCACGATCGTCGTACCAGATCTCCGGGAGCTCGGCGGAGCATTGATAGCCCCACTCAACGTAGGTCGCGCAGCCGCTCATTAGCCAGAGGAGGCTTAACGGGGCCATTGTACACCCGCCGTCACGAGGGGGAACATCCACGGGGTAGGGCTCGTCTGTTTGACCCGCATCACGGCGAGCTCGGCGCCCAGCTCGCCGCGGATGGGCCCCATCGGGACGCTGAGCCCGCCGCCGACAGCACCGCTCAGCGCCTGCACAGAGGACTCCGCGCCCAACACCCAGGCGGCTTGGGTGGTGAGCCACCATCGTGTCTCCGCTCCGCCGCCGATCCGCGCCGTGACCGCGGGGCCCGCGCCGAGCACCTGGTCAATCCGCGGAACCTCAATGTTCACGACGGGCTCGCCCTCAATGTTCAGCGTCGTGTCATAATAGGCCACCAGCGGGAGGGTAGTGACCAACAGACCCGCGCTGATCCCGACGTGGAGCGCGTCTCGCGAGGGTGTAGACACCATCAACCGCAGCTCCGTAGGCAGCCGCGGGCCGGCGCTGCGTTTGTCTACGGGGAGGTTGAGCTTCGCGGGCGTGAGGCCATGGCGCGCGCTCAAGACAAATCGTGGGGCCTGGCCAAAGGTGAGCTCACCCCCCAAGAGCGGCGCGAGGCCCCACGCGTCGATGGTGAGCATACCATCCGTCGATTGAAGGGGTGGCGCGTCGACGACGGAGTAACCCACAAAGAGGCGCGTCGAGACTGGCGACTCGGCGCCCTCTCGCCGCTGCTCTTCACGCGCCTTGGCCGTGTCGGCCTTGGGGGGCCGCGCTGGGCGGGGCTCCCGCGGCGTCGGCGGCTCCCGCGTCTTCGGGGGGCCTTCACGCGCAGCGCGTGGCGCGGGCGCCTGCGCCGCGGCGCGCGTCGGGAGCTCCTCGGGCAGGGGTGAACCACCGCCGACGACCACCCGCTCGCCCCACTCATCCAGCACCACCCAGGCCGCGCCCCAGGTCTCCTCCAGCGCCCCGGCCTCTCCACGCGCAGGCACCGTAGAGGTCCACTGCACGAGGTGCGCGCCCAGCGGCAGCCGGCGCTCGTCCGCGGCGTAGAGCACCTCGCCGTCCACGAGCACCACGTCGGGCCGCTGGGGGAACGAGAGCTCAATGATCGCCTCACCCTGGAGCTTGTTGGTGGCTGCGCGATACGCGGACTCTACCTGAGCGCCATAAGACGACTCCAAGGGGGTGGTCAGCGCGGCGGCGTACCGTAAAGATCTCTCCGCCAGGCCAGGATCGCCCTGAGAGAGCAGCTCATAGGCGCCTCGCGCCATGAACAAGGCGCCGAGCAGCTCCCGAGAGACCGCGCCGCGCACACAGCCCTGCTCCAGAAGGCCTTCTAGCGCATCTAGCTCCGCGGCCGCCTTAGGCTCGGCGAACGCGACGGGCTCAATCAGCGCGGCGACCCGCTCCGAGAGCTCATCCACATGAATCGACTCAACACACTCCGCGCGTAACGAAGCGCTAAGCAGCAGCAACGCCAACATGAGAACCTCGGGGCGACGATCAACAACAACACTACCCGATTGCGCTTGGGAGCACAACCAGGGTCAAGGAGCGCAAAGGGACAAAAAGGGCGCCCCGGCGGCTGCGGGCCGCTGGGGGTGGAGGGGGAGGGGTTAGCCAGATGGAGGGCTAGTTGGTGGTGCAGCCGAGATAGGTGCAGGTGAAAGACTCGGTGGTGAAGCTCTGCCCCGCCGTGAAACCGTCGCCGTTGACATCATCCGGGCTGTTGTCGTCGGTTCCGCTGCCCCAGTCGCAGCCGGTGGAGCTGATGATCGCGCTGTCATACTCGTCGATGTACACGCCGCCTCCACCAGGCTCAGTGTTTGATTGAATGGTTCCTTCCGCGCCATCTTCTTGACCAACGGCACAAGAGATTTGGCCTTGGTTGAAGATCGCGCCACCACTACTGGCGGACTTGTTGCCCAGAAGATGTGAACCGAACAACGCCAATGAGGCATCCGAGGTGACGTACACACCTCCGCCATCCTGAGTGGCTGAAAAATTCTGTATGGTGGTGTTACTGATTGTTGCGGTTGTATTCTCCAGGAACACGCCCGCGGTCTCAGTGATGGCGTCTATGCCGTCGAAGTTTGAGTTGTTGATGTTGACGGTGCAGCCCAGACTGTAGAGCGCAGATCCCACCACGGCGGAGCTGGCGGTAATGGACACACCCTCTAGGGTCAAAGTCGTGTGGGGTTCTGAGCTTGAGAGACAGTACAGACCTCCGCCAGCGGGATATTTCGCCACATCCTTGTGCAGCCTTGTGGCCTGGCCGTTCGTGAGCGTGAGGTCGCTCAAGGTGACGGCGTCCACAAGGTCGTCCTCCACCAGAATCACGGAGACGGAGTCACCCCCGGAGAGCGTGGTCTCGTCAACGCCCGCGCCGGTCACCGACACGTCGGCGGAGATGCGTAGGCTCACGAACCACTCACCCTTACCCAAAACAAGCGTGCCGGCCGTTGTGAGGAGGATCTCGGCTGGGGAGCTGGCGCTGCCCGCGTCGAAATCCGCCTCCATAGAGGAGCCCTCACCTTCTGTGGGGTAGAAACAAACCCGGAGCCCATCGTCAATGGAGTCATCACAGTCGTTGTCGACCTTGTCGCAGAGCTCCAACGCTCCCGGGTAGCTCTTGGCGTCGTCGTCGTCACAGTCACCGTCTGCCCCGGTGATCCCATCGCCGTCCTGATCAACGTCCTCAACCTCGCTGTCGTCGGGTTTGCCCGTGTCGTCCTCGGGGGGAGTATCGGTGTGCGGCTTGTCGCCAGCCTTGTCGCAGGCCTGGGCGAGGGCGAGGGAGAACGGCAGCGCGATGAGGAGAAGGGAGCGATGGATAGACATTGTTTTGGTCAGGGGCAGGTGTTGGTGGCGTTGGGCGTGCCGTAGTCGGAGCCCGAGGCGGTGTAGTAGGCCGCGCCGGTGGTCTCGCACCATTTGGCGCCGTTGTCGTTATCCGAGGCCGTGAGTGTCTTGAGCTCATAGCTGTAGCCTGCGCGTAGGCCGGGCCACGGCGCCGCCGCCACGCCTGTGTCGCCGTCGTAGTTCACGCTGTCGATGGTAATCGAGGACACATCGCCGGCTGTGGTCGCGATCACCAGGGTTGTCGCGGCATTCTGAGTGAGCGCGAAGTTGATCCCCGTGCTCGGCCCATACTCATAGTCACACAACGAGCCAAGGTAGGCGTCGTCATAGCAGAACACCACAGTATCTTGCTTGGTCACAGCGACCATCTCGTCCACGGTGAACGAGACATTGCCGGCGCTGCCGTTCTGCCGGGTAATTGTCATCGACTCCAGGTAAACGGTGTTGGTGGCGTGGGGGTTGTACACCTCAAACCACTCTCGGCTAGGCGCGGATAAGCCGTCGCTGCCGTGGATGAACAGCTCGCTGATCACCAGCTCCCCGCCCGTATAGCACGGGACGCTGGCGGATCCCTCGTCTACGGCGACGTCACAGTCATTGTCGTAACCATCCCAGCAGATGTCGTTGGTGCGGTTGGGGCGGACCAAGGAGGTGCTATCATCACAGTCGGTGTTGTCCGCCACCTCGTACGTCGCGGTGGTGTCGCAGAGCAGGCTTCCAGGATCTTCGGCGTCTCCGAAGGTGTCTCCGTCAACGTCGGGGTAGTACATCACCTTCCCCGTCGCCGTAGAGTCATCATTGTCGGCGAGGCCATCACAGTCCTCATCGACGTCGTCAACGTCACAGGTCTCCGTCGCGCCGAAGTTGGCCGTCGGCTCGCTGTCATCACAGTCACCGACGGGATCGGAGCTGAGCGCCTCGCCGCTGTCGGTGCAGTCGGCGTCCGAGGAAGAGACGGTTGACGAGCTGTCGGGCCGGTAGCCGTCATTGTCCGTATCTTTGTAGCACGTCTCTTTCCCATCACAGCTCTGATCGATCCCGTCGCCGATGACCTCCGTCGCCCCGGTGTAGATGGTCGCGACGGCGTCGTTGCAGTCACCCGTGGGGTCGGTGGCCAAGGCCTCATCCGTGTCCTGACAGTCGGTGTCCGTCGATGCTTTGGTGGAGGTCGAGTCCGGCCTGTACCCATCGTTGTCGTCGTCGAGGTAACAGGTCTCCTTGTTGTCGCAGTTCTGGTCAACCTCGTCCCCGGTGATCTCGGTGGCCCCGGCGTTGATCGCGCTGTTGCCGTCGTTACAGTCGCCGGAGATGTCGGAGGTGGAGCCCTCACCCGAGTCGCTGCAGTCGGTGTCCGAGGAGGTGACGGTGCCCGAGGAGAGGTAGTAGTTGTCGTTGTCTACGTCGATGAAGCAGACCTCTTTGAGGTCACAGTCTTGATCGACGCCGTCCCCGGTGATCTCGGTGTTCGTGGGGTACCTGCTGGCGTTTGTGTCATCACAGTCCGTCGTCGGCTCGCTCGACTTGGCCTCGCCGCTGTCCACGCAGTCCGTGTCCGACGAGCTCACCGTGCTCGTGCTGTCGGGCCGGTAGCCGTCGTTGTCCGAGTCTTTGTAGCAGGTCTCCGTGCTGTTGCAGTTCTGGTCAACCTCGTCCCCGGCGATCTCCGTGGCGGCGGTGTTGATGCTGGAGTTGCTGTCGTTGCAGTCGGTGTTGTTGGTGACCTTGTAGGTCGTGTCCGCGTCGCAGCGCAGCGCGCCGGTGTCGGAGGTGGCGCCGTAGGTGTCGCTGTCCGCGTCTTTGTAGTAGCGGGTGGTGCCCGTGGCGCCGGAGTCGTCGTTGTCGGCCTTGCCGTCGCAGTCCTCGTCGGTGTTTGAGGAGTCGCAGATCTCGGGGTCGCCAGGGCTGATGGCGCTGTTGCTGTCGTTGCAGTCGCCGGTGAGGTCGGTGTTGGTGGCCTCGCCGCTGTCGTTGCAGTCGGTGTCGGACGAGGTGAGGACCGTGCTGGCGCTGTCGCGGTAGCCGTCGTTGTCGGCGTCGGTGTAGCAGCTCTCCCCGTTGTCGCAGTTGGAGTCGACGCTGTCGCCGACGCCTTCGGTGGCGCCGGGGTTGATCGTGCTCTTGGTGTCGTCGCAGTCGTCGTTGTTGCTCGCGGTGTAGGTGCCCTCGGCCTCGCAGAGACACTGGCTCGTGGTGATGCCGTAGGTGTCTTTGTCGACGTCAACGTAGAAGGTCACGCAGCCCAAGGCGCTGGGGTCGTTGAGGTTCCCGTCGCAGTCGTGGTCGATGTCTTCGGCGTCACACTCCTCGGTGGCGTCGGGGTTGGCCGCCGCGATGTCGTCGTGGCAGTCGTCGCCGCGCTCGTTGTCGCGGTTGGCCTCGGCGTCGGTGTCGAAGCCGTCTTGGTCGGCGTCAAACTCGTAGGTGTCGCCGTCGCAGGCGGCGTCGACGGCGTCGTAGGGGATGTCCTCGGCGTCGGGGTGGACGTCGGCGTGGCTGAGCTTGGGGTTGCCGTTGATCGCGGTGAAGTCGGGGTCGCTGTCGGTGATGTCGTCCCAGCAGTCGCCGTCTTGTTTGCCAGGGTTGATCGTGGCCCAGTCGGCGCAGGAGGCGGTGTACGCGGCGTCAACGTAGCCGTCGCCGTCACGGTCGCCGTCGTTGCCGTCGCAGTTCTGGTCGGCGCAGTCGTACCAGATCTCGGGGATGTCTGACGGGAAGGTCTCGGGGTCGGTGTCGTCGCACTCGTTACACACCGCGTAGCCGTCACCGTCGGCGTCGTTGTCGTCGGCGCCGTCGCAGTTCTGGTCGATGCCGTCGTAGAAGGTGTCCGTGGCGTCGGGGTTGACGCTGGCGGCGTCGGCGAGGTCTACGGTGATGAGCTCGCCGGAGCAGGAGTCCTCAAAGACCTCGTCGTTCGCGCTGCCGTCTACGCAGTCGTCACCGACGCTGCCGTCCACCCTCTCATCGTTGGCGCTGTCGAAGCCGTCGCCGTCTTGGTCGAAGTCGTTGGCGCCGTCGCAGTTCTGGTCAACGCCGTCGTACCAGGCGTCTTCAGCGTTGGGGGAGACGAGGTCGGGGGTGAGGGTGAGGCCATTGAGGACGGCCTCCTCCAAGAACGAGCCGTCGTCAGGGTCGTCCCAGCAGTCACCCTCGGTGAACCCCGCGTGCAGGGGGAAGCGGGTCTGCCAGTCCGGGAAGGCGGTGACGTAGGCGGCGTCAACGAAGGTGTCGCCGTCTTGGTCGGCGTCGTTGCCGTCGCAGTTCTCGTCGACGCCGTTGTACCAGACCTCGGTGGCGTCGGGGTTGACCTCCGCGTTGTTGTCGTCGCAGTCGCCGCTCGTGACGAGGACGCCGTCGCCGTCGCCGTCCCCCAACGTCCACGACTCTTTGCAGGCCGTGAAGGTCAAGAGGGCGAGGGTCAGAGCAAAGACGGGTGCGCGCATGGAAGTCAGCCTCTTGCGGTTGCGTGGCATAGCTTAGCCCCTAAAGGGAGGGGAAATCAACTCGCGCCGTGAAGCGAATGGGGCCGTGGGGCTTGACTAGCCCGTCCCCCGGATTACCCGTGGGGGTCCAGGAGTCCTGCTGAATGATCCGGGTCGAACATCTCACGAAGCGCTACGGCGCCACCACCGCCATCGAAGACGTGAGCTTCGAGGTGCCCAAAGGTCAGGTCGTCGGCTTCCTCGGTCCCAACGGGGCGGGCAAGTCCACCACCATGCGCATCCTCACCGGCTCCCTCGGCGCCACTGAAGGCCGGGCCACCGTAGACGGGCGCGACGTCTTCACCGACGCTCGGGAGGTCAAGCGCAGGATCGGCTATCTCCCTGAGGTTCCGCCGCTTTACCCCAACATGGTCGTGCGGGACTACGTCGCCTTCGCCGGGCAGCTCAAGGGGGTCAAGGATCCCGTCGCCGCCGCCGAGCGCGCCATCGCCCGGGTCGGCCTCGCCCAGGTGGGCCACCGGATCATCGAGCACCTCTCCAAAGGGTATCGCCAGCGGGTCGGCTTGGCCCAGGCCCTCGTGCACGACCCCGAGGTGCTCATCCTCGATGAGCCCAACTCCGGCCTCGACCCCGCCCAGCGTGTGGAGATCCGCGACCTGCTGCACGATCTGGTCGAGGACAAACGTACGATCATCCTCTCCACGCACGTCCTGGCCGACATCGAGGCCATCTGCCGCCGGGTCATCATCATCAACAAGGGGCGCATCGTCGCCGAGGACGACATCGAGCGCCTCGGCGGTGAGCAGCGCACGGTGACGGTCGCCGTGGCCCGCCCCGGAGACGCCGCCATCGCCGCCATGCGCGCCGTCGAGGGCGTGAGCGCGGTGGTGGACGAGGGTGAGGGCCGCCTGCGCCTCACCACGGACGGCGACCGCCGCGAGCACGTCGCCAACGCCGCCGCGCCGTTTGGCCTCTTGGAGCTCTCGGGCCGGGCGCGGCTCGAAGAGATCTACCTCCGCCTCACGATGGGAGCGACCCCCTGATGCGCAACATCCTGGCCATCGCCCGCCGCGAGCTCTCCGCCTACTTCGCCACCCCCGTGGGCTGGCTGGCGCTCTCGGCGTTTTTGCTCATCACCGGCTTCTTCTTCGCCGCGCTGGTGAGCCTCTACTCCATGCAGTCCGCGGAGCAGGCGTTCTCGCCCTATGGCGCCCCGGACATGAACCTCAACGAGTACCTCGTCGCGCCGTTCTTCGGGAACACGGCGATCATCCTGCTGTTCATCGTGCCCGCGCTCACGATGCGGCTGTTCGCTGAGGACCGCAAGACCCGCGCCTTGGAGCTGCTGCTCACGAGCCCGATCACCACGACGGAGATCGTCCTGGGCAAGTTTGTGGGCGCCATGGGCTTCATCGCCGTGATGTTGGCCTGCACCCTGCACTACGTCGGCGTGCTGTTCTACCTGGGCGACCCCGACGTCGGCGTCGTCGCGTCGAGCTACCTGGCGATGTTCCTGCTCTCGGGGGCCTTCGTCTCCGTGGGCCTCGTCACCTCGTCGTTCACCGAGAACCAGGTCGTCTCTTTGGTGCTCGGCTTCGGGATGCTGCTCTTGTTGTGGGTGCTCGGCTGGGCCGAGTCGGCCTCGACGGGCCTCACCGCTGAAGTCTTGGGCTTCGCCTCGCTCATCAACCGTATGGAGGACCTCACCAAGGGCCTCATCCACACGCGAGATGTGGCGTACTACCTGAGCTTTATCTCGTTCTTCCTCTTCGCGACCCACCAGCGGGTCGAAGCCTTCCGCTGGAGCTAAGGGACCGCCATGAAGACCACACTCATCCGTGGCGCGGGCCTCCTCGGCGGCCTCGCCGTCGTCGGTTTCCTCGTCGCTTATTGGCTTCTGGAGCAGCAGAGCCCCCAGGTCGTCGGCGTCGGCGTCGTCGGCTCGGTGCTGCTCGTGCTCTTTCTTTGGCTCGACCGGGAGGAGCTCAGCGAGGTCTCCCAGTCCCGGGCCGTACGGTACGGCACCGGCGCCGCGCTCTCCGTGGCCTTGGCCTTTGGTGTCACCATCGCCGCCAACGTGCTCGCCAAACGGTACGACAAACGGTGGGATCTCACCTCGGAGGGCCGCTACACGCTCTCCGACCACAGCGTCTCCGTGGCGAAGGGCCTCGCCGAGCCGGTCACCGTGCTCGGCTTCTTCCAGACCGGCAGCCCTGAGGAAGACAGCTTCCGCGATCTCGTCGAGGGCTACACCGCCCACACCGACAAGCTCCAGCTCAAGCTCGTCGATCCCGTGCAAGAGCCCCTGCTCGCGCAGGAGTACGCGATCACCTCGTCGTTTGGCACCGTGGTGCTCGTCCAGGGCGAGAAGCGTCAGCGCCTTGAGAACGACTTCAAAGAGGAGCCGTTCACCAACGCCATCCTGCGCCTGAGCTCCTCAAAAGAGCACACGATCTGCTTCACGACGGGCCACGGCGAGCGTGAGGTGGATGACGACGCCAGCGCTGAAGGCATCGGCGGCATGGTCGTGAAGATGGAGGGCCAGAACTACAAGGCCAAGCCCTTCGTGCCCCTGAAAGAGGGGGCGGTGCCCGCGGACTGTGAGGTGGTCATCGTCGCCGGGCCGCAGTCTGAGCTCGCGCCCCAGGAGCGGGAGATGTTGGCCCGGCATGTGGCCGAGGGGCGGCACCTCATCGTGCTGATCGACCCGCTCGTGGCGAACGAGACCGCCGCGGATCTCAGCCGCTACGGCCTCATCGTCGGCGACGACCTGGTGTTGGAGAACAACCCCAACTACCAGCTTGAGGGCGGCGATCCGTCGTACATCGTGCTCGACAAGGCCTCGATGGACTTCCACCCCATCGTCAACGACATGAAGGCCATCGCGCTCCTGCGCACCGTGCGCTCGGTGCGGAAGGGGCCGGATGTTGAGGGCTACAACGTGCAGGAGCTCGCCCGCACGAGCCCCCAGAGCTGGGCCGAGACCGACCTCAGCTTCGTCACCGCCGGGGTGATGCCCAGCCCCGATGAAGGTGTGGACCTGATCGGCGGCGTGCCGATGATGGCCGTGGTGGAGGTGGTGGACCCTTCAGTCGTGCCCGTGGGCGACATGAGCCTGCCCGGCGGGGGCTTGAGCCTCGCGCCTGCGCCTGTGGACCCAGCGGCGCCGGTAGACCCCGCGGCGCCGGTGGTGGATCCCGCGGCCGCCCCTGCGGAGCCCGTCGTCGAGCCCGTCGCCGAGCCCGTCGTCGCCGCCACCCCGGCGCGTGGGCGGAACCCCGGCGGCCGCGTGCTCGTCATCGGCGACTCCGACTTCGCCGGGAACGGCCTGCTCGCCCAAGGCCAGAACCAGGATCTCCTGCTCAACGCTGTGGCCTGGATGGTCGATGAGGAGGACCAGATCGCCTCCCGCTCCAGCGAGGGCGCGAGCGGTCTGCTCACGATGACCGGCCTTCAGGGCATCGTGGTGTGGCTGATCGCTGTGCTCGGCGCCCCCGGGCTCGCCGTGGCCTTGGCCCTGCGCTCGTGGATTCAGCGTCGTTCGCTCTGAGCGGCGCCTCGGCCCCACAAACAAGAAGGCCCACCCGAGCGGGGTGGGCCTCTTCGTCTCCGCCGGGGGAGATCAGCCGAGAATCAGCCGAGGATCTGCTGGAGCTTCGTGGCCAGGCCGACGTTGTCCGCGGTGAGCTTGCGGGTCATGAAGAGCTGCATGGCGAGCGCGGGCTTGTCGAGCATCTTCTCCCAGTTGTCCTTGTCGCAGGTGACCGTGCAGTCGGCCTTGGTGGCGGGCTCACCCTCGACGACGGTGCCCTCGGTGAGGTTCAACGTCCAGGCGCCAGCGCCGGTGATCTTGAACAAGAAGACCTTGCCGATGTTCTTGAGCGAAGGATCCTTGGCGAGCTTGGCGGGGAGGTACTCATTGAAGAACGCGAGGGTATCGGCCACGAGGGACTCCTGTTCCAGGTTTCCCCCACGGCTAACCGAAACGGGCGCGGCGCGCCAACGAACTAGGCCGGGCGCTCAGCCGTAGCGTTGTTTGACGCTGCGCTCTAGGTGCTCACCGATCTTGAGGCGGTCACCGAGGCCGAGCTCACCCCACTGGTCGGGGCCGGTCTGCTGTTCCGGCAGGCGGCGCAGATCTTCGGGGCGCTCGGGCCAGGGGCGGATCAGCGTTCGTTTGACCCCAAAGAGCTTGCCCACACGCTCGGCGAGCTCATCGAGGCCCAACCGTTCGGGGCCACGAAGCTCGGTGACCAAGGACGGCAAGGGCTCATCGACGGCCTTGAGGAGCGCGCGCACGGCGTCGCCGAGCCAGAGGGGGTCGATGGGCGCCGCCGAGGCCGGCACGGGCAGACGGCGGCCTTGGCGGGCGCGCTCCAGCCACGGGTCGAGGAGCTGATCCCCCTCACCAAACAGCCACGGCAGGCGGATCGTGCGGGCCTCGGCGATGAGGCGCCGGGCGGCGAGGGTGCCCTCGTGGTGGGCGCGTAGGCTGGAGGAGATGTTGCCCGCCCGGGCGCCGACGGGGCCGATGAGCACAAACCGCTCGGCCCCGGCGTGGGCGGCGGCGGCGGCGGCGTGATGCGCGCCGAGGCGCAAGACCTCGTCCGCACCCTTTGGGTCTTGGGCCGAGGCCGCGAAGACGACGATCTGCGCGCCGCGCACCCCGCGCCGGAGGCCCTCGCCGCTCACGGCGTCGGTGAGGCGCCACAGCGCGGGCAGGTTCACCGGCTTGGGGGAGAGCACGGTGACCTGATCGCCGCGGGCGTGCAGCGCCCGGGTGAGCGCCCGGCCCACGACCCCGGCGCCGATGACGACGATCCGTTTGCCGCTCATCCGCGCCCCAACGCCGCCACAAACGGCGCGGCCTGCTGGGCGTCGAGGGTGAAGTCGCCCAGGCGCATCGGGTGCCAGCCGTGCCAGTCCGAGCCCCCGGCCAAGAAGACCCCATGTTTGCGGCTCAAGGTGCGCAGGGTGTTGCGCACGCTCTTGCCCAGGCCCGGGCGGAGGCCCTCGATGCCCTGGAGGCCGACCTTGGCGAGCTTGCCTGTCCAGGCCATCGCCCGGGCGAGCTCCGGGTGGGCCCAGACCGCGACGCCGCCGGCCTCTCGGCCCAGGCGGATCCCCTCAGCGAAGGGCAGGTCTTGAATCGGCATGAGCTTGCCCAGGCGGGTGAAGGCCTCGGCGCGGGTCTTCACATGCCCGGCCTGGACCATCGCCTGCGCCAGATGAAAGCTCGTCAGCGCGCGCTCACCGGCCAAGGCGGCGGCGTCCGCGGGGGGCAGGCCGTCGAGGCCCAGGCGGCGGATGGCCTCGTCGTAGCGGGCGGCGCGCACCTGGGCGCGGGTCTGGCAGAAGGCCCGGAAATGTTCGGGCATCTCGCCGGGGAAATACACCAGGAGGTGCTGCTCGACGCCCTCCCACACCCCGGTCAGCTCGACGGCGTGGAGGAGCCAGATCGGGCGGCCCTCGATCTCCACCGGGCCCGCGGGCCAGGCCGGGGGCAGGTCGTGGTCGGTGATGGCCAGCACGTCGATGCCGCCCAAGACGGCGGCGCGGAGCAGATCCTCAGCGCTGTGCCGCCCGTCGCTGCGGTCGGTGTGGCAGTGGAGGTCCACACGCCAGCTCGGCGGCAGGGGAGAGGGGAGGCGCATTGGAGGGGTCATGGGGCCAGGAGCTCACGGAGGCGGCGGGTGACGTCGCCCACCGGCGCCTCTACCTCCACGCGTTTATCCCGGCTGGACGCGCCGTGGGTGAGCGTCGCCGCGCCTCTCGGCAGGCCGAGCAGGTCTCGGGTGAGCCAACGCAGCAGCTCCGCGTTCGCTGCGCCCTCCACGGCCGGGGCCGCCACGCGCACCAGGAGCACGCCGTCATCCCGCAGAGACACCGCCGCCTTCTTGGCGTTGGGCGTCACGCGCAGGGTGAGGATCGTCGTCGTCGCGCCTCGGGCTTGCACCGCCGCCGCGAGGGCGCCTTCGTTCACGGCTCGCCGCTCCCGCGCTCCTGCTCCTCTAAGGCGCGGCGGTGGGCCTCCAAGACCGCGCGGAGATCGGCGGTGAGCCGGTGGCGCTGGGCCTTGAGCTGCACGACCTGGGCGACGAGCTGCTGGTGCTCGTCGTAGGTGGTGGAGATGATCACCTGGGCCTGGAGCCGCGCCTCTCCCAACAAGAGGTCGGCCTGGCGGCGGGCGTCGGCGGCGAGGTCTTCGCTCAGGCGCCGGGCGACCATCAGGGTCTGCCGCACCTCGTCACGCTCGGCCTGGAGATCGGCGACCTTCTGATCCCGCTCGCGGAGCTGCTCCCGCAGGGTGCGCACCTCACGCAGCGCGTCCTCCAGAGACTCCCGGGCCTCCTCCAAGAAGGCGCGCACGGCGGCCTGATCGTAACCTCGCCGAGACTCGGGGAACTCACGCTGAAGGAGGTCTAGCGGGGTGACGGCCATTACGGGCGACTCGACTCTACCCAGACATCGGCGTCGGGGGCCACCACCCGCAGGCGCTCGGTGAGGCTGCGGATGGGGTCGGCCTCCCCGGCGACGGCGGCGAAGAGCGGCGCCACGTCGTCAAACGGCGAGGCTGAGGTGGCGATGAGGGTGAGGCCGGGCCCCGGGTCTACGATGAAGTCGCCCAAGCCCGTGGCCAGCTCACCCTTGTCCGAGGGGTGCTGGGCGGCGAGCAGCGGCGTCGGCACGCCGTCGCGGGTGACGACGACGAGCACATAGGCGAGCTCGTCCACGTCAAAATGAACGCGGCGGCCGCCCTCGACGGGCAGCACCTGGGCCGAGATCGGGTAACGGGGCTCGGGCTCGGGCGGCGTGAGCGCGCGGCTGCCCACGAGCATCGCCAGAAGCGTGACGAGCAGAGCGGCGGACCACCAGCGCGCGGCGGAGGGCGGCTCGGGCAGGGGCTCGGGCAAGGGCCCCGCGCCGTCGACCTCACCCCAAGGCCGCGCCCGGCACAGCTCAACGGCGGCGCCAGCGACGGGGCCGATGAGCCCGGCGCGGGTCCAGCGGCCATAACCCCGAACCAGCACGCCCCGGAGGTGATCCCGGCGGGGGGTGGCCTGCTCAGCGAGCATGTGCAAGAGCGGCGCGTGGCCCTCGATGCGGTCGGGGTCGATCAGGAGCGCGTCTTCGTCCGCCCGCAGCGACGCCCCGGCGAACTGCTCACAGACGGCCTTGCGGTGAAACCGCGCGTCGGGGTGCAGGTTGAGCACGAGCACGGAGGTGACGTGGTCGCCCCGGGAGAAGCCTTGGGTGGGCCAGGCCAGCTCACCCGGCAACAACACGCCGCCGCGCAAGAGGCGCACGCCGCGGGCGCAGCGGGGGCAGCGCTCGGCGTGCTGTAGGCCAGCGACGCTCAAGAGCTCCTCGCCGCCTTCACAGTCCGGCGCCGGGGTGCGGGCGACGCGGCCCAAGAGGCGATCGAGGGCGGGGAGATCGAGGCTGCGGGCGTCGAGGCGATCCTCGTCGATCAGCGCCCGCAAAGCACCGCGCACACCCTCCTGGGCGCCACGCAAGACCACCCGATCGACGCGGGTGAGGCGCTCGATCTGCTCCAGGCTCATGCCGTCGCCGTAGGTGAGGCGCAGCACGACCTCACCGACGGGGTCCAAGAGCGCGATCAGCCGCGGGCGCCACGAGGGGCGGCAGACGATCGGGTCTTGTTCAGGCGGCGCGGGGCGATACCGACCGTGCCGAGCGCGGCTGAGGTACTCCTGGGTGAAGTGCGCCGAGAGCTCCTCCGCCTGCTCCCGATCGACCCCATCGGGGATCGACAAGAGCGCGTGCTCACGGGCGTCGTGGAGGATCGCCCCCGAAGGGCGGATCCCTTGCCGGTACAGCTCCCAGGCCACGCGGATCGTCACCGCGGCCCAGAGGCGCCGGGCGGGCATCGTGTCGGGGTTCTGGGCGTCGAGGGCGATGGACACGGGCCGTGAAGGATCGCCTCGGCATCAGGCCGAGGTGGAGGATCGATGTCTTGACATGTAAACCCTGATCCGCCCTGCTGAGAAGGCCCCGACGCAAAAAAAGCGGCGATCGCCCGTCAGCGTGCGCTGGATCGCCCCGTGGATCCTGCGCTGCGGCCCCCAGAGACACACCCAGAGACGCACAAGGCCCCCGGAGATGACTCCGGAGGCCCTGTGATTGACCCAAACCCGACCCTGACGGACGACGCGGAGGATCCCGCAGAGGATCGTCCCGCGTGGAGCGTCAGGACGTCAGGCGGCGGCCTCGACGGAGGCGGTCTCAGCGTGGGAGAGCAGGAGCTCGTTGACCGTAGCGGCGGTGGCGACGCTCGCGATGTCTTCGTCACCGTAGAGCGCGAGGAACTCCTCGTAAACGGTGGAGATCAGGTCGGCGAGGGTGAGCTGGCGAGGCGCGTAGGCGTTCATGGTGTCCTCCGTTGCGGGTCGTTCTGGTCAGGGATGAGCTGGGTGAGCGGTTGGGTCTTGATAAAAGGCTTAGCAAACTTTGTGCCAAGCCCGCCGAGCGCCGAATGGGTGCCGCTGTGGCCTTCTGCAGGGGCTTACGGGGCCCACCGTGTCACTATTCTTCAACGATGTTCAATTTTTAGAACGGATCCAAACCGGATCTGTGACACAGCCATGACCATTCACCTGCGCTACCGTGGCGCAGGTGTCTCGGCTGTGTCCCCGCGGTGTCTCGGCGGTGTCCCGTTGTGCGACGATCAGCGACGCTTCAGATGCACCTTGTAGCGATCGTCGGGGGCGTAGTCGATGAACAGAGGGTGGTCATCGACGGCGCGGCGCTGGCGGCAGTGGGCGAGCCAGAGGCCATAGGCGGCGGGGTGGGCGCGAAGCCAGGCCTGGGCCTGGTCCAGAAAGCGCTCCATGAGGGTGTCGGCGTCGTCGCCCCAGATCGGCTCGCCAAAACGTAAGACGTTGATGTCGCCCTCGGGGCACTCGCAGAAGGCCGGCACGATGGCCGCGCCCGTCGAGGCCGCGAGGCGGTACGGCCCGGGGCTCAACAGGGCTTCTCGGCCAAGGTAAGGCACCTTCGTGAACCGGGCGCCGATGCGGCCGTCGTACGCGATGCCGACCACCTCGTTCTTGGCCAAACACCGGTAGAGGTGGCGAACTGGGGTCTCCAGAGAGATGAAGTTCGCCGGGAGGCGGTCCTCGTTGTTCTCGCGGGCTTGGCGGGTGGCGAGGCGCCAGCGGTTGTGGCCGAAGACCTCGGGGTTCTGGGCGGCCACGGCGTCGGGGGCCACGCCGCGGGCGGCGTATTGGGTGTAGGGGTAGCCGTGCAGGCTGATGCTGGCGATGAGCATCATGATGTTGCCCGCGTGGGGGTTCAACAGCACGACGCCTTTGCCCCTGGAGAGCGCGCGCTCCATGTGATCTTGGCGCTCAAAACGCATGTACTTGCGCCAGGTGTCCCGGGTGAGCTTGCCCAAGAGCAGCTCCTCCAGGTGAACCCGAAAGGCGATGCGGTAGGCCTCGGCTTGGGTGGCCTCGCTCGCGCCGCCGAAACACAGACGAAGCTCCTCCGCCATGAGCTGACGTTGGCCCCCGGCCAAGGCGTGCTGGGCGCGCCAGAGGGGGTAGAGCCGGGCGAGCTGCTCGGGGTGGTCCGGGTTCAGCAGCTCACGAAAAGGCACCCAGAACGCCCAGCGTGCGAGGTCGCCGGGGGATCCGCGCCACTCTTGCAGGCGGTCGCGGAGGCTCGTCTTGTGCGCGTCGTCAGGGCTCTGGGGCATATTCGCCGCATATCCTGTCCCGCGCGGCGGCACATCGCCCCGAAGCGTCCGCGCCTGGGCTATTGTGCCGAGCATGGCCACCACCCGCTCGCCCCGCTCCGTCACCTTCGCCGACCGCGACAAACCCATCTACGCGGTCTGGGAGATCACCCTCCGCTGTAACCAGGCCTGCGCCCACTGCGGCTCACGCGCGGGCCCCACTGAAGAGCGCCCCGACGAGCTCTCGACGGCGGAGCTGCTGGAGGTCGCCGCCGAGCTCGTGCGCCTGGGCACCCGTGAGGTCACGCTCATCGGCGGCGAGGCGTACCTGCGCGACGACATCTTCGACATCGTGCATTTCCTCAGCGCCCAGGGCATCCGCGTCACGATGCAGACCGGCGGCCGTGGGCTCTCGCCCAGGCTGGCGAAGGCGCTCAAAGACGCCGGGATGAAGGCCGTGGGCGTCTCTGTAGACGGCCCGGAGGAGATCCACGACGTGCTGCGCGACAGCGTCGGGAGCTGGCGCTCGGCGATGCGCGCCTTGGAGGTGTGTAAAGAGGTGGGCCTCGTCACCAGCTCCAACACCCAGGTGAACAACCTCAACGCGCACATGCTCCGCGAGATCGGGGCGATGATCAAGAAGACGGGGGTGCGCGTCTGGCGTGTGCAGCTCACCGTGCCCATGGGCCGGGCGGCGGATCGCCCCGGAGTGGATCCTCGACCCCCCGAAGATCCTCGACGTGATCGACACCCTCGCGGCGATGCAGCTCGAAGAGGTCGCCATGGTGCGGGCCAAGGGCCTGCCGCCCGAGCGCGCGTTCAACATCATGTCGTCGAACAACGTCGGCTATTACGGCCCCCACGAGCAGGTCTTGCGCAGCCGCCCTGGCGGCGACGAGGCCTATTGGCGCGGCTGCCAGGCCGGCGTGTACACCATCGGCATCGAGTCCGACGGCACGGTGAAGGGCTGCCCCAGCCTGCCCACGGCGCCTTACACCGGCGGCAAGGTGCGCGATCTGGGCCTGGAGGAGATCTGGAAGAACGCTGAAGAGCTCAACTTTGTGCGGGAGCGCACGACGGAGGAGCTCTGGGGCTTCTGTAAGACCTGCTACTACGCCGACATCTGCCGGGCGGGCTGCTCGTTCACCACCCACTGCACCTTAGGCAGACGCGGCAACAACCCCTTCTGTTACCACCGCGCCGCGACCCTCAAACGGGAGGGCCGCAAAGAGCGCCTGGTGCTCAAAGAGGCCGCCGCGGGCATCCCGTACGACTTCGGCCGCTTTGAGATCGTCGAGGAGCCCTGGGACGCGGGCGACGCGGCCGCTCAGGAGTCTTCGCCGTCGCAGTTGGAGTCAACGCCGTCGCCGTCTACCTCGGTGGCGCCGGGGTAGATGGCGTCGTTCTCATCGTCACAGTCGCCGTCCTCAGCGCCGTAGCCGTCACCGTCGTTGTCGTAGACGGAGGTCTCGGCGATGCCGTAGTCGGGCTGGGGCTGAATCTTGTCGCAGGCGACGAGGCTGAGGCCCATGAGCGCCGCGGCGGCGGTAGAGCGTAGGCCGCAGTCGCGGAGCTTGGCGCCGCAATGAACGCAGGCGCAGGACGAGTCCAAGACGTGCTCGCCGCAGGCGGAGCAGGGGATCAGGGCGGGCATGGTGGGCCTCGGGGGCTAGGTGTTGTCGCCGCCGTCACAGTTGGAGTCGATGCCGTCGTCCGGGATCTCGCGGGCGCCGGGGTAGATCGCCACGTCGTCGTCGTCGCAGTCGCCGTTGGCGACGCTATAGCCGTCGCCGTCTTGATCCCCGGTGTCGGCGACGCCGTAGTCGGTGCCGATGGGGCCGGTGTCGTCGGCGTTGGTGTCGTCGGTCTGCACGTCGGTGTCGGCGGTGTCGGCGGTGTCCGCCGTGTCAGGGACGCCGTACTTGGGCTGGGGCGCGATGATCTCACAGCCAGGCACGCTGAGGCCCATGAGCGCGGCGGCGGCCGTGGCGGCGAGGGCGTAGCGCAGGCCGCAGTCGCGGAGCTTGACGCCACAATGAACGCAGGCGCAGGACGCCTCTAAGACGTGCTGGCCGCAGGACGAGCAGGCGATGAGCTGGGGCATGGGGGAGACTCAGGTGTTGGGGTTGCCGTCGCAGTTGGAGTCAAGCTCGTCATCCGCGGCCTCGGCGGCGCCGGGGTAGACGTTCGGGTTGTTGTCGTCGCAGTCCCCCTCGGCCACGGTGAAGCCGTCACCGTCGAGATCCTCGGAGTACCCGGAGTCGGCGAACCCGTAGTCGGTCTGAATCGGGGAGTCGGAGTCGTTGCCGTCTTTGTCGCCGCAGGCGGCCAAGGCGAGGCCCATGAGCGCGGCGGCGGCGGTGGAGCGAAGGCCGCAGTCCTTGAGCTTGGCGCCGCAGTGGGCGCAGGCGCAGGCCGAGGAGAGGACGTGCTGGCCGCAGGCGGCGCAGGCGATGAGCGGGGGCATGGTGGGCCTCGGGGGACTAGGTGTTGTCGTCGCCGTCGCAGTTGGAGTCGACGCCGTCGTCTACGGTGTCGATGGCGCCGGGGTTGATGGCGGCGTCGGTGTCGTCGCAGTCGTCGGTCTGGGCGTAGTAGCCGTCGCCGTCTTCGTCATCGTAGCTCACCACGACGCCATACTCGGGCTCGCCCTGAATCACGCAGCCGCCCAAGGTGAGGCCCATGATCGCGGCGGCGGCGGAGGCGCGCAGGCCGCAGTCCTTGAGCTTGGCGCCGCAGTGGGCGCAGGCGCAGGCCGAGGTGAGGACGTGCTGGCCGCAGGCGGCGCAGGCGATGAGCGGGGGCATGGGGCGCCTCGGGTCTCAGGTGTTGTCGTCGCCGTCGCAGTTGGAGTCGATGCCGTCGTCTACGGTGTCGATGGCGCCGGGGTTGATGGCGGCGTCGGAGTCGTCGCAGTCCTCGCCGGGCGCCGTGTAGCCGTCGCCGTCCTCATCGTCATAGGTGATCACCACGCCGTACATCGCGTCGGCCTGGAAGCAGCCGCTCAAGCTGAGGCCCAGGAGCGTCGCCACCGCCGCCGCGCCTAAACTCGGGCGCTCGGCGCGGCAGAAGGGGCAGCCCAGGGCGTCGTCGAGGAGGAGATTGGCGCAGGTGGCGCAAGGTCTGAGCGTCGGCATCGGCGCCTCTCTGGGCTAGGTGTTGTCGTCGCCGTCGCAGTTGGAGTCGACGCCGTCGTCTACGGTGTCGATGGCGCCGGGGTTGACGCTGGCGTCGGAGTCGTCGCAGTCATCGACCTCGGCGGAGTAGCCGTCGCCGTCCTCGTCGGTGTAGGCGATCCCGTAGAGGTCTTGGGCGCAGGCGCTCGCCGAGAGCGCGAGGCCCATGAACAAGGCCGTTGGGCCGAGCCCACCACGGCGCACGGCGCCGCCGCAGAAGGCGCAGCGGGTGTTGGACTCGACGTTGAGCTGCCCGCAGGCGGCGCAGGAGTGGAGCGTCGGCATCGGGCCTCCCGCTTGCTCAGGTGTTGTCTTCGCCGTCGCAGTTGGAGTCGATGCTGTCGTCGGGGGTCTCGGTGGCGTCGGGGTTGATCGCCGCGTCGTTGTCGTCGCAGTCGCCATCCCGAACGGCGACCCCGTCGCCGTCGTTGTCGACGTAGCCGGTGTCGGGCACGCCGTAGAGCGCCACGACGCTGGAGTCGCCGCCGTCTTTGTCGCCGCAGGCCACCAGCGCGAGGCCCATGAGCGCGGCGGCGGCGGTGAGGCGCGTGGGGCTGGGCGCGGCGCCGCAGCTTGGGCAGGTGGCGGCGTCACCGAAGACGTGGGCGCCGCAGCGGGCGCAAGAGAGCAGGGGCATGGAGACCTCGGTTCTAGGAGCGGGTGTCAACCGCCACTATAGCGCAGTCCGCGCCCACTTCGCGCCTTGTCCACGGCCACAGCCCTGATCCAGCGCAGGGTTTGCGGGCGCCTAGGTGTTGTCGTCGCCGTCGCAGTTGGAGTCGAGGCCGTCGTCGGTGGTCTCTAAGGCGCCGGGGTAGACCGCCGCGTTGTTGTCGTCGCAGTCGCCGTCACGCACGGCGACCCCGTCCCCGTCATCATCGACCCAGCCCGTGTCGGGCACGCCGTACATGTCGTTGATGACGCTGGAGTCGTCGCCGTCTTTGTCGCCGCAGGCCACGAGGGCGAGGCCCATGAGCGCGGCGGCGGCGGTGAGGCGTGTGGGGTTGGGCGCGGCGCCGCAGCTCGGGCAGGCGGCGGCGTCGCCGAAGACGTGGGCGCCGCAGCGGGCGCAGGGGAGGAGGGGCATGGGCGGCTCGGATTGGAGTGGCGGTGTGTGGGCTCAGCGAAGGATCAGGTGTTGTCCTCACCATCACAGTTGGAGTCGATGCCGTCGTCGGGCGTCTCCGTGGCGCCGGGGTTCACCGCCGCGTCGCCGTCGTCACAGTCTTCGCCCTCACCGTTGTAGCCGTCGCCGTCCTCGTCGATGAACACAGAGGACTCAGGCACGCCGTAGGCGGGCTGGATGTCTTTGTCGCCGCAGGCCACGAGGCTGAGGCCCATCGCCAAGGCCGCGGCGGTGGTGGTCAAGGCGCCGCTGCAGTCGCGGAGCTTGGCGCCGCAGCTCGGGCAGGCGCAGGAGGTGGCGAGCACATGAACGCCGCAGCGGGCGCAGGGGTGAAGGGACATGGGAGGCTCCGGGTCAGCGGTTGTTTTTTCCGTCGCAGTCGGAGTCTACCCCATCAAACCAGCGCTCTTTGGCGCCGGGGAAGATGTTGGGGTTGGTGTCGTCGCAGTCGCCTTGGGAGAGGAGCAGACCGTCGCCGTCGCCGTCGAGCTCGGGGGGTGGCTTGACGACGAGCTCTTCAGGCGGGGTGACCTCGGGCGGTGGCGCGAGCACGTCCCCCGGGCCGATGAGGTCCATCGGGGGCACCCCGTACGCGGCCTGGAGCTGGTTGGACTTGTCGGGCTCATCAGCGCCGACGAGGGTGAGGCCCATGAGCACCGCCGCCGCGCCGCGGGTGAGCTTGCTCGTCGTGGAGAGGGCGCCGCAGCTCGGGCAGGCGCCGGGGCTGGGGGTCAACAGGGCGCCGCAGCGGCCGCAGGGGTGGAGGGGCATGGGCTTGGCCTCGGGTCAGCGGTTGTTCTTGCCGTCGCAGTCGGAGTCTACCCCGTCGAACCGGCGCTCTGGGGCGCCGGGGAAGACGTCTGGGTCGGCGTCGTCACAGTCGCCAGCGCGTGGGGTCACGCCGTCGTGGTCGTCGTCGGCCTCGCTGGTGGCGTCTGCGGGGCGTGGATCTCGGAGGTGGAGGCGTCGGCGTGAGACGGTGGCGCTCACGCCGTAGATCGCCTCGGCGATGATCGGCGCGGGATCCTCCTCCGGCGGCGGGGGCTCGGCCTCGGGGGTTGGCTCCGGGTCATCAGCCCCCATGAGCGTGAGGCCCATGACGAGGGCCGCCGCGCTGCGGCTGAGCTTGCCGCCGCGGATCGCCCCGCAGTGAGGGCAGGCCAGGGCGGCGCGCTGGACGTGCTGACCGCAGGCGGCGCAGGGGCGGAGGATCATCGGCGTGGCCTGGGCTTAGCGGTTGTTCTTGCCGTCGCAGTCGGAGTCAACGCCGTCAAACCAGCGCTCTTTGGCGCCGGGGAAGACGGCGGCGTCGGTGTCGTCGCAGTCGCCGGCCTCGGCGGGGACGCCGTCGGCGTCGGCGTCCTCAGCGACTGGAGCGATCGGAGGGCGAGGAAGAGGCGTGGCGGCGACGCCGTACAGCGGCTCATCGATCGGGGGCGGCGGCGTGGGCTCCGGCGGCGGCTCGGGCGGCGGCGGCTCGGGCGGCGGCTCGGGCTCCGGCGGCGGCTCGGGCTCGAACACCACGCCATACTCGGGTTCGGGGGCCTGGCCGGGGTCATCGGCGCCCAAGAGCGTGAGGCCCATGACGACGGCGGCGGCGGTGCGGGTGAGCTTGCCGCTGAGCTGTCGCCCGCAGTGGGGGCAGGCCAAGGCGGCGCGCTGGACGTGCTGACCGCAGGCGGGGCAGGGGTGGAGGAGCATCGGCGTGGCCTTGGGCTTAGCGGTTGTTCTTGCCGTCGCAGTCGGAGTCTAGGCCGTCGAACCAGCGCTCTTTGGCGCCGGGGAAGACGGCGGGGTTGGTGTCGTCGCAGTCGCCCGCTTGGGATGTGATCCCGTCTTGGTCGGCGTCGGGCGCGGGCTCCATGATCACCGGGACGCCGTAGTCGTTCTCGGGCATGAGCATGGGGTCGGGGTCATCGGCGCCGAGGAGCGTGAGGCCCATGACGACGGCGGCGGCGGTGCGGGTGAAGGCGCCGCTGAGCGGCCGCCCGCAGTGGGGGCAGGCCAAGGCGGCGCGCTGGACGTGCTGGCCGCAGGCGGGGCAGGGGTGCAGGAGCATCGGCGTGGCCTGGGCTTAGCGGTTGTTCTTGCCGTCGTCGGCGGGCTCGGCGTCGTTTGGGCCGGAGGCCTCGCGCGCGGGGCCGTCGGTGACGACCGGCCCAGGCGTCGGCAGGGGCGTGAGGACGACGCCGTACAGCGGCTCGACGCGGATCAGCTCGGGCTCGGGCGGCGGCTCCGGCGGCGGCTCTGGCTCGGCGGCGGCTCTGGCGGTGGCGGTGGCTCTGGCGGCGGCTGCTCTGGCTCAGGAGGGGGCTTGGGCCGCTTGGGCCGCCTGGGCCGCTCGGGCTCGGGCTCCGGCTCCGGCGCGGGCTGCTCCACCTTGCCGTAGAGGGGCTCGGGCCGGGCACGATCGGGCTCGTCGGCGCCCAAGAGCGTGAGGCCCATGACCACCGCCGCCGCGCTGCGGGCGAGCTTGCCGCCGAGGTTCGCCCCGCAGTGGGGGCAGGCCAAGCTGGGGAGCTGGACGTGCTGTCCGCAGGCGCCGCAGGGGCGGAGGGTCATGGGCGCTCCGAGGATCAGGTGTCGTCGCTGCCGTCGCAGTTGGAGTCCACGCCGTCGCCGGCCGTCTCCGTGGCGCCGGGGTTCACCGCCGCGTCGTCGTCGTTGCAGTCGCCGTCACCGACGGTCACGCCGTCGCCGTCGGCGTCCGCGAGGTAAGACGTGTCGGCCACGCCGTACTCCGGCGCGGCGCCGCTGTCCGAGGGATCTTTGTCGCCGCAGCCCACGAGCGCGAGGCCCATCAGCGCGGCGGCGGCGGTGTGGCGCAGGCCGCAGTCGCGGAGCTTGGTGCCGCAGTGGGGGCAGGCGCAGGCGCTCTCAAAGACGTGGGTGCCGCAGTGGGCGCAGTTTGTCATCGGCATGATCGTCTCCTCAGGAAGGCTGGATGTGTCGCGGTGGACGACGGGATTGTAGACCCAAAATGTGCGGGCTGTGTGGCGATCGAGGTGGCTTGTGCTACGCTGCGGGACATGTCGCCAATGAACGCCAACACCCAGACTACGACTACCCTGCCTCTCGGCGGGCTCGTGGTCGTGTCGGCGCGTTAGCGACGACGTCCCCACCCAGCGCCTCGCCGACGACCGGCGAGGCCCTTCCGGTGTCGTCGATCGTCGGTCCAACAGGAGACCGACATGAACAAGCTCCCCGAAGATCATCGCTCCATCGCCCGCCGCCTGGACCTGCTGCACTTCCAAGAGGAGGCCCCCGGCATGGTGTTCTGGCATCCTCCAGGCTTCACGCTCTTGCGTGTCTTGGAGGAGGCCTCCCGCGCCGCGTCCAACCAAGAGGGCTACCTCGAGGTGCGCACCCCGCAGGTGCTCCGCGCGCCGATCTGGGAGCAGAGCGGCCACTGGGCGCACTTTCAGGAGGGCATGTTCCGGGTGGGAGATCCGGCGATCCCCGCCGCGCTCAAGCCCGTGAGCTGCCCCGCGCACATCGGGATCGTGAACCGACGATCCTTGTCGTGGCGTGAGCTGCCGTACCGAGTCGCCGAGCTCGGCCTCGTGCATCGAGACGAACAACAAGGCGCGCTCTCGGGGCTCTTGCGCCTGCGCCAGTTCACACAAGACGACGGCCACATCTTCTGTGAGCCCGCCCAGCTCGTCGAGGAGATCCGCCGGTTCTGCGCCTCGATCGGGCCGTTCTACGCGGCCTTCGGTTTTGATCGGGTGGAGGTCGGGCTCTCCACAAGGCCTGAGGCGCGCCTCGGCGACGACGCGGGCTGGGACTTCGCTGAGGCGGCCTTGGCCGAGGGCGCGGCCAAGGCGGGGCTCAACCCGGCGATTCAGCCCGGCGAAGGGGCGTTTTATGGCCCCAAGCTGGAGTTTGTGCTCATCGACGGCGCCGGGCGGCGCTGGCAGTGCGGCACGATGCAGGTGGATCTGGTGATGCCCGAGCGGTTTGACGTGGAGTACGTCGGCCGGGACGGGCAGCGGCGGCGGCCGGTGATGCTGCACCGCGCTCGGTATGGCAGCCTGGAGCGGTTCATGGGCCTGCTCTTGGAGCATCACCAGGGGCGTCTGCCGGGCTGGTTGGCGCCGTCTCAGTGCTGGGTGTTGCCCATCGCTGAAGAGCACGCGGCCTGGGCGGAGCATGTCCGGGCGACGCTCGCCGCCGCTGGGCGTCGGGTGGCGCTGCGGTCCTCGGAGGAGTCCTTGGGCCGCAGGATCGCCGAGGCGCACCAGCAAGGGGTCCCGGCGGTGCTGGTGGTCGGCGGTCGGGAGGTCGCCGCGCGCTCCGTCGCCTGGCGCCAAGGGGCCGGGGGCAGCGCGCCGACGCCGCTTCAAGAGGCCGTGGAGCGCCTGAACGCCCTGTGCCGCTGCCCGCTGGACCCTTGAGCGCAGCCTTGAGGGTCAGGGTGCTATGCTGGGGCTCCACCTTGGAGAGCCCCAGCGTATGCGCCCCAGGATCCCCCGCCGCCAGGCCCTCACCGCCCTCGGCGGCTGGGTCGCCGTGAACCTCGTGCTCGCCGCGCTCTTCGTCGGGCTGAACCTCGCGTACCGCGCCGGGGCGGACGCCGTGGAGTTTAAGGGTGGGGTCGCCAGCTTCGACCGCGAGTTTGACGGCGCGCTGTTCGGCATCGACGCCCAGCGGGCGTACCGGGTGAGCGGCTCCGGCGACGTGGCCGTGGTGAAGATCAAGCCGGGCACGCCGCCGTTTCGCCCGGTCTGCGGCACGACGACTCTGGATGGCAGCCTCATCAACCTCGCGATGTACCAACGCGGCGACTGGGTTTATAGCGGCTACCCCGAGTTTGACGGGGTGGACGCCTACAACCTCAAGACCGGCGAGACCCTCTCCGTGAGCGCGCCGACCCCAGCGCCCGGCAAGACGAGCGACCCGTTGACGATCCCCGAGTACCGCAGCCGGGGCCTCACCTTCACCGACGGCAACAAGCTCACGCCGGAGCGCATCGTGCGTGGCCATCGGCAGCTCGCCTCCATCGAGGAGAGCTGCGTGGTGTTCAACGCGGCGTTCTTTTTGCTCTTTGGCGCCTCCGCCGTCGCCGGGCTGTGGCTGACGGCGCGGGCGCTGCGATCAAGCGCGGAGCCTACTGCTCCATCAGCTTGACGACGAGCTGGTAGCCGCTCTCGATCTCCGCGGCGTTCATCTTGCCCTTCTTGACGTACTGAACGGTGGCGGTCTTGTCCAAGATGACGACGACGGACTGCTCGTTGCAGTCGCCGAGGCCCCAGGCCGTCGCCAGCAGGCGATCGGGGTCGGTGAGGATCGTGGCGCCGTACTTCTCGATCTTCTTGCGCACGACGGAGCGGATCACCTCATCGGGGAGCCAGGTCTCCTTGAGGTTCGCCACGCCGACGCCGCGGTACTTCGTCTTGTCGAGGTTCGCGGCCTTGAGCTTGTCGGCGAAGGCGTCGTTCATGTCGGAGACGTCGGGGTCGGAGTAGAACACCGCGACGACCTTGGAGCCGATGTCGGGGATCTTCGCGGGCTTGTCGTTCGCGTCACGAAGCTCAGGGTTGGAGACCTTCTGGCCGACAGACGCGGCGATGGCGTCCAGGCCCCCGGCGAGCAGTCCGAAGAGAGAGACGGCGAGGAGGCTTTGGGCGAGAGCGCGACGGGTGAACATGGGCAGAACTCCGGTTGAACGGGAACAGGCAGCTTAGCATACCCCAGACAGAGTGTGAGCATTCCCTGTGGGGTTTGACACAGGAGGGGGGGCAGCCCTGGGCTCAAGGCGAAGGCGAGAGAGGATCGCCGCTCACAAGTTCTTGTCTTGACGTATTCTCTTTGTTCTGGTAACAGATAATGAAAGTCATTATCAATAACTGCGCCTCCTCCTCCCCGTCGATGGGTGTCACCGTCCCAAGCTGTGTGGTGTGGTCTTCTGGGCAGCTCGGGTCCGATTTATGGTGCGCTCAACCGGCGGGGAGGTGGAGGGCTCTCTTGGGCGGCGGCCCGATTGGGCGACGGCCGCTGGGCTAGGTTAGGCTCTGGGGGATGAACCCCCCGTCCTGGCTCAACCTTCGCTGGCTCTTGTTGCCCCTCGCCGCGCTGTTGCTCGCTGGGGGCAAAGCGGCGGTGGACGCCCGAGGCTGGAAGCTCGGCGCCCCGGCGGCGAACACGGCGGCGGTCTTCGCGCCGACGGAGACCACGCCGATCGTCTTGCCCGCGCGCTTCAAGGCGATGATCACGCGGCCGACGTACTTCTTCTATTACTCGCCCACCTGCGGCCACTGCCAGACGGCGATCCCCGAGGTGGTGCAGCTCCAAGAGCGCCTCAAGGAGCGCCTGGACTTTGTCGCCGTGGCCTCGTCGATGTCCACCGCCCAGCAGATCGCGGCGTTCAACGACGTGTATGGCGTCACCTTCCCCACGGTTCACGACCACGACGGCGCCTTCGCCCAGGCCATCGCCGCCCGCTCGACGCCGACGGCGCTCGTCGTCGCCCCCGCTGAAGAGGGCGGTGAGGTGGCGCGTGTTCTGGGCTTCTACCCCTGGTTTCCTGGCGCCTCGGCGCTGTTGATCTTCAAGCTCTGGCCAAACGACGGCTTCACCTTGGCCTTCCCCAAGGACGTGTACCAAGGCGGCACGTCCTGCGCGATCTGCCACACTGAAGAGGCCCGCGCTTGGTCGGTGAGCCACCACGCCATCGCGTACCGCACGCTCTACACCCGGGACAAGGCGGATGACCCGGCCTGCGTCGGCTGTCACGTCACGGGCATGGGCCAACCCTCGGGCTTCACGCTCGGGGATCACGGATCGAAGCTCACGAACGTCACCTGTGAGGCCTGCCACAGCGCCGGAGGCCCCCACGACGGCGTGACCGTAGACGCCAGCGCCACCTGCGTGGGCTGCCACGACGCCGATCACTCCATCGCGTTCACCGTCGAGAAGGGCCTGCCCCACATCGACCACTACGCGGCCTTGGGCCTCAGCGACCGCGAGCTTGATGACCGCTGGAAGCTCTTGACGTCGGGCGAGGCGCCCAAGCCCCTTTTGGCCTTCCCCGACGGCGCCTCTCAAGGGGCCAAGGCCTGCGAGAGCTGCCACCCGGCCGAGGTGAAGGCCTGGCAGGCCTCAGGGCACGGCGAGGCCCGGTCTCTGCTCAAAGGCAAAGAACAACGGAACCCCGAGTGCCTCGCCTGCCACGCCACGCCGACGCGTTACACCGCGGGGATGCCGCCGGAGACCTTCCTCAACGAGGGGGTGGGCTGCGAGACCTGCCACGGCCCGGGTGAGCAGCACGTCCAGGCGCCGAGCGCCACGAACATCTTGGGCTTGGGCGAGACCTGCCCGGAGTGTGTGATCGAGTCGGTGTGTACGAGCTGCCACACGCCCCAACAAGACGCGGACTGGGCGCTCCAGTCGCACCTCACGGCGATTGAGGGTCACCGCTGACGATCACGCTGGCGCCGTTGTTCTGGGCGCGGATCCACTCGTCGATCGCGCCCCAGCGGGTGAGCAGCCAGCGGTAGCGCGCGGCGGGGTCGGTGGGGATCTCGGCGGCGGGCACACGCTCAAACCGCACCTTGACGACCTTGTCCACGAGCTCACCGCGCACGAGGTCGGCCAGGGTGCGGGCGCCCTCAAGGCCGGTGTGGGCGCAGAAGACGACGTCTAAGCGGGGCTCGGCGTCTAAGATCGCCAGCACGCCGCCGGGTTTGGGCGCCAAGGTCACCTGCAAGGCCCGGGCGAGGGCCTGGATGTCCTCAGGCTGGCTTTGAAGCTCGGCGACGCGGGCGGTCTGGCGAGCGGGGGAGAAGCGGGTGCCTTCAGGGTAGAGCACCAAGGTCTCATCAGCGCCTAACCCTCGGGCCAAGGCACGAACGCGGTCTACCTCTCCGGCGTCGCCCCGGCGCACAAAGACGTTGGGCACACGCTGGCCGATGACGTCGATACAAGGGTCCCAAAGCAGCTCTGACTTGAGCACATAGCGAAGTTTTAGGCCCAGACCCGCCGAGAGCAGGGCGACGGGGAGGATGGTGTCGGCGGTGCTCGCGTGGCGCACGAGCAAGAGCGTCGGGCCGGGGCGACACTGATCGAGGCCCTGCACGTCCCAGGTGAGGTTGAACAGCGCGCTCAGGGCGCCGCACAGCGCGGAGTTCCAGCGGCGCTGCAGGGTGTAGCTGGCCTCGACCAAGGCCTCCCCCGAGGTGGTCAGCGCGATCCAGCCCGCGCCGAGCAGGCCGAGCAGCTCACAGCCCAAGTACGCGCCGAACATCAACAAGGCCCGGGTGGCCGCGAGCTTGCGGGGGCGCACCAGCTCCAGCAGCAGGCTCACGAGCAAGAGCGGCAGCGCGGCGGCGGCCAGAGCCCAAGAGGCGAGCAACACCCCAGAGATGGAGATCGCCCGGCGGCGCCAACGATCGGGGTCGTCGGTCACCGGGGCGACGAGGGGCTCGGCCATACACGCTCCTGGTTTGAGCATTCAGTGTACAACAGGCGCGAACGTCCGCAGGCGCCGAGGGCCCAGAGAGGATAGCCGTGGTCATGGCCTTTGACCCCGGCGCCCGCGCCAACCTCGTCGGACTGCTCACCAACGTCGGCTTGACCGTGCTCAAGCTCGTCGTGGGCGTCGGCGCGGGCAGCGACGCGCTGTTGGCCGACGCCTTCAACAGCGCCGGGGACATCCTCGCCACGGCCATCGGCGCCGTGGGGTATCGCCTCGCCCAGAGCCCCGCCGATGAAGACCACCACTACGGCCACGGCAACGCGGAGTCCGTGGCGGGGCTGATCATCGGGGCGATGCTCTTCGGCACGGGCCTGTTCATCGCCCTCGACGGCGGCGTGGCGCTCTGGCGAGACGAGTCCAAGGTGCCCGCGATGTCCGCGGCCTGGGCGGCGTTGGGCACGGTGTTCGTGAAGGAGGCGCTCTACCGCTACACCCGCCGGGTGGGCGAGGCGCTGAACGCCCCGTCGTTGTTGGCCAGCGCCCGGGACCACCGCGGCGACGTCTTGGCGAGCAGCGCGGTGTTCTTGGGGGTGCTCGGCGCGCGGGCGGGCATGCCTTGGCTCGACCCGTTGGCGGCGGTGCTCATCGGCGTGACCATCATGGGCCTCGCCGTGAAGCCCCTGCGCGAGAACTTCGGCGTGCTCATGGACGAGTCTTCGCCGGAGCTGGCCGAGGCCATCGCCGCGGTCGCCCGCCGCGATCCCGACGTGCTCGGCGTAGACAAGGTCGGCGTTCACACCTTAGGCGCCTACCACGTCATCGACCTGGAGATCTCCGTCAACGGCGCCTTGCGGCTCACCGACGCCCACACCATCGCCCATCGTGTCTCCGACCGGGTTCTGGCCGAGGTGGAGCATGTGCGAGAGGTCAAGGTGCACGTCAACCCGGGCGAGGCCCCCGCCGCCGAACAAAGCTGAACACGAAGGTCAGCCAGGCGATGGGGATGAGCGGCGAGGCCGCGCAGGTCACCCCGCCACAGTCGGCGCTGCCGCTGCATGAGGGGCCCGTAGAGCCGCCGTCGCAGCCGTCGCCGGAGCTCGTGCCGCCGTCACAGCCGCCGCCGCTCCCGCCGCTCCCGGAGTCGGTTGAGGATCCGCCGTCGCAGCCGCCGCCCTCGCCGCCCTCGCCGCCGCCGCTGGGGTTGCCGGGCGTCTGGGGGTCATCCCCGTCGAGGATCCCGTCGTTGTCGTCGTCGTCATCATCCAGGTCAAAGATCCCGTCGTTGTCGTCGTCGTCGTCGTCGATGTCGGGGATCCCGTCAAAGTCGGCGTCCGGCAGCTCGACGTCGGCTCCGCCGCCGCAGCCCCCGGTGGAGACGCTGAAGCTGGCCTCGCCGCCGTCGAAGGTGACGTCGGGGAAGGGCCAGAGGTCGACGTAGATGAGGTCGCGGGCCTCAGAGACCTTGCCCAGCCACAGCGCGTCGGGGAGCGCGACGGTGAGCGTGTCGGCGAGAGGATCCCCCGGCGCGACGGCGAGGCCTTCGGGGGCCTCAGGCAGCCGCCCGGTGAGGAGCGTGTGGCCCTCCAAGACGAGCACCCAGTCGTCTGCGTCCACGAGCATCTCTTGGGGGATCACGACGACGGAGGGGTTGAGCCCGATGGAGAACGGCGTGTTCCCGGCGAGGCCCTCCAAGACCAACGAGCCCGCCACGGGGTCATCCTCAAACCACAAGCTCAGGCCACACCAGCCCCCGGCGGGCAGAGACAGCGGCAAGGGCGCGTCGGTGAGCAGCTCCACGGGCCCCACAACCTCAAGCTGCACCGCGCCGCCCGCGCAGTCATCGAGCCAGATCGCCGAGAGGGAGGCCGTGGCCAAAGAGAGCGTGACCGAGTCGTCGTCTAAGGCCACGACGTGCAGGTCACCCGGCGCGGCGCAGCTCCCGAGCGCCAAGGCCAGGAGGAGGGACGTTCTGGGCATCGGGGCACCTCGACCAGGGATGCGTCGATTCTGCCACGATGAACGCTGGTTTTGGCGGGGTGTCAGGGGGGAGTCATTGGAGGGGGCGCTTGGGGGAGCCACGTTGAGGGGGCGAGCGACGGGGGATATGCTGGCATCGCCCTACGTTCGCCTGGGGCCGAGGTGCGCTGATGGTCGATCGTGTCGAGCTCCTCAACTTCAAGCTCTTGCGGGATGTGCAGGTTGACCTTGGGCGCCTGAACGTCTTCGTGGGGCGAAATGGTGTGGGGAAGAGCAGCGTGCTGCGGGGGCTGGACTTGGTGATGTGGACGCATGGGTTGGCGCTGGGGAAGGACCGGCAGACGAACCAATATGCGCTACATGAAGAGCATCAGCTCGCGCCGGTCGTCTCCCAGCCCGACACGAGAGTCTGCATTCAAGCGAAATTGGGACGGTTTGGGATCCAGGCGACAGGTGAGATTGAAGGTTCAAACAGTCCTTTGAGCATTGGTTGAGCGCGGGATATTGGGGCCCGGGATCAAGAGGGCTCGTCTGTGCAGGGCTGAGCCGGAAGCCTGACGACTTCCCTCCCGGCCAACTCCCGCGACCCGCGCCCTCTCCTCGACGCCGCCGCGATTCGTGCACCCCACAACCCAGTCGTTGCTCCACCGACGATCAGCGCCAACGGCGAGGGGGTCTCCTCCGCGCTCCTCCATCTGCACGGCCTACGCGATGGCCGTCTGGAGGCCCTTGAGGCTGACCTCGCGAAGATCGTGAAGGGGGTGAAACGGGTGCGCGCGTTGCCCGTTCGTTACCAGACCCGAGAAGAGGAGTCGCTGCAGTTTAACGGGCGTTGGTATCAGGTGCTTGAGCCAAAATGGGTCAACGGCACCCGCTTCGAGGTCGAGCTCGACGGCGTCGGCTGGCTCCCCGCCCAAGCCCTCTCCGAAGGCACGGTGCTCGCCCTGGCCCTGGTCACGGTGCTGCACTACGAGCAGCCGAGCACGCTGCTCCTCGATGACATCGACAAGGGCCTGCACCCCCTCGCCCAGCGTGAGCTGATCGAGCTCCTCCGGCGCCTGCTCGCCCAGCACCCCGAGCTGCAGATCCTCGCCACGAGCCACTCCCCGTACCTGCTCGACTCCCTCCAGCCCGAGGAGGTGTTTGTGGTCGGCGCGGTGAGCCCCCAAGAGTCGCGGGTGCGCCGCCTCGACACCCACCCCAAGTTCACGAAGTACCGCGACGTGATGAGCTCCGGCGAGCTGTGGAGCCACCTGGGCGAAGACTGGGTGGCGGAGGAGCCCGCGTGATTCGCCTGGGCATCGCCGCGGAGAGCTCCGGGGACGCCACGCTCATCACGGGTTTGGTCGACCGGGTGCTGCTTGACGAGCACGACTGGGTGACCGACGACACCCTTGACGACTATCGAGTCTGGGGCGGGCTGGGGGTCGGTACGTTCTTGGATCTTCACCGCGCGAAACGTGAGGCGAAGGACCGCCGACTGAGGATCCACGGGCACTTTGATGGAGATTCCGGCGAAGCAGACGCCCAGATGTTCCGCGCGGTCCTGCTCCTCTTCCTCGCTGAAGACACCGTGCCTGAGGTGGTCGTGATCTCCCGCGACCTCGACGGCGACGAGGATCGCGCCAAGGGCTTTGAGCAGGCGGTGGCCGACAAGTCTTGGCCGTTTCCTGTGGTCCCTGCCCTCGCCCGTCCCGAGATTGAGGGCTTTGAGCTGCTCGCTTGGCGCCCGGAGACTGAAGCCGAGACCAAGGCCCTGGCCGCCGCGCGTCAGCGCCTCGGCTTCTGCCCGACAAGATCGCCCGAGCGCCTCACCTCCAAGAAGCCGACCGATCCCAAAGACGCCAAGACCGTCAAACAATCCCTCTGCGACGAGGACAACCGTTGGGAAGAGGCTTGGCGGCGCGCTGACCTCCGCGAACTTCAGGAGGCTGGGGAGGGTTGTGGCCTCGCGCGCCTGCTCCGTGAAGCCCGCAAGGCCCTCAACCCCTCCGCGCTCTGACATTGAGGCACCTTCGTTCGCACACTCGCGACGACGTTCCGAGTCAAAGCAGCGCCTCCACATACGGTCGCATCTTGTTGTAGGCCCGTCGCCGCCGGGCGATGGCCATGAGCGGCTGCACACCGTTGGGGGTGCAGCGCAGGTAGTCCTTGAGGGCGTCGAGGGCGGGCTCGAGGCCCACCTGACGAAAGAAATGGAAGGTCTCGACGACGGCGCGGGCGGGGGAGAACACCTTCACCGCCACGCCGTCGATGGTGTGGTGCTCGACGTCTTGGGCCAGCTCAGCCTCGTCAAGCCAAGACACACGGAGCTTCAGGCTCGTGAGCCGAGGCGCCCAGCTCCCTCGGGGCAGGGCGATCCACTCTTGCCAGGGGCGCTCTAGGCCGAGCTTATGAAAGTGCAGCGCCGAGAGCAGGGTGATGACGGCCTTCGGCGCCTTCGCGGAGACGACGGCGAGGCTGTTGTGGATGGAGATCTCGGCGTCAGCGCCTTGGTAAAGCCCACGCTCGACACGAACGAGGGTTCCCCGGCTGGTGAGGCGGCTCGCCGTCGCCTGTGAGCCGCTGCGGGCGCTGAGCAGCCCGGCGCGAATGAGCCCGTCTTGGGGTCCGGGCCGCTGGCCCTGCGCACGTTTCATGGGTGAGATCCTCGCAGTCTTTGTGGAGATGTTGAGGTTTTCTATCACAAGCGCGGCGAGGGGTGCAAACAGGTCACCCAGAGACGTTTGAGCTGTTGCCTAACTCGGCGCCAAACGATCGTGACGGAGAGGGGTGAAAAGCTCTAAAGATTCATGAGAATTGATAAGATTTCACTCATTATGGCGCGCCAAATGAGTGAAGACCTCTCAGCTCTCACGAATTTTGAGAGGATCTCACTCACACCTTCGCACCTTGGCCCCGACCCACAGCGCTAACCCGCGTCAGCCCCTCCGCGCCGCCACCAGCGCCATCAGCCCGAAGGCCCCGGCCAAGAAGAACAGCACGAGGCTGAGCGCGGGCAGGCCGAAGAGGCGCATGTCGGTGTAGGGCAGGCTCAGGGCGGCGCACAGCGCGGCGGTCACGGCGAAGGCGCCGAGGAGCTGGGCGCGCAGGCGCTGGTCGAGGCGCTGGGAGGTCTGCGGGTCTTCGCGGGTGACGATGTTGAGGCGAAGGCGCTGATCGTCGATGTCGTCGAGGAGCTGGCTGAGGCTCGTCGGCAGGCGCCGGGCGAGGGTGCTCAGGGTGACGAGGTTGTAGAACAGGTCCTCTTGGGTGCGCTGGGACGAGAACCGCTCGGAGACGAGGCGCTGCACATAGGGCCTCGCCGCGCCCAGCGGGTCTACCTCGGGGATCAGCGACTTCGCCAAACCTTCTGTGGTCAACAGCGCCTTGAAGAAGGTCGTGTAGGTCGGCGGGGCGCGCACGCGGTGCTTGAGCGCACCTTCAGTGATGTCCAACAAGAAGCGCCCGATCTGCATCTCCTGGACGCTCACGCCCTCCCAGTTGCGCTCGACGACCAGGGTGGTGTCGCGCTCAAAGGCGTCGTAGTCCACACGCTCGCTCTTGATCGCGATGTCGAAGAAGATGCGGGAGATGGTGCGGTAGTCGCCGCGCTCTAAGGCAAAAAGCAGAGAGACGATGCTGTCTTTCATGTCCCGGGTGAGGCGGCCCACCATGCCGAAGTCGAGCAGGCCGATGACGTGGCCGGGCAAGATCAGCACGTTGCCCGGGTGCAGGTCGCCGTGGAAGAAGCCGTGGTCAAACAGCATCGTGTAGGCCACCTCCAGGTAACGGCGGCCGACCTCGTCCATGTCGTAGCCGTGCTCACGCGCCTGGCGGATCTTCACGCCGTCGAGGTGCTCGATGCACAGCACCCGGGAGGTGGTCAAGGCGTCGAAGATCGTCGGGATCTTCACCCGGGGGTTCCCGGCGAAGTTGGTGGTGAAACGACGCATGTTGGTCGCCTCAGCCAAGAAGTCGAGCTCGGCGGTGATGCTGCGCTCAAACTCGCTGAGCACGCCCTGGGGGTCGAGGAGCTCGGCCTCGGGGAACTCGGCGCAGAGGCGGTTCACCAGGAGGTGCAGGATGCTCAGGTCCGCGCGGATCATCGCCGCGATGCCCGGGCGCTGCACCTTAAACACGATCTCCGCGCCGGACTGCAGCGCCGCCCGGTGAACCTGGGCGATGGACGCCGTGGCCAGGGGCGCCTCGTCGAAGCGGCTGAGGCCCGCGCGCCAGCCGGAGCCGAGCTCTGCGGTGAGGGTGCGCTCAATCTCGGGGAAAGGCAGGGGGCCGACGTCGTCTTGAAGCGACTGAAACGCCGCGAGGTACGCCGCGGGCACCACGTCAGGCCGGGTGGAGAGCACCTGGCCGAGCTTGATGAAGGTGGGGCCTAAGTCTTTGAGGGCGGCGACGGCGCGCTCGGGGGTGCTCTCGGACTGGTCTCGGCTGGCGCGATCGAGGCCAGGGAGATCGAGGGTCTGCACCAGCCAGCCGAAGCCGTGGCGCACGAGGATGGCCGCGACCTCGCGTAAACGGTTGATGTCGCGCACGGTGTGCGTGAGGCCGCCGACGGTGCGCACGACGGGACGGACGATTCTCACGAGGGGCTCCTGTCTCCGCCCTGGTCAGCGCCCGGAGAGGATCAGGCCCGCCGCCACCGCGAGCAAGGCCACCACCGCGGCGAGGATGGGCCACAGCGGGCGCGCCGGCGATGGGGGGGGCATCAGCGAGGAGAGATCGACGGTGTGCTCTTCGTCCTCGGGCTCGATGAGCTCGACGGTGAAGACGTGGGCGCCGATGGTCACCCGGTCGCCGGGGCTGATGGACTTGCTGGAGGTGACCCGGCGGTCGTTCACGAAGACGCCGTTGCGGCTGCCCGTGTCTTGAACCCACAGGCCGTTCTCGCGCAAGGTGACCTCGGCGTGAAAGCGGCTGGCCTCGGGATCGCTGATCTGCACGGTGTTTGTGGGGTCGCGGCCGATGCGCACACCCTCAGGGCCGATGAGAAATCGTTTGCCTTGGGGGCCGCCGGAGACACAGAGGAGATGGGGGACGCTCATGGGGTCGACGATCGCTCGTTTGATCCCTCGCCTATAACCACTCGCCTGTGCGCCGCCACACGCAGGCGTGACGCGGGCGTCAACCCCGGCTCCACAAGAGCCAGAGCCCGGCGGAGAGGCCGAGCACAGACGAGGTCATCAGCACGGCGGCGACGATGAGCCAGAAGCGCAGATCGAGGGGGCTCTGGCCCTCCTCCGCTGGGGAAGGAGGCGCGGCGGCGGGCGTCTTGGCGGCGCGCTTCGGCTTTGTTGGGGCGGCAGCGGGGCTCGGGGCCTCCTTCACCGTGGCGACCTTGCGGCCTGGGGGCGGCGATGCGGGCGGCGACGCGGGCGGCGACGTAGGTTTGGGCGCCTCCACTTTGGGCGCCTCCACTTTGGGCGGCGCAGGCTTAGGCGCCTCCACTTTGGGCGGGGCGGGCTTGGGGGCCTCGACCTTCGGCGCCGTGGGCTTGGCCGCGCGCATCGCCTCCGGGGGCAGCTCATCCGCGCCCTCAAACTGGATGCTCGCCGCCGTCGTCTCGCCCTCCTCCAGGTTGGTCTCTTCGTCACCTCCCCGAAAGAGCTGGCTCATCGACATGCTGCGCAGGGCGAGGATCTCCCGAGGCGCGGGGGCGACGGTGGTGGGCTTCAGGTCGGGGTCGTCGGGGTCGAAGGACTCACGCTCCTCGAGCACCTTGGACTGTAAGGGGGCCTGGACCTCCTCAGGAGCGGGGCCGTCGAAGCGTAACAGCACGTCGCCGATCTGGACGTAGGTGCCGTCGAGCAGCTCACACATCGGCATCGGGTGGCCGTTGATGAGCACGCCGTTGCTGCTGTCGAGGTCTTGAACGACGCAGCGGCGGCCTTGCACCAAGAACGCGCAGTGGCGGCGGCTCACCCGGGTGCTGGGGACACGGACGGCGCAGGACATCTCCCGCCCAGCGACCTGGCGGCCGGGCTGGAGCGCGAACACCAGCCCCTCACCGGGGCCCCGCACCACCGTCAACTTCACCGCTTCGCCTCCAAGGTGTCGCGCAGCTCGCTCGCCGCGATGGGGTAGCCCGTGAACAGCTCAAAAGAGAGGGCGCCTTGGTGGACCAGCATCCCCAAGCCGCTGGACGTGCGCAGACCCCGGGCCGCGCAGGCCGAGAGCCGTGGGGGGGCGCTCATCCAGTAGTTGATGTCACACCAGATGGCGCTGGATGGCAAGGGGGCGATCGGCAAGGACTCGACGAGCGCCTCGGTGCCGCCGCCCAAGCAGTTCACCACGAGGTCGGCGCCCTCGGCGTTCTCGCCAAACCAGCCGGGGTGCAGCGGCGCGCCGTGGAGCGAACAGCCGGGGTGGCGCTCGCCGAGCTGCGCGGCGGCGCGCTCCGCCCGGGCCACGTCTCGGTTGAGCAGGGTGACCGCTTGGGCCCCGGCGGCGGCCAAGGCCGAGGCCACGGCGCGGCCCGCGCCCCCGGCGCCGAGCACCACGCAGCGCTGAGCCTTGGCGTTGAACCCGTGCTCTTCAGCCAGCGCGCCCAACAAGCCCTCGCCGTCGGTGTTGTAGCCCGTGAGCCAGCCATCGACGTTGATCACCACGTTCACCGCCCCGGCCTCTTGCGCGGCGATGGTGACGTGGTCGAGGTGGGGCAGCACCCGCTCCTTGAACGGCACGGTGAGGTTCACGCCCACAAGATCAAGGGTGCGGATCGCGTCGGTCACGCCCTCTGCGCGGCGGGGATCGACGTCGAAGGCGAGGTACACCGCGTCTAAGCTCAGCTTTCCGAAGAGCGCGTTGTGCATCGCCGGGGAGAGGCTGTGCCGCACCGGATGACCGACGAGGCCGTAGATCCGGGTGCGGCCGCTGATCAAGGCGATGGCACCGCGCGGGCGGCGGCCACGTCGAGGTGAATCTGGGCGACGAGGGCCTCCACCCCGGCGAAGCGCTCCTCGCCGCGCAGCCGCTTGAGCAGGCGCATCGAGAGCGTCTGGCCGTAGAGATCACCCGTGAAGTGGAGCAGGTGGGCCTCGATGGCGAAGCCGAGCTTGCCGAAGGTGGGGCGCACGCCGAGGTTCGCCACCCCCCGAAGCCCTTGAGCGCCGCCCACGACGTCTACATCGACGGCGTACACCCCAGGCGCGGGGAGCAGCTCGGCGTCGGTCTGGAGGTTCGCCGTGGGGAAGCCGATGGTGCGCCCGCGGGCGTCGCCGTGGATGACCACACCCTCCACCGCGTAGGGCCGCCCCAACAGCGCCGCCGCGCGGGTGACGTCGCCTTGGGCCACGGCCTCTCGCACCGCGGACGAGGAGACGACGCGGTCCTCGCCGGGCATCAAGAACGGGCGCACGGCCTCGATCGACAGCTCGGGCATCCAGCCCGCCAAGGCGTCCGCGTCGCCTTGACGACCGCGCCCAAACCGGAAGTCGTAGCCCACGACGAGGGCTGAGGGACGCAGCCGCGCGCCGAGGATCTCCCGAGCGAACCACTCCGCCGGGCGTGAGGCCAGCTCGATGGTGAAGTCCTCCACCACGACAAGATCAACCCCTTGTCCGTGGAGCAGCTCGATCTTCTGGCGCAGGCTCGTCATGCGCGGCGGGCAGCGGTCGGGCTGGAGCACGCGCCGAGGCGGCGGCTCAAAGGTGTAGACACAAGAGGGCACACCCAGGGCCCGCGCTCGCTCGGTCAGCCGCGCCAGGAGCGACTGATGCCCACGATGCACCCCATCGAAGTTGCCGATGGTGAGCGCCGGGCGGGCGTCTTGTGGGAAACTCAGGGATCCTTGGAAGGTCCGTGCGGGCATGGCGCGGAAGCTATCCCAGCCGGACAGCCTGGGCACGTCGTCAACCGCTCTGGAGCCCACCTGATGATCTTCGCCACCACCCGCGCCGCGCTCACGCTCCTCCTCACATTGACCGGATGCGGCGGCGACGGCCCCAAGGTCCCCGCCGCCTTGGTCATGGGCCTGCCCTTCGACCCCGGCAGCCTCAACCCCGTGGCCTTGCCCTACGCGCTCTCCCAGCAGCTCGTCGATCAGACCCAGCTCCCCCTCGCGCGGCGCCACGCCGGGCCCGACGGCCTCACCTTCACCCCCGGCCTCGCCACGGCCTGGACCTGGAGCGAAGACCACCGCCAGTTGACCTTCACCCTGAACCCCGCCGCCCGCTGGGACGACGGCAGCCCCGTGACCTCCACCGACGTGGCCTTCACCTACACGCTCATCGACGATCCCGCCGTGGCGTCGAACTGGCTGGCCGACGGCAAGCTCATCCGCGAGGTGCTCACCCCCGACGCCACCACGGTCACCTTCGTCTTTGAGGAGGCGGCCTCCGAGCTGCTCCTGATGAGCGCGGCGAGCCACAACATCCTCCAGGCCAGCCGCCTCCAAGACGCCGACCGGGCGAGCCTACGCGGCCACGCCTACAGCCGGGCGCCGTCGTCGAGCGGCCCCTACCGCGTCGTGACCTGGTCCCCCGACGACCACCTCGTCTTGGAGCCCAACCCCCACACGCTCACGCCGCCCCAGATTCAGCGGGTGATCGCCCGGGTGGTGCCCGAGTACAGCACCCGCATCCTGGAGCTTGAGCGGGGTGCCTTGGACCTGCTCATGGACGTCGAGCTCAACGACGTGGCCCGGCTCACCGCCGACCGCCCCGACCTTCGGCTGATCCGCATCCCCGACGCCTCGATGAGCTACATCGGCTGGAACCTGGACGAGCCCCGCCTCGCCGAGCCCAAGCTGCGGGAGGCCCTGGACCTCAGCATCGACCGCCAGGCGCTCATCCGCGAGATGTTCACCGTCGGCGACGAGGCCTACGCCCGCGTGGCCACGGGCAGCGTGGCCCCGAGCCTCGGCCCCTGGCACAACGCCGCCCTGACGCCAACCCCCCACGACCCCAGCCGCGCCCGCACCCTGCTCGCCGAGCTGGGCTACGCCGATGCCGACGGCGACGGCGTGCTCGACCGCGACGGCGCGCCCCTACGCATCGAGCTGCTCCTCCAGAGCGGCATCCCCGAGAGCGAGCGCCTCGGCGTGCGGGTTCAGGCGATGCTCAAAGAGATCGGCGTGGCCTTGGAGCTGGTCGCCGTGGAGCCCAACCGCTTCTCGGCCACGGCGCGAGAGGGCGACTTTGAGGCGATCCTCTGGGGCTTCGGCAACAACCCCAAGGTCGATCTCGCCCGAGAGTGGCGCAGCGACGGCCCCTACAACTGGATGTCGTACAGCGACCCCGAGACCGACCGCCTCATCGACGCCGCCCGCCGCGCGACCAACCCCGCCGAGGCCCAGGCAGCCACCCGAGAGGTCTTGGCGAGGGTCTACGCCGCCCGCCCCGCGTCGTTTCTGGTGTGGTCCGACCAGGTGAGCGCCGTGAGCCCGCGGGTGGTCGGCGCCCAGATGTCGGTGCTCAGCAACCTGGAGGGCTTAGAGACCTGGACCTTGACGCCTAAATGACCAATGGTCAGTTGCGGTCGGGTCACCGCAGCACCGCCCGCAGCCCGGAGGCCTCAGCACCGCCCGCCCGGGCCCCCCACACCGCCCCCACCGCCCGCCATGCGCCACCAGGCCACCCCGCCCCCCCTCCCCGACGCGTCCCGCGCGCCCCTCCCGGCCTGGTCCGCCCCCCCTCGACGTGCGCGGGCCGCTCTCTGAGATGCCATCCAGGACCGTCGGTGAAGCTTTTCGGATCGCGCGCCCTGGCCGAAGCCTGGCCTTCACCCCCCCGACCGCCGCGGCGCCGCCGGGCCCCCCCCCCACCCGCCGCGATGTGGACTCGCGAGCATCACCACCATTGAGTCGACCCGGGCTCGCGACCCACGCGGACCCCCCCGCCCCAGCCGAACGGACGTTCGTCACGCCGCCACCCCCCCCCACGGCGGCCTCTTTGCGCCCGGCTGCGTGGCCGCCCGCCCGCGCAAAGCCCCTCACCGCAGATACGCCCGCAGCCCCAGCACCAACACCAGCGCCGAGAACACCGCGCAGAGCCCGCCCCAGATCCAGTACGGCAGCCACAGGGCCTCGGCGATGCGCGCGACGTCTGAGGGCATCACCCCGGCGCCGGTGTGGGCGACGGGGGTGAACAGGTAGTCGGCGCGGGAGAAGACCGAGAGGCCGAGCTGGGTGGCCAAGAACACGAGCATGTGCTGGTTGGCGCGGGCCGAGGCGCGCATGGCGAAGACGAGGCTCAGCACCGCGACCACACCCACAAAGGCGAAGCCGAAGACGTTCCGCACCACCCACACATCGGCGATGAGCAGGGTGAGCCCGCCGAAGGCCATGGCGGCTTTGGCGGTCTGGGGGCGGCGGCCCATGAAGAAGCCGAACGCGGCGACGATCGACGGCCCGACGAGGCCCCCGGCGCTCACCAAGGCGGTGTTGATCGCGCCCTCAGGCCAGCTTGAGGAGGCCACGCCCGAGCCGTTGGCGAAGATCTCAAACTGGTGAAAGGTGCCGCCGACGAGGATCGCCGTCACCCCGTGGCCAAGCTCATGGGCCAAGGTCGAGAGCAACAGCAGCGGCCAGACGGCGATGGAGCCGCCGGGGATCGCGTAGAGCACGGCGGTGACGGCGAGGCTGCCCAAGAGGATCCACCGGGCGCGGCCCGAGACGGACATCGCCTGGCTGGATGGGGGGGCGACACGCTCCGGTGGGGTCATCGACGCTCACTCCTGGCAGGCCAGGGCCTCAAGGTAGCTTACCTCCAAGGGCTCTCCGACGCTGAGGCCCTCGACCGCGCCGTTCACCCGCAGGGCGCGGGCGTCGGCGTCGTAGGTCCAGGCCGTGAGCGCGCGGCCCTCGGCGCGAACGGAGAGCGTCGCCACGACGGGCTCTTGCTCCAAGGTGTGGGTCATCACGCCGCTCCCGGCGGCGGCGGAGACCCCGGCGACCTGGGCCCACAAGGTCTCCCAGGGCGTGCTGCCGCAGACGTCCAGGGCCTCGCCCCCGGTGAGCGTCGCGGCCTCAATGGCCTTTCCGCCGCCGACACAGCCGCCGGAGTCTTGGCCGGTGAGCGCGGAGATCACCAGGTCTACCTCGTCGGGCAGCCGGGCCTCGATCGCGCTGACGTAGCTGTCCGTGGGGTCGGGGGAGGCCTCGGCGCCGCGGGTCAACAAGACGACGTGGAGCTGGGCGCCCTCACGCACGAAGCCCTCCAAGCAGTCGCCGGAGTCTGTGCGCTCAAGGGTGGCCACGGCCAAGGACAAGAGCGCCCGGGTGCCTTGGCTCTGAGGCACGAGGCCATAGGCGAGCAGCGGCGCGATGGCCTCTGGGCTGTAGTCCCGCACCTGATCGGCGCGTAGGTACGGATCCACCGTGGCCGAGCAGCTCGACACGCCGTTCACCACGGCCACCTGCCAGTCTACGCCGCCTTCGTCCAAGGCCGAGAACAAGGCGGCGGCGGCGGACTGCGCGGCGTACAGAGTCCCCCACATCTCCGATCCGGCGTCGATCACCAGCAGCACGTCGGCCTTGGCCCCGGGCACATAGAGCGGCGTCTCCACCACCCCGCTGCCGGGCACGCCGAGGCCGGTGAGGGTGAGCGCGGCGACGGGGGAGGCCGGGTCGTTGGTGAACACCTGCACCGTGGCCGACTGCTCTCCGGCGCCGGTGGGGGCAAAACGAACGGGCAGCTCCATGAGATCGCCCGGGGCCAAGCTGCCTGTGGGCACGTCCAAGAGCGTGAAGTCGCCAGAGCCCGCGCGCTCGGCGCCGTAGACCTCCAGGGTCTCTGAGCCCTCATTCGAGAGCCGCAGCGTGGCGTCCACCGCGCAGCCGACGAAGGGCGCGCCGAGGTGAAGATCGGTGATGCGCAGAGACGCGACGGGGGCGGTGGCCGCGCCGATCAGCTCCACGGGTGAGACGGCCAGGGGCGGGATCACCGTGCCCAACCAGCGGCCTTCAGTGTTGGGCCGAAACCACACGTCGATGGGCAGGCTCGCCCGAGGTTCAAGCTGCACCACCGCCGGGGCGTCCACAAAAAACACGTCCTCGTCGATGCCCCAGACGTGGGTGAGGCCCTCGACGAGCAGCTCCTCGTCGGTCTGGTTGGTGAGCGTGATCGTGCGGGCGGCCTCGGGGGTGTCGAGCACGACCAGCTCGCCAAAGTCGAGCATCGACGGGCTCACCGTCAGCGCGTCGTCGGGCAGCTCCGGCGGGCGCGGATCGGGCCTCGCCGGGCCGAGAGGCGTGCAGGCGGTGAAGCTGACGAGGGCGAGGAGGAGGCTCACCGCCTCACGATACCGCGTCGAGGGCAGACCCGCTCAGCGGCCGCCAAAGGACAGGCCCAGGGCGAGGCCCTGCTCGACGATGTAGCTCGGTTCGTCAGCCACGGTGAACGGCAACCCGCGCACCTCGTAGCGCAGGACGACCTGGCTGAGGCCGCCTTGGTCAAGCTGGGGCGCGTCGAGGCGCAGCGTGGCGCGGGCGCCGGGGATCACCGTGGGGGCACCTTGGCGCTCGGTCCCGGCGTAGCCTGGGAAGCTGCGCCAGAGCAGGCCCGCGTCGAGGCTCGGGCCCAAGGAGAGCGGCACACGGCGCAGCTCAAAGGCCGCCACGCCGCCGACGCTCAGCTCCCCGCCGACCACCTCAGCGGGCAAGGTGAGGTTCTCAACGGTCATCGTGGCCGCCCCGACCGCGCCGCGCAGGTGAAGCTCGGGGCGAAGGCGGGCGACGGGTTTGGTCTCTACGCGGCGGCCGAGCTCAACCCCGCCCACCCACGGCGAGAAGGTGTCTAAGCCAGGGCCTTGGCGCAGGGCCGCGGTGGTGGAGAGCTCCCAGCGCGGCGCGCCCGTGGGGAAGAGGTCGGTCAACATCACCGTCTCTCCGGCCTCGACGCGTAGGCTGCGCGAGAGCAGCACCTCGCCGGAGTCGCTCTCCAGGACAAGCTGGTGGCGGCCGGGCTCCACGGCGATGAGCGACGGCAAGGCCCCGCGGGAGGTGCCGTCGATGAGCACCCGGGTGTTGTTGAGCACGGCGTCGGTGGCGGCCAAGAGCGCGCGCTCGGCGGCGGAGCGTGTGGCGTCACTCCCCGCGAGGTAGATCTCTTCGCGGCCCACGATGCGGTACTCCGCCCGGGGCACCTGCATGCCCCCGGTGAAGTGGATCGTGCGGTCGCGGGCGTACTCGTGGGCCTCGGTGACATCGACGAGGCCGTCGCGGTCGAGGTCGGCCTTGCCCGCGCCCAAGGTGAGCGCCTCGATCAAGAAGTGGGTGTACACGCCGTTCTGAAGGTTTTTGTCCTCCATGGCGGGCTGGTAATACTGCGCGGCGTAGAGCCGGGCCTCAGACTCCGAGACCTCCCGCAGCGAGCGCGGCGCCGGGGGCTCTCCACGCATCGACTCCAAGAGCGAGGCCGTCGCCGGATCCAGGGAGGACTTGTCGCGGCCGTTGTGGCAGGTGTCGAGGATGAGCACCCGCCGCCGGGCCTCGACCTCGTTCACCCGGGTCTCTAACCACTCGACGCTGAGCCCCGTGCGTGGGGCGTCGCCCAGGCGGCCGTCCGTGGGCAAGAACCACAGGCGGGTGCCTTGGGCGGGGTCTACGGTGAGCGTGCCGTGGCCGGAGAGGTAGAGCACGAAGGTGTCGTCGCGCTGGAGATCCGCCGTGGCGGAGTCGATCGCCCGCTGAATCGCCGCCCGGGACGTGGCCTCGGGGCCGGTGACGACGTACACGCGGTCAAAGGCGCCGCCCTCTTGGGACTGCAAGACGCGGCCCAGATCCCGAGCGTCTTTTGCGGCGAAGCGCAGATCGGGCAAGGCGGGATCGGTGTAGCTGTCTACCCCGATGAGCACGGCGACCCGCTGGGGCGCGTAGACGGCGTCGAGTCCGCCGCCGCTCGTGGTCTTGAGCTCACCAGCGACCACGGTGGAGAGGCCCAGGCCCAAGGTGAGGAGCGTGCTCATCATGGCGACACCTCCACAAAGGCGGCGTCACAAGGGTAACCCAGGGCCAAGGCACCCCGGCACAGCGCCGTGGGGGAGCTGAGGTCAACCCCACGAAGCTCATCCCGCAGCGTCTCCGCGCGCAGAGGCTCCGACGCGCTCAAGATGGCGAAGACGCCGCTCTGATCGCCGGGGTCAACGCTCCAGGCCAGGGGGTCATCGCCCAAACGAAGGTCAGCCTCACCCGCGCCTTGAGGCGTGACGTGCAGCACGTTCACCCCGGCGGCGTCGGCGCGCACCAAGGCCACGTAGCCATCGGCGGCGAGCTGAACGCGGAACATCAGCTCATCCCCCGGGGCCAAGGGCGCGCCGTCACGCAGGCGCTCAAGCTGGCCACCACGACGGGCGGCGAGCTTGAGGTGCACCATCGGGGCGGTGTCGCCGTCGCCCCGGGCGACCTGGGCCGTGGGATCACCCACGGGATCTTCGCCACGCACGGCGAAGAGCGCCCCGGCGGCCAGCGCTGCGAGGGCGACCACACCGCCGACTCGCCAGGGCTGGTTCGCCGGGGCGGAAGAGGGGAGCCCCGCGGCGTCTTCAGCCCGCGCAGCGCGCACGGCCCGAAGGGTTCGCGCGGCGAGGTCTGCGGGGACAGCGGCCTCACCCACGGCGGCGCGGGTGGCGTCGTCCATCGGCGGGCCGTCGTCCAAAAGCCAAGGAGGGAGCGTGTTCACGCCTCACCTCCGAGCTTCACCCGCAGGGCGGCGCGGGCGCGGGAGACGCGGGCGCGGGCGTTGTCGGGGCTCACGCCGAGCTGCCCGGCGAGCTCGTTGTGGTCAAAGCCGTAGACCACGCCCAACAGAAACGCCTCACGCAGCGAGTCTGGCAGCGACTCGATCGCCGCGTCGAGGGTGAGCTTGAGGTCGGGGTTGCCGCGCAGGGTGGGGAGGTTGACGTCCTCTTCAGCCTCGTGGATCGTGCGCCCGGCCCGGCGGGCGGCGTCGCGGCGGGTGTTCAGCGCGATGCCGAACAGCCACGAACGAAACCGTTGACCCGGCTGGTAGGTGGCGCGGCCGCGGTACACCTTGAGCCAGGTGTCTTGGAAGAGCTCGGCGGCGCGCTCCGGCGGCTCACCGCTCCGGCGTAAGAGCCCGTGCACGGCGCGGGAGTGGCGCTCAAAGAGCACCTCATAGCTCCGCTCGTCACCGTTTTGCACGCGCAACATGAGCTCCTCGTCGCTGATCTCGGCATCGCCCATGGGTGGGGTCCTGTCCGAGCCTTACGACGAGGCGGTGGGCGGTGTGACATTCGCCAGCGAGCGGCGTCTGAAGAGCACAAACCCGGCGATCACCCCGGCGAGGTTCAGCCAGGCGTAGGTGTCGCCGATCTTCGAGTACACCGTCGGCACGCGGCCCACAGGCGTCTCGATCACCCGCAGCACGTCGGTGAACGGCGTGGTCTCGTCCTCGATCTTGCCCGTGGGCGAGATGCGCATCGACACGCCGGTGTAGGCGATGCGCACGATGGGCACGCCCAGCTCCACGGCGCGCACGGCGGAGAGCATGGCGTGCTGGTGCGGGGCCGAGGTGTCGCCAAACCAGCCGTCGTTGGTGACGTTCACCATGAGCTGCCCCTCGCTGAGCTGGGTGCGCACCAGCCGCGAGAGGATCGCCTCGTAGCAGATCGGCGTGGTGAAGGTGATCTCCGGCCGGTCGGGCAGAGAGAACACCACGGGCACCTCACCGGCCTTAAAGTTGCCGGGGCCCCGGATCCACTCCCGCAGGATCGGGAAGGTCTCGGCGCCGGGCAGGTACTCACCAAAGGGCAGGGGCACCATCTTGTCGTAGCGGGTGACCAGCTCGCCTTGGCGGCTCATCAGGTAGATCGAGTTGCGCTGCTCGTAGTAGGGCTCGCCGGTGATCGGGCTCTGCTTCTCTTCGACGTAGCCGCCGCCGAAGACGATGGGCGCGTCGATGTACTTGGCGAGGTAGGTCATGCGCTGGCCGACCTTGGCGATGCGCGGGTCGTACGGCGTGGCGCCTTCAGGCCAGATCACCAGGTCTACCTTCTGGCCACGAAGCTGCTCGCTGGCCTTCACCCACGACATCATCGCCTCACCCGGGGAGCTCTGCATGCGCTCCTCCATGGTGATGCCCTGCTGAATCTGGCTGACCTTGATGCGTGGCATGGCCGCCACGGCGGCGTCCACCTCCGCCGTCCGCCAGGCGCCAAAGGCGAGGTTGCCCAAGAACAGGCCCACGACGGCGCTCAAGGCCCGCAGGTTGGGGCGCTCTCCGGCGCGGGTGGCGATGATCAGCTCGGCCACGGCGCAGTTCGTGAGCATGACGAGGTAGGTGACGCCGTACACGCCGGTCACCGAGGCGAGCTGCCACGCCGGGGCCACACGGTACTGGCTCACGCCCTGAAAGTAGGGGAACAAGGCCGGGGTCACGAACTCCACGGCCACCTGCACCGCGGGCAGAAAGAACACCCAGCCCACGCCAAACACCCGGCGCAGGCGCGGGGCCAAGGGGAACACGATGGCGTAGGGCAGGCCCACGGCGAAGGCGAAGAGGTGAACCACCTGCAGGCTCAGAAACGCCGGGATGTTCGAGAAGCGGATGATCGACTCGGCCAACCAGAAGAAGAGCGTGCTCACGGCGCTGTAGCCCGCGAGCCAGCCGAGCATAAAGTTGCCCTTGGGGTCGTCCTCCCGCATCACCAGCAGCAAGGGCACAAACGACACCCAGTGCAGAAAGTGCAGGTTCATCGGGGGCGAGATGACGTAGAGCAGAAGCCCCGAGGTGAGCGCGGCGAGCAGGCGGGGGAGGGTGATCACGGGCTCGGCTCCACGGCGGGGGGGCTCAGCTCAACGGGGATCGGCTCAGGGGGGCGCGGCTGGCGGGGGACACGCTCGGGCAGGCTCGGCGGAGGTGGCGCCAGAGGGTCGAGGCTACGCACCACGTCATCCCGCAGGGCGCGGTTGTGGCGGATCGCCGCGTCGGCGGCGCCGTAGATGTTCCCGAAGTAGAACCCGACGCCGAAGAAGCCCGCCACACCCAAGGCCGTCCACTGGCGGTCTCGGGCGGCGAGGATCATGCCCGTGGCGAACAGCGCGTTCACGGTGAGCGCCGAGAGGGCCTCCTGGGGCTGGCGCGCGTAGAGCTGACCCGCGCCGGGCAAACCCCCCGAGAGCGCCGCGGCGACGAGCGGCCGCTTAAACCGCCCGGGATCGCTCAACATCAAGGTCGCGTCGGGGCTGAGCGTGAGCCCCGTGGCCTCGGCCTGGGTGAGCGCCATCGAGAAGTAGCCGTCTTGCGCGAGGCCCACCGTGGCCTGATACGCGGCCCAATCGCGGTAGAGGCCGTCGGGCCGCGTGGTCAGATACCCCTGGTACATCCCAACGCCCTGCCGGGGCAAGATGCCCACCCAGGCCTCAGCGATGGCCAGCTCCGCCAGCTCCCCCACAGGCCCGGGGGTGCTGCGCAGGCGCTCCATCTCGGCGAGGCTGCGTTGGGGGTCGCCCAGCTCACGGATGGCGACGGCGTCGAGGTAGTCCACCTCAGCCAAGGTCTCTGGGCTCAAGGCGCCATGAAAGCGGACGCGGATCGCCTCGGTGTGCAGGCCTTGCCAGTCCTCTCGCCGCGCGAGCTCGTTGAGCAGGGGCACGGGATCTGAGGCGGTCTTTAGGGGAAGCTCAGAGGCAGAGGTCGGCGCCGTCGGCTCGGCTGCGTCGGCAGGCCCCGCCCAGAAGGAGCTCACCAGCAGGCATGTGGCTGTGCAGCGGATCGGAGAAATGAAGCCCATCAGGCGCCAAGGGGTAAGCGGAGGGGTTGGAGTCGCGCAGGAGGCGATCGAAGGTGAGCACAATACCCCCGATCAGCCCGTCGCGCCCCACGGCCTGCCGAGAGTAACCCGAGCACGACGGCCGCAGCGGGCAGCGGGCGCCGTCGCCAGGGGACACGAGCTCACGCCACACGACCAGGCCGAGCTGCGCGGTGGCGTCTACAGGCCCCGTCGTCACCACGCGGTCGTCGCGCAGCATCCGCGCGGGGTCGGGCTCGGCCCAGGCGGTCGTGACGGTGAGGAGGAACAAGCTCAGCATCCGCGCAGCATAACCGAATCCCGAGGCGCAGAGACGAAGACCCCCGACCGGCGCGAGGCCGATCGGGGGTTCGTTGGAGCGAAGGGGGGAGGGGAGGACTAGAAGTCCATCCCGCCCATGCCGCCCATGCCGCCCATGCCGCCCATTCCACCCATGCCGCCGCCACCGCCGCCGCCGCCGCCGCCGGCCTTCTTGGGCTGGGGCTTCTCGGCGATGACCGCTTCAGTGGTGAGGAGGAGCGAGGCCACAGACGCGGCGTTCTGCAGGGCCGAGCGGGTGACCTTGGTGGGGTCGATGATGCCCAGCTCGATCATGTCGCCGTAGGTCTCGTTCTGGGCGTCGAAGCCGTAGTTGCCCGAGCCGCGGATGACGTTGTTCACGATCACCGCGCCGTCGAGGCCCGCGTTGGCGACGATGGCCCGGACGGGCTCCTGAATCGCCAGACGGATGATGTCGACGCCGAAGCGCTCGTCACCGCTGGCCTGGATGCCGTCGAGGACGTGCATGCAGCGCAGAAGCGCCGTGCCGCCGCCGGGGACGATGCCCTCCTCGACCGCCGCGCGGGTGGAGTTCAGGGCGTCCTCAACACGCGCCTTCTTCTCCTTCATCTCGACTTCCGTGGCCGCGCCGACGTAGATCACCGCCACGCCGCCGACGAGCTTCGCCACGCGCTCTTGGAGCTTCTCGCGGTCGTAGTCAGAGGTGGTGGCCTTGATCTGCGCGCGGAGCTGCTTCACGCGGCCCTTGACGGCCTCGCGGCTGCCGGCGCCATCGACGATGACCGTCTCCTCTTTGCCCACGACGACACGCTTGGCGGTGCCGAGGTCAGCGAGGGTGACGCCGTCGAGCTTGATGCCCAGGTCTTCCATGATCGCCCGGCCGCCGGTGAGGATCGCGATGTCCTCCAGCATGGCCTTGCGGCGGTCGCCGAAGCCCGGGGCCTTCACCGCGCAGACGTTCAGCGTGCCGCGCAGCTTGTTCACCACCAGCGTGGCCAGGGCCTCGCCGTCGATGTCTTCAGCGAGGAGCAGCACGGGCTTGCCCGTCTCGTGGATCTTCTCCAGAAGGGGCAGGAGATCCTTCATGGAGGAGATCTTCTTCTCGTGGATGAGGATGTAGGGATCCTCAAGCACGGCCTCCATGCGGTCGCCGTCGGTCACGAAGTAGGGGCTGAGGTAGCCGCGGTCGAACTGCATGCCCTCGACGATCTCGAGGGTGGTGTGCAGGCCCTTGGCCTCCTCGACGGTGATGACGCCGTCTTTGCCGATCTTCGCCACAGCCTCGGCCAAGATGCGGCCGATCTCGACGTCGCCGTTGGCGGAGATGGTGCCGACCTGGGCGATGGTCTTGGGGTCGTCGGCGGGCTTGGAGATGGTCTTGAGCTCGGCGATGATGGCCTCAACGGCGCGATCGATGCCGCGCTTGATGTCCATCGGGTTGGCGCCAGCGCTCACGAGCTTGTAGCCGTGGCGGTAGATCGACTGGGCGAGCACCGTGGCGGTGGTCGTGCCGTCGCCAGCGACGTCAGAGGTCTTGGAGGCGACCTCCTTCACCATCTGGGCGCCCATGTTCTGGAGCTTGTTCTTGAGCTCGATCTCTTTGGCGACGGTGACGCCGTCCTTCGTGGTGACCGGAGCGCCGAAGCTCTTCTGGATCACGACGTTGCGGCCCTTGGGGCCCAGGGTCACCTTGACGGCGTTGGCGAGGGCGTCAACACCCGCGAGGATCTCCGCGCGAGCGGTCCCGCTGAACTGAATGTCCTTAGCAGCCATGAAATGTCTCCTGTGAAGGATGAATCGTGAAGAAGGGAAGGTCGCTCAGCGGCTCATCAGTTGATGATCGCGAGGATGTCCTCTTCTTTGATGACGATGTGGTCCTCACCGTCGAGCTTGATCTCGTTCTCGACCCACTTGCCCAAGAGCACGGTGTCGCCGACCTTGACGCTCAGGGCGCGGACGCTGCCGTCGGTCTGACGGCGGCCGGGGCCGACCGCCACGACGGTGGCCTGCTGGGGCTTCTCTTTGGCGGACTCAGGGATGTAAAGGCCGCCGGAGGAGCGGACCTCTGCGCTCACGCGCTTGAGGAGCACACGGTCATGAAGAGGGGTGAAGGCCATGGGAGTTCCTCCAGATACGATGTTGTCTTGTTGCGTAGACGCGAGCCGGGGCTCACGAGGGGTCTGTTTTCGAGGGCAACGGGTAGGCACGAGCCCAGAGGGCGGCAAGCCCTCCGGGCAAAAAACCGTGCGCGTCCTGGTCAACCCCCCTCGGGCCGCCGTGGCCCAAGGAACAAAAACGCCGCGCGACGAAGCGCGCGGCGGATCTTGTGAGAGACGACGTGTGGCCAGCTCCAGCACGCGCCTCCGGACCCCGTCGGAGCAGGTCAGGGCAGGGTGTTTGTCAGCCCCGCCGGGGTCACGCATCGTCAAGATGCAAGCGGTGTGCCGTGCGTGAGGATCCCATGCAGAAGGGGATCGTGGGCGCCCGGGATCTCCAGGTCGTGACATCGGTGTCGTGGTGACCACGACGGCTTGACGAGCTCGGCTGGGGGCCATTGACGCGACCGACCTTGGGATTACCTTGGCCGCGCTCCGCTCCCCTGGCGGATCAGGCCGCGAAAACGCGACGCTTGACGGGCAGGGGGTCGCGATTAGCTCATGCGTCGTGAGGCCGGCTCCCCCCAAACGAAGCCAGGCCAGCTTCCAGAAAACTCCAGCCGAGCCGGGGATAAAACGCCCCGGCCACTAAGAGGACGCTGATTTATGGGCAAGATCATCGGCATCGACCTCGGGACCACCAACTCCGTCGTGGCGATCATGGAGGGCGACACGCCCACGGTCATCGTGAACGACGAAGGCCAGCGCACCACCCCGTCGGTGGTCGGCTTCACGAAGGACGGCGACCGCCTCGTCGGCGTCACCGCCCGTCGTCAAGCGATCACGAACCCCACCAACACCGTCTACTCCGTCAAACGTTTCATGGGCTTACGTTTTGACGAGGCCGCGCAAGAGATCCGCCGCGTGCCTTACGAGGTCGTTCGCGGCGACAGCGGCGACGCTCGGGTGAAGATTCAGGGCCGCCAGCACTCCGCCCCTGAAGTCTCGGCGATGATCCTCCAGAAGCTCAAGCTTCAGGCCGAGAAGTACCTCGGTCAGCCCGTCACCGAGGCGGTCATCACCGTCCCGGCCTACTTCAACGACGCCCAGCGCCAGGCCACCAAAGACGCCGGCCAGATCGCCGGCCTCAACGTGCGCCGCATCATCAACGAGCCCACGGCCGCGGCCTTGGCGTACGGCATCGACAAGAAGAAGGACGAGACCGTCGCGGTCTATGACTTCGGCGGCGGCACCTTCGACATCTCCATCTTGGAGGTCGGCGACAACGTGGTCGAGGTGAAGTCCACCGCGGGCGACACCCACCTCGGCGGCGACGACGTCGATCAGGTGCTCATCGACTGGATGGTCAAAGAGTTCAAGGGCGAGCACGGCATCGACATCGCCAACGACAAGATGGTGCTCCAACGCCTCAAGGACGCCGCCGAGCGCGCGAAGATCGAGCTCTCGTCTTCGCCGACGACGAACATCAACCTGCCCTTCCTCTCCGCCGACGCCTCGGGGCCCAAGCACCTCGTGCGCGACGTCAGCCGGGCCCAGTTCGAGCGTATGATCGAGCCGATCATCGAGCGCACCCTGGAGCCCTGCCGCCAGGCGCTCCGCGACGCGGGCCTCACCGCCAAGCAGATCGACGAGGTCATCCTCGTCGGCGGCTCGACGCGTATCCCGCTCGTCGAGAAGAAGGTGAAGGAGCTCTTCGGCAAGGCGCCGAACCGCTCGGTGAACCCCGATGAGGTCGTGGCCTTGGGCGCGGCGATTCAGGGCGGCGTGCTCTCCGGCGACGTCACCGACATGCTGCTCCTCGACGTCACCCCCCTGAGCCTCGGCATCGAGACCTTGGGCGGCGTCTTCCACAAGCTCATCGAGCGCAACACCACGATCCCCGTCAGCAAGTCCGAGGTGTTCTCCACCGCCGCCGACAGCCAGACCGCCGTGGACGTCCAGTGTTACCAGGGCGAGCGCCCGATGGCGAAGGACAACCGCATCCTCGGCAACTTCCGCCTCGACGGCATCCCCGCCGCCCCGCGCGGTGTGCCGCAGATCGAGGTCACCTTCGACATCGACGCCAACGGCATCCTCAACGTGAAGGCCAAAGACAAGGCCACGGGCAAAGAGCAGACGATCACCATCACCTCGTCCTCTGGCCTCTCCAAGGCTGACGTCGAGAAGCTGGTGAAGGACGCCCAGGCCAACGCCGCTGAGGACGCCCGCAAGAAAGAGATCATCGAGCAGCGCAACCAGCTCGATCAGCTCGTGTACCAGACGGAGAAGCTGCTCTCCGAGCACAAAGAGAAGCTCCCCTCCGGTCAGGTCGGCGCGGTGGAGGTGGCGCTCGGCGAGGCCAAGACCGCGCTGAACTCCGACGACGCGGGCCAGCTCAAGTCCGCCTTCGACAAGCTCACCGCTGTCAGCCACAAGCTCGCTGAGGCTGCCTACAGCCAAGGCGGCGGCGCGGCGGGCGGCCCCGGCGCGGGGCCCAACCCCGGTCAGCAGGGCGGCGGCGCCGGTCGGAAAGACGACGACGTCATCGACGCGGACTTCGAAGAGGCCTGAGCAAACCCCCGGTGATCGCAGCGGCCTCGGCATAAGCCGGGGCCTCCTGCGCTCTGGGCGTGACGATTCGGAGGCAGCCCGTGGACAGCAAGCGTGACTACTACGAGGTGCTCGGTGTGCCTCGGGACGCCGACGCGGCGACGCTCAAGAAGGCGTTCCGTAAGCTGGCGATGCAGTACCATCCCGACCGCAACCCCGACAACCCCGAGGCCGAGGCCAAGTTTAAGGAGCTCTCTGAAGCCTACGACGTGCTCTCGGACGAACAAAAGCGCTCCACGTACGACCGCCACGGCTTCGATGGGCTGCGCGGCCAGGGCTACAACCCTGGCGCTCAGGACATGGGCGACATCTTCTCCCACTTCGGCGACATCTTCGGCGACCTCTTCGGGGGCGGCGGCGGTCGGCGGGGTGGGCGCGCCGCGGCGCGTCAAGGCCAAGACCTTGAGCTGGCGATGCGCCTGGAGTTCATGGAGGCCGTCAAGGGCTGCCAGAAAGAGGTGGAGATCACCCGCAACGCGCTCTGCGGCGGCTGCAACGGCAGCGGCGCGAAGCCGGGCTCAAAACCGGTGAGCTGCGCCACCTGCGGCGGCGTGGGTGAGGTGCTCCAACAGCAGATGTTCCTGCGCATCCGCACGGTCTGCCCGGCCTGTCGAGGCCAAGGCAAGACCATCAGCGACCCCTGCCGCGACTGCTCGGGCCGGGGCCGGGTGCGGGCGAGCGAGAAGCTCACCGTGACCATCCCCGGCGGCGTCGACACCGGCAACCAGCTCCGCCTGGGCGGCAAAGGCGACTTCGGCGACGCCGGGGCGCCGTCCGGCGATCTCTACGTCACCATCCAGGTCAAGGAGCACGAGCTCTTCAAGCGTGAGGGCCTCAACGTCTTCTGCCAGGTGCCCGTGAGTTACCCCCAGGCGTGCTTGGGCGCCGAGATCAAGGTGCCCACGGTCAACGGCGAGGAGGCCCTGGAGATCCCCCGGGCCACACCTTCAGGCAAGGTCTTCACCCTGAAGGGCAAAGGCATCGCCGGGGTGAACGGGCGCGGCCAAGGCAATCAACTGGTGCAGGTCGTCGTAGAGGTGCCCAAGAAGCTCACTCCTCGGGAAGAGGAGCTGATTCGTGAGCTGGCCGAGCTGCAGACGGGCAAGGTCGGCGGCGAGAAGGGCTTCTGGCGTGACTTCTTCGACCGGCTGAGCAGCTAAGGAGAGCGTCCCCATGAGCACGTCGCAGCTCGCCCAAGAGCGCATCGCCGCCTTGCAAGAGCGGGTGAACCAGCTCAAACCTCGCCTCGACACCATCCGGGCCGAGCTAGACAAGGTCGTCGTCGGCCAGCGGTACATGATCGACCGCCTGCTCATCGGGCTCCTCGCCGATGGGCACCTGCTCCTGGAGGGTGTGCCCGGCCTGGCGAAGACGACGGCGGTGAAGACCTTGGCCCAGGCCCTTCACACCACCTTCTCCCGGGTGCAGTTCACCCCGGATCTGCTCCCCGCCGACGTCATCGGCACCCAGATCTACGACCCGCGCTCGGGCAGCTTCTCGACCCGGCGGGGGCCGGTGTTCGCGAACCTCTTGTTGGCGGACGAGATCAACCGCGCCCCGGCGAAGGTGCAGTCGGCCTTGCTGGAGGCGATGCAAGAGCGCCAGGTCACCATCGGCGAGGCCACCTACCCGCTGCCCCGGCCGTTCTTCGTGTTGGCCACCCAGAACCCCATCGAACAAGAGGGCACCTACCCCCTGCCTGAAGCCCAGGTGGACCGCTTCTTGATGAAGCTGCGTGTGGGGTACCCCAGCCGGGATGAGGAGCGGGAGATCTTGCGCCGCGCCACCCAGGCCGAGCAGGTGGTCGAGGCCGTGTGGAGCGGGCAAGAGCTCCTCGCCGCCCAGCAGCTCACGAAGGAGCTGTGGATGGAAGATGTAGTCGCCGACTACATTGTGGACTTGGTCATGGCGACGCGGCATCCCGAGCGCTTAAGCCCCGAGCTGGCCCGGGCGATTCAGTTCGGCGCCTCACCCCGGGCCACCTTGGCCCTCGCGTCTTGTGCCCGGGCCCACGCGCTGATCAACGGCCGCGCCTTCGTCACCCCCGACAACGTGAAGGCCATCGGGCCCGACGTGCTCCGCCACCGTGTGCTCTTGACCTACGAGGCTGAAGCCGATGATCTCGACGCGGATCGGGTCATCAAGCAGGTCTTTGAGCGCGTGAAGACCCCGTAACGGCGACCCCACGGAGCGACGATGCTCACCCCGGAGGAGCTGCGCCAGATACGCCGCGTCTCGTTGCAGGCGGGCCGAAAGGTCGACTCGTTGTTCGCGGGCGGCTACCGCTCGGCGTTTAAGGGCCGCGGCATGGAGTTTGAGGAGGTGCGCGGCTACGTCCCCGGCGACGACGTGCGCCACATCGACTGGAACGTCACCGCCCGCTCTCAAGAGCCCCACATCAAGGAGTTCCGCGAGGAGCGTGAGCTGACGCTGATGTTGGGTCTTGACGTGTCCGCGTCGGTGCGGTTTGGCTCGGGCGGGCGCGACGGGCGCACCGACAAGCGGCTGCAGCAGGCGCGGCTGGCGGCGGCCTTGGCCTATGCGGCGATCCGCAACAACGACAAGGTGGGCCTGCTCGCGTTCACCGATCACGTCGAGCACCTCGTCCCGCCCAGAAAGACCCGCGGCCACGTCTGGCAGGTGATCCGCTCGGCCTTTGAGCCCTTGGGCCAGCGCCGAGGCACCGACTTGGGCGGCGCTCTGACCACCTTGGGCCGGGCGCTGAGCCGCCGCGCTGTCGTCTGCCTGATCTCCGACTTTATGGTGCTGGGCGACCTCCGCGCCGCCGTGGCCCCCCTCGCCGCGCGCCACCGCGTTCACGCCTTTGTGCTCACCGACCCGGTCGAGGAGCGGCGGGCGCCTGTGGGCCTCGTGGAGCTTGAAGACGCCGAGACCGGCGAGCTTCGTCTGGTGGACGCGGCGGCGCTGGGCGCGGCCTGGACGGTGGGGGCGCGGGTAGACGCCCTGCGCCGGGCGGGGGTACACACCTCGGTGGTGTCCACAACCGACGACCCGTTCCGGGTGTTGCAGCTCCACTTTCAGCGGGTCGGGGCGCAGCGATGAGCCCTCGTCTGCCCCTGCTGCTCGCGCTGGCCGCCTGTGGGGACCGCCTCGCCGAGGCGCCGGCCCCAGACGCCGTGCGCCTGACCGCCGAGCTCAGCGACCGCGCCGTCACCGAAGGGGAGCCGCCGCCGACGCTGAGCATCTCGTTGGAGCTGCCCGAGGGCTGGACGGGCACCTTGGGCCTGCCCGCCGTGGAGGGCCTCACCTTCACCCCCGCCGACGCCGAGGGGCGCTTCACCTTGGAGGGTGAGCCCGGCAGCTACATCATCCCGCCGGTCACCGCGGAGGCCAAGGGCCCGGCGGGTGAGGTCGAGACCAAGAGCGTCGGGCCGTTTTACCTGGACCTCGGCGTCGTCGGGCCCAGCTCCGCTTTAGAGGACCTGGCCTTGGCGCCGCCGCCGCCGCCGTCGCCTTGGCCGTGGGTGCTCGGCGCCCTCGTGGTGACGGGGCTGGTCGCGGCCCTGGTGGTCTGGGGCAACCGCAAGAAGGCCGAGGCGCGGGTGGTGCCGCCGCCGCCGCCGCTCTCGCCTGAAGAGGAGGCCCTGCTGGCCTGGGCGGCGCTGCGCGCTCGGGCGGATCTCGACGACCACGCCTTGGCCTTGGGGCTCTCGTCGATCTTCCGGCGTTATCTGGAGCGGGTGAGCGGCTTCCCGGCCACGGCGCTCACCACCTACGAGGTGCTCGACCGGCTCTCTCTGGACCACCGGGTGAACGCCGCCGAGCACGACCGCGCCCAGCGGCTCCTCGACGCGACGGACCTCATCAAGTTCGCCCGCAGCGGCGGCGGCGCGGCGCTGTTCGACGCCTTAGACGCCGATTTACGCGCGGTGATCGCCGCGATGCGCCCGGCGCCCGCGCCCAAGCCGGAGCCGGGCGATGTTTGAGCTGCAGCACCCGCTCTGGCTCTTGGCCTGGCTTGTTCTGCCCGTGGTGGCCCTGCGCCCCCGCTGGTCCGGTGGTCGGGCGCGGCTTCTGTGGTCGGCCTTGCCCAAAGGATCGACGGGGAGCACCTGGCGGGTGCGGCTGGCGTGGCTGCCCGAGGCGCTGGGGCTTCTTGGCCTCGCGCTCCTCATCTTCGCCTTGGCCCGGCCCCAGCTCACCCGTCGTGAGACGGTGGTGCAGAACGAAGGCATCGACATCATGCTCGCCATCGACACTTCAGGGTCCATGGACGCCATGGACTTTGAGGTGAACGGCCGGGAGATGAACCGCCTGGAGGTGGCGAAGCTCGTCGTGGGTGAGTTCATTCGCCAGCGGGCCTACGATCGTGTGGGGCTCGTGGTCTTCGGCGAGGAGGCCTTCACCCAGGCGCCGCTCACCCTGGATCACGAGGGGCTCCTGCGGTTTCTGAGCAACGTCGAGATCGGCATCGCCGGGCGCTCGGCGACGGCGGTGGGCGAGGCCATCGCCGTGAGCGCGGCGCGGCTCTCCCGGCTTGAGGCGCCGACGAAGGTGGCGATCGTGCTCACCGACGGGCGCAGCAACGCCGGGCAGGTCGGCCCCATCGAGGCCGCCAAAGCCGCCGCGGCGCTGGGCGTGCGGGTGTACACCATCGGCGTCGGCGCACATTCGGGCGGCAACCAAGGTGGGCTGTTCGGGTTCTTTCGGGGCGGCGGCCGCGACGAGATCGACGAGGACACCCTCACCGCCGTCGCCGAGGCCACGGGCGCCCAGTACTTTCGGGCGACAGACACGCGGTCGTTGTTGCAGATCTACGAGACCATCGACACCTTGGAGCGCACGACCGCTGAGGTCGAGGAGCACATCCACCGCGATGAGCTCTTTCACCGGGCGCTTCTGCCCGGACTGGCCTTGATCCTCGCCCAGCTCATCCTCGCCAGCACGGTGTTTCGGAGGATCCCGTGACCTTTGGCGCCCCCGCTCTGCTGCACCTGCTGTGGCTTGTCCCGGCGCTCGTGGTGCTGGTCGCCTGGGCCGCGCGGCGCCGCCGCCAAGACGCCGAGCGCCTCATCGCCGCGCGGCTCTTGGATCGTGGCCTGCCGCCGCTTCTAGAGCGCCGCCGGGCCTGGCGCGCGACGCTCACGCTTCTGGGCGTGGCCTTGGCCTGCGTCGCCGCCGCCCAGCCGCGCTGGGGCTTCACCACCATCGAGCGGAAGCTGCGCGGCGTCGAGATCATCGTCGCCCTTGACGTGTCCAACTCCATGCTCGCTGAAGACGTCAAACCCTCTCGCATGGAGCGCGCCAAGCGGGAGGTGATCGACCTCCTCGAGCTGCTGCAGTCCGATCGGGTGGGCGTGGTGATCTTCGCCGCCGGGGCCTACCCCCGGGTGCCGCTCACCACGGACTATGTGGCGCTGCGGCGGATCTTGGAGGACACGTCCCCGTCGATGCTGCGCGCCCAAGGATCGGACCTCGCCGCGGCGATGACCGAGAGCCTCAAGCTCTTCGGGGAAGATCGTGGCGCCGACCGCGCCATCGTCGTGATCTCCGACGGCGAGTCACACAGCGGCGCCTTGGACGAGGTGGGCGCCACGCTCAAAGAGGCCGGGGTGCGGGTGTACGCCCTGGGCGTCGGCACCCCCGACGGCGCGCCGATCCCCGAGGCCAAAGGTGGGTTTAAGCTCGATCGTTCGGGCCAGATGGTGCTCAGCCGCCTGGATGAGTCGGCGCTCAGCCAGCTCGCCGCGGCCACGGGCGGGGCGACGATCCGCTCTGTGGCCAGCGCCTCGGACACCGCGCAGATCGTGGGTGAGCTGCGGGCGTCGATGGTGCGGCAGACTGAAGAGAGCCGCCGCCAGCGGGTGTGGAACGAGCGGTTTCAGTGGCCCCTGGCCGCGGGGCTGGGCCTGATGGTGCTCGCCGCGCTTTTGGGCGACGGGCGGGTTCGGGCGGTGGCGCTGGCGCTGCTGGTGGTCGGCGTGGCCCAGGCCGGGGATCTAGACGACGCCCGCTCACTCTCGGCCCAAGGTCGGCATGACGAGGCCCTGCGCAGCTACACCGAGCTTTTGGCCGAGGCGCCCGACGACCCGGCGATCCGCTGGGGCATGGCCGAGGCGCTCTACCGCGCCGGTCGGTACGAAGACGCCGCCCGAGGGTTCCAAGAGCTCGCGGCTCGGGCGCCAGAGCGGTATCGCGCCGACGCCCACTACAACGCCGGGAACGCCCAATACCGCGCTGGCCGCCTTGACGACGCGGTGAAGAGCTGGGAGCAGGCCCTCGCCGCCCGCCCCGACCACGCCGGGGCGCAGAAGAACGTCGAGCAGGTTCGCCAAGAGATCGCCGCCCGGCAGGCGCCGCCGCCGGAGTCCCAAGACGGCGCGCCCCAAGACGGCGAGCCTCAAGACGGTCAGCCTCAAGACGGCCAACCCCAAGACGGTCAGCCCCAAGACGGCGAGCCCCAAGATGGCCAGCCGCAGTCTGGTCAGCCCCAAGACGGCGAAGGCGCCCCTCAAGATCAGCGGCCCCAAGACGGCGGCGAGCGCAGCCCCCAAGACGGTGAGCGCTCCCAGACCAAGCCCGGCGAGGCGCAGCCAGACGGCGGCGAGAACACCCCCAACGAGGGGGAGGCCCAGGGCGAGGCCCAGGCGGGGCAGCCCAGCGACGAGGCGCCGCCCCCAGGCGCGGCGAGCGGCATGTCCCCCGCCGAGGCCCAGCGCCTCCTCGACGCCGTGGAGGAGGGCACCCCGCGGGTGTTCATCGACGGTTACCCCAAAGAGAAGGACTGGTGATGGTCAGCGCCTCTCTGCTCTTCGCCGCCTCTCAGGCGCTCTACGCCGCGCAGCTCGTGCTCGACGCCGACACCGAGCGCCTCCAGGTGGGGCAGACCATCGGCCTGCGCCTCACGGTCATCGACGCGGCGCTGCCTGGGGCGCCGTCGTGGCCCGCGGTGCCCGGCGCGAAGATCGCCTACCAAGGGGTGCAGCAGTCCGTCGTGCGCATCAGCGGCAAGACCTCCCGCACGGTCACCTACACCTACGCCTTGACCGCGCTCAACGAGGGCTCGATCAACATCCCGGCCATGGAGCTCAACGTCGGCGGCGAGGCCATCCGCACCGACGCCTTGTCGCTCAAGGTGAGCCCTCGGGCGACGGGCCCAAGCGGCGCCAAGGCCGAGGCCAGCCTGCGCGCCTTGGGAGAGCCCGTCCAGAGCGCGTACGTCGGCCAGGTGCTCGTGTACACGATGAGCTTTCGCACCCCGGAGCAGGTGCTCGACCGCCGCTTCACCCCGCCCACCTTCGACGGCCTCGTCGCCGAGCAGACCCGGGACGGTGAGCTTCGGGAGCACCGCACGGTCATCGACGGCGAAGATTGGTCGGTCATCCAAGTTGACATGCCGCTGGTGGCCGCGGCCCCCGGCGAGCGCACGATCACCCCGGGCGTGATGGCCGTTCAGGTGCCAGAGCTGGGCCGAAGCGGCCGAGGCCCCGCCCGGGCCTTCGCCAACGTGCGCAACGAGGTCTACTCCTCCGAGAGCCTCAAGCTCACCGTGCGCCCTCTGCCCGCCGAGGGCCGCCCCGACGACTTCTCCGGCCTCGTCGGCGAGTTCGCGCTCAGCGCCCGCTTGCTGGATGACACCGTCGCGACCGGCGACAGCGTCACCTTAGAGATCACCCTCTCCGGCGACGGCACCTTGGCCGGGTTCAGCCTGCCGCCCGTGGCCGCCGACGCCGGGTTTCGGGCCTACGACGACACCCCCACCGTCGAGGCGCGGGTGCGAGAGGGCCGCTTCACCTCCGCCGCCGCCTTCCGCCGGGCGATCGTGCCCGAGCGCCCCGGCACGCTCACCTTGCCGCCGGTTGAGCTTTCGGTGTTCAACCCCCGCACCGGCCGCTACGAGCGGCTCCAGACCGAGCCCCTCACCCTCAACGTCACCCCCGGCGAAGGTGAGGCCACGCTCTCCACCTTCTCCCAAGGCGCCGCCGACCAGCGCCGAGACGTCGAGGCCCAGGCCGACGACATCGCGCCGCTGCACCCCCGCGCGAAGGCCGACCGCGCGCTGTTTCGCCCCCAAGATCCCCTGGTGCTCGGCCTCGTCGGCCTGCCTTGGCTCGGCTTCTTCGGGCTCCTCGCGAGAGAGCTGGCCCAGCGTGTGAAGCCCAAGGCCGATCCCCGCCGGGCCTTGAGCCAGCGCCTGAATCGCGCCGAGAAGGCTGAGCTGGCTGAGCTCCTCGACCTGTTCCGAGAGTCTCTGGGCTTGGCCCTCGGCAGGCCCGCCCCGGCGCTGGACCAAGACGCGCTCGGCGCCTTGCCGACCACCCACCGCGACGAGGCCCAGCGCCTCTACGCAGACCTGGAGGCCGCTCGTTATGGCGGGGGCGCCGACGCTGGCCTGCGTGAGCGCACTCTGCGCCTCTGCCGCGCGCTGTTGGAGCTCGGCTGATGCCCCTCTTTGGCCTGACCACCCCCCTGCTTTGCCTCGGCCTCGCCACCGCCGGGGAGCCCGTAGACGACGCCTTGGCGGCCCTGGTCGCCGGGGACCACGCCGAGGCCAGCCGCCTCCACGTCGCGGCGGTGAACGGCGGCGCGCTGAGCGGTGACGTCTACTACAACCTCGGCGTCTCGTTGTACCGCGAGGACGCCATCCCCGAGGCCATCCTCGCCTGGCGTCGCGCCGCGGTGTTGGCCCCGCGGGACGGCGACATCCTGATGAACCTCAGCCACGCCCGGCGCCGCACCCAGGACCGCATCGAGGCCCCGGCCTTGGACTCGTGGATGTTCTGGCGGTCGAGCTTCTCGTTCTCCGAGCAGGGCTGGGCGGCGGCGCTCTGCCTCTCGGCCTTGGGGGCCCTCGGCGCGCTCTGGCGGCTTCGTCCCGAGGCGCCCGTCGGCATCCCGGCGCTGCTGGTGGGCGTCCCGGCCCTGGCCTTCACGCTCTCCACGGCGGCGGAGCTCTCGACCCTCAACGATCGCCCCGACGCCGTGGTGCTCACCGACGAGGTCTCCGCGCGCTCTGAAGGCGCGGGGGGCGTCGTGCTGTTCACCTTACACGCCGGGGCCGAGGTCACCGTTCGTGAGCGTGTCGGCGCCCAGGCCCTCATCGCCCTGCCCGATGATCGGGTAGGCTGGGTTCCCTTGGACACCCTCGGCCTGGTCGATCCTCGCCTGCCCTTCCCGTCTCCGCCCGCGAAGCCAGCGGGTTAAGCGTCAATCCTCTCCCCTCTGGAGGCCTCTATGCGCGCGCTTCTCGCCCTCTCTGTCCTCGCCCTCACCTTCACCGGCTGCTGGGAGAAGAAGGTCAAGAACCTCAGCGACGCTGAGTTTGACCACTACTACGTGCTCAAGCCCTTCATGAGCGAGGAGTCCCGCAAGACCTACCTCAAGCTCAAGACTGAAGAGGAGCGTAACCAGTACCTCAAGGATCAGGGCTTGTGGGACCGCTTCTACAAGTACAGCGAGGCGGAGCGTGAGGAGATCGTCTCCGGCGCCGTCGCGGTGGGCTGGACGAAGGACAAGGTGCTCATGGCCTGGGGCCCTCCCCACGACAAACAGAAGCTCGTGGGTCGTGAGGCCCAGCGCAGCGAGCGCCTCGTGTACCGCTTTGAGGAGCAGCCCGACGGCACCGTGCTCGTCTGGGCGCCCAACTCCAAGACCGAGTACAAGGCCGTTCGGCTCTACCAGGTGAACGTGCTCTTGGACGACGACAAAGTGACCGAGATCATTGAGAAGCCCCGCTGGGACTGATCAACGCGGCCTGCGGGTCGGGGGTGGCAGAGAGATGTGTGAGAACGCCCACCCTGCGGTTGACACCCCGGCCCCGGCCCGACTACGCTGATTCATCCCCGGCGCTCGTGAGGGCGCGGGATCGAGGTACGACATGAAGGTCACCCTGGTCAGCCCCTATCCGGACATCACGAACTACGGTCTGCGCACGCTCAGCGCCGTGCTCAAGCGCGCCGGGCACCAAGTGCAGTTCATCAGCCTGCCCGACTTCGCGGGCGACGGTGAGTTCACCCACGTCCGGATGAGCGAAGAGCGGTACCCCGCCGAGGTGATCAACCAGTACCTTGAGCTGACCGCAGACTCCGACCTCGTCGGCGTGACGCTCATGACCCACTACTTCGACACCGCGAAGCAGCTCACCCGCGCGGTGCAGCAGGCGCACGGCACGAAGGTGATCTGGGGCGGCTTTCACCCCTCCGTGCGCCCCGATGAGTGCGCGCGCTGGGCCGACTACGTCGCCATCGGTGACGCCGACGATCTTCTGCTGCAGCTCTGCGATCGCCTCGACGCGGGCAAAGGCGACGACCTCTACGACATCAAGGGCCTCGTCTGGCGCAAGGGTGACAAGGTCATCCGCAACCAGCCCGGCAGCCTCGAGCAAGACCTCGACTCCTACCCGCACCCCGACTTCGGCTTAGACGACCACCACATCCTCTTCGAGGGCAAGGTCCTCCCGCTCACGAAGGATCTGCTGCGGCGCTACCTGCACAACGGCACGATCTCCCGCATGTTCGGCAAGGTCGGCTACCAGACCATGACCGGCCGCGGCTGCCCCCACGCCTGCACCTACTGCGGCAACAGCTTCTACCGCGACCTCTACAAACGCCAGCGTTATGTGCGTTATCGCAGCGTCGAGAACGTCATGGAGGAGCTGGAGAACGTCAAGCGGGAGTACCCGTTCATCAACTTCATCTGGTTCTCCGACGACTCCTTCTTCGGCCGCCCCCTGCCCGACATGCTCAAGTTCGCCGAGCAGTACAAGCGCCGCGTCGGCGACCCGTTCTACCTCTTGGGCTCGCCGGGCACGATCTCTGAGGAGAAGTACGAGGCCCTGGTAGACGCTGGCCTGCACTGCATCCAGATGGGCGTCGAGCACGGCTCCAAGCGCATCCAGAAGATGATGAAGCGCTCGACCATGGGCAACGACAAGATCATCAAGTCCGCCGAGGTCATCGTCAAGTACGCCGACCGCACCGCGCCGCCCCAGTACGACATCATCTACGATCTGCCCTACGAGACGATCGAAGACAAGCTCGACACCCTGCGGCTCATCGCGGACATGCCCAAGCCCTACCGGCTCCAGGCGTTCTCGGTCATCTTCTACCCGGGCACCTCGCTGCACACCCTCGCCATGCGCGACGGCCTGGTGAACGACGAGAAGTCCGAGATCTACGACAAGATGTACTTCGAGAAGAACGACACCTACACAAACGTGCTGCTCTACCTCTCGAAGTCGGGCCGGATGCCCTCGGGCTTGCTCAAGGCCGCGATTCACCCCGACGTCGTGAAGGTGATGACCTCCGACTACATGCGGCCCGTGGGTGAGCTGGCGAAGGCCGGCGTGGGTCGGGTGCGGGCGCTGATGCGCAACCCGGCGCTGGAGCGCGCGAAGGCGCTGGGCACCTTTGAGGCGCGGCTCACCGGCATGACCGGGGCTGACGCGGGCGCCGTGGCGCCTTGGCTCAACGCCGCCGCGAAGTAAGCGGCGGTCTGGGCCATGTTCAGCTTCGGGCGCGGCGGGCGCCGGTGGCGCGCGGACACGGGCTTGGGTCGGGTGATCGTCGAAGACGCCCGGCCTGACGACGCCGCCGCGCTCTTGGGTGTGCAGTCCGAGGTCATCGACGAGGGCCTCTACTTCATCACCGAGCCCGATGAGCTCACCGAGTCCGTGGCGTCCAAGGCGGCGGTCATCCGTGATCTCAACCGCCGCCCCAACGCGCGCTACTTCGTGGCGCGCCTAGAGGGGGAGGCCGTGGGCATGTTGTTGGTGCAAGGCGGCAGCCTACGGCGCCTGCACCACAACGCCCGCATCGAGATCTACGTCTCGGCCCGCGCCCGAGGCGCCGGGGTGGGCTCGGCCTTGATGTCGTCTTGTGTGGAGTGGGCGACAGAGAACCCGATCATCACCAAGCTCAGCCTGAACGTCTTCGCCCACAACGTCCGGGCGATCAAGCTCTACGAGCGGTTCGGCTTCGTTCGTGAGGGCCTGCGCGCCCGAGAGTACCGCCTCGCCAACGGGCAGTACCTCGACGACGTGTTGATGTTCCGCATGGTCGAGGGCGACGGGGACGTGGGCTCTGGCGGGGCGTTCAGCGCTTGAGCTGGCGCAGCAGGCGCTCGCGCAGCTCCGGGGACGACCAGCTCGGCACGACCTCGTCCTCAAAGACCTTGAGCGCCGAGGCGGGCAGGTCCAGAGTGGCGCCACGAAGGGCCTCTTTGGTGCGGGCGTAGGGCTCGCGGGGGGTTGCGGCCAAGGCGGCGAGGCGGGCGCGGGCCGTGGTGAGCACGTCGTCGCTCAGCTCGTCGAGCAGGCCCAGGCGCAGGGCCTCGACGGGGCCGTGCAGCTCAGCGGCCAAGAGCAGGCGATCGACGTGCTGCGTGGGCAGCCGGGCGCGCAACATCGCCAGGGCGGCGGGCGGGAAACGTACGCCGATGGCCAGCTCGTTCAGGCCGATGCGGGCGCGTGGGTCGGTGGTGCCGATGCGCAGGTCAAAGGTGCAGGCGATGACGCTGCCCCCGGCGATGGCGTGGCCGTTCACGGCGACCACCGTGGGCGCGGGCCACAAGTAGAGCCGCCGCACGACCTGATCGAGCAGGGTCAAGAAGTGGGCGATGCCTTCAGGGGGCAAGGTCGCGATCTCTTTGAGGTTCACCCCGGCGGAGAGCGCGTCCCCGGCGCCGGTCAACAACAGCGGCTGACCTTCAGCGGCGTCGAGCTGGGCGAGCAGGCCCTCCAAGACGGCGGTGCTCAGCGCGTTCTTGCCAGGGCCCTCAAGCGTAAGCTCGACCATCGGTGTCTCCAGGGTGGATGGGTCCACCGGAGATCGCCTGTTTTGAGCCCGGCGGCAAGGCGCCTGCCTACTCTGTCTCGTCTTCGGAGTAGTCGGGCATACAGAGGTCTACCTCGCCGGTCACCACACGAAACCGAAGGCCCGAGTCCAAGGCCGAGCGGCTGGCGTAGCGGATCTCCAGGGGGAACTGACCGGCGTTCATCTCGATGGGGAGCTGCGTGGTGAGCATCTCGCCCGAGGAGGAGAGCTCGGCGATGACCTCGTCGTCCAAGATCACCCAGACGTCTCCGGCGCTGGCCAAGAGGATCTCGATGGTGCCGCGGTCGTACACCCGCAGCCAGGCGTTCCAGCGCACGGCGAAGTAGGCCGGGTCTCCGGCGAGGCCCTCATCCACGGGCCACCACGACTGGCCGAGCTCTAGGCTGGGGTCAAAACGGGCGAAGACCTCATCGTCCCACCAGTTCAGGGTGCTGTAGTCCTCGGGGGCGAGCTCGTCCGGGGCGGGCTCGACGTCGGGGTGCTGGGCGCTCATGTTCGCGTAGCGGCCCCAGAGGCCTGTGGAGCAGCTCGCCCAGTCCGGCGGCTGGCCCTGGTCGTCCAGGTCACGGCCCGGGGGGTCGGCCACGGGGACGGGGTCGGCCTCGCGGACGTGGTACTCCGAACATCCGAAAGAGAACAAGAGCGCGGCGATGATCATGGGGAGCCCTCCTCACGCCAGGCCGCGGCGGCGGGCAAAAGCTCACACTGGAGCCACTCGTCGAGCAGGATCAGCTCATCGGCGCTGGGGCCGCCGCCGGGGGGCATGGTGGGCACCTCTGGGTCGAGCACCCGCGCCTGAATGCGCTCGGCCCACATCAAGGCGTCACGGTACGAGTTGAGATCGATGCCTACCGGCGCCTCGTTTCGCTGCTCGGCGCGCAGAAGCGAGCTGTGGCAGCCCGTACACTGCTTCTCCAAGAAGCCGCGCCCGAAGTTGTCGTAGCTCAGCGGGGGGTCGCGGTCGCAGGCGCTTGAGTCCGTCGCCTCGCCGCCTTCGCAGGCGACCAAGGCGCCCAAGGCGGCGAGGGCGAAGAGGGGGCGAATCATTCGGCTCAGCTCGTGCGGAGCAGGCCATCCAAGGGGCGAACCCCCGGGAGGTGCCGCTCGGGATCGAGGCCGCCCAGCTTCAAGAGCGCCGTGCCGACGTTCTCGGTGCCGATGATCTCGCCGTTGTCGTCGGGCGCGCCGCTCTCGTAGTTGCTGGGCAGGGCGATGAACGACTCGTCCGTGGCGCCGAACACACGGTTGCCTCGCACCCCGGCGCCGCCGACGAGCATCGAGGTGTAGGGCCAGTGGTCGCGGCCCATGGCGCCGTTGAACTTGGGCGTGCGGCCGAGCTCTGACGCGAGCACGATCACCACCTCATCGGCGAGCCAGGGCGCGTCGCGGCCCGGCGTGGTGGCGAGCACCTCAAAGAGCTGGGAGAGCGCGCCGAAGAGGTCGTTCATCTGCATGCCGACGTTCTGGTTGCCGCCATGCGTGTCCCAGCCGCCGGGGATGCCGATCATCGCGCAGCGGGAGAGCCCCAAGCGGAACAGCTCACAGGCCATGACGGCCTGATCGAGCATGCCCGAGCCGGTGTCGCCCAAGCCCGCCTCAAAGCGGCGGCCCTCAAGCTCCATCGCCCGCTCTAAGTTGCCGAGGAGGTCTTCAGCGCGGGTCTTGCCCAGGCCCTCGCGGGTGGCGGCGAAGGCCGCGGCCTGCTCGTAGACGAAGGCGTCCATCATGCTGTCCGCCGGGGTGGGGAACACCCGGCCCGGCACGTCCGACATGCCGACGATGCTGCCGTCGATGAGGTTTAAGAGCGTGCCGCCGCCGCCGCGCACCAGGGCCGCGCCTTGGTTGCCGGGGTAGGCCGGGCCGCCGAAGACGATGTGGGGCATGGGGTAGTCGCCCGTGCCGAACGCCGCCAGAGTGGTGGGCCAGTCGGGGTACTGGCTCGCTGAGGTGCCGGTCATCATCCACTGCATGCCCGTCTCGTGACCGGCGGAGTGGACGTTGACCCCACGAATGAGGGAGACCTTGTTGCCCCAGCGGGTGAAGAAGCGGTCCATCTCGGGCCGATCGTCGCCGCTGGACCAGCTCAGGTTGCCCACAGAGCCGAGCACGGTGTCTGGATCCATGTCGGTGCCGCCGACGGGGCTCACGCCGTCCGAGGCGAACTTGGGATCGAGCGGGGTGGCGTCCCAGCCGCCGCCCGCGAAGAAGAACAAGAACTTCCGCTCACCCTTCACCGTGGCGGCGTGGGCCTTGTGGTTGGACGTGTTGAGGCCGAATTGGGCGGCGCCAAACAGCGCGGCGGCCCCAGAGAGCAGGCGACGACGGTTGGTCTTCATCATGGCGCTCACCTCGGCCTAGTAAAAGAGGATGCGGGGATCACGAAGCGCGACAGAGACGACACCAGCCCAGGCGCGCTCGGCGGAGCCTTCAGCGCTATAAAGCTGCTTCCACAGGGCCATGAGCCGGGCGGGCTCCGTGGCGTCTTGGGCCAGGGGCACACCCCGAACCCGCAAGAACAGGTCGCGGATCTGGGCCTCAAACGCCGCCGGGTTGGACTCTGGGGTGTCGAGCACGGTGACGTACTGCAGCATCAGCGCGTCGCCTTCGCGGTTGGGGTCGAGGTCGTGCTCGGCGACGTAGCGGCCCGCGGACTGGGCGAGGCGCTCTTGAATGAACACGAGGCCCACGGAGGGATCGTGGTTGGGCGTGGTGACGTAGCGGCTGTCGATGCCGCCCGCGAGCACCGGCAGGCCCGTGGCTTGGTCGCTGAGGCCCTCGCGGCCGTCGAAGGTCCAGGCGTAGCCGGTGATGTCTTCGATGATCGAGGCGAGCTGGGTGGGGGAGACCTGCTTCACCGTGGGCAGGCGCGCGGCGAGCTCGGCGTCGGAGGTGGCGGCGGCGCGGTACTCCTCAGAGAGCACGACGCTTCGGGCCAAGGCGCGCAGGGTGAGCCCGCCGTCCTCAAAGGCCGCGCGGTGCTCGCTCAGCTCCGCCCAGTCGGCCTCGGACGTGGCGCGCTGGGTGACGCCCTCAAAGACGGTCTTGACCGCGCAGTCCACCAGGCGCGAGTCTTCTGCGAGCAACATGCCCAGCTCGGCGAGGTTCGCCGTGGGTTTGCCGAAGTAGCCCGGCTCGCGGTTGTGGTGGTCCTTCCACATCTCCTCGTCTTCGGGACGGTAGAGCGTCTGCTCGGTGAGGTCACCCTCGATCTCCCACCAGAAGCCGAAGAAGTGAGACGCGAGGGGATCCAGGGAGGAGTGGCAGGACTGGCAGGTGGGCGTCTCGCGGATGACGTCCTCAGGGTCGCCCGAGGTCAACGCGTCGATCTGGGAGCGGGAGAAGCTCACCGGGCGGGCGAGGTAGTCGTCGCAGAGCAGCACCCGGGTGACGGTGTTCGCCCGGTGGCGGTTCGCGTTGACCCCCGCCGAGGGGTAACGCAGCCACAGCGAGGTCATGCTCAGCACACCGGCGTGCTCGCGGCCGTCGCGGTAGCGGGCGCGCTGCCAGCCCTCAGCGTCTGGGTCTTGCAGCTCAAGATCCCACAAGGTGGCCAGGGTTGGGTCGGCGACGGTGTAGTCGGCGGTGACCAGCTCGGTGTAGGGCAGGTCGTGCTCGGTGACGTAGCGGATGAGCTTCAAGGGCTCGTCGCCGATGGACCGCGCGGCGCGCTCGTCACCCAAATAACCCAGGCCGACCTCTTCGAGATCGAAGTAGACGTCGCCGGTGCGGGTGCGGAAGCTGTGGTTGAACAGCTCCTCGACGCGGCCCAAGAACCGGGGATCGGTTAGGTAACGGTCGGCGAAGAGGGTGTAGGTCTCGTCGAACGCCGCCGGGTCTTCAGAGGCGGCGGCGGCCTCGATGGCCAGGAGCTCCTCCTCCGAGGGGTGGACGCCGCGCAGGTCTACGGAGAGCCGCAGGAGCTGCTCCCGGGCGCCGAGGGGGGTGATGGGGTTTGTGGTCTGGTCGAGACCGCAGGCCCACAAGGACAAGAACATGAGCATTTTAGCCCTCCAGTCCTAGGCCACGAAGGCCCAAGGCGTAGTCCGCCGCGGCAGGCGGGGTCAGCGCGCCGCTCCACACCCAGCTCAGATCCAAACACACCGGCGCCTCTTGTTTGACGCCCCGGATGTACAGCGTGCCGCAGCCGTCGCAGCCCGCGTAGGGTTCGTTGTCGTACTCGCCGTCGCTCTCCAGAGGGTCGAAGACGAGGTCGTACCAGAAGGCGTCGGGGTCACGCAGGCTGATGAAGCCGATGGGCTCGGCGGTGCAGGCCTCCGGCGAGGCGCCCGTGGGGCCTTGCAGCGTGAGGTCCATGTTCACCGAGTCAAAACGCCCGGCGATGAGGTGGTCGAAGAAGTAGACGTTGCCGTTGGCGGCGAGGGTGTCTTGGTCACCGCTCGTCCAGCTCAGGTTGAGGTCGGTGCGCCAGCCGCCCGCGGGGCCGTCGGGGAAGGGCAGGGTGCCGGTGACCGTGGCGTCCATGACGCTGGAGTACACGACGCGGCGGTAGTCGCCGTCGATGAGCTGCAGCAAGGAGTCTTCGCCCTCGCCGTCGAGCTCAAAGAGCACGGCGTCGCCTTGGGAGACGACGGCGTCGCCCTCGACGCGGCGGGTGGCTTCAGTGGTCTGGCCCGAGGCGTCGTCTTCAGTGACCGAGACCGCGCTCTCCCAATAGAACGAGCCGCCGAAGCCGTCGCCTTTGGAGGTGGTGCAGAGGTCGTACCACGAGAGGCCCTCGCCCTCGTCGGCCATCTCAGGATCGGCAAAACCCGCGTAGAAGCTGGGGCAGCCTTGCTCGGCGAGGCCCAGAGACTCGGCGTGGCCCAGCCAAGCCGAGCGCGCGTTCACCGAGAGCGCCAAGCCCATCGCCTCGGCCATGGCCGCGGGGAAGTCGACGTCGCTCACATCGGGCGGGTCGAGGGGCTTGGGGGTTGGGCCGGGGTCGATGACCTCCTCTTCGCCGGTGCAGGCCGGGGCCAACGCCATGAAGAAGAGCAACGAGGCGGAGAACCACAGGCGGGGGCTCATTCGTCCTCCTCTTCTTCTAAGCCGACGCCTAAGGTGAGCAGCCAGCTAAAGGTGATGGTGTCGCCGTTTCGTTCGGCGACGAACCAGGGCAACCACACGCCGGAGCCGCCGTAGTCGTGCCAGATCACGCCGTCGGCGTCGTAGCCGTAGCGGCGCACCTCACCCTCTTCAGGCATGTCGGGATCGCGGCAGGTGGAGGCGTCCCCTTCGACCAAGAAGAACTCGACGTCGAAGGCGAAGAGGCAGTCGTCACAGGCGACCTCGGCCACGTCGCCGATGAGGGACCAGGTGAGGTCACAAAGGAGCGCCTCTTCTTCGCTGAGCCCGGTGTCTAGGCCCGTCTCGATCCCCGTGTCGGGGCGCACGCCGTCGAGGTACTCCCAGACGTGCAGCTCGCCCACGAGGCGCTCATAAGGGCCGCCGAAGGGGCTGAGCTCCCAGCGCCCCCACTGCTCCAAGGTGAGCGTGTGCTCCGGGCTGATGTCGAGGCCGGAGTCGGGGTTGGTGTCGATCGGGAAGCTGGAGCTTCCGGTGTCTTCCCAGTCTTCGCTGTCTTCGACGGGGATCGGCACCACGCCATCGTCCTCGGCGCCTGTGCAGGCCACCGTGACGAGAAGCAGGGGGAGAAGAAGATTTTTCGACACGCGGACCCTTTTGGGACAGGGTGTGCCGCGGCATCTTGCGGGCGCTCACCGCTCGTCGTGAGCGGTGTTGAAGTTATGGTGGCAGTCTACCACAGCGGCGTCGCTCCGAGTATTTTGACCTCACCGGAAAAAATTCTTCGCGGCCCTCGGTGGCGCCCCCTGATCGAAGCCGTCGCGGCGGAGTCCTCCATGAAGCCCCTGATCCCTTGGCTGTCGCTGCTGCTCGTCGCCTGCAAGGGTGACGTCGAGTCGCCCCCGATGCTCACGATCACCCCCACGGCGCTAGACTTCGGCACCGCGCCCGTCGGCGGTGAGGCGGCGCTGGACCTCGTCCTGGCCAACGCGGGCGACGGCCAGATCGACGTGCTCTCGGTGCAGCTCACCGACGGTGATCCCGACATCTTCGACCTCGACCGCGACGGCAGCCTGGCGCTCGGCGACGCGCTCTCGCTGATCGTCACGGTGACCTTCACCCCCGAGAAGGAGCAGGTCTATCTGGGCCTCGTCCAGGTGCGGTACGACGACATCGACGGCGGCGGCAGCGCGACGGTCAGCCTCACCGGCGAAGGCAGCGCGTCCGAGGCCGACAACGACGCCGACGGCTACCGCGTCGTAGACGGCGACTGCGACGACAACAACGCCAGCGTCAACCCCGGCGCGGACGAGGTCTGCGACGGCCGCGACAACGACTGCTCCGGCGCCCCCGGCGGCGACGAGACCGACGCCGACGGCGACTCTTGGCTCGTGTGTGAGGGCGACTGCGACGACGGTGACAAGAGCGTCTACCCCGACGCCAAAGAGATCTGCGACGACAAGGACTCCGACTGCGACGGCGTCGAGACCGACCGCGACGACGCCGATGAGGACGGCTGGAGCATCTGCGACGGCGACTGCGACGACGGCGACGCCCGCGCCCGGCCCGGCGGCGTAGAGGTCTGCGACGGCGCCGACAACGACTGCGACGGCGGCGAAGACAACATCGACGCCGACAACGACGGCCACAGCGTGTGCAGCGACGCCGGAGACTGCGACGACAACGACCGCCGCGCTTACCCCGTCGTCGTCGACGCCAGCGCCAGCGGCGAAGAGGACGGCACGGACACGAAGCCCTACAACACCTTAGACGAGGGCCTCGCCAACCTCGACGGCACCTGCCGCACGGTGTGGTTGGCCGCGGGCAGCTACGCCGTGAGCCTCACCGTAGACGGCGAAGAGATCAACCTCGTCGGGGAAGGGGTAGACGAGGTCACGCTCACCACGACGGCGGGCAGCCGCCATTTTGAGGTCACCGGCGGCGGGCTCTTGGGGCTCACCACCCTCACCTTGAGCGGGGCGAGCGCGGGCACCGACGGCGGCTCGATCCGGCTGGTCGACAGCGAGGCGATCCTCGACGGCGTGCGCCTCACCGGCAACAGCTCGGCCACGGACGGCGGCGGGATCTCCGCCACGTCCTCGACGCTCACGCTCTACGCCTCGGAGCTGCTCAACAACGTCGCCGCGGATGACGGCGGCGGGATCTCCGCGCTCTCGGCCACGGTCATCGACAGCGGCTCGGTGTTCTTGGGCAACACCGGCGTGCGCGGCGGGGCCTTGGTCGCCGACTCCTCGACGGTGACGCTCTCCGACTCCAGCTTCTCCCAGAACACCGCCACCGACAAAGGCGGCGGCGTCGCCATCATCGCCAGCTCAGGGTTTCTCATCGAGCGCGGCGAGTTCACCCTGAACACCGCGGTGAACGGCGGCGGTGGGCTCTCGTTCACCAACGTCGCGGCCTCCTCGGGCTCGGCGCTGCGGAACTCCGTCATCCAAGACAACAACGGCGGCTTGGTCGGCGGCGGCCTCTCTGTTGAGGGCACCCAAGGCCGCTTCGAGGTGGTGAACAACACCTTCGTCGCCAACCAGGCGAGCGGCCAAGGCGCGGGGATCTACGTCGCCCTCGGCGCCAGCGGAGAGCTAGAGATCCTCTCAAACCTCATCTTCCGCGCCTAGGGCCTCAGCGGCCTGTACATCGACAACGCCGCCGCCCACGCCGTGAGCTACAACACGGCGTACGCGACGAGCGCCGGGGACAGCGCCAACTTCTCGGGTCCCTTCGCCGCCGGGACCCATGAGAATGAGAACGAGGATCCCCTCTTCAACACCTTCTCGAACGACCGTGACCCCCAGAACGACGACCTCAGCCTCAAGAGCAGCTCTCCCGCCAAAGACAGCGGGCCGCCGGACGCGGCCTACAATGACGTGGACAAGACGCGGAACGACCGTGGCCACACCGGCGGCCCTCACAGCAAGTAAGGAGTGACCTCGTGCCCGCTCTCCTGCTCCTCCTCTCCCTTGGCCTCATCGACGCCGCGATGGCCGCGAGCGTCACCCTCAAGCCGACGGACGACGTCAAGACCCTCACCTCCTCTTTGGCCCCGGGCGACGTGATCACGTTCAGCGCGGGCACCTACGAGATCACCGAGCGCCTGGACTGGTCGGGCCTGGGCACCGCGGAGCAGCCGATCGTGCTCAAGGCCGCTGAGGGCGCCGAGGTCATCCTCGTCAGCTCGGTGAACGATCAGGCGATCCGCATCTACGAGTCCAGCTACCTCACCGTGCAGGGCCTCACCCTGGTCGGCGCCGAGGGCTGGGAGGACGGCACGATCAGCCCCGGCGGCATCCGCATCGAGAGCTCCACCAACATCACCGTCACCGACATGGCGTTTACGGAGCTCTGGCGCACGGCGGTCTACTTCTACGGCGACAACTCCGCGATCACCTTCACCAACAACGAGATCGGCGACATCGTCGATGGCTACGGGATGTACATCGGCTGCGGTGACGCCTCGTGCTGGACACAAGACAGCCTCATCGCCGAGAACCTCATCCACGACCTGCGCGATGATGGCGGCTATGCCGTCTACCTAGAGCACGGCTGCCAGAACAACGTCGTGCGCGACAACGTGATGTACAACCTCAGCTATCGTGGGCTCCTGGTCGCCTCGACGGAGTACGGCCTCCCGAACGTGATCGAGGGCAACGCCATGTGGGGCGTCACCGACCTCGGCATGTACATCGCCGGGAGCGCCTTGGTGCGGAACAACCTCGTGTTCAACACCGGCAGCTACGGGGTCTACACCAAACAGAACAGCCGCGGCACCCTCGCTGATGCGGTGATCAGCCACAACACCATCGCCAACACCACCCGCGAGGGCCTCTATGTGGAGGGCTGGGCGACGCTCACGGGCATGGTGCTGGCGAACAACGTCGTCTCAAACCCTGTGGGTGACGCGTTTTATGCCGGCGCGGGCCAGATCGACGAGGGCAACTACATCGCCGGCAACGTGATGACCGGCAAGGTGGACGGCCTCGACCCGCTCCTCGGCCACTTCATCCCCGGCCACGGGGACGCCGACTTTGTCGACGCGACGGGCTGGGACTTCTACCCGTCGAGCGCCTCGGTGCTCGTCGGCGCGGCGGACGCCTCGGGCGAGGCCTACGTCCCGGCCACAGACTTCAACGGCGCCGAGCGAGACGGCGCGTCTCCCGACGCCGGGGCCTACGAGCGCCGCGAGACCACCAACCCCGGCTGGCAGATTCAAGAGGGCTTTAAGGTGCTCGGCGTTCAGGGGGGTGACGGCGGCGAGGCCGTGGGCGGCTGCTGCTCCGACAAACAGAGCAAAGGGGAGCAGGCGGCCTTGGCGTTGCCGCTCCTCGCCTTCGCCCTTCGCCGACGCCGCCGGGCCTGAGGCCCTGACTTCAGACGAAGACGCCCTGCCGTGGGGCAGGGCGTATCGGGGAGGAGCGAGGGCAGAGCGCCCGCGCTCCTTTCGGAAACCCCAGGCCTAGGGGCAGATCGCGTTGCAGTAGGACTCGGTGAGCGTGGTCTCGCAGGACTCGACCAAGCTCGACGAGTCAAAGCAGCGGTCGCGCCCAGCGCCCGCCGTGCCGACCTCTTGGCCGCTGGCCGTGCCGCAGATGTCGTCGCTGCCGTCCATGCCGTCGAAGGAGTCGGCCAGGGTGGTGTAGCCGCCGCCGCAGAGCACGTCGCCGCCGATGCCGCCGATGATGTTGTCGGTGCCTTCGTCGCCGTTGATGATGTCCGAGCTCGGGCCGCCGTTGATGTTGTCGCTGCCGGGGCCGCCGAGGATGATGTCGGTGCCGCCTTCGCCGATCATCTCGTCATCGCCCTCAAGACCCCAAAGGTTGTCGCTTCCGGGCCCGCCGAGGATGATGTCGTTGCCCGGGCTGCCGAAGATCTCGTCGTCTTCCGACTCGCCCGCGAGGATGATCTTGAGCCAGGAGTTGCTGAGGTTCGGGCCATAGAGCGTGTCGTTGCCGTTGCCGCCGAAGATACGCGCGGTGACGAGGCTAGCGCCGTAAGCGTTGACGGAGTTGCCGGTGCTGGAGTCATAGAACGAGAGCGTGCTGTCGCTCTGGGAGGTGCCGGAGAGGATCAGCTCGGAGAGGTCGATGGTGTTGGCGAGGGTGCAGCAGAAGTTGTCGCCGTCACCGTCGACACCATAGGCGCTGTACTCCCCATAGGTCGAGTCCCAGACGAGGTAGCCGACGCCCGACGTGTTGTTCGCGTTCTGGGCGAGGTTGCAGTTGAAGGAGGTGCCGATCCGCGCGCAGACGTTCAAGCTGCCGCCCGCCTTGCAGCTCGCCGTCGCGTAGGTGCCGGGGCAAGCCGCCTCAGCGGAGCCGACCGAAGAGAGGATGATCGCGCCCACAGCCAAGAGCTGTCCCACCACACCACGAAGCCCAGAAGAACTGTCGTTTGTCATCACACACCTCCGTGATCTCAAGCTCGCCAGGGAGTTACCCATCATGGGCGGATGTCCCTGAGATTGTGGCCCTGACTCTTTCTCTCCACATTCTTAAAGTATCATAAAGAAATGTAATGTTAGGTCGATTCTTCAATGACGTTGAAAACTTCGGGAACTTGGGTTCCTGAGCGACTTTAGATGTCGTCAGGGCGTTAAATTTGAGGGGCGTTGTCACAGAATCGCTTCTATAAAAATACTCAGATCAAATCGTCATTCTGCGCGGGATCGCCATCGCCTGAGGGCTCCCCACGATCCGCCGCGGCCCACTCCGCCTCCCGTCGGTAGAGGGTGCGCGCGGTGATCCCCAAGAGGTTCCCGGCGAGCACTTTGTCTCCACCTGCGTGGCGCAAAGTCTCTTCGATCATCTTACGCTCCACCACCTTGAGCGGCGTGCCGACAACGAACGAGAGCGCGGCGCGGCCTCCGGCGAGGGGACGAACCGCGCCAGGGAGGTCGTCTACGCCGATCAGCTCCCCGCGGGCGAGCACCACGGCGCGCTCGATGGCGTTCTCCAGCTCCCGCACGTTGCCCGGCCAAGAGTGCTGGGTGAGCGCGTCGAGGGCTTCAGCGGTGAACGCGCGCACCACCTTGTTGTTCTTGGTGGCGAAGCGGTCCAGAAACGTCGCCGCGAGCAAGGGCACGTCCTCGGCGCGCTCACGCAGGGGCGGCACCCGCAGGCGGATGACGTCGAGGCGGTAATAGAGGTCCTCACGCAGCCGCCCCGAGCGCACGGCGGCGTCGATGTCCCGGTTGGTCGCGGCGATGATGCGGGCGTCCGCCCGGTGGGTGACCGTGCCGCCGACCCGCTCGTACTCCCCCTCTTGCAAGACCCGCAGGAGCTTGACCTGGATGAGCGGCGAGATCTCGGTGATCTCATCCAAGAACAGCGTGCCGCCTCTCGCGAGGTCAAAGCGGCCCTCTTTGCGGGCGACGGCGCCGGTGAAGGCCCCGGCCTCGTGCCCAAAGAGCTCGGACTCCAACAGCGACTCGGGGATGGCCGCGCAGTTCACGGTGATCAGGCGCCCGGCGGCGCGGCGGCTGCGCTGGTGAAGGAGCCGCGCCACCCGGCTCTTGCCTGTGCCCGACTCCCCGGTGAGCAGCACGCTGGCGTCGGTGGGCGCGATCTGCTGCAGCTCCTCCATCAACGCGCGCATCGCCAAGGACGAGCCGACGAGCTCTTCCCCCCGGCCGCCGCCGCGCTCTTGGGCCAAGGCGTCGCGTAGGCGTTGGTTCTCTAGAATGAGCCCCCGCTTCTCAAACGCCTTTCGTAAGGATCCCACGAGCTCTTGGCGGCGCAGAGGTTTGGTCACGTAGTCGTACGCGCCCTCTTTCATGGCCTCCACCGCCGTCTCGACGGTGCCGAAGGCGGTCATCACGATGACCTCGACGTCGGGCGCCAACGACTTCACCGCGCGCAGGAGCTCCAGGCCCGACATGCCGGGCATCTTGAGGTCGGTGAGCACGACGTCTACGGGCTCACGGCGCAGGCGGTCGATGCCCGCGCGGCCGTCGGGGGCGTGCATCACCTCCCAGCCCTCGCGCTGGATGATGCGCTCTAAGGTGACGCGGTTGGCCTCTTCATCATCGACGACGAGCACTTTGGGCATGCTGGACACTCTGTCAAGGGTGCAGACAGAATGTCGTTGACCTGTCAGCCTGTCAAGCGCGCCGCGGGCAGCTCTAAGACGACCCGGGCGCCGGGGGCCTTGTGCTCGGCGCGCACGACGCCGCCGTGGTCCTCCAGGATCTGCCGGGTGATGGCGAGGCCGAGGCCCGTGCCCGTGGCTTTGGTGGAGAAGAAGGGGTCGAAGGCGCGCTCGGCCTCCTCGGCGGAGAACCCGGCGCCGTCGTCGTCGATGACAAACCGGAGGGTGCCCTCGTCGCGCTCTACCCGCACGGTGAGCTGCTTCGCCCCGGCCTCCACGGCGTTTCGCGCCACGTTGAGCAGGGCCCGGCGGAGCTGGTGCGCGTCGAGGTCCACAGGCGGTCCCGCGGCGGCCTCGACGGTCAAGGTGACCCCCGCCCGGCGCAGCTCCTCGTCGAGCAGGCTCACCACCGAGCCGATGAGCGCCGCCGGATCTTCAGGGTGTAGGCTCGGCGCCGGGCGGCGGGCCAAGGTGAGGTAGTGCTCCGTCACACGCTCTAAGTGGCGGATCTCCGCGGTGATCGTGCCCAAGATCGCCCGCGCCTCGTCGCGGCGATCGTCGGGCAAGGCCTCCAGGTCTTCGCCCAGCAGCTCGGCGTTCAGCGACAAGGCGTTGAGCGGGTTTCGCACCTCGTGGGTGATCTGGGCGAGCATCTGGCCGACGAGGGCGAGGCGCTCCGAGCGCGCGAGGCGGGCCTGGTGGTGAACCCGCTCGGTGACGTCTTCGCCGACGAGGATGCTCCCGCCGCGGAACGGCACCCGGCGCAGGTCCACGAGGCGGCCCGCGAGCGGCGCGGCCTCTACGCCGTCTCCTTCGCCGTGAAGCCGCAGAGGCTCGGGCAAGGGATCGCCCTCACGCACCCCAAAGAGCGCCTCAGCGGCGGGGTTTGACAGCGTCACGCGCCCGTCGCTCTCGACGATGAGCGCCAGACGAATGGAGTCGAGCACCGAGCGCAGCTCCGCCCGGGCGCGCTGCAGGGCGCCTTCACGCTCCTCGATGGCCCCGGCCATGATGTTGATCTCTTCAGCGAGCACGCCGAGCTCGTCTTTTCGCTGCAGCTCCACCCGCGCGCCGACGTCTCCCCCGGCGATGCGCTGCACCTGCTGGGTGAGCCGCCCGATGGGCCGCAGGGCCAGCACCGCCAAGGCCAACATCACGAGGCCCGCGAGGAGCGCGACGAGCCCCAAGGCCCCGGCGATGAGCTGGGCCTCCCGCTGGGCCACGGCGGTGCGCTCAGACACCCGGCGGATGCGGGTCTCGACGCGGGTGGAGAGCTTCTCAAGCTCCGAGCGCAGCGCCTGCCGAGACCGGGAGAGCTCCGGCGCCAAGGTGCGCACGGCGGCGGCGTCTTGTTGGTCGGCGAGGTCCAAGGCCTGGGTGCAGACCGTCAAGTACGCCTCGTTTAAGCGCGCGAGGGTCTGGAGCTGGGCGTCGAGGGTGGTGAGGTTCGCCCGCTCTTGTTTGAGCCCCACCTTGGGCAGCACCCGGGCGACGATGGACTGGCCCTCGACGGTCTGATCGTGGATGAGCCGGGTGTAGAGGTTGAGGTTTGAGCGATGGGCGGCGAGGCGGCGCGGAGGGTCGCTCAGGAGCCGCTCGGCGTCGATGTCTACCCGAACCAGCGCCCCGTCCATGCGTGAGACCGTGCGCGAGAGCGGCACATAGCCCAGATCCAACGCCGTCAAACCTTCACCCAGCGCCCGGAGCTGCCAGATGCCATAGCCGATGGCCAAGGTAAAGAAGGTGAACGCGAGGAGGTACGCGCCGAGGATTCGTGCTCGAAGGGAGGCCCGCTGGAGCAGCCCCCTCATGGCCCCGTGGCCTCAGGGGTGAGCGAGGGGGCCAGGGGCGGGATCAAGGCCGAGGCCGCGGCCGGTCGCCCGAACACATGCAGCGCCCGACCCTCGGCGAGCACGACGACGAGGTGATCCTGCGCGCCGACCTCGAGCTCCGCCCGCGACCAGATCACCGAGCGGTTCGCCGAGCGCACCTCCAGGGGGTATCTCCCCGGCGGGAGGCCCTTGAGCACCAGCGGCACGTCGGGCTTCACCGTGTGCCAGCTCTCGCCGAGCTTCACCTCCGCGCTCACCGTGCCGCCCAGCCGCAGCTCGACCTCTCCCGGCCCCGTCTTCGTGGCGTCGGCGACGGCCACAGGCGCGTCCGTAAAGAACACCCCCACGGTCGAGACGATCAACAGCGTGGCGCGATCGTCGCGGAGGGTGATCGTCGCCTCGGCGATCTTGCCGTCGCCGTGGTCCACCCGCACCCGGGCGTCTCCGGCGGGCAAGCCGCGCAGCGTGAGCTCTCCGGCGCCGTAGAGCTTGGCCGCGGTGACGCCGTTGAGGCTGAGCTGAAAGGGGATCTCCCCCTCCACCCGAAGCTCGGCGGCGTGGGCCGCGAGCGTGACACAGAGGACGAGTGACGAGAGCATGAGCCGAGCATATCGCGGGGAAGCCCGCCGCACGCGGAAGCGCCGTTGAAGGTGCGTCAAGGCTGTGCTATGGGGTGCCCCCTGCGTCGAGGCGAAGGCTTCTCGACGCCTACTCCTGGAGAATCCATGCGTCTTGTCACTCCTGTCCTGATGGTTCTGGCGCTCGCGGTGGGCTGTGCTGGTGATGGCGGTGGCGCGACCGGCCCGGCCACCGAGGGCGCGGCGCCCCAAGAGTCGATCGGCGAGGTCCTCGCGACGATCAACGGCACCCCCATCGGCTCCGAGGCGTTCCAGCAAGAGGCCTCCCGCAAGGCCCCCGCCAACAACGAGTCGTTGAGCCCCGCCGAGCGCGACGAGATCATGCAGAAGCTCATCGCCGATGAGCTGCTCTACCAAGAGTCCCTGCGCCGCGGCCTCGACAAAGACCCCAAGGTCAAGAAGGTGATGGTCAACACCCTCCTTCGGGATCAGGTCTACACGAACGTCCGCAACACGGACTTCTCCGATGAGGAGCTCAAGAAGTACTACGACTCCCACAAAGACGAGTTCATCGTCCCCGAGAAGGTGCAGATCAAGCGCATCCTCATCCGGGTGACGGACGACCGCCCCGATGACAAGGCCAAGGCCGAGGCCGAGCGGATCCTCGCCGAGCTCACCAAGGATCCCGCGAAGTTTAAGGAGCTGGCCGCCCAGTTCTCTGAGGATCCCTACAAGCGCCGCGGCGGCGACGTCGGCTTCGTGGCCGCCGATGGCAAGCCCGGTCTGGACAAGGCCGTCGTCGACAAGGCCTTCACCCTGCAGGCCAACCAGCTCTCCGACGTCTTCAAGACGGATGAGGGCTACAACATCGTGCTCGTCGCCCAGCGCCGTGAGCGTGTGGAGCGCACCTTCGACCAGATGAAGGGCGCGGTGCTCCGCAAGGTCAAGAACGACCGCCTCAAGGATCTCTACGACCAGTACGTCAACGGCCTCAAGCAAGGCGCCAAGATCGACGTGAAGACCGACAAGGTCAACGCCTTAGAGATCAAGGCCGCCCGCAAGGCCCCCAGCCTCGACGCGGGCCTCGCCGTGCCGTCGGGCATGGAGGGCGCTGAGGGGGAGATGATGGACGAGGGTGAGCCCGCCGTCGCCCCCGCCCCCGGCGAAGAGCCCCACTGATGTTGGCGCGCCGCCTCGGCCTCACGCTCCTGACCCTCGCCCTTGGGCTCGCGTTGATCGTGCGCCCAGCGGGCGCCGTCGTGGTGGATCGGGTCGCGGCGGTGGTCAACAAAGAGGTGATCACGCTCTCGGATGTGTATGAGCTCGGCGGCGACTTCATCGCCGAGCGTGTAGACGCCGAGGGTGAGAAGGCCCGTCGGGAGGCCGAGCTTGAGGTGCTCGACACCCTGATCCAGACGGAGCTCGTCTCCCAAGAGATGACCCGCCTCGGCTTGGACGTCACCCAAGACGACTTAGAGGCCACGATCGACGACATCGCCCGCCAGAACGGCCTCACCCGGGATCAGCTCCGCCGTGAGGTCGAGCGCTCCGGCTTGGCGTGGTCGCTCTACCGGGAGCAGCTCATGGAGCAGCTCCGGTCGATGCGGTTTGGTCAGTCGATCCTCGCGCCGCGGGTGACCGTGGCCGAACAAGACCTGCGTGACCTCTACGACCAAGAGGTCAAAGACGGCTATGTCGGCGCCGAGTCCCGCACCTTAGAGGGCATCTTGGTGCCTTGGGGGGCCGACGCCACCCTGGACGACCGCGCGGCCCTGGCGCTCAAGCTCAGCGAAGACAAGGCCCGGCACGACGCGGGCACGGTCACCTGGGCGGAGCTCCTCGCCGAGCACCCGGAGAGCCTGCTCAGCGGCGGCAAAGGCCAGCTCGGCGCCTTCAAGAAGGGTGAGGCCATCCCCGAGCTCGACGCCGCGGCCTTCGGCGCCCCGGTGGGCGCGGTCTCGGGCCCCATCGCCCTGCCCAACGGCCTGATGCTCCTGCGGGTGTCGTCTTCAGAGTTCGCCCCGCCGCCGCCCTATGAGGCCTTGCGTGAGCAGCTCAGCCAAGAGCTTCAGGCGCGTAAGATGGAGGCGGAGATGGCCCTGTGGACGGCCCAAGCCCGGCGCCAGGCCGCCGTGGTGGTGAAGTTGGAGCCCCCGGTGGGCTATGGTGTGCTCGACCGTCAGGCCACGCCCGAGCTGGATCCGCTCGCCCCGCCGCCCTCTTTGATGCCCTGACCCCAGGCACAGATGTCTACGCCGCTGCTCATCACCCCTGGCGACCCCCGCGGCGTGGGCGCGGAGGTGGCGGTGAAGGCCGCGCGGCGCCTGGGCCTCGACGCGGTGTTGATCGGGGATCTCCCGGAGCTGCTGCGGGTCGCGCCTGAGCTGCCGGTCGTCTCCCAGATTCACGAGGGCGCGGGTGGGCTTCGGGCCTTGGATCCCCACGCGGCCTTGGGCGACGCGGAGCCCGTCGAGATCGCCGCCCTGCGCCTCGCGGTCTCAGCCTGCTTAGAGGGCCGCGGGCGGGCCTTGGTGACCGGGCCGATTCATAAGGCCCGCCTCGCCGCGAGGGGCTTTCAGCACCCCGGGCACACGACGTTTCTGGGCGAGCTGTGCGGCGTCGCCGATCCGGTGATGGCCTTCGTTGGCGGGGCGCTGCGGGTCTCCTTGGTGACGGTTCACCTGCCGATCAAACGGGTGGCCCAGGCGATCACCAAGCCGCTGGTGCTGCGCACGCTGCGGGTCTCCAGCGCCGAGCTCAGCGACCGTTTGGGGATTGCCCAGCCGCGCCTGCTCGTCTGTGGCCTCAACCCCCACGCCGGAGACGGCGGGCTCTTGGGCCGCGAGGAGCTCGACGTCATCGCCCCGGCGATCAGCGCCGCCCGGGCCGAGGGCCTCACCGTCGAGGGCCCGGTCTCCGCCGAGGTCGCCTTTCGTTGGATGCTCGACGGCCGCGCCGACATGGTGGTCGCGATGTACCACGACCAGGGCCTCGCCCCGCTCAAGCTCATCGACTTTGGGCGCTCGGTGAACTGGACGCTGGGCCTGCCCATCGTGCGCACCTCGGTGGATCACGGCACCGCCGACGACCTCTACGGCCAGAACCGCGCGGACTCGGCGTCGATGGAGGCCGCGATCCAGCTCGCCTTGAGCCTCACCGCTTAGGGCGCGGCTTAGATCACGTCGCAGGACGTGCCGATGGCCGTGGCGGCGCTCGCCGGATCGAGGCCCCAGCTCCAGCAGCCGACGGCGCGCTGGTCGATGTCGTAGATCAGGATCGCGTAGCTGAGGTTTGGGCCGTCGGCCTCGGTGAACAGCGTCGTCTGGCCCTCGACGACGTCGCTGACGTCGGCCACCAGCCTCAGATCGAGGCGGAAGTGGTCCCAGCAGCCCCCGGGGTCGTAGTCGAAGGAGCCGGCGGGGAAGGGGTGCAGCTCGGTCCAGGCGGGCTCGGCGGCGCGGGTGACGAGCAGGTCGGGCGACGACATCCAGCCGACGGTGTAGACGTCGTGGCGCCAGAGCGTGTCGACGAAGGACTGCTCGACGCGGTCCAGGGTGGTGTCCAGCGCGTCACAGCCCTCCCCGCCGCCGGTGTCCCACCAGTCGGTGTCCCAGCCGGCCGAGTCCCAGCCGCCCCACCCGCCGGTGTCAGGGCGCGGAGGCTCGGGGCCTACGCCGCAGGTCTGGAGGCAGAGGCCCATCAACCCGAAGAACAGCATGGCCTCACTCCTAAAGGGGCTTGTCGCAGGTCGAGTAGCCCGCGACGGCGTTCCAGTCTAAGGTCTGCCCCCACACCCGGCAGTCGCTCACCTCGCGGGTGAAGGCGTCGTAGACCACGAGGCGCCAGGCCAGCGCGTCTTCAGTGGCGGGGTCGCAGAGGTAGGCGGTGGAGGCGTCGGCGACGGCCTCCACGGGGTCGGGCAGCACGTCGAGGGTGAGCGCGAGCACGTCCCAGGCGCCGTCCTCGGCGGCCTCAGCGGAGAGCAGCTTGTGGCTCTCAAAGCGCGCGCCGTCGAGGCTCATGGCGATCATGCCCCCGGACGTCCAGCCCTCAGTGGTGACCTCGATCCGCCGCTCGTCACGATCGGCGTCGCAGGCCGTCGTCACGTCGGTGATCAGCGCCGGGCCCTCAAAGAAGGCGGGCGCCTCGGGGCTGGGCAAGGCGCAGGCGTAGAGCCAGAAGAGGGGGATCGGCCCGGTGAGCATGTCGCCAGTGTGCCTCAGCGTGGGGGGACTTGTCCCGATCCCCAACAAAAAAAGCCCCCGCGAGCCGAGGCGCGCGGGGGCCGATGGACTCCCGAAGGAGCGCGAGATCAGATCGTGGGGCAGTCAGCGCCGAAGAACTCGTTGGTCGCGGCCACGTCGTCACCGAAGCCGCCGCACTCCGCAGCGACGCCGGGCGGAGTGTCGTACGCGAAGACGAGCCAGGTCAGCGTGTCGATCATGTCGCAGCTGAACAGGGTCGTGGTGCCCTCGACCACCTCGGGGATGCTGGCGACGCTGGCGAGCTCAAGGTAGTAGACCTCGGAGCAGCCGCTGGCGTCGTACTCGACGGGGTCGGCGGGGAAGGGGTGGACCTCGTTCCAGGGGTTGTCCGAGCCCGACTGGTAGATGTAGAGGTCGGGGGCGCTGCCCCAGTTGATGTAGTTCACATCGTAGAAGTAGCCGAGGTTGTCACAGTCGTAGGTGACGTCGCCGAGCTCCGTGGGGAGGCTGGTGCAGTCCGAGCCGCTGTCGCTGCCGAGGCTGTCACAGACCTCGCCAGAGTCACAGGTCTTGCCACCATCACACGCGATGAAGCTCGCGACGGCGAGGGAAGCCAGGAAGAGTTTGTTCATTTGGGCGTCTCCGTTGTTGGGTGCCGCTTTCGGCAGCTTCTGTTTTAGCCGCACCCTGTCCAGTCCGCAAGTACCTGCAAGATCACGGACAGAGGCGTTGATCAACCCCCGGACGGGCTTGGGCCATCCGCGGCGGGGGCGGGGAGGTCGTCCCAAGACTCGGGGTCGATGATCTCCTCATCATCCTGATCGTCGTGCTGCGCGCTCTTGGCTTTGGCGGCGCGATCTCGGAAGATCTGGCGCTCGACCTCGACCAGCAAGGTGTCGAGGCCCTCGCGGGTGAGCGCGCTCACGAGCAGGCCGCCGCGCTCCTGCTGAAGGTCAGCCTGGGCCTCGGGGCTGAGCTGATCGGCCTTGTTAAACACGACGACGCGGGGGATCTCGTGGGCGTCGAGCTGCTTGAGCACACGATCCACCTCGCGCATGTGCACGTCCTTCTCGTCGGACGCGGCGTCTACGACGTGCAGCAGGAGATCGGCCTCGACGACCTCCTCTAAGGTGGATCGGAACGCCTCGATCAGCTCTTTGGGCAGGCGGCGGATGAACCCGACGGTGTCGGTGAGGATCACCTCACGCTCCTCAGGGAACCGCATGCGGCGTGAGGTGGGGTCCAAGGTGGCGAAGAGCTTGTCTTCAGCGTCCACCTTGGCGTTGGTCATGGTGTTGAGCAGGGTGGACTTCCCGGCGTTGGTGTAGCCGCAGATGGCGACCAGCGGCAGGTTCACACGTTTGCGGCGGTCGCGGCGGCGCCCGCGCTGTCGGCCGAGCTCTTTGAGCTGGGCGGCGACGCGGTCCAGGCGCTCATCGGCCCGGCGGCGGTTGATCTCGAGCTTCGTCTCGCCGGGGCCTCGCCCGCCGATGCCGCCGGTGAGGCGGCTCATGGCCGTGGGCATGATCGCCAGGCGCGGCTTGCGGTACCGGAGCTGGGCCAGCTCCACCTGGAGCTTGCCCTCGCGGGTGGTGGCGCGCTGGGCGAAGATGTCGAGGATGAGCTGGGTGCGGTCGAGCACGGCGAGCTCGGTCTCGGTGGCGATGTTGCGGAGCTGGCTCGGGCTCAGCTCACCGTCGAAGATGAGCACCTCGGCGCCTAAGTGCATCGCCTTGAGCAGCAGCTCTTGGAGTTTGCCTTTGCCGATGAGCGTGCGGTTGTCGGCCTCGCGGCGCACCTGCAGGGCGCGGTCGACCACCTCCAGGCCCGCCGTCGTGGTGAGGCGCTCCAGCTCCTCTAGGCTCAGCCGGGCCTCCTGGGCGCTCTGGTTGAGGCTCACGGCGACGAGGATCGCCCGCTGGCGGCCATCGACCCGCTTGAGCGCGCCGGAGCGGGTGAAGCGGGCCTCCAGATCGTCGATGAAGGCCTTGTAGTCTTCTTCCCAGCGGTGAACCGACGGGCGCTTCTCGACGCGGAACATCGTGTCGTCGAGGCCCTTGTTGTCGCCGATCTTGGCGCCGCCGCCTTCTCCCAGGGCCTCGCGGGCGGCGCGGGCCTCTTCAGGCGGCAGGGCGTAGGCGTACTCAATGTCGCCGGGCAGGCCGTCGATGCCCGCGGCGATGGTGACGATGGTGTCGAGGCGCAAGAGGCCGAGGTCGGTGAGGTTGTCCTTCGTGATGCCTTCACCACGAAGCTGGGCCACGATCAGCCGCAGGCCGCGGAAGCGGGCCTCACCGGCGCGGGAGCGGCCGAGATCGGGGATGAACACCTGATGGGCGTCGCCGACGATGACGTGCTCGATGAACCCGACGCGGTCAACCGTCACGCCGAGCTGCCGGTGCAGCTCGCGGGCCAGCTCAGTCAATCGACGGGCCAGCTCTGGGGTGACGAAGCGGTCTTGGGGGAGGCGCCGCTCGTAAAGCGCCTTGAGGGACTTCACCTGGGAGGACTTGAGGCCCTCTAGGTTGCCGTACAGATCAGGAATGAGGGGCTCCAGAGGAGAGGACCGGCGCCGCCATCCAAGGCGCCGCCGATCCTGTGGGGACGACGGTTACTGCGCTGGCTTATCCCGCCGCGCGGGCGCGGGCGCGCCACGGGACTGGCTGAAGTCGGTGAGCAGCTTGGGGAGGTCCACGCCGATGCCCGCGCGGAGCTCCTCCACCAGACGCACGGACTGCGCGGCGCGGCCGTTGTCTGAAGGGAGCACGGTGAGGCGGTTGATCTCGACGTCGGAGATCGTGCCCACGAGCGAGTCCATGAGCGCCTGGAGCTTCTGCATGAGGAAGATGTCCCGGGCCTGATCTCCGCCCTGCTGCCAGGTGATGATCATCTGGTCGAGCACGGCGGCGGTGGCTTTGCCGTCCTCGACGATCTTCGCCGCGCTGCCCTTGGCGTGGGCGACCTTGGCCTCCATGTCGGCGTGGGCCGGGGCGATGACGTCGGCCTCAAGCCGCCGCCGCACCTGCTCCACGCGGGCCTCTTGCACCTTCACCTCGGCCTGGGCGCGGGCGATGAGCGCCTGCACCGCGCCGACCTCCTTGGCGACCAAGGCCGCCCGGCGGGTCTGGGCGTCTTGAACGATGCGGTTGCCTTCAGCCTGGGAGATCTGCACCGCGGCGCCACACTCGGCGAGGCGGGCCTTCTGGCGGTTGTCGGCGTCGCGGAACATCGACGCGGCCTTGGCGTCGGCCTCAGCGATCTTCGCCTTGCGGTTCAGCTCGGCGGACGACTTACGCCCGATGGAGTTGAGGTAGCCGACCTCGTCGCTGACGTTCTGGATCTTGAGGGTGTCCAGCGCCAGGCCCAGGCGGGTGAGGTCGTGCTCGGCCTCCTCCAAGAGCTTCTGGGCGAAGGCGAGCTTGTCCTCGTTCACCTCTTCAGGGGTGAGCTGGCTGAGCACGCCGCGCAGGGCGCCCTCGAGGGTGTCCTTGGCGATCTTGATGATGTCTTCGCGGGGGCGGTCCAAAAACCGCTCCAAGGCGTTGCCCAAGGTGGGCTGGTGACCGGCGATCTTGAGGTTGGCCACGCCCTGCACCGTGAGCGGGATGCCGCCCTTGGAGTAGGCGTTGGTCACCGAGACATCGACGGTCATGTTGGTGAGGTCGATGCGGCTGACGCGCTCGATGATCGGCACCCGCACGCGGCGGCCGCCCTTCACGGTGACGTAGCCGCGGCCGTCGGTGTCCGACGCGCCGGAGAAGACGAGCACCTCGTTGGGGCCGCTGATGAACAGCAGGTTGCGGATGGTGAACATGACGGCGATGCCGCCGCCGCCGACCACGACCATGGCGACGAGGAAGAGGCTCAACAGGCTCTCGATGTCCATCACTTCACCTCGTCGGCGATCAAGGCCGGTTGCGCGGCGTTTGTCTGCTGGCCGCCGCTGGAGAGGATGCCGAGCACGTCTACGCCGGTGGAGTCGTTCAGCTCACGCAGCACGCGGCTGACCATGGCCGGGTACGACGCGACGTAGTTGGGCAGGGCGGTGCCGTCGCCGCCGTCGATGAGGTTGATCTCGTCGATGGACACGGCGTTGACCTTCTCGGTGACCGTGCGCAGCACCGTCTCGAGGTTCTGGATGAGGAAGATGTCCTTCGCGTCTTTGCCCGCGCGAAGCCAGGCCTCGGTCATCATCTGAAGGACCAGGGCCATGGCGCGGCCGTTCTCTTCGATGCTCGCGGCCTCGCCCCGGGCGCGTAAGGCCTGGGCCTGCTGTTCGGCCTGGGCGGGCAGGACCACGTCGGCCTGAAGGCGCAGCTCCTCCAGGCGTTTGCGGATCTCTTGCAGCTCTTGCTCGGCCTCAGCGCGGGCTTGCAGCGCGCCTTGTTGGGTCTTCTCGATCTCGATCTGGCTGATCGCGGTGATCTCGGCGCGAACGCGGGCGACGTCGTTCTCGGCGGCGGCGATGGCGCCGCTGGCCTTCTCGTTCGCCACCTGACCGAGCTGGTTGGCCTCGGCCTCTTTGCGCTCGGCCTCGGACTTCGCCGTAGACTCGGCCATCTCGGCGTCACGGAGCACGACGGCGATGCGCTGGCGGCCGATGCTCGCGAGGTAATGTACGTCGTCGGACACGGCCTGAATCTTGAGCGTGTCGAGCTGCAGCCCGAGGCGGCGGAAGTCGTCGTCGGACTCGTCCACGAGCTGCTGGGCGAACTTGAGGCGGTCCTCGTTGACCTCCTCAGGCGTGAGCGTGGCGAGCACGCCGCGCAGGTGGCCCTCCAACGTCTCTTTGGCGACGCGGCGGATCTCGCCGATGTCTTGGCCCAAGAAGCGCTCGATGGCGTTGCCGATGAAGGCCGGGTCACGGGAGATCTTCACGTTGGCGACGGCGTGAACCGTGAGCGGGATGCCGCCTTTGGAGTAGGCGTTGGCGATCTTGATGTCGATGGGCAGCGCGCGCATGTCCATACGCTCGGCCCGCTCGATGATCGGGAACCGGAAGGCGCGCCCGGAGGTGATCACCCGGTAACCGGCGCTTGAGCCATCAGTGAGCTGGCGTTGCCGCCCCGAGATGACGAGCACCTCGTTGGGCTCACAGATGTAGACGAAGGCCTGCGCGACCGCGCCGATCATGCCGACGACGAAGAGCCCGGCGATGAGGGCACACAGTGTGCCGACGATGGTTCCCATTCGGGGACCTCCAGGTGTGGGGTGAGAGGGTCAGCGCGCCTGCGGAGGCGCCGAGCGCGCCCGATGTTTGGCGGCGATTGGGTCCAACGAGCGCAGCGAGGCGACCTCGACGCGGTCGCCGTTCATGGCGATGACGAAGGCGGTGGTGCCGCGGGGGATGGGCGCCTCTTCGCGGGTGGTCGCGGTGAGCTCGACGTCTTGGTCGCCCAGGCGCATACGCACCTTGCCGAGCTGGCCGGCCGAGACGGGCAAGAGCACCGTGGCCTCGCCGCCGACGAGGCTCTTGAGGTTCTGATCCGTGGAGACCGTGCTCACCTTGAGCGAATGAATCGCGAAGGCCGCGCCGAAGCCGACGCCGAGGCCCAGGAGGATCGCCGCGGGCAGCTCCAAGAAGAACGGCACGCTGAGCAGCCGACACAGCGCCCCGGCCAGGCCGAACGCCGTCATGGCGTAGGTCCAGAAGCGCAGGCTCAACAGCGGCCTGAAGCGCGGTGCCAGCGGCGCGGCCTGCTGCACGGTGAGCGCGGCGTCGTGCAGGGCGTCGGACTGATGGGCGGCGCCTAAGTCTTTGCCGCCCAGGGTGAGCTCTTTGCCGAGGCCGACGGGGTGGTCCCCGGCGCCGTCGTGGCCGGCGAGGTCGTGGTCGTGGTCGAGGGTGGCGTCTGCGTCGGCGTTGGCGTCGGCGTCGTGGCCTCCGACGTCGGCGTCACCGCCGCCCGCCTCTAGCTCTTTGTTGCCCATGAACGCGGAGGCCCCGACAAACACGGCCCCGAACGCGAAGCAGGCGAGGTAGAGCGTCAGCAAGGATCCTCCGAGTGTGGAGTCGCCATTCTCCCCCAATCAAGCCGATGAATCAAGAGGCCCCGTTGGCGGCGTCCCCCGGACCATGCCGGGCGAGCAGGGCCCAGCCGACGATGAACGACCCTCCTCCGAGCGGCGTGATGGCCCCGAGCCAGCGGATGTTCGTGAGCGCCATGGTGTAGAGCGAGCCCGAGAACAGCAAGATCCCCAACACCAGAAGCGGCGCGGTGGCCTTGGGCGGCGCGGCCATGCGGCCCAAGACGAGGAGCCCGAGGCCGTGGAAGAGGTGCAGCCGCGCGCCGGTGCCCCAGACCTCGACGAGGTGCGGGTCGGCCACGACCTTCTCAAGCCCGTGGGCGCCGTAGGCCGCGGCGGCGACACCGAGCGCCATGAAGGCGGCGCCGAGGCGGGTGATCAGGTTGGGCGACATGAGGGGTCCGGGGTGGGTGGTTAGGACGACGGGATTGGCGGCGCGAGTCGTGTCCACGCGGCAGGCTCATGGGCCTCGTGAAGCTGGGTGATCAGCCAATCAAGCGCCTCCCAAGGCGTGAGCGCGGGCAAGGGCAGGCGAAACTGCGGGCGCCGCTCGTGATCGACGCCCATGTGACAGTGCAGGAGCGGGTGACCGCAGGCCCCGCTGCCCATGTGTCGGTCATCGAGCTCAACGGAGATCGTGAACGGCAGCTCGTCGGAGGTCCATTTGGCGTCGAGGCGCACGGTGTACTTGAGGAGGCGTTTGTTGCGGTCGTCAAGCAGCGCGTAGATCCACAGCTTCGGGTGCGTGAGGCTGGGCAGGTTGAGGAGCGGGATGGGGTCGCCGATGGGGGATTCAGCGCCTTTGATCATCACCTCCACCTTTTTTGAGCGTTTGTCGTCAGTCTTGTCGCTGAACTTGCCTTGGAAGACTGGAGAACAATGACCCTGCACCACGAGCTGCCCAACTCGTCTGCGCAGCTCCTTCGCGACCTCAGGATAGCCACGCTCCCGCAGCGCCTCGTGCTGCGTGGCCAGCTCACGCCAGATCATCAGGCCCTTCCAACAACAAGGCGCGGTAGGTGAGGCCCAGATGCTCTGGAGATCCGTCGAGCTCGCCTCGGCTCCGCATCGCCAGCCACTCCTCAGGCGTCTTGCCTGCGTAGCGGATGAACTCTTCGCGGGCGGCGTCGGCGTCGAACCGGTCCTGCACGCTGGGGTCGATCAGGTTGCTGCGTACCCAGCTCAGCAGGCTCGGCGCCTTGGCCAACGCGCGCTCTCCCGAGCCGCCACGCAGCAAAAACACGACCACAGGCACAACCCGGTCCACAAAACGGTCGCGCCCGCCGTCGAGCTCTTCGATGGTGGCCACCTCATCCGCCGGGGCCAAGAGCGCCAGGGCGTCGGCGGGGGTGCTCAGGGCCTCATCAACGGTGGAGACCCTCTGCACGGGCCAGCTCGGGTTGGCGATGGACGCCACCTCCTCCTGCGCGCTCTCCAAGAGCCCATAGTCATCGTAGAGTACGACCATCAGCGGGGGATGCTGGAGCGCGCTCCAGATAGCGTTTACGCTGTCCCGCATGACTCAGCCCTCGCTCAACAGGGGGCGCAGCAGCGGGTGAGGTTGCAGCACAACACTACGAGGCGTCTGGCGCTCGAGCAAGAGGCCATGTGCCAAGAGCCGCACCTTGGCGTCGATGGGCAGCTCGAAGCCTTGGGTGCCGGCCACTCCTACGATGAGCTTGAGGTCTTGTGGCAGGAGCCCACGCCGCATCCCGTCTCGATGGTTGGTGATGGCGTCGTCAAGGTCTGGGCGTTCCGGGCCACTCGGCGCCGCTGCTCATCGGCGCGCCAGGTCGCGCAGTCGGCGAGGAACTGCAAAAACACCCGGGGCAGCCCGCCGCTCATGACGGCCGCGTCTCGGGCGACCATATAAAAGCTCTCCGGGGTCTCACTCATCTCTGCGATCTTGAGGCGCCGCTGCATCAGCCGAAGGAGGAAGGGCACCCCCGGTGCGGTCTCGACCGGCTCCACCTCGGGAGCTCGCACAAAGAAAAAGCGTTCGCCTTGCCGCACCAAGGGCTCGTTCGCCTGGGGTCCGAAGGCGAGGTTCCAGGGGGCGACGGCGACCAGATCGGCCTCCTCGGCGAGGGGGCTCAGCGCGTCAAACAGCGCGCGGGCCTGGGCGCCGTCGGGCACCTTCTCTAAGCCGTCGATGAGCAGGGCCACGCGGCATCCCGCAAGGCGGGCCAGCGCTCGGACGGCGGAGAGGGCGATGTCGGTTGGATGTTTACCCAGACCGCTGATAATCCAGTTCTCAAGTTTTACATCAGCGATATCCTTAAGAGTATACTTGGCTACCGTAGTCTGCTCGATGATCTTGGCCACCCGGCTGAGCACCCCCTCTACCTCCAGCCGCCGCATGTTCTCAAACCGGTCGAGCTGAATCAGGCAGACGGCGCGCTCCCCCTGAAGCTGCGCGGCGATCTGGGCTAGCTCCGTGCTCTTCCCGACGCCTGTGGGGCCACCGAGGAGGACCGGCGCTCCCGAGGCGCGCACCCAGCGCGCCACGGCGTCGCCGACGTTGGAGGGGGGCGGCACATACTGATCACCACCGGAATCGACGGGCCGGTGCGGCGCGAGCAGGCTCCAGTCTGGGGTCACACATCACCTCTGGCTGGGGCCGTAACCCAGGGGGAGGTGGGCACAAGCGGGGCGGTGAGGGCGTGAGGTCACGCGGAGCCCTGCGCTGGGGCATCACCGCAGACGGCGGCCCGCCCAAAACACCGACCCTTCGCTGCAGCAGCTCACCCCCAGGCTCACCAAGCGGTCGCTCAGCACGAGAGTTGAGGTCACCCGCGGCCCGCGCGATCGCCCCACCAACCCCCGCGCCGCGCCCGGCCTTGGCCACGTCGCCGCGGGACTCTCCGGGCCCCTCAAGGCCCTAGTGGAAAAAAACGGGCAAAAGTGGCCCCGTAAGAGGGGGGCGTTCCCTGCAAATCGGGAACATGAGCCTCAAGTAGGTGGCTTTGTGGAGAGAAGTCCTGATCTTGAGCCTCAACCAGCCGATTTTCCGCAAAAAATCGCGTCCATGAGCCTCAACCCGCCGACTTCCCGCAAAAAATCGCGTCCATGAGCCTCAACCCGCCGATTCCCGCCGCCCCAGCCCTCCCACCCCACGCCCCCGCCGTGCTACAACCACCGGCATGTCTACTGATGAAGAGCGCCGCGCGCTCCACGAACAAAATCGCCGCTCCTGGAACGCGGTCACCGCCGCGCACAACAGCCACAAGCTCGACCAAGCGGGCTTTCTGCGCCGTGGCGGCAGCACGCTCTACCCTGAAGAGCTGGCACTGCTCGGCGAGGTGGCGGGCAGACGCCTGCTTCATCTCCAGTGCAACTGCGGCCAAGACTCCTTGAGCCTCGCCAGCTTGGGCGCGGACGTGCTCGGCGTCGACATCTCCGACGCCGCGATTCAGACCGCCCAAGAGCTCGCCCAGGCCTCGGGCCTGCCCGCGCGGTTTGAGCGCGCCGACGTGCTGGACTGGCTCGACGCCGCCGTGGCCGAGGGGCGGCGGTTTGACCGGGTGTTCTCGTCGTATGGCACCATCCCCTGGCTCGCGGATCTGCCCCGCTGGGCGCGCGGCGTGGCCGGGGTGCTCGCCGAGGGCGGTGAGCTGGTGCTCATGGAGTTTCACCCGCTCTGCTGGAGCTTCAACGCCGAGGGCAAGGTGGTGGAGCCCTACTTTATCGAGGGGCCGATCCCCGAGCGCGGCGGCGTGAACGATTATGTCGCCCGCAGCGACGGCGCGCTCTCGCCCAGCGGCCACGCCCCCGGCGTCGTGGACTTTGAGAACCCCGAGCCCGCCTTCGCCTTTCAGCAGACCGTCGGCGCCATCGTCCAGGCCCTCGCCGACGCGAATCTGTTCGTCAAGCGCCTGTGGGAGCTGCCCTACTCCAACGGCTGCAAGCTGTTTGAGGGCATGGAGCCCCTGCCCGGGAACCGCTTCGGCATGCCCAAAGGGGTGCCCGCGATGCCGCTGATGCTCGGCGTGGTGGCCACCCGGCGGTGACGGCGGCCGCCGCGTGTTAGAACGGGCGAGAACCCCGCGGAGAGCTGCCGATGGCTGAGCCTACGACCAAGTCTGAGCCGCTGACCTACGCCGAGGCGAAGGCCATCGAGGACGCCTCCGATGAGCGCCACGTCCTCTGGGATGGGGTGCTCTACGGCATGGCCGGGGCCTCACTGGCGCACTACCGCATCGAGCAGCAGCTCACCGTGGCCCTCGCCGCCGCGCTCGTTGGCGCGCCCTGCGAGGTGTTCACCGGCAACGCCCGCCTGCGCCCGCTGCACATGGACCGATTCTTCTACGCCGACGCCTCGGTGTTCTGTGAGCCACCCCTCCTCGATCCCGACGACTCAAACGCCCTCACCAACCCCAGCGCCGTGTTTGAGGTGCTCTCCCCGACGACAGAGCGGTTTGACCGCACAGAGAAGTTCGCGGTGTATCGGGAGATGCCCAGCGTGCGGCTGATCGTTTTTTTGCGCAGCGACGCGGTGAGCGTCGAGCGGTACGAGCGCACCGCGGGGGGCTGGGTCGTCACCACCTTCGGGCCATCAGAGCGGGTTCCGCTCCTTCATGGAGCGGTCGCCGTTGACGAGGTGTGTACCGTGGTGTATTGAAGTTCGCCCTCGCCCGAGGTTCTCGTGACGCATGAAGCGCCGCCGACGGCTGAGTTTGGCCCCGGACTTACGCGGAAGCGGAGGCCATCGAGGACGCCGCCTCGCCGAGCGCCACATCTTCTGGGAGGGTGCCTACGGAATGGCAGAGCGTCCAACGGCCCACAACGGGTCTCGCGGGCGAACCGTCGGGCGAGCTGTTTGTGGCGCTTTGAGCACGACGTGCTGACTTTTGTTTCCGGACACGCGGCTGCGGCCCCTCGACGGTGAGCGGTTCTTCTATCCAGACGTGCTCGTGCGCTGTGGTCCGCCGGTCTCTCACCCTGAGGATGAGCTGGCCCTCACCAACCCCAGCGCCGTGTTTGAGGTGCTGTCACCCTCCACGGAACGGTTTGACCGGGGCGAGAAGTTCGCGGCCTATCGGGAGATGCCCAGCGTGCAGCTCATCGTCTTCTTGCGCGCCGACGCCGTGAACGTCGAGCGGTACGAGCGCACCGCGGGGGGCTGGCTGCTCACGGTGCTCGGCGCCAACGACGTGCTCAGGGTGCTCCACGCCACGATCTCCGTCGCCGATCTGTACCGAGACGTCTCGCTCACCCAACCCCACCTCCC
>JADKFE010000127.1 GCA_016717595.1 Deltaproteobacteria bacterium | reverse complement strand
TCGCCTCACGCCGCCGCCGCCGCGACTGAAGCCCACGGGAGTTGATTGGTCAACCAACCATTCAACCACCCACACTACCGCCGCTCACATCTGCTGCGTCACGACGTTGCCGCCGACGACGTGGCAGGCGTCACGTTGGCCTTGACCGGCCCTGCTCTTGGGGCCCTCGTAACAGCGCCACTCGATCTGGGCGGACTCTGAGCTGAGGTTCACTTCTTCGATACTCAGCGCGGGCAGCCCACAGAGTGGCGCGCCTTCGGGGGAGGTTTCGGGGGCGATGGGCACGCCACAGCGCGCGTGACCGTTCTCTACGGCGATCCTCCTTGGGCACGGATCGCCAGCTCCCGCGCCGTCCAGACGTGGGCGGCCTGGCGCGCGCAGCCTTTGGGGATCTTCGCCTCTGCGGACCCAGGCCGGACCGGAGCCATCGAGAACGATCGTGGGCGTTGATGCCGAAGGCGGGGGGCGCTCGGCGCAGCCGCCGTGGCTGTCTGAGTTTCGGTCATTGTCCTCAAAGCCTCGTCGGCGCGGCCATCGCAGGTCGTTGTCCCGGCCGTCGCAGCTCTCGGGCTTTCCGGCGCGACGCCAGGACGGGCGTCGTCGCAGTCGTCGATGAGCGTCACCCAGCCCGCTGGGCAGAGCTTCGCCGGGCTGGGGCGAGGCGCCGTCCTTCGCCCGCAGGCCGTCCGCCGCGTCACCGTCGGGGGCGCAGAGGATCGACCCGATGGGCGGCTCAGGCGGCTCGAGTGGGGGCTGCAGGAGGCCATCGGTGTTCCCCCCGCCGGCCTCGACCGGGCCGGGGCCCGGCTCATCCTCACCGCCGCGGCCGATCAAGGTGATGATCGTCGCCACCATTAGCGAGAGGGCGATGATCACCGTCGCGAGGATGGGCACGATCAGACGCTGTCGTGTGGACGGCCTGGGCGTGGTTCTCACCGGCGCGCGGTTCCCACCGTGGCCAGCGGCCCCGCCACCGGCGCTCCTCGGCCTCAATAGACGGTGGTTGCTGCCCTCTCCAGGGTGTCGCCATCGGCGGCGCAGGTCGGTGCCTGCGGCGGCGTCTCGGGGCGTTGGGGAGCTCTAGCAGACAGGCGGGGGCCCGGCGGCGTGGTGGGGTCTGGCGGGCGGCGGGGTCTCGGGCGAGCGTCGAGGCATTTTTGAACGAGGCGATCCGTGCCCGTGATCCATCGTTGCTTTCGTCGGTCGCCACGTCGCCTTCCTGGAGGATCGCCCCCGGAGCGCAAGAGGCCGTCTGTGTCCAGCGGCGCCGCCGGGGGCGGCAGGGCGGCCACGCGGATGTGCTGCGTCGCCCACCGCTTCCAGGCTGGCCCCCTCAGCGCCGCGGGCAACCCCTCGGCGCGGCGCTCCACCCGGCGATGTCAGGCCCCGCCGGCTCCTTCGCCAGAAGCTCCCCTGTCAACGACACCACCCAGACGGCACCCAACGCGCGCAGGGAGTCGAGGGTGGCGCGGCAGAGGCGGGCGTGGCGCTGAGGCTTGCCGTAGGCTTTGCCGACGCTCCGCGCAGCATCTCGCCAAGATCGCGGTCCACTGGGCAGACGTCCCGGCGGGGCTATCGGCGACGCCGTCCGACGCTCCGGCGCCATGTACAGGTCCGTGCCGCCGAAGGTGCGAGAGCGTGTCGGCCTCGCGGTGGGTGAACTCCGCGCGGGCGATGCCAAAATCGAGCACCTTCACGCTGCCGTCGGGAGAGATCCGCACGTTCGATGGTTTGAGGTCGCGGTGGAGGAGGCGGAGCGGGCGGCCGTCGGAGCCCAAGGGTGTTGCCGTAGGCCGCGCCGATCTGCTCGCGATCTCAGCGCTGATCGCCAAGGCCGACGCTCGTGGGCACGGCCCTCGGGCGATCAAGGCGCTCGGGTCTTCGCCTTGCACATACTCCATGACCACCGCCCCAGCGGCCTCGATTCGTGTGGGGCGATCGACCCCCGACGATGGCGCGGTGGTGAAGCAGCCCAGGATTCGCCCCTCGTCTCGCAGGCGCAGATCGAGCTCAGGGTCGTCCCGCACGTTCGACTTGAGCAGCTTGATCGCGACCTCTATTGCTAATTCGCCTCGCCGATGAACTGCGCGATGAACCGCAGGTCGCCGTAGCCGCCGCAGCCGATCACGTCGAGCAAGGCGAACTCTCTCCCCTCAGCCATGGGCGACCTAACAACGCCTAAGACTTCCGGGGCGCCATTGTGCTCCTGTGCCGAGCCGCCCTGCCGAACCGCCAACAACATTGAGCACTTCTAGACACTTGAGGATTCCTTTTGCGACTTCCTGGACGTGTGGGGCGCCATGATCCGCCAGGTTGGCCCTCTCGGGTCGCCGCGTTTCATTGACCCGCAGAGCCTATCACGCCGCGCGCCCTGTTGTCGTCTCGCCCCACATCGGGTAGAATGACGCGAGTCGCCGTGGGCTTGATTGGCATCCCGCCGACTTCAGACGCTCCTGCGGGCGCTTTCAGACCTTCACCCCTGCAATCCCCGAGAGATGGATGGCCTCGTTGATGTTTTGGTGTGTGATGTGGATCGGCCTGATCCCCTCGGCGCTCGCGCAGTCCTCCATGGCAGACACCGCGCTGCAGCGCGTCGAGGGCGCCCTCACGCGCCTATGGCGACGGCCAGCGCACCGACGCCGCCGCCTCGCCCAGGAGCCGTCTCAGCCGATCCCATGCAACGTCACCGCCCCAGGGCGCGGCGTGTGCTCGTCGAGGTGGCGCTGCGTGAGGGTGCCTCCCTGACGCCCGAACGCTATTCATCTGAGCTCCAGGCGGTGCCTTTCCTGCGCCCCGCGCTCGTGCAGTGGGCGACGCGGGCGGCGCAGCGCGCGCAGATCGAGCGTCTTGAGTCCAGCGGAGACGCCCAGCGGGCGCTGACGCTGTTGGCGGCGCTGCCCGCCGCCTCCTTCGACGACTGGGAGCAAGCCTGGCTGAGCCGCCTCACCTGGCGCCTGCCCCTGCGGGCCATGGAGCAGCAGCGCCGACTGCGTGAGGCCAAGGCCGCCATTCAGGCCGAGCAACGGCGTGAGACGCTGACAGAGGACGATCGACGCTGGCTCACCGGGGCGGCGCGCCGCGTGGAGGTGCTCATGCAGGTGCAGTCCTGCGCCCCCTCCACCGCCCGGGCCCTGGCCAGCGACATGGCCCAAGACACCACCCTGCGCCCAGCCGACCGCGCCTGGGCCCGCCTGGAGATCGCCCGGGGTGAGCTTCGAGCCCTTCAAGACGATCCCGACGCCCTGGCCCTTCCCCTCGCCAGCTTCATGGCGCAGAGCCAAGGCAGCCCGGCGCACCACGCCTGGGGCCAAGGGCTGCAGGCCACCGCCGAGCTGAGGCGCCTTCACGCTGAGGGAGACGCGGCCGCCCTCGCCGCGCGCTCCGCGGCGCTCACGGTCCTCGCCGAGTCGTGGCGCGCCGGTGAGCCCCCTTGCGCGGCCCCCTCCACCCCCATCCGCTCCCCCGAGGGCCGACGGCCGCTCTGGGCGCAGCTCTCGCTCTCCGGGAGCCAAGAGGCCTGGTCGCTGCGTGTCCTCTCCGAGCTCCCGACCGCCTCGCTCTGTGAGCGTCCCTGCGTGTCGCCGACCTTGGCGGTGTCCGCGCGCGGCGGCGTCACGATCGTAGGCCCCCTCGGCGTGGCGGCGGGGGTGATGTTCAGCCGCCCGCTGCTGAGGCTCGTGCTGGGCGACGCCCCGCCGATCTTGAGCTCGGCCTGGCACCCACCTCGTCGGAGCTGGATCTGGGCTGCCGCCAAGGAGACACAGTTGCGGCGCTGCGGGTCGGCGTGAGCGCGGGCCTCGTCACCCGGGGGCTGGGCGGTTTTGGAGGACGACTAGGCAACGTGTACCCCTCACAATGACAGACTGGCGTGTAGGACTGGCTTTGGCGCCGATTGGGAGCGGCCATGAGCGCGATGATCGTCCTGTGGTTGGGGATCGGCGGGGCCAACGCGGAGACGTTGACCTGCGCGGGCGCCACCTTGAGCCTCACGAGCTGTAGTGATGGGGAGGTGAACATTGACTGCGGCGCGCAGACGAGCTGCACCGTGGCTGCGAAGCTCGACCTCACCTCAGGAAGTTGTATTGTGCAGCGGGTGGGGAGCTGTGAGGTGACGGTGGTGGCGAGCAGCAGCTCGACTCCGGCTTTCTCTGTCAGCACAGCCTCCGGAAAAACAGCGGACCTCACCTTACGCGAAATTCAGCCCCAATGTGGCAATAGCCCGTTCGTTTTTGTGGAGCCCAAAGAGACCGCTGGCGCCACCACCGTCACCTTAGAGGGCCTCCGCGCCACCACGGCCTGCTCCAAAGATGGTCCTCTCCTCGCCACCAGCAACTCCAGCGGCACCCCGCCCATCTCTGTCTCCATCACCGGCTCGGTGCTCACCGGCTGGACGTCGGAGGGCTGGGACTCTAGCGATCCCGGCGCCACAAACGAGGGCGGCCTCCTCTCCCTCGACAACACCGCCCTCACCCTCACGGGGTCGGTGCTCGCCGACAACACCCTCAGCACCGCCTCCACCGGCACCGGCGGCGGGTTCATCAGCGCTGTAGGTGCCAGCAGCGTGCTCAGCCTCACCAACAACCTCTTCGTGTTGAGCAACGCCGCCACCCAAGATCTTCAAGGCGCCATGTTCCGCTTCACCTCGGGCGCCCAAGCGACGCTCAGCCACAACGTCTTCATCGACAAAGCGGGCGTCACGGCGGACTACGCGCCCCTCATCAACGTCGGCGGAGAGGCCGCGGTCACCCTTGAGCACAACCTCTTCTCCGGCGCGTCCTCCTCAGTGGCGGTGGGCACCCTCGATGAGTCGATCCCTACCCTCAACCACAACCTCTTCGTCGGCCTGACGACCCCGTGGGTGATCGAGGGCGTCTACAGCACCGGCACAGACGTCTTCGACCCCCTCGGCGCCAACAACTGGGCCCAGTCCGGCGTCACCAACGACGTCGGCGGGCCGCTCACCCTCGGCGACCTCCAGCTCGTGACCCTCGCTGCGCTCTGGGCGGACCTCTACCCGGGCGACACGGTGCCGACGTCGCCCCCCTTTATGAGCGATTACGACGGCGTCGACCCCACGACCTTGGCCCTCTGGCCCGACTCCTGCAGCCCGCTCCTCGACCTTGACCCCGTCCCCGGCGTGTTGGGCGGCGGCGGCGGCGAGGTCTGGGACAGCGTGCTCGACGTCACGACGGCCTATGCCGTCCCCTGGTATTGCTCCGTCGTTGAGGACGATGGCACCCTCTGCTTTGAGGAGAATGCCGACCACTGCGCCGCGCGTGCGGATGGAGACACCTGCAAGACCACGTTCATCATCGGAGAGGACGAGTGTGAGCCCCCCCCAGCACGCCCTCTGACTCGGGCGCGGTCGATGACTCCGGCAAGCCCGACGACACCGACCAACCCGACGACACCGACAGGCCCACGCCTCCCGCTTCGCGCCTGGGGCGTAGGGCCGCGCCCGCCTCCCGCGCCCCTGCCGTTCCCGTCCTCGCCCTCCTCGCCCTCCTCGCCTCCCGCCGCCGCGAGCCTTGACACCCCAGCCACCCCCGCTCTATAGTATGGTTGACCAACCAATCTATGAGCGTCTATGCCTCGCCCGTCCCAGGTCTCCCAGCGCCGCGCCCAGCTCATCCGTGCCTTAGCGCAGGTCATGGCCCAACAGGGCTATGAGGCCGCGTCGATTCGGGAGATCGCCCAGGCCGCCGGGCTCGCGCCGGGGCTCGTCCACCACTACTTCCCCGACAAGGAGGCCCTGCTCGTCGCGCTCACGGAAGACCTCGGCGCACAGTGGCTCACGCGGCTGGACGAGGCCGAGGGCCTGGCCCCTGAGGCGCGGCTGCGGCGTCTGATCTCGCTGCACCTGAGCGTGGACGAGGCCCGCCCCGATGAGCTCGGCTGTTGGCTGCAGATCATCGCGGAGGCCGCTCGGCGACCCTCTGTGGGCGCGGTGTGGGCGGGGGTGGTGTTGAGCCTTCGGTCGCGCCTCGTCGTCGCCTTGACCGCCCTCGCCGAGGCCCGGGGGCGAACGCTCGACGTCGAGGCCGGCGCGGCGGCGCTGTTGGCCTTGATCTACGGCGGCCTCACCCTCGGCGCCACCGCCGGGGGCCCGCCCGGCTACGCGGCGACGGCGGCCTGGGCGCTGGTGGAGGGCCTTTTGGCGGCGGCGCCCTCGGCGGACAGCCCGTCTCAGGCGGCGGGGTGAGCGCGCTCCAGTTTGTGCCGCTGGGCGTCGGTGACGCCTTCTCGGCGCGCTGGTACTCCACCTGCTTCTTGTTGGAGCACGGTGAGACGCGCTGGCTCGTGGACTGTCCACACCCCATCCTCAAGATTCTGCGGGAGTCCACGGCGTCTTGTGGAGAGCCCGTCGAACCCAACACAATCAGCGGGGTGATCCTCACCCACCTGCACGCTGACCACTGCTCTGGGTTGGAGAGCCTCGGGTTCTACTTTTATTTCGCCTTGGGCCGTCGCCTGCCCATCGCCGCGCACCCCGCCGTGCTCAGACGACTGTGGGACAACCACCTCGCCGCCGGGATGGACGCCCTGCTCACCGCCGAGGGGCTCACCCGCAAGACGTTTGACGACTACTTTGAGGCCATCCCGCTCAGCCTCGACACACCGACAGCCCTGGGATCCATCACAGTCGAGTGTCACATGACCCGGCATCATGTCCCGACGACGGCCTTGCGGGTCTCTGCGGGCGGTCAGCGCTGGGGATACAGCGCCGACACCTCGTTTGACCCTCGGCTGATCGAGTGGCTCTGCGCCGCTGAGGTCGTCGTGCACGAGTGTAACCTTGGCCAACACACCCCCCTGGACAAGCTCCAGGCCTTGCCCCCAGCCCAGCGTGACAAGCTGCGGCTGGTGCACCTGCCCGACTGGCTCATTGACGTGGACCTTTTCATCCCGGCGCTCGTCCAGGGTCAACGCTACATCGTTCACGCGGATCCCCCTTCGGAGGCGCCATGAAGTCCCTGCCCGTCACGCTCCTGCTGCTCACCCTCGCCGCCTGCAAAGGCGGCTCCATCTCCACCGACAGCGGCCTCGATGACAGCGCCGCGGACGACACCGAAGAAGGAGACGCCGACGCGGACAGCGACGCCGACAGCGACACCGACGCCGACACCGACGCCGACACGGACAGCGACGCCGACGCCGACGCCCAGACCGTCACCTTCGATCTGGGTGAGGACGGCGGCGGCGTGGCGGTGCAGCTCGTGAACATCACGGACTTTGAGGCCGAGGATCCCTTCGGAGACGAGCTAGACGTCGTCGCGGCCTCCGGGTCCACGGCCAGCTTCCTGCTGGGGCGCCCCCCCGAGGACCACATCAACGAGCTTGACCCCGACGGCCTGCCCGGCCTCTACGTCGCGTTCTATTTCGCGGCGGCTTGGGACGACAAGAACGGCGACACCACCAAGAGCAGCGGCGAGGCCTACCTCGGCGCAGGGCGCGTGTTCCCCACCTACTTTGAGGGGGAGATGCCGATGTCGCTCCTGCTCGCGGGCTTCTTGCCCGGCTGGAACGCCCTGGAGTTTGTGGACGGCCAAGACCTGCCCTCGGTGTACCCCATCGACGCGGTGCCCCTGCCGCTGGCGCTGCGCCCGACGCTCGCCTACACCCTCACGGGCGGCGTCGCCGAGGGCATCGACCTCACCGGGCGGGGGCTCACCGTCGTCACCTCCGTGGACGGCGCGTCGAGCGCGCTCGTTGACCAGGCGCTCACGAACCCCTGGAGCCTGAGCTTCTCCGACGCGCCGCCGGACGATCACTTTGAGCGGGACGGCGGCCTGGGCACCGCGGTGGAGATCCCCCTCTCCTACCTCGACCTCGACGGCTCCGGCGACCTCACCGACGGCGACGCCGCCGCCGAGGCGGTCTGCCTCGACGACCGCGCCGTGGCGATGCTCTACGTCGAGCCGCCCACGGAGCTCTACGCGGCCTATGTGCTCACCCTCCAAGGCCTCGGCGCCGGCTGGTCACCCCTGGCGGTGAGCGCGGACGGGTCGATCTCTACGATCACCGAGGCCGAGCTCGTCGACGTGCAGGTGTCTGGGGACTGTTCGTTGTAGGGGCCTGAGCGGCGGCCCTGTCCCCCGACCAAAAGACGCCCCGCGCCCGTCACAACACCGTCGCGATCGGTTCACGAGCCTGAGCCGGTCGCGCGGTACGTTGTGGACCCATGCGCACACGCCCAATCCGCGCCCGCTCCGCGCTGCTCCTCCTCGCCGCCCTCAGCGGGTGCAGCGGGGCGAGGCCCGACGCTGGGCGCCAGGCCTGGCTCGTCGAGCAGCTCGTCCAAGACAACCTCGTCTGGACCTCCCGCGACCCGGCGCTGCTCGCGGCGAAGTACCAGAAGATGGCGGCGGACCCGTACGACTTTATGCGGGGCAGCTTAGGCGTGTACTACGCTGACCTCCAGCGCACGAGCGAGCGGCGCGCGACCACCCGGTTTGTGTCGTTGGCGGAGTCCGGCGCGGTGCTGCTCGTCGGCGACCCCCACCCGGAGAACGTCGGCACCTTCTTGCCCGACGCCCAAGGGGCCGACGCCCGCAGCGAGCTCCCCGGCCTCGTTCTGGACTTCAACGACCTCGACGGCGCCGCGTTTGGGCCCTGGATCCTCGACCTTCGCCGGGCCGCCGTGGGGATCGGCGCCTTGACCTTGGCCCTAGAGGGCTGCGAGGCCGACTGCCGTGAGGAGGCCGTGATCGCCTTGGCCGAGGGCTACACCGCCGCCGTGCTCGGCCTCGACGAGCTGAGCGCCAGCCGCGCCGCCGACAACATCACCCTCAAGCTGCTTGAGGACACCGTCGAGGACGGCCTCGAGCGCAAACGCCTCGACGATCTCACCGCCCCCGGTGATGACGGCCAGCGCCGATTCTTGCTCGATGAGGCCTTGGATGACGAAGGCGCGGGCCTGTTGGCGCTCAGCGACGAGGAGGCCGCCCAGCTTGACCGCCTCGTCTCAGGGCTGCGGCTGCCCCCCGGCGCGCGGGCCCTCGACGGCGCCCGGCGTTACGGCTCTGGCGTCGCCTCGTCTCCCGCCGTGCGCTACGTCGTGCTCTACGATCTCGGCGACGAGGGCGATCTCGACGATGAGCTGATCCAGCTCCGCGAGGTCACCGACCCGCCCACGCCGCCGAGCCTTCGCCCCACCCTGCCCGGCCTCTTCGACAGCCAGGCCGACCGCGCCGAGCACGCTCCCCGCCTGCTGTGGTCGAGCCCTCGCCTCGATCCCCGCCTCGACGCGCTCAGCGACGGCGTGATGACGTTTAAGGTGCTCAGCTACTCCTCGTGGTTCGACGGCTACAACCACGGCGACATCGCTGAGGACTGGGCGGAGGGCAAGATCGGCCCGGCGGACCTCGCCGCCTTGGCCCGGAGCGTCGGCGTCTTGCTCGGCGAGGCCCACCTGCGCGCCCCGACGGCGAGCGGCGAAGACCCCGGCCCCACGCTGCGCGCGGAGCTGGCCCAGCCCGGGCTCGCCGAGGAGCTCCTGATCGACGCCGAGGCCGACCTCAGCCAGCTCCAGGCCGACTACGCCCACTTTCAGGCCGCGCTGGGCTCCCTCGGGCCCTGCTTAGGCGCCGATGAGCTGAGCCCTTGACGCTGCTCCTCTTGCTGAGCGCCGCCGCCTGGTCGAGCCCCTGCGAGGCGCTGCTCCAGCCGCGCACCCCCGGCGTGCCCAACGCCCCGGCCCAAGCCGTCGCCACAGACACGCTCTGCCTCCAGCTCGACCTCGACGTCGCCGGGCGCGCCGCGATGACCACCCCCGCCGTCGGCGTGTCCCGAGAGCTGCTCTTGAGCCGGGGCCAAGCCGAGCTGGAGCTGCGCGCGCCCGTCGCCAGCGCCCGGCTGAACCTCGACGCCGTACGATCCGGCGGGGCGGCGGGCTACGTCGGCGTCGCCGGGGAGAGCCTCGTGCCCCGGGTGCAGGTCGCCGAGGCGCGCCTCGACCTCACCGCCCTCGGCCTCGCCGCCGCCGGGGGCCTGGTGGATGACCTCTGGGTGATCGGCGCCCAGGACGCCTGGGCCCTGCCCGCCGTCGCGCTCACCATGGGCCAAGAGCAGGGCTGGTTAGAGCGCAGCGACCTCGGCCTGTGGGCGGCGTGGACGGCGCCGAAGCGGCTGGTCACGATCTCCGCCTCGGCGCTCAGCGGCGAGGGCCTCGCCCGGCGCGAGCGCAACAACGGCCAGAACCTCATGGGCATCGTCACCGTCCGTCCCCTCGGGCTCACCACGCTCCCCGCGGATCGGGTGGAGGTCTCGGTGATGGCCCGGGAGGGCTCCCGCGGGGTGAGCTACGCCCCAGACCACCGCGTCGGCGCCCGGGCCACGATGAACCACCCCATCGCCTCGGCCAGCGCCGAGCTGCTCCTGGGCTGGGGCTACGACACCGACAGCAAAGCCCTCCCCGCCGGGCTCAGCCTGAGCGCGCGCTGTGGGGAGGGTTGCCCCGTCATCGCCTGGGCGCGTGTTGATTGGACAACCAACCAACGTGATCTCGACGAGTCCGACGCCGTGACCTGGCGTGTGGGCCTCGGCCCCAAGCTCCCTGGCCCTACGGTCGCGGGTCTGCCAGGGGTGCAGCTCGTGGTCGGCGCCGAGGGCCGCTACGCCCAGCCCCAGGCCACGGCCCTCGCTGGCGCCGAGGCCGCCGCCCAGACCCACACCGTCTTTCTCCAGCTCAACGCCCGCCTTCGCGGCGGCTCGCCCCTCTCTCCCTCCTGAGGCCCCCTGATGCTCACGCTCCTCGCATTGTTTACTCTGCTCACCTCGGGCTGCAGCCAAGCCGACAAGGTCACCGACGACAGCGCGCCCCCAGAGGGTGACGCCGACGCGGACAGCGACTCCGACTCAGACAGCGACGCCGACGCCGACGCAGACAGCGACTCCGACAGCGACGCGGATCCCCCCGAGGCCAAGCTGGTGCTCAACGAGCTCGTCGCGGGCAATGAGACCGGCGCCACGGACGAGGCCGGACAGAACGAGGACTGGATCGAGCTGTTGAACATCGGCGACGCCGCCGCTGAGCTCACCGGCTGGGGCCTCACCGACGCCTTGGGCGAGAAGGAGCCCTGGCGTTTCCCCGAGGCCCAAGCCCTCAACCCCGGCGAGCGCCTGCTCATCTGGGCCGATGAAGACATCGACGACGGCCCCAACCACGCCGACTTTAAGCTCTCCGGCGACGGCGAGACCTTGAGCCTCGTGAACCCCGACGACGAGCTCATCGACGCCGTGAGCTTCCCCGCGCTCAACGACGATCAGGCCTACGCCCGGCTGCCCGATGGTGAAGGCGCCTGGGATCTCAGCGACACCCCCACGCCCGGCGCCGAGAACAAGTGAGCAATCGCGCCGCGGCAGGGCCCCAGAGATCCCCCTTTTGAGGCGCGCCGAGCGGCGATTCAGACGGAGTTTAGGCCCAACAGACGCTTTTCCGTCGACCTTGCGCGCCATCAATGCTACGGCTTACACTGCGTGATCAGATTCGCGCGAAATGGACCACCCTGAAACAGTAGAGCGAGAAGATGGGAAACAGGCTGTTCGTCGGCGGGCTCGCGTGGGCCGCAGGCGAGCGTGAGCTGCGTGAAGCGTTCGAGCCCTTTGGGGCCGTCTCTGAGGCGACGGTCATCATCGATCGGGAGACCGGCAAGTCCCGTGGCTTCGGGTTCGTGACCTTTGAAAACGATCAGCACGCGCAAGCGGCGGTGCAGGCGATGGACGGCGCGAGCCTCGGCGGACGTCGTGTGAACGTGCGCGCCGCTGAAGAGCGCGCACCTCGGGGCCCTGGCGGTCCCGGTGGCCCTGGCGGCCCTGGCGGTCCCCCTCGCGATCGTCGTGGCCCTCCTGGTGAGGGTCGCGGCGGCTATGGCGGCGGCGGCGGTGGTTACGGAGGCGGCGGCGGTGGCTACAGCGGCGGCGGCGGCGGCGGTGGTTACCGCGGCGGCGAAGGCGGCGGCGGTGGCTACAGCGGCGGCGGCGGTGGTGGTGGCTACAGCGGCGGCGGCGGCGGTGGTTACCGTGGCGGCGAAGGCGGCGGCGGTGGCGGTTACCGTGGCGGCGAAGGTGGCGGTGGCTACAGCGGCGGCGGCGGTGGCTACAGCGGCGGTGGTGGTGGCGGCTACGGCGGCCCTCCTCGCGGCCCTGGCGGCCCCGGCGGTGGTTACAGCGGCCCTCCTCGTGGCCCTGGCGGTCCTGGCGGCGATGATCGGGGCCCGCGCCCTCCTCGTCCCGCGGACGGTCGCCCGGCCTGGGGCGGCGGCGATGGTGGTCCTCCTCGGCGTCCGGCCTGGGGCGGCGGCATGATGCCCGACCCGGCCGCAGAGGCCGGCTGGGACGAAGACCGCGACCGTCGGCGTCGTGATCCCGTGAAGGATCGTGAGCGTCCCGGCATCGTCGGCGATCGCGACATCGGCGTGAAGGCCCGTCGCTCTCAAGGCAAGCGGGTCCGCCTCGACGAAGACTTCGACGACGACGAATAGCCCCTCGGCGACACGCCGCCCGCCACCGTCGGGAGTACACCGTCGTGAGCCCACTTGGGCGCGACGGTTGACCCTCCCGAGGTGGCGGGCGTTCGTGTCTCTGGCTCTCCCCCTTAGGACACCTCAGCGCGCCGAGATGAGCTGCCCTGACCAGCTCTCGCCGCTGGGGTGAATCAAGAAGCGCGCCGGAAAGGGCCGACCGGGGCTCACCGCCCGGCGCGGCAGCCACGGCGTCTCTTCGCCGCGCATCCAGGTGGCCACGGCCTCCCCCACGGCGAAGCAGCCCGTCACCCCGGCGCCGCCGAGGCCCGAGGCCCACCAGAGGCCCTGGCGATCGGGATCTTCGCCGAGCATCGGGCGTCGATCGGGGGTGAAGGTGCGCAGCCCCGTCCAGCCGCCGCGTAAGCCGACGTCGGCCAAGGCCGGGAGCGCACGCTCAAGCTTGTGCCCCAGCTCAGCCCGCCCGGCCTCAGTCAAGCCGCCGAGGGAGCCGGGGCCCAGCGCCGGGCGATCCAGGCGCTCATCACAGCCCGAGAGCAGCCAGCCCTCTCCTTCGGGCCGGGCGTAGAGGCCGAGATCGTCGAGCCACAGCCAAGGGTGCTCCGGGCGAGAGAGCGGGTGCGGCGCGGTGGTGTGTAGGCTGCGGCGAATCGGCGCCAGAGGCCGCACGAGGCCGATCCCGGCGGCGAGGCCTTGGCCCCACGCCCCCGCGGCGATGACGACCGCCCCCGCCCGAACCAGCTCACCGCCCACCCAAGCGCCGATCACCCGGTCCCCCTCTTGGGCGAGCCCCTCGACGGCGCTCCCCAGACGCAGCGCCCCACCCTGGCGGCGTAGGCCCCGCAGAAACCCGCTGAGCAGGGCGTGAGGGTCGGCCACACGCTCCTGGGGCAGCCACCACGCCTGGCGAAGCGGGCTGCCGCGCAGGGCCGGGGCCACCTCTTCAGGGCGATCCAACGAATGAACCTTCACCCCACGCCGCTGCAGGTGCGCCACGGCGTCGGTGAGCTGGGCGTCCTCCTCGACGAGCCCGAGCACGGCGCCGACCACACGCGAGGGCGGGTGGTCCTCCCAGTCCTCTCCCGGCGCGGCGAAGGCCTCGCCCGATCGGGTGGCGATGGCGCGCTCGACGGGATCCTCGACGAGCCGCCGCACCATGCCCGCGTTCTGCGCCGTGGCCTCAGCGCCGGGCTGGGCGCCTTGATCCACGACGAGCACACGGTGGGTCGGCGCGAGGTGCCAGGCCACGGAGAGCCCGGCGAGGCCCGCGCCGATGATGAGCACGTCCGGGCTGGACATGCCGCTGGTCAGACCGGGGTGATGAAGGGGCGCATCCAGTCCACCTCACCGCGCACGCCGCTGAGGTAGATGCGCTGCACAAGCTGGGTGATCGGCCCGGGCACACCCTCCCCGACGATCCGCCGATCGACCTCACGCACCGGGGTGATCTCCGCCGCCGTGCCGGTCATGAAGACCTCGTCGGCGACATACAGCGCGTCGCGGCCAAACTGGGTCTCGATGACCTCGTAGCCCTCGTGCTGGAGGATCTGAATCACCGTCTTGCGGGTGATGCCGCCGAGGATGTTGGTGACCGTGGGCGTCTTGATCGTGCGGCCACGCACGGCGAAGAGGTTCTCGCCGGTGCCTTCAGCGACGTAGCCGTTGTGGTCGAGCATGATCGCCTCGTCGTAGCCGTTGTCGGCGGCTTCGTAGCGGGCGAGGATGCTGTTGACGTAGTGGCCGATGACCTTCGCCCGCTGAAGGTTCGAGTTCACCGCGTGGCGGGTGAAGCTCGACGTGCCCGCGCGGATGCCGTTCTTGGCGCCGTCGTCGCCCAGGTACGCGCCCCAGCGCCAGGTGGCGATGGCGACGTGCACGGGGTTGCCCCGGGCGCCGAGGCCCATGGCCCCCATGCCGAAGAACACGATGGGGCGGATGTAGCCCTCGTCGAGCTTGTTCGCCCGCAGCGTCTCCAGACAGGCCGCGTGGAGCTGCTCAATGGGGAACGGGATCTTGATCTGGCACATCTTGGCCGAGTCGTAGAGCCGACGAAGATGGCTGTCGAGCTTAAACACCCCGCCGCCGCCGCCGCCGGTCTGGGCGTAGGCGCGGATGCCCTCAAACACGCCGAGACCGTAGTGCAGGGTGTGGCTCAGCACATGGATGTTCGCCTCGTCGAAGGGGACGAGGGCGCCATCCATCCAGATGAAGTCCGATCGTAAGGACATGCGCGGAACCTCGGCCTACTTCGTGACGACGCGGCCGTCAGCGTCGAGGACGACGACGGGCTTGCCGAGGGCGGACAGCGGCGCCTGGTGGGTGGCGAGATCGCCGACCACGACCAGCGCGAGGGGCTTCCCGGCGACGTGCTCCACGAACGCCGCCTGGGCGGCCTCGGGGGTCACGGCCTGCACGCGGCTGAGGTAGGTCGCCGTCCAGTCCGCGGGCAGGCCATAGCGCCAGATCGACGCCTGCTGCCCGAGCAAGAACGACGGGGTCTCAAACCGGCCCGGCCAGGAGTTGATCATCGAGCTGCGCACATACTCGACCTCCTCGGCGGTCAAGGGCTTCTCACCCTTCACCCGGTCGAGCTCGGCGAGGAGCTCTTGCACCGCGATCACCGTGGCGTCCGCGCGCACCGAGGTGCTCGCCGACCAGGTGCCGGGGCCGAGGTCGTCCTCGACGCTGGAGCGCGCGCCGTACGTCCAGCCCTTCTCTTCGCGGAAGTTCATGTTGAAGCGGCTCATGAAGGTGCCGCCCCAGGCCGCGTTGCCCAAGACCAAGGCGTCGTAGCCGGGCTCGTTGCGGCCAGGCACCTCACGGGCGGCCAAGATCACCGACTGCGCCGCGCCGGGCTTGTCGACCAGAAACAGCGTCGTCTCGGTCAGGCTGTTCACGGTCACCGAAGGATCGGCCTGTTTGGTGCCGCCCTTCCACTTGCCCAGGCGCGCCTCCAACGAGGCGACCAAGACGTCGAGGCTCAGATCACCGCTGGCGAAGATGACGCCGTTCGCCGGGCTGAGGTTGGCCTTCTGCCACGCGGCGACCTCTTTGAGGGTGACGGCCTTCAGGCTCGCCTCGGTCTCAAAGCGGCCGCTGTAGGCCTCGCCGTACATCGTGCGCGCCAAGGCCCGGCCCGCCATCGCGTTGGGCTCGGTGCGCTGGGCGAGGATGCCCTGGAGCGAGTCTTTGCGCAGGCGCTCCAGGTCGTTCTTGTCGTTGCGGGGGGTGAGCAGCACCTCGGCCATGAGGTCCAAGGTGGCGTCGAGGTTCTTGGAGAGGCCGCTCACGCTGAGCCCCGCCGAGTCGCCGCCGCTGTACGAGCCCACGGACGCGCCGAGCTTCTTCTGCGCCGTCGCGAAGGCGATCGTGTCTTTTTTGGTGGTGCCCTCGTCCAAGAGGTTCATCGCCAGATCGGCGAGGCCCTCTTTGCCCGCGGGGTCGGTGAACGAGCCCGAGCGCACGGTGAGCTGCAGCGAGAACAGCGGCAGCTCGTGATCCTCGATCAAGACGACCTGGAGGCCGTTTGAGAGCGTCGCGGTCTTGACCTCAGGCAAGGTCAGCGCCCGCTTGGCCAAGGGCGCGGGCTTCACGAAGCGGGGGTCGGGGGCCGGGGCCTCAACCGGCGCCGCTGGGGTCTCGATGGGGGCCTCTTTGGGACCACAAGACGCCAGGGCGAAGAGGAGAGAGAAGACGTGGGCGCGGCTCATTTGGCCTCCGTCGCGGGCCAGATGTGAAGGACGACGCGGCCGGTCCCGAGGGTGCTCTCGGCGGTCGCACGAATGGACTCAGGGGTGGCGTCCAGGTAGCGCTGCAGATCCTCTGCGAGCGCGTCGGGGCGGCCCTTGTTGACGAAGTAGCTGTTCAGGCGGTCGGCCTTGCCGGCCACGGTGAAGAGGCTCTGGTAAAAGCCGACCTCGTACGCCGTGCGGCCCATCTCGACCTCCTCCACCGTGGGGCCCTTGGCCTTCACGACCTTGAGGATCTTGTCGATCTCGGCGACGAGCTCGTCCGTGGTGTGACCGGCGGCGGCGGTGGCCTCGATCACGAACATCGACGCGCCGTCAAAGCTCGACTGGTAGGCCATGACGTCAGTGGCGATCTGCTTCTTGACCACGAGCTCGCTCACCAGACGGGAGGACTGGCCGTCGGAGAGGGTGGTGGAGAGCAGGTCGAGCTCGGCGTCGCCGGGGGCGTACACCCCAGGGCTGGGCCAGGCGATCCAGACCTTCTGGAACGGCGCGCCAGCCTCGGTCTGCCGGATGACCTTCTCTTCAGTGAGCTTGACCGGGGGGATGGTGGCCGGGGTGGGCTCGGCGCCCGCGGGGATCTGGGCGAAGTAGAGCTCGATGAGCTGCTTGGCCTCGGCCACGTCAAAGTCGCCGCAGATCACGATGCTGGCGTTGTTCGGGACGTACCAGGTCTTGAAGAAGGCCGTCACGTCGTCCAGGGTGGCCGCCTCAAGGTCGGCGTGCTCCCCGATGGTCGAGTGGTTGTAGGGGTGGCTCTCGGGGAAGACGTTGTCGAGGAGCGTCACCCAGACCGTGCCGTAGGGCCGGTTCTCGTAGCGTTGGCGGCGCTCGTTGCGCACGACCTCTTTCTGGTTGTCGAGGCGCTCTTGGCTGAGCGCGGGGAGCAGGTAGCCCATGCGGTCGGCCTCAGCCCACAAGGCCAAGGGCAGGTACTCGCTGGGCACCCCCTCAAAGTAGTTGGTGCGCTCCAGGTTGGTCGTGCCGTTGACCTGGCCGCCGACCTCTTGCAGAGGCTGGAAGTAGTCGTTGTTGTTGTGCTCGGAGCCCTGGAACATCAGGTGCTCAAACAGGTGCGCGAAGCCCGTGCGCCCGACGACCTCTTCAGCGGAGCCGACGTGGTACCAGACGTTGACCTGCACGATGGGCACGTCGTTGTCGGGGGCGAGGATCACCGTCAGGCCGTTGTCGAGCGTGTAGATCTCGTGCGGGATCGACAGCTCGGCCGCGCTCGCGACGGGGCCGGTGAAGGCGGCGGCGAGGAGCGCCGCGAGGGGGAGTGTGCTCTTCAAGGAATCCTCCGGGCCGAAGATGCGTTGGGCTGCCTAACGCATCTTTGCCGGAGTTGCCCACCCCGCCGCTTGCGAACGTCCGCCGACCGATGTTAATTGGTTGGTCAATCAATCTACATTCAGGAGCCCCGATGCGCACGTCTACAAAGCTCGGTCTGCTCGGCGCGCTCTACCTCTCTCAGGGCCTCCCCTACGGCTTCTTCACCCAGGCCTTGCCCGCGCTCTTACGCACGATGGGCCTCTCCTTGCCCGACATCGGCCTCGCGTCGCTGTTGGCCTTGCCCTGGGCGCTCAAGTTTTTGTGGGCGCCGTGGGTGGATCGTTGGCAGCTTCCGGGCCTGGGGCGGCGGCGCTCGTGGATCTTGGCCATTCAGATGCTCACCGTCTTGGCCATGCTCGGCCTCGGCGTGGTGCGACCGGAGTCTCAGATCTCGTTGCTCATGGCGGCGTTCTTGCTGACGAACCTGCTCGCCGCCACCCAAGACATCGCCACCGACGGCCTCGCCGTGGAGCTCCTGTCACCGTCCGAGCGCGGGATCGGCAACGGCGTCCAGGTCGCGGGATACCGCGTCGGCATGATCTTGGGCGGCGGCGCGCTCCTGGTCGTCTTTGACAAGCTCGGCTGGCAGGCGACCTTTTGGGGCATGGCGCTGATGCTGGCCGTCGCCGCCGTCCCCATCGGCCTGTTTCGGGAGCCGCCCCCCGCCCCAACGAGCGCCGGAGGCCCCGCCCCGCAGAGCTGGCGCGGCGCTCTCGGCGGCTTTGTCTCCCGACCCGGCGCCTGGGCCTGGCTCGGCGTGGTGATGGCGTACAAGGCCGGGGAGAGCCTCGGCGGCGCGATGCTCAAGCCGATGTTGGTGGATCTGGGCCTCGGCCTCACCGAGCTCGGCGCGCTCACGGGCACGGCGGGCTTCACCGCGGGCCTCGTCGGCGCGCTCCTCGGCGGGGCGGCGGTCACCCGCTTCGGCGCGGGGAGGTCGTTGGTGGTGTTCGGCGTGCTGCAGTCCTTGACCGTCGCGGCCTACGCCGTCGTCCCGCCTCTGGGCGTCGCGGCCCTGGGCCTGCCGATCTACGTCTTGACCGTGCTGGAGCACCTCTGCGGCGGCATGGCCACCGCGGCGCTGTTCACCCGCATGATGGACGCCTGCGCCGCCGAGACCGAAGGCACGGACTACACCGTGCAGGCCAGCGCCGTCGTGATCGCCACCGGCGGCGCGGCGACGCTCTCGGGGTTTGTCGCCGAGAACCTGGGCTACAGCGGTCACTTTTTGCTCAGCGGCCTGCTGAGCCTCGCCGCCGTGGGGCTCATCGCCCTCGCGAAGCCGCCAAACGCGCCGTCTTCACAGCCAGCGGCGTGACCGAAACCAGCCCAACATGCCCAGCACCATCGCCACCATCACGCCCCACACCATCGGGTAGCCATACCGCCAGTGAAGCTCGGGCATGTACTCAAAGTTCATGCCGTAGACGCCGACCACAAATGTGAGCGGGATAAACATGGTGGCGACGACGGTGAGCACCCGCATCACCTCGTTGAGCCGGTGGCCGTTCTCGGCGAGGTGAAGCTGCACGAGGCTCATCACGCGCTCACGGTTGGAGTCGATGAGATCAAGGGCCTGGGCGACGTGATCGTAGAGGTCGCGGTAGTAGGGCTTGTTGTGCTCTCGCACCAGCACGCTCTCCGCGCGTAAGAGCGCCGAGATCGCCTCCCGCAATGGCGCGACGGCGCGGCGCAACGACACCAGCTCCGCGCGCAGGTCGTGGGCTTGAACGTGGAGATCGGCGGGCTGGGCTTCAAGGTCGTCAATGCGCTGATCGACGCTCAGGATGACCTCGGCGGTGACGTCTACGACGCTGTCCAAGAGCGCGTGTAAGAGGTAGTCTGGGCCCGACTTTCGGATGCGCCCGGCGCCGCCGCGAAGGCGCGCACGAATGGACTCAAAGCCGTCTCCAGGCCGCTCTTGGAAGGTGAGCACCCAGCTTGGGCCCACGACGACGCCGACCTGCTCCAGCTCAAACATGCCCCCGAGGCCCGGCGGCGCGGGGTTCACCATCTTGGCGGCGGCGACGATGTGATCCCCGTAGTCGTCTACCTTCGTGCGGGTGTTGGGGTTGAGCAGATCCTCGACGGCGAGGGGGTGAACGCCGAACGCGCCGCAGATCGTCGTGACGACCTCGACCTGATGGATGCCGTCTACGTTGATCCAGACGGTCTCGTCGGGCTTGAGGCTCGGCGCGCAGGCGCGAAAGTCGATGTTGCCGACCTCGACGCAGCTATCGGCGCTGAAGCGCATTACGCTCACCCGAACCTGCCCTTCGCGGGGCTCTCCGGTGTAGACCGCCGCGCCTGGGGGCAGCCCACGCTTGAGACTCCGCGGCTCCGCGCGGCGATTTTTGCGGTTTCGCGCCATCGTCTGCTCCCGTCCTGGCCTGGGCCAACACTATCCTATGGGGTCGCCTCGTGGGCGGCGCTTCCCCGGCTCACCCGGTTGTTGTAGGCTCTCGCCCCATGGAACCCCTCCTCAAGACTTGGCGCGCCCGGGTGTTCGCCGCCACCTGGCTGTCCTACTTCGGCTACTACTTCTGCCGGAAGCCCTTCTATTTGACGAAGGCCTCCTTGGAGTCCGAGCTAGGCTGGGACGCCGAGTTCTTGGGCTACGTCGGCACGGCCTACCTCGTCGCGTACAGCGTCGGGCAGTTCTTGGCCGGGTTCTTGGGCGACCGCTTCGGGCCTCGGGCGGTGCTGCTCACGGGCATGATGGTGACGATCTGCGCCAACGCGGCGTTTGGGTTCACCAACTCCGCCGGGGTGTTCATCGGCTTGATGGTGCTCAACGGGCTCAGCCAGGCGACGGGCTGGTCGAACAACGTCGGCACGATGGCGAGCTGGTTTCACCGGGGCGAGCGCGGCACGGTGATGGGGGTGTGGTCCACCAACTTCCAGGTGGGCGGCGTGGCGGCGAACACGATCACGGCCTGGGCCGGGGGCATGTTCGGCTTTCGATGGTCGTACTTCGCGGGCAGCCTCGTGCTGCTGGCGGTGTGGGCGTTCTTCCTGTTCAACCAGCGGAACCACCCCAGAGACCTCGGCCTGCCGACGGTCACCGACCCGGCGGGCCCCAAAGACGCCAGCGGCGCGAGCGTCGAGGAGGTTGACCCCGGCTGGACCCCGGCGGTGGTCACCAACGTGCTCTTGGTCGGCCTGTTTTACTTCGGCGCCAAGTTTATCCGCTACGCGCTGTGGTCCTGGGCGCCGTACCTGCTCCAGAAGAACTACGACCTCGCCGGGGACGACGCGGGGTATCTCTCGACGGTCTTTGACCTCTCGGGCATCGTGGGCGTCGTGCTCATCGGCGTCATGGCCGACAAGCTGTTTAAGGGGCGCCTCGCGCTCATCGCGCTCATCTTCGTCTGCGGGCTCATCGGGAGCTGCGTGCTCATGGCGACGTTGGGACAGCAGAGCCTCACGCTGTTCACGATCTCGATGGGGCTCATCGGCTTCACGCTCTATGGCCCCGACGCCCTGATGACCGGCGCCGGCGCCATCGACGTGGGCAGCGCCAAACGGGCGGCCTTGGCCTCGGGCATCATCAACGGCTTGGGCTCCATCGGCAGCGTCGCCCAGGAGCTGCTCTTGGGCAGGCTGCTCAAGTCGAGCGACCAGAGCGCCGTGTTCTTGACGCTCTTGGCCTCCGCTGTGCTCTCCGCGTTGAGCCTCGCCGTGCTCGTGGTGCGAAACCGCGCCGCTCAGCGCACGCAGACCACGGCGTAGCTGCTGCCGCCGATGTACTCAAAACCGTCGGGGCACATCGCGGCGGGGTCACCGTCGTCGGTGGTCCGGCCTTGGGCGTCGCGGGTGAGGTAGACCGGGGTGACCCGCTCGGGGATGTAGCAGTATTGGGTGTAGCTGTAGCCGCCGACGTACTCCGAGCCCGCCGGGCACATCTCGCTGGGGTCGTCCACGTCCTCGACGTAGCGGCCCTGGGCGTCGTAGGTGAGGCCCACGACCGCGCCGACGTCCCCGGCGCAGACCGTGCTGCCGTACCACGAGGTGCCCAAGAACTCCCAGCCCGCGGGGCAGAGGTCCGCCGCCGAGTCCACGTCCTCGACGTAGCGGCCCTGGGCGTCGATCGTGAGCGTGACGACGGCGCGGGGGCCGTCGAGGCCACACTCGGCGCTGCCGTAGTAGGCGTAGCCGAGGGCGGTGGTGCCGCTGGGGCAGAAGTCGCGCACGTCTGTCTCGTCGATGTAGTCGCCAGCGGCGTTGTAAAACAGCGACGCCTGGGCGCTCGCCGTCTCCGAGACGCAGGTGTGGTAGTAGGAGTTGAAGCCGACGAAGGTGGTGCCCGCGGGGCAGATGGCGGCGGGATCCGACACGTCGTCGGGGTAGTACTTGCGGTCGGCGTTGCCGATCACGCTGGAGACGCCTTTGATGCCGGGGTCTAAACAAGCGGCGGCGTAGCCGTTCCCGCCGAGGTACGTCGAGCCCGCCGGGCACAGCTCAGCCTCGGTGTCGAGGTCATCGGGGTAATACCGGCCCTCGGCGTCGCTCGTGATGTAGAACACCTGGGCCACGTCCACGGGCAGGACCGGGCCGTCCTCGCCCGTGTCGTCATCACGGCCGCCGAAGATCCCGTCGCCGTCTCCTTCTCCTTTCTCGCGCCCGCCGAGACAGGCGAGGCCAAAGGCGGCGATGAGGCTGAAGACGAGGGGCGTGACGAGGCGAGGGGTCGGCATGAGGGGGCTCCATAAACGTGAGGGCCCCACGATAGCCGCTCTCTCAAGCGCCGTCCACGACCCCAACCACACGAGCCCAAACACAAGAACGCCCCCCGGATTTGAGCCGGAGGGCGCGCTGTTCACGACTCGCTGATCAGGAGATCAGTGGTTGTGGTTGTGGTCGTCCTTGTCGTCGTCGTACTCGGCCACCATCGCCTCGGTGGTGAGGAGCAGGGCGGCGACAGACGCGGCGTTCTGGAGCGCGGAGCGGGTGACCTTGGTGGGGTCGATCACGCCGACCTCCATGAGGTCCTCGTACACGTCGGTGCGGGCGTTGTAGCCGTAGCCACCGGCGCCCTCTTTGACGGCCTGGAGCACGATGCTGGGCTCCTTGCCGGCGTTGGAGACGATCATACGCAGGGGCTCCTCGATGGAGCGGCGCACGATGTCAACACCGAAGCGCTGCTCACCCTCGACCTTGAGGCCGTCGAGCACGAGGCCCGCGCGGATGAGGGCCACGCCGCCGCCGGGGAGCACACCCTCCTCAACGGCCGCCTTGGTGGCGTGAAGGGCGTCTTCAACACGCGCCTTCTTCTCTTTCATCTCGACTTCCGTCGCCGCGCCGACCTTGATGATCGCCACGCCGCCGGAGAGCTTCGCCACGCGCTCTTGGAGCTTCTCGCGGTCGTAGTCCGAGGTGGTGGCCTCGATCTGCTGGCGGAGCTGCGCGATGCGGGCGGAGAGCGCGTCGGTGGAGCCGTTGCCATCGACGATGGTGGTGTGCTCCTTGGTGATGACCACACGCTTGGCGACGCCGAGATCCTCGACGGTGAGGTTCTCCAGCTTGATGCCGAGCTCCTCAGCGATGAGGCGGCCGCCGGTGAGGACGGCGATGTCCTCGAGCATGGCCTTGCGGCGGTCGCCGAAGCCCGGCGCCTTCACCGCGGCGGCGTGCAGGGTGCCGCGCAGCTTGTTGACGACGAGGGTGGCCAGGGCCTCGCCCTCGATGTCCTCGGCGATGAGGAGGATGGGGCGGCCCGTCTGGTGGACCTTCTCCAGGAGCTTGAGCAGCTCACGCATGGAGCCGATCTTCTTCTCGTGCAGGAGGATGTAGGGCTCCTCCAGGACGACCTCCATACGCTCCGTGTCGGTCACGAAGTAGGGGCTGAGGTAGCCGCGGTCGAACTGCATGCCGTCAACCGTCTTGAGCTCGGTGACGAAGCTCTTGTTCTCCTCGACGGTGATCACGCCCTCTTTGCCGACCTTGTCCATGGCGTCAGCGATGATCTGGCCGATGAACTCGTCGCCGTTGGCGGAGACGGTGCCGACCTGGGCGATCTCGCGGGAGTCACGAACCGGGCGGCTCATGCGGTGAAGCTCGGTGACGACGGCGTCGACGGCCTTGTCGATGCCGCGCTTGAGCTCCATGGGGTTGTGGCCGGCGGCGACGAGCTTGGCGCCGGCGTGGTAGATCGCCTGGGCGAGCACCGTGGCGGTGGTGGTGCCGTCGCCCGCGATGTCGGAGGTCTTGGAGGCGACCTCCTTGACCATCTGGGCGCCCATGTTCTCGAACTTGTCCTCAAGCTCGATCTCTTTGGCGACGGTGACGCCGTCCTTGGTGACGACGGGCGCGCCCCAGGACTTCTCGATGACGACGTTACGACCCTTGGGGCCGAGGGTGACCTTGACGGTGTCGGCGAGCAGGTCAACACCGCGGAGCAGCTTGTCGCGGGCCTTCACGTCGAAGAGGATCTCTTTGGCAGCCATGTGGCCTCCATCTATAATGAGTTTGGGATGAGAAGAATCAGGACCAGATCAGGAGAGAACGCCGAGGATGTCCTCTTCGCGGAGGATCAGGCGGTCTTCACCGTTGACCTTGATCTCGGTGCCGGCGTACTTCGAGAAGACGACCTTGTCGCCCGCCTTGACCTGCAGCGCGGCGACGGAGCCGTCGTCGTTCACGCGGCCTTCGCCAACAGCGAGGACCTCGCCTTGCAGGGGCTTCTCTTTGGCGCTCTCCGGCAAGAAGAGGCCGCCTTTGCTCTTCTCGGGCTCGTCGTGACGCTTCACGAGGACTCGATCGTAGAGGGGACGCACGTTCATGGTGGTTCTACTCCCACGGGGCCAGGAGATGAGGGCGTATCGCCCGCACCCCGAGGCGCATTTGGGCTTTGGGGGTTGAGTGACCGCTCAGTGGGGACACCGAGGGTCGGGTTTCACGGGCCAAAGGCTATGCACCCCCTCCCCCCCGTCAACGGCTACAACCAGAACTTTTTTCAGCGGGGCGCAGACACGCCCCTTCAAGGGTGACGCTCAGGGAGACCGCCAGACCGCACAAGACACCACAGGAGGCGCCATGAAGACCGGGAGGCCGATTCACCGAGAGAGCCTGTTCGACTTCTTCTCGCAGCGGGTGCAGGACGCGAGCCAGCGCCGCGGGGCCTCGCTCTCGACGCCGACGACGACGTATCTCACCCAGCTCCTCACCCGCCTGGGCGAGGAGGGCACGGTGCTCCCCAAAGACGCCCCGCGCACCTTGGCGGAGCTGCACCTCCAGGCGCGGGAGGCGCCCCGGCCCAAGGCGCTGCGGCTCTACCGCGCGCTCGGCGATCACGCCTTGGCCACCTCGGGCTACTTCGCCGAGAGCCTCCGCCGCCGCGCCGTCGGTCGGCGCTACTACGCGGACATGGGCGGCGCGGCCTACGCCAGGGTGGTGGACCTCTCCACGAGCGGCCCGATCTCAAAAGCCGCCGAGATCGACCCCTGGATCCGCGCGTTCATCGAGCTGGGCCTGCGCTTCGATGACTGCGTGGCGCTGTTGAGCGACATCGCCGATCGTGACCGCGCTGAAGGCACCGACGACCTCCTGCAGCTCTTCCAAGAGTGGCAGCGCACCGGCAGCGAGCACGCCGCGCGTCGTCTCGCCGAGCTCGGCAGCCTCCCCAGCCGAGGCCCGAGCGAGCTGGCGTGAGCGGCGGTTGACGGAGCGTTGCCGGCGCCATACAACACCCTGTCGCATCACACTCAGGAGGCCGCATGGCCCGTATTACGGTGGAAGACTGCCTGGAGAGGGTTCCCAACCGCTTCTCCCTCGTGCTCGTCGCCGCGGAGCGCGCCAAGCAGCTCATGAAGGGCGAGCGCCCCCTCTTGGATGACCGCTCGGGCAACAAGAACAAAGAGGTCGTCACGGCCCTGCGCGAGATCGCCGCGGGCACGGTGATGATCGACCTCACGGGCTACGACGAGAACATGCTCCTCGCCGGGCCCGCCGGGCGCCTGCCTCCCCGCGAGGCGATGTCCGACGAGCTGCCCCCTGAAGCCGACGATGAGCTTCCCCCCGAGGCGGAGTGATCGGCTCGGCCTGATCCCCGCAGGAGTTCCCAATGTCTGCACCGGTCCTCGACCTCAAGACCCTCGACGTGCGCGTCGTGCACGCCTACATCGATCGCGGCATCATCACCCGCGCCCAGTACGAGGCTCACCTTGAGTCTCTGCCCGACGATGAGGCCAGCGGCGTCAAGACCGACACCCGCATGACCCACGTCAACCTGCGCACGAGCGTCTTCACCGACGATTGATCCGCTCGACGATTGTTCCGCTCGGAGGTGCGCCTTGAAGCGCCGCGCGATGACGACGCCCACCGGCCCTACGCTGACGTGTAAGGGCTGGGTGCAAGAGGCGGCGCTGAGGATGTTTTTGAACAACCTCGACCCCGACGTCGCCGAGCGCCCTGAAGACCTCGTCGTCTACGGCGGCACCGGCCGCGCGGCCCGCAACTGGGACGCCTACGACGGGATCGTCCGCTCCCTGCAGAACCTGGAGGACGACGAGACCCTCCTCGTCCAGTCCGGCAAGCCCGTGGCGATCCTGCGCACCCACGCCGACGCGCCGCGGGTGCTCATCGCCAACTCGAACCTCGTGGGGCGCTGGGCGACCTGGGAGCACTTTCACGAGCTTGAGCGTAAGGGCCTGATGATGTACGGCCAGATGACGGCCGGCTCCTGGATCTACATCGGCACCCAGGGCATCCTCCAGGGCACCTACGAGACCTTCGCCGCCGCCGCTCGCCAACACTTCGACGGCGATCTCGCCGGGCGGCTGATCGTCTCCGCGGGCTTGGGCGGCATGGGCGGCGCCCAGCCCCTCGCCGCGACGATGAACGGCGCGGTGTTCTTGGGGTTTGACGTCGATCCCCACCGCATCCAGCGCCGGGTGGAGACGGGCTACCTCGATGAGCTCGCCCCCGACCTCGACGCCGCCCTGCGCCGGGTCGAGGAGTGCCGCGCCGCGCGCCTGCCGCGCTCCATCGGTGTGGTCGCCAACGCCGCCTGGGCGTACCCCGAGCTCGTGCGCCGGGGCGTCATCCCCGACCTCGTCACCGACCAGACCTCGGCCCACGACCCGCTCCACGGCTACATCCCCGACGGGATCAGCGCCGAGGCCCTCGCGGAGCTCCGCGAGCGTGACCCCGCCGAGGTCGTGCGCCTCGCCAAGCGGAGCATGGCCGCCCATGTGCAAGGCATGCTCGACATGATGGCGGCCGGCGCAAAAGGCGTGGACTACGGCAACAACCTGCGCGCGGGCGCGGTGGACGGCGGCAACGCCCGGGCCTTTGAGATCCCCGGCTTCGTCCCCGAGTACATCCGCCCCCTGTTCTGCGAGGGCAAGGGCCCCTTCCGCTGGGTGGCCCTCTCCGGCGACCCCCAAGACATCTTCACCACCGACCAAGCCCTGCTCAAGCTCTTCCCCGAGGACGCCGCGCTCAAGCGCTGGCTGATGCTCGCCGGGGAGCTCGTGCAGTTCCAGGGCCTCCCGGCGCGCATCTGCTGGCTGGGCTACGGCGAGCGGCACAAGGCCGGGCTCTTGTTCAACGAGCTCGTGGCCTCGGGCAAGGTGAAGGCGCCGATCGTCATCGGCCGCGACCACCTCGACTGCGGCTCTGTGGCCTCTCCCAACCGCGAGACCGAGGCCATGCGTGACGGCTCTGACGCCGTGGGCGACTGGCCGATCCTCAACGCCATGATCAACGCGGTGAACGGGGCGAGCTGGGTGAGCTTCCACCACGGCGGCGGCGTCGGGATGGGCTACTCGCTCCACTCCGGCCAGGTCATCGTCGCCGACGGCACCGCCGCCGCCGCGCGCCGCCTCGAGCGTGTGCTGACCGTCGATCCCGCCATGGGCGTGATTCGCCACGCAGACGCCGGTTACGAGCGCGCGATCGAGGTCGCCCATGAGCGCGGCGTACGAATCCCTGGGATCACCGAGTAAGGCGACGCAGGGGCGCGGCGCGGCTTAACGATCCTCAATGATCTCGAGGACGTAGCGCATCTTACGTTTGCCGCCCGCGGCGTGGACGATGCGGCGGATCGCGTCGGCGTGAATGCCTTTCCGACCGATGACCTTGCCGATGTCTTCTTTGGCCACCTCAAGCTCAAGGACGCACGAGTGGGTGCCTTGCACCTCTCGGCAGATCACCTTCTCAGGCTGATCGACCATCGACTTGACGATGGCCTCTACGAGGTCTTTGACCTCCATCACGTTGCTGTCAGCTTCCACCGCGGACTCCTGCTGCATAACGAGCGCGCTGCGCAGATCGCGCCCAAGAGAGCATACCATCGTCCCCGACGCGAGCGGCGTCAAGGCCTAGGGCGATGGCTGAATTGAACCACGGGAGCCACGATTTAGGGCGCCCGAGGCTGTCCGGGGGGATTGGTGGCGCGGCGCGACGCGCGACGTGGGGCGGCGACAAGCGCGGGACGAGGCGCGTCGGGTCGTGAGGGATGAAGACCTCTGCAGGACTTCAAGTGACAAGCGATGACCGAAGAACCACCTAGAACCGCGCGTCCTTGCGGCCGAATCGAGACCCCGACCCGAGGAGGCCCTCATGCTCGCCGCCACCGCCACGCGCTCCGCTACGCCCTGTGACTCTGGCCGCCGCGCCCCCGACGACGGCGACATCAAGCGCCTCGCCGCCCGCGACCGGGGCCTCGCGATGGGGCTCATCGTGCGCAAGTACCACACGCCGCTTCATCTCCGGGCCACCTCCATCCTCAAGGACCCCCAAGAGGCCCAGGATCTTCTCCAAGAGGTCTTCATTCGTGCGATGCGTGAGCCGCGCCTGTTCTTGCCCGAGTTTGAGCTGCGGGCTTGGCTCTACCGGGTGACCACGAACCTCTGCTTCAACAACGTTCGTGACAAGCGCCGCCGCGCCACCCTGCTCAGCGGGCTCCCTGAGGAGGCCCTGCCCCAAGGTCGCCCCAGCCAGTCCGCGGAGCTGGTCTTCACTGAAGAGCTGCGCGACTCCTTGCTCCTGGCGATGGACCGGCTCACGCCCGAGCACCGGGAGATCCTGATGCTGCGCTACTACGGTGACCTGAGCTACGCCGAGATCGCCGAGCGCCTCGACATCAAGCTCGGCACGGTGATGTCGCGCCTGTCGCGCGCGCGCTCGCGCCTCACGGAAGTGGTCGGGCCCGATCACCCGCTCGCCGCTGTCGCCGCCTGATCGGTTTGGGCCAAACCCCTGTTTAGCGCCCCCAAATCGTCCAGATTCACCGAAGCAGCGTTGCTTTGGGCGGTGCACGCGTGGACACTTCGCTGTGTTACGTTGACCTGGGCTGATCACTTCTCATAGGATCAGCCCAGCAGGCGGACGATGCCCCCCGGGCCTCCCCAACCGTCCTGTCAGGTCGCCTACACCCATGACGTGTCCCGCCGGAGCAGGTCGAGCTTGAACTACTTTCTCCGAGATGAGCTCCTCCGCTCCCTGGATGAGGGCTTTGTCGGTCGCCTCACGGTGACCGGGCGTGGTGGTTCGCTCCACCTGATGGTCACCTCTGGCGAGCTGATCGGGTCGGAGTCCTCCGAGGACGACATCCTGCTCCTGCGCCGGGGGGTCATCTCTGGAATGCTCAGCCGTGTGCAGGCTGGCGAGATGATGCGAAAGGTGGAGCAGCTCCCTGTGGCTGACCAGCTCTACGATGTGCTCGGTGAGGACATCGTGGCCGGTCTGCTCTTCGACCGGTTCAAGGAGAACATCGGGAGCTGGCTCTGCGCCGAGTCGCCCATCGAGCACGAGGCGATGCCCGCGATCATCCTCACGAACGTGCACCTCAACCACGACAGCCGCGCGCTCGTGGGGGAGATTGAGCTGGTGCTCGCCCGCACCCGCGCCCTGCGCCGCGCCGAGGCCCTGCGCACCATCGTGCGCCACACCGGGCTCAAGGTTGAGGGGGACGAAGACAAACGCCTGCTCTCCGTCGTCGGCGGCGGTCGCCCCTTGGCCGACATCGTGCGCGCCTCGCCCTTTGAGGAGCTGTTCACCTTAGATCGGGTCGCCCAGCTCCTCTCCGATGATGTGCTCGCCTGGGTCTCCCAAGACACCTTCATCGACGACGACGTCACCGAGATTCACAGCCCGATCCCCGAGCCCGTCGCCCAGGCCGCCCAGGCTCCGCCAGCGCCCGCTCATCCCCCCGTCGAGCCCACCCCGGCGCCGCTGCACTCCTTACGCACCATCCCGCCGCCCCCCTTGGACGACGAAGAGGGGGATGACCTCAGCGGCGTCGAGGACGACCTCTCCGAGCTCACCCTCGACCCCGACCTCCCCAGCGGCGGCGAGCTTCCCTTAGAGCCTGAGCTTGAGCCGGAGACCTTCTCCCCCGCCGATCTCGGCGTCGAGCCCTCTCTCGACTCGCCCGCGGTCCCGGCGCCGCTCTCGGTGCAGGGCTTTTACCAGGGCCCCGATCAAGACATCGCCGACGCCGAGCTCGCGATGTTCTCCGACCAAGACCTCACCCGCGGCAAGAACGAGTACGTCAACTCCAGCGAGCTCAACCAAGAGGACTACATCGAGATCCCCACGGCGATCCCCGAGGATGACTCCTTGGAGGCCGGAGACGCCGGAGACGGGGACGTACACGTCGGCAACGCCCGGGTGCGCTTCTCGGGGCCGATGTTGTCCGACGCCGACGCGCGGCAGAAGATCGAGGCCCTCAACCACGCCCTGCGGGTGCTGTCGTTGGCCTTTGATGTGGGCATGGGCATGGGCTACGGCCGCTCACGGATTCAGCTCCTCCTCGACGGCTCGCCGAATGAGCTCGGCATGTTGTTCCAGAAGCTCGAGGCCAACGACGACGGCTCGATCAGCGCCACGGAGCTGCTCGCGCACCTCTACCGACGCCCGCCCACGGAGCACCGAAGCCTCCTCAACCGCGCCCTGAACGACCTCATGGAGCGCGCGCTGAGCGTCGGCAGCGAAGAGATGGGCGACGACGCGATGGATGATGTCTACAACGCCTACGCTGAGTTTAAGCAGGCGGGCTCGCTCTGAGCGCCCTGTGAGCCGCATCTGGGCGTGGTTCACCCTGCTCGCCGTCGGCGTGGCGCTGGCCGCGCCGCCTGAAGACGACGAGCCTCCCGGCGCCGCCTTACGCACCACCTCCGCCGACCCCTCCCCGCTGGCGCGGGTGCCCGACGACGTCGCCGCCAACGCCCGCGCCGCCCGCGCGCTGCCGCTGGGGGAGCGGATCAGGGCCATCACCGAGCCTTGGCTGGGCCGCCCCTACGCCATCGGCGTGCTCGGCGAGGCCGACCTCATCGACGCCGATCCCCTCACCCGCTACGACGTCTTCGACTGCCTCACCTTCGTCGAGGAGGCCCTCGCCTTGGCCTTGGCCCCCGACCCGGTGAGCGCCCATCGGGTGCGGGTCGGCCTGCGGTATCGCGGCGGGGCGCCGATCACCTATGAGAACCGCAAACACTTCATGCTCGCGGAGTGGATCCCCCAGAACATCGCCGAGGGCTGGCTTGAGGACATCACCCCCACCCTGCCCGGCGCGACGCAGGTGACGAAGGTGGTGACCGCGGAGACCTGGCGGCGCTGGGGGAGGCGGAGCCTGTTTGAGCTGCCCGATGATCGCCTGCCCGTGGGCACCCTCAAGTTCTGGTATGTGCCGCTGAGCCGCGTGGCCGAGGCCTTGGCCGTCACCCCAGACGGCGCCGTGGTGTTTGAGATGCGGGTGCCGCGGGACTGGATCCCGATCACCCTCACCCACGTCAGCCTCAAGGTGCCCGCGCCGAGCCCCACGCTGCGCCACGCGAGCCGCACCGGGCGCGGCGGCGTGCGAGATGAGCGGGTGAGCAGCTACATCTTGCGGCTGCAGGGCTACTCCAACTGGCCTGCGGCCGGTGTCGTCGTGGTGATGCCCCGCGAGTTTGGCCCTCACGTCGGCCGCCTCGGCGTGATGACGCCTTGACGCCAAACGAAGGCTCTGCGCGGCGCGGCCAATCTCAGGCTAAGATCACAAGATGCGCAGAATCTCCCCGCTCCTGATCCTCTCGGGCTGTTTTGGCCTTGAGCCCCTGCCCGCCAAAGACGAACCCACCGACAGCGGCCCGATCAACGTCGGCGCCGACAGCGGCCTCGGCGACCCCCTCGACGACACCGGCGCTGGCGACAACAACATCGCCCCCGTGGCCGACGCCGGGGATGACCTCACCGCTGAGGTCGGTGAGCTCGTGCGCCTCGACGGCGGCGACTCCTACGACCCTGAAGAGGACACCCTCACCTACGCCTGGACGCTGATGGCCTCGCCGTCGGGCTCGGGCGCGAAGCTCATCAACTCCACCTGGGCTGATCCTGAGATCTTCATCGACAAGGACGGCACCTACGAGGTGATGTTGACGGTGAGCGACGGCGCGCTCAGCGACACCGACACGGTGATCATCAACGCCACCCGGCCGAACGACGCGCCCACCGCCGACGCTGGAACAGACCAGACGGTCTATGTGGGCACGGCGGTCACTCTGAACGGCACGGGCTCGAGCGACCCAGAGAACGATCCGCTGAGCTACGCCTGGCGCCTGGTCAGCAAACCGTCGGGCTCTGTGGCCTCGCTGAGTGACCCCACCGCCGCCCGGCCCGTGGTCACTGCCGACCGCGCGGGCAGCTACGCCCTGGAGCTCACCGTCACGGACGGCGTCTCAACGTCGCTGCCCGACCAGATGACCATCACCGCCGTCGAAGACAGCGGCGGCGGAGACACCGGCGGCGACATCTGCGGCTGCTCCGACGAGGTGCAGCGTGAGCTGATGCGCCGCTCGGGGATCAGCGGGGCGGCGCAGCGGGGCGTGGCCATGCTCGGCCTGCCCTCGCTGCTCTTGTTCTTGCGCCGCCGTCGCTCAAAGGCCGAACAGCGCGCGTAGGGCCGCGGCCAAAGCCGGAGGCTCACCCGCGTGCTCGCCAAGCCAGGCGCGCACCGCCGGGGCCACGAGGCCGCGGGCGTCTTTGCCGAACGCACGAAGCTCCTCGTCCAAGAACGGCTCCGCCGGGGTGCCCGCGCGAAGGCGGCTCACGACGCCGGGGAGCACGACCTCGGCGAAGCGCTGCTTGTGCTCGACGGCGACGAGGTCAGAGACCTGAATCGCCCAGCGGGGCAGGTTTAGCCCAGCGCGGGCGAGCATGTCTTCAGCGAGATCGAGGGCCAGGGCCCGGCAGGCGGCGTCGATGCGGGGCACCTCGACGGCGGGATCGGCGCCGGGGGTGCCAAAGAGCTCGACGTAGACCTTGTTCTTGGGCTCGGTGCCCGAGGGCCGCAGGATGACCCGGCCCGCGTCGCCGAGGGTGAACACGAGCACGTCGCGGCTGGCGTGGTCGGTGCCGGAGCGGATGGCGCCGAAGGGGCCCGCGGGGTCGCGGCGGTCGTGGGCGGCGGTGACGGTGTAGGGGCCGATCTGGGTGGGCGGACGCTCACGGTAGGAGGTCTGGATCTGCTCGATGCGCGCCCGGCCCGTGGCGCCGCGCATCACCGTAGAGAGCAAGGAGTTGCCGACGTAGCCGACCTCTCGCCAGCAGTCCTCCAAGAGATCGATGAGCGTGAGGCCGCGTTCTTTCTGCAGCGAGGCGGCCTCCGCGAGCCACAGCGAGGCGCCGGCGGCGTCTTTGTCGCGCAGGTTGGGGGTGACCAGCACGCCGTGGCTCTCTTCGATGCCGATGAGGAAGTCGCCAAGCTCGGCCTTCACCCCGCGGAACTCGCCGCGCTCCTCCAGGGAGCGAAGGCCATCGGCGATGTACTTGAAGCCGACGAGCAGGTCGTCCACGACCAAGGCGCCCCGGGCGCGGCCCAAGCGGGCGAAGAGCGAGGAGGTCACCTCGGTCTTCATCATCACCGGGGGCCGGGCGCGCTCGCCGAGGTGGTCGAGGCCGTGGCGAGCGCAGAGCGCGCCGAGCTCGTTCCCGGTGACAAAACGCCAGCTCCCTTTGTGTTTGACCACCACGCCGAGGCGGTCGGCGTCGGGATCACAGGCCATCACCAGATCAGCGCCGATGGACTCGGCCAAGGCCACGGCGCGGTCCATGGACTGCGGCACTTCAGGGTTCGGCGTCGCGAAGGGCACGTTGGGGAAGCGCCCGTCGAACTCGGCCTGGGTGGGCTCCAGCGTGGTGTCGAAGCCCGCCACCCGCAGGAGATCGTAGACGGTGGTGCGCCCGGTGCCGTGCAGCGCCGTGAACACGACCTTGGCCGAGCGGGCCTGGGGCGCCAAGGAGCGATCGAGGCCCTCCTGGAGATAGGCCGTGTGCAGCTCGGGGCCGATGGGCACGATGAGGCCCTGGGCGACGCCGTCCTCGTAGCTCAGGCGCTTGACCTCGGTGACGGCCTCGACCAAGGTGACGAGCTCTTCGTCCTGAGGCGGCACCTGCTGGCCGCCGCGCTCGTCGTAGACCTTGGCGCCGTTGTCGTCCGGCGGGTTGTGGGAGGCCGAGACGTTGAGCCCACCCTGGGCGCCGTACATTCGGATGCCGAAGGAGAGCTCCGGCGTCGAGAGGTAGGTGCCAGAGTCCCGGGCCAAGATGCGCGCGGTGACGCCGTTCGCGGCGTAGATGCCCGCGGCCTGCTCGGCGAAGTCTCGGGAGGAGAGGCCCAACACCGGGTTGGGCACCCCGGCGGGGGACTGGCCCCGGGAGTCGAGGTACCGCCGGACGTCATAGGCGATGACCACGGAGAGCGGGCCCTCACCAAATCGTTGGCGAAGGTAGACGCAGTGGCCCTGAATCGAGGTGCCCAAGGTCCAGGGGTTGATGCGGTTGGGGCCGATGCCGACGGGCCCACGGCGACCGCCCGTTCCGAACGGGATGATCTGGTAGAAGGAGTCGAGGAGCAGCTCCCAGCGCCCGGCGTCGGCCAAGGCGTGAATCACCGGGAAGGTCTCGGCGGCGGTGGGGTCGGCCAACCAGCGCTCTAGGCGCGTCAGCGCGGCGTCTTGCACGGCCTGGGCGACGGTGAGACCGGCGAAGCCGGCGCGGGCGCGTTCGAGCAGCATAGAGACCTCTGGGGGTGAGCGGGGGCTGGTCCCAGAGAGTATCCCGGCGGCGCCCGGCGCGGATCAGGAGCCGGTGATCGTGGCGTCTAAGCCGGAGCTGCGGGTGGTGTTCGCCTCTAAACTCAGCGGCGCGAAGCCCCCGCCGATGAGCAGGCTCTCGTAGGTGTCGGCGGGGGTCTCTACCGCGATGAGATCCCAGCGGGTGCGGCCGAGCTGCAGCTTGGGGGCCTCTTTGGGCACGGTGCCGGTGAAGGCGCCCGCTGGGAGCAGGATGTCCCGGTCGCTGCCGTCGTTGCCGACGAGGTACAGCCGCGCGCCGGTGGCCCCGGCGTCGGTGGTGAGGCTCAGCGCGCGGGTGGCCGCGTCTAAGGCCGCGCCTGAGGGCGGGAGCATCCAGTCGGTCACCGTCGCGAAGCCCGCCTCGACGGGCACCAGGGCCATCACCGAGCCGCCGCCCGTGCCTAAGCCCCCGACCTCGGCCCAGGCCAAGGCGTAGAGGCCATCGGAGACCGGCCAAGCCTCCGCCGCCACCCGGCCGACGCTGAGCGTGCCCGTGCCTTGGCCGAGGCCGGTGAGGGTCATGCCGCCCTCACCCACCTCCAGGAGCATCACCAGCACGTCCTCGTTGCCCAAGAAGCCCTCGGGCAGCGCCGCCAGCTCGACGACGACCTCTTGGTCAAAGCTGTGCTCGGGGCGAACGGGCTGGTCCAGGGCGATGGAGGCGCTCGCGGAGAGGCCGGGGATGGCCTGGAAGCGGAAGTTGTCGAGGTGGGCGAGCACGGCGCCGAAGGCTTGGCCGACGTCGGCGAAGCCCGCGCTGATCTCGCTGATCGGCATCGGCCCGGCGAAGCCCCACAAGGCGACGTCGCCCTCGTGGGCGGGGGTCTCGTACGTCTCGGCGCCGCCTTGCACGACGAGGTTCCCGGGGATCTCGACGTCGATGCCGTAGAACTTGACCACGCGGTCTTCAGCGAGGAGATCCTCAGCGTTGATGAACAGCGGGGCGCGCTGGAGAGACGGCCCGACGATGCCGACGATGGCCTCGTCCCAGTCGGCCTTTAGGCAGCCGTCAAAGAGCACGTCGCCGCCGATCGTGGCCACGGGGCCCGACTCCTCGGAGTTGGGGCGCAGGGGCAGGGTGAGCTCGCGGGGCACCGCGCCCATCACGCTCAGCGGGATGTAGCCGCCGGAATCGACCCACACGCTGATGTCTGCGGGGGCGCCGACGGCCACGGTGAGGGTGGCGTGACCGTCGGCGTCGGCGGTGACGCGGGTCTCACCATAAGAGAGCCGGGCGCTGGGGATCGGCGCGCCGGTGAGGCCATCGACGACGGTGATGGACAAGGCGCCGTCGGCCTGAACGGCGACCAGAGCCTCGGCGTGGAGGCCCTCGGCGTCGGCGGTGATGAACGCGCTGCCCTCGGCGAGGGCGGTGACGAGGCCCGTGGAGGCGTCGACGGAGAGCACCGTGGCGTCGCTCACGCCGAACAGCGCGGCGGCGTCTTGGGAGCCCATCACGTCGTCAAACAGGACCGCGCGGGCGGTGAACGTGGCGCCGACGTCTACGCGGATCAGCGCCGGGCTCAGGCTCAGGGAGTCCCAGTCGCTCACGACCTCGCCGGTGTCGTCGGCGTTGGTGTCGTCGCCGCCGCTGTCACCGCCGGAGTCTTGGGAGTCGCTGTCCGCGCCGCCGGAGTCGGTGAAGATGCCGCTCTCGCCGATGACGCTGGGGCCCGTGTCGGTGTCGGTGACGACGGAGTCGCCGTCTTTGCACGCGACGACGGCGAGGAGCGCCAAGAGGGAGGGGCGATAGAGGCGCATGAAGGAGATCCTGTCGGTTCGGCGGGGTCGCGTCAGCGCGCGTCGCCGGTGAATCGGATGGCGAGCACCCACGAGGGCTCGTCCGGCTCTGCAAACTTGCCCTCTGCGGAGCAGGGTTCGCAAGTCTCAACGGGCAGATCGCCCGAGTCTAAACCAGCCACACAGTCCACACGCTCGCCTTGGGCCCAGCCGTCTACATCAAACCCGCGACCTTGGGCGAGCAGCGTCCCCGCCTCATCAAAAAGATCGATCACCACATCGACGGGCCCGGCGGCGGGCACGCCGGTGAACACGAGGCGGCCCTCAAGGCGCGCGCCGGCCTCACGCTCGCCGACGCCGACGACGCAGGTGCGGGCCACGGCGGCGCTGGTGGGCACCAGGCCGGGCAGGTCGAGCTGGAGATCGGCGGGGCGATAGGCGGGATCCTCGACGCAGCCGCCGCCTACGATCAGCGCGGCGGCGAAGGCGACGAGGCGGCCTACTCCTCCCACTCGGCGCGGTTCAGGATCCACTTGTCGGCGTCTCCGGTGAGCTGGAACCAGGACATGCCGTAGCGTGGGGCGATCCAGTAGGTGCCCGCGACCTTGGCCCCGGTGGTGCTGTCGCCGTCGCCGTCGTCGAGCACGAACCGCAGGCAGTCCCAGGTGTTGTCGCCAGCGACCCAGTTGTTCGGGCAGGGCTCGGTGGACTCGAAGGTGGACGTCCAGGTGCCGCCGGTGGTCTCGGTGACGATGGACTCTTGGGCGAGGTTCTCACGATCGCCGAACTGGATCGGGGGATCGAAGACGACGGCCTCCGCCGGGCCCATCGCGCCGCCGGTGTCGTCGCCGCCGGTGTCGTCGCCGCCGGTGTCGCCGCCGCCTTGGCCACCCTCAGCGAGCACCTCATAGCTGTAGAGCAGGACGCCCTTGGAGGAGTCTGAGGACCAGCGGGTGCGCATGAGCAGCATGCCGTTGATGTCGTCGTAGTACTCGAGCGTCTTGACCTGGGCGTCGTTGATGTTCTCGGAGGTCTCCAACATCACGACGTTCATCTGCCAGGTCGTGGCGGCGTTGGAGTACTCCCAAGCGCGCTTTCCATCGAGGGGGAAGTGCTCGGGGATGTCGTAGCCCGAGATGCCGATGGGGTTGCCGGTGCAGGCGCTGGCCGAGAGCGCCACGAGGCCGAAGAAGGAGAGGGCGACGCGGTTCATAGAGACTCCGGGCTTGCGCAGCGTGCGAGCGAGAGGCACACATGTAGCACCCGCGGAGACGGGCTCGCAAGCCCGAGCCACCGCTCATGCCCGAGACCTGATCTTCGCCTGCCTCTCGCCGACTCGCCGGAGCCACCCCCTTGACCCCTCAGCTCATGGGCAGCCTGTCCCTTCGCGCGGTCAGCTTTGACCTCGACGGCACCCTCTACGACTACGATCGGCACCGGGTTCACCTGCTGCCGTCGCTCTTGCGCCACCCGCGGGTGCTGCTCGCCTACAAAGACGCCGTCACCGCCCTGCGGGGCCAGCGCTCGCCGAACCTGCGGGCGGAGCTGGATCGCCGCGTCGGCGCCGCCGTGGGTCTACCCCCTGAGATCGCGCGTCAGGCGTTAGACCGCACGGTCTATGGCGCCTGGGTGTCGAGCTTCTCGCCGGGGATCCTGCGCCCGGGCGTCAAGGCGCTCTTGGACGCCCTGGACCGCGCGGGGGTGCCGCGGGTGGTCGTCTCGGATCACCCGGCGGAGAGAAAGCTTCAGGGCCTGGGCCTCGGCGGCTGGGCGGCCGTCGTTGACGCCGAGGCCGTCGGGGCGTTTAAGCCCCTGCCCGACGCCTTAGAGGCCGCCGCCGCCAAGCTCGCCCTGCCCAGCTCCGCGATCGTTCACATCGGCGACCGCGAAGACACCGACGGCGGCATGGCCCAAGCCGCGGGGGCGACGAGCCTGATCCTCGGCCGCGACTTCACCCGGTTTGATCAGCTCAACGCGCTCTTGCTCGGCGCCAAGGCGTGAGCGAGCCCAACCCCAGCGCGCCGCTCAGAAACCTGCGCGCCCTGCGCGAGAAGGTCGATCAGCACAGCGCCCGGGTGTTCTCGGCCTACCCCCAACACTTCGCCTGCCGCGCGGGCTGTGACCGCTGCTGCCAGAGCGAACGCACCGTCTCCGACGTTGAGCACGCCTCGCTCACCGAGGCCGTCGCCGCCTTGCCTCCGCTCACCCGCGCGCGCCTCGCCGAGCAGACCAGCGCCGGGTGCAGCCTGCTCCTCGACGGCCAATGCAGCGTCTACGCCGACCGCCCGGTGATCTGCCGCAGCCACGGCCTGCCCCTGATGATGGAGGGGCGGCGCGACACCTGCCCGTTAAACTTCAAGGACTTACCCATCGCGGCGCTGCCTGAGCAGGACGTGCTCAGCGTCGAGGCGCTCACGACGGTGCTCGTGGCGGTGAACAAGCTCTACTGCGAGGAGCAGGGCGGCGACCCGCTGCGCCGCCGCGCCGTCGGGGGCCTCGTGGGGCGAGGCGCCCGAGGCGACGGCTGACCGATCAGGGGCAGGTCTCGGCGCGGAGGCCTTCGCAGACGCCCTCGCAGTATTGGTTCACCACGCCGTCCTCCAAGAAGTCGCGGAGCTGATCTTGGGCGGCGGGCTCGCGGCGGGGGCACTCATGGGTGTCGCCGTCTTTGTTCGGGGGCACGCTCTCGAGGGGCTCCTCAGAGCCGTCGGCGTAATACCACTCCACCAAGGCCGAGCCCTCAAAGGGCGCGGTCTGCTCGGTGAGGCCCCAGATCTCGCGGGTCTGGGGGGTGACGAGGCTCGCGCCATAGGCCCGGGCCATGATGTGTGCGCCCAAGGTGGTGACCTGGGCGTCGCCGATGCCCACCTGCATGAGCACCTGCTTGGGGGCTTGGCCCTCGCCGGGCTCGCTCACCATCGACCGGGCCCAGCCCGCGCCCTCGCCGACGTCCCACAAGGTCTGGAACGCGCCGATGAGGAAGGCGATGTCGCGGTGGTCGTCAAACTTGGCGTTGAAGATGAGGAAGAAGGGGTCGAAGTCCGCCGAGCGGGGCAGCAGCACCGCGTAGGGCATGCCGCCGACGCCGAGCACGGCGCGCTCGATCTGCGTAGACATGCCGACGTAGCCCGCGCCCAAGATGCCGCCTTGGGAGTTGCCGTAGTAGCCGAAGCGGTCGGGGTCGATGAGCGGGGTGCCGTCGACGATCAGGTTGGGGTCGTTCACCAAGCCGCCCCGGGCCAGGCGCAGGAGCAGGTCTTGGTGGATGAAGCCCTGGACGCTGCGCTCGGGCAAGATGCCGAAGTCGCTGGGATCGTTGGCGATCATCAGGGTGATGGCGCTGAGATCGTCCTCGTACATGCCCGTCCAGTCCGTGGCGATCAGCACCCAGCCGTAACGGTTGGCCATGTCGCTGAGGTAGCCCGTGCGCACCTCACCGCGGCTGCCGAGCAGGCCGTGGCCGTACTGCACCACGAAGGCGGCGCGGGGCTCGGTCAACAAGGAGCACGGGATCCGCACGGTGAACCCGGCCTGGGAGTCGCCGTTGTAGTAGGGCAAACCGTCGGCGTCCCGGGTGAGCTTGGTGCCTGGGCCGTCAAGCTCGGTGTACAGCGGCACGGTCATCACGCCCTCCAGGGTGCGACCGATGCTGGCGCCGGTGGAGCAGTCGCTCTCTTCGACGCTGGTGATGGTGTAGGCGGGGCCCTCGGCGCCCACACGCTCCGCGGCGTCGTCGCGCATCCACTCCGCGCCGCCGAGGCTCGACTCCCGGGAGATGGTCACGAAGTCCCAGGCGAGCTGCAGCTCAGCCCGGGCGAAGCCGGCCTTCTCGGCCACGGGGAAGATGTCGGACTCAAAACGTTCGCGGCGGCCCTCGACGTCCCAGCTCGTCGCGGGGGTGCCGTCGCGGAGCTGCACGAAGGACTCGCTGAGCTCAACCTCGGCGCCGTCCAGGGTCTTGAGGCCGCGGACGACGACGACGTAGCGGTGACCGTGCTTGAGCGGCACCACGGGGCGGCCCAAGATGAGCTGCTCCCGGGTGTACTCGGCGGTGCCATCGACCTCGACGAAGATCGGCACCCGCTCGCCGGTCTCGGCGTCGATGAGCGCCACCCGGGCGTCATCGGCGGCGTAGGCGCCGATGTCTTGGTGGGAGATCAAGAGGGTGGGATCGACGTCGCGGAAATAAAACATGAACGGCCCCAAGGTGGAGAAGCCGTCTTTTTGGTTCCAGGAGTCGGGCTTGATCTGCACGCCGTCGCGGTTCATCGGCAGGCTGTTGGGGCGGAGGTTCACCCGCCAGCCGCTCGATGTGGTGGCGTCTTCTTCCATGTAGAAGGTGCTGGGCCACGGCAAGGCGCAGAGGCCCGCGTCGAGGGGGTCACAGTCGGAGTATGGCGCCTCAGCGGGGCCCTCGGGCTCTTTGTCACAGGCGAGGAGGGCGAGGACGGGCAGCAGCAGACCACGAGACATGGTGACCTCCGGGGGGCTTGACCGATCCCCCTATCCCCCGACGCAGGGGAGCGGTATGTTCTCGGGTATGCAAGATCTCACCACGCAGTCCTTCGCCCCTGACGACCGCGCCTGGCAAGACGCCGGGGGAGAGCCCGAGCCCCTCGTGATCGCCCGCGCCACCGCCCAGGCCGCGCCGCTCATCGGTCCGCGCGGTCGGGTGCTCGCGACGCTCCACGCCGATCACCACCCCACCGGCGCGCTGTACGACCTCGACGGCGGCCCAGAGACCTTGGCGCTCGGCGAGTCTTGGCTGCGAGAGCGCGGCTGTCTCGCCGCCCAAGGCCCGCTGCTCCTCTGCCCCGATCTGGGCTTTGGCGCGAACCTCGGCCCCTTTGAGGAGCCGCCGTTCTCCGGTGAGCCCCAGGCCGACCCCGCCCCTTGGCTCGCCGCCGGGTATCGGGTCGTCGCGCGGTACAGCTCTCACCTCATGTCCAACGAAGCCGCGCGCCGCTACGGCGAGGCGAAGGGCCCCCGCGAGCTGAAGATCCGCACCTTGGACAGCCTTGAGGACGCCTTGGCGCGGGTGATGACGCTCACCGAGCCTTGTTACCACGACGCTTACGCCCACCTGCACCTGCCTCCGGGCGTGCGCCAGGCCGGGCTCGCCCGCCTGCGAGGCCTGTTTGACCCTCGGCTCATCCTGTTCGCGACGGTGAACGGCGAAGACGCGGGGTTCTTGTTCGCCCACAAAGACGGCGCCGCGCCCGAACGCCACCGGTTCATCATCCGTGGCCTGGGGGTGCGCCCGGCGTGGCGAAAGTCGGGGGTCGGCGCCCGCCTCGTCGCCGCCGCCCACGCCGCCGCCGAGGGCCTGGGCCTCACCCACGGCGTTCACGCCTGCATGTGGTCCAACAGCCGCTCCTTGGCGATCTCCTCCAAAGGTGGGGAGCCGTTTCGGGAGTACGCCTTGTTTATGAAGGCGATCTGAGCGCCGCTCCCCTCCCCGCTCGCCCCCGCTTCTTGGAGCCCCGATGCCTTTCGTCGCGATCAACCCCGAGAATGGTCAACGTCTTGGGGAGCTGCCCAACCACAGCCACGGCGAGGTTCAGGCCCGGATCACCGCCGCCCACGCCGCCTCTCGGAGCTGGCGCCAGGCGCCGCTGGCCGAGCGCGCCGACACGCTGCGCGCCATCGCCGCGCGCCTCGACGCCCAGGCCGAGCCCCTCGCCCGGCTGATGGCGGACGAGATGGGCAAACCGTTCACCCAAGGCGTCGGCGAGGCCAAAAAGTGCGCCTGGGCCTGCCGGTATTACGCCGAGCACGCCCCGGGCTGGCTGGCGGCCGAGCCCGCGCAGACCGAGGCCATCCGCAGCTACACCCGCCGGGACGCCTTGGGGGTGATCTTGGCGATCATGCCCTGGAACTTCCCGTTTTGGCAGGTGTTCCGCTTCGCCTCGGCGGCGTTGATGGCGGGCAACACCGCGCTCATCAAACACGCGCCGAACACGCCCCACTGCGGCGAGGCCATCGAGACGCTCCTGCGGGAGGCCGGGGCGCCGCCTTTGCTGCTCAACCTGCGGGTGGAGGTGGACGAGGTCGGGGCGATCATCGCCGATGACCGCGTCGCCGCGGTGACCTTGACCGGCTCCACCGCCGCGGGGCAGGCCGTCGGCGCCTTGGCCGCCCGGCACCTCAAGCGCGCTGTGTTAGAGCTCGGCGGCAGCGACCCCTGCATCATCCTCGCCGACGCGGATCTCGACCGCGCGGCCACGGTCGCCGCCGCCTCACGCCTGCTCAACAACGGCCAGTCGTGCATCGCCGCCAAACGATTCCTCGTCGAGCGCGCCGTCGCTGAGGAGTTCACCGAGCGCTTCGCCGCCGCGATGGCCAGCCACACCCAAGGCCCGCCGCGGTCGCCCGAGACCAAGCTCGGCCCCATGGCCCGCCTCGACCTGCGCGACGCCATCCACCGCCAGGTGCTCTCCTCCGTCGCTGAAGGCGCCGTGGTACGCCTCGGCGGCGAGCTCCCCGAGGGCCCCGGCTTCTGGTACCCCGCCACCTTGCTCACCCACTGCCAAGACGGGATGCCCGCCTGGGACGAAGAGACCTTCGGCCCCGTCGCCGCTCTGCGGGTGGTCGACAGCGCGGAGGAGGCCGTGGAGCTGGCGAACCGCTCGCCCTACGGCCTGGGCGCCGCGTTGTGGACCGCCGACCGCGAGCGCGCTGAGGCCCTCGCCGGGCGCCTGGAGTGCGGCGCGGTGTTCGTGAACGAGCTGGTGAAGTCCGACCCGCGCCTGCCCTTCGGCGGCGTCAAACGCTCGGGCTATGGCCGTGAGCTGGGGCAGCTCGGCCTGTACGAGTTCGTGAACCACAAAGGGGTGTGGGTGAGCTGATCCCCCTCCCGACGCCTCAGAGATGGCCACGCTGGGCGATCTCTAAGGCCTCTTGGGCGCTGAACAGCTCCAGACGACGGGCTGGATCGGGCAAGGTGGGCACGACGGACTGAAGCTCGGCCAGCACGCGGCGGCGCAGCGGCGGATCGGCCCGGCCGGCCACCCCGGCGAGGGCCTGCACCCGGATTCGTACGCTGCGCAGGGGCAGGCGGTCGAGGCGATCGCAGAAGGCCTCAGCGTCGAAGGGCTCACCGCCGCAGAGGCCGATGAGCGCCGTGGCCAAGACCTGGGGCTCGGGGAGGTTCTGAACGGTGAGGTGCCCCACGCAGCCCCGGGCGAGGGCGAGGGCCTCGTCGAGCCGACCCCGCCGGGCGGCGGCCGCGGCGTCGGTCAGGCGCAGCCAAGCCGGGAGATCGCTCACGCTGAGGTGGTCAAAGGCGGCGATCAAGGCGGCGTCGGGGCCCTCTGGACGATCGGCCCGGAGCGCGGCGGCTCGGGCGATCCACACCGCGCGGGCCTCGTACAGCGGCAGACGCGCGGCGGCGGCGAGGGCCTGGGCCTCCTTCGCGAGCTGCTGGGCGTCCTCGACCCGCCCGGTCTCTAAGGTGGCCGAGGCGAGCTGAAGCTTGGCGGCGAGGCGCTCATCGAGGCGCAGCCCGGGCACGTCGGCGGCCTCGACGATCAGATCGGCGGCCTGCGCAAAACGCCCGGCGAGGTAATGTTCGTGGCCCCACCAGCGCTGGAGCTTGCTCCGCGCCACCGGCCCCCGCCGCGCCAGCGCCGGGCCGAGCTCGGCGAGGCGGGCCTCCCCTTCGCCCCGTCGTTTGGCCAAGAGCACCAAGGTCGCCACACGCCAGGTCTCGACGGCCTCGGACTCAAAGGGCGGGAGGCTCTGGGCGAGGCCCTCGGCGTAGTTGAGGTCCCCCTCTAAGGCGGACTGGTACGCCTCCAAGAGCCGCGTGATCGGGGACACCCCGCACAGACGCTGGAGCGCCCGGCGGGCCTCGCGGATCGGCACGGGCTGCTCTTGGGCCAAAGAATAGATGACCAAGGCCTCTACGGCGTGGGTCACGGCCGACTCGGGGCCCCGCCACTCGAGCGCCAACAACAGGAGCTGGCAGGCGTCCCCCAGGCGCCCGACCTCGGCGAGGGCCTGGGCGCGGGCCTCGGCGACCTGGATGATCTCGTCGACCTGACCACGGACCAAGGCCGCGCGCAGCTCGGGGGGCTCATCGAGGCGCTGGAGCGCGTCACGCCGCACCTCGACGCCCTCGGCGTGAAGCCAGGCGTCGCCCCGGCGCACCCAGGCCGTCAGCTCGGCGCGCTGGGCGGCGGGGTCGAGCCCGGCGCGCGCGACGAGCGCCCGGGCGGCGTCTTCAGGGACGTGGTGGAGGGCCTGATGCCCCACAAACAGCGCCTCCAAGGTGCACGCGCGGGCCTGCAGCGCGCTCAACGCCGCGTCGAGGTGGGCGTCGGTGGGCTCTGGCGCCCGTCGTTGGGCCGGGTCGGGCTGGGTGAGCGCCTCTACCCACGCCGCGCCCTCGGGGTGAACCCCCTCAAGGCGCAGAGGGCCGGTGAGCTGGCCGGAGAGCGCCGCGGCGAGGTGATCGTCGGGCGGCCAGTCCCCGAGCAGCCCCCAGGCGATGACGACGCCCAACGAGTAGAGATCCGACGCCGGGGACGAGGCGCCGCCGAGCAGCACCTCCGGGGCCAGGGTGAGCAGCGTGCCGCCGCCACGATCCTCGGGCTCCTCGGCGGCGAGGTTGAAGTCGAGCATGGTGACGCGCCCCGTCGCCAGGTCCACGAGCACGTTCTCAGGCTTCAGATCGTTGTGGCGCAGGCCGACGGCGTGAACGCCGCGCAGGGTCTCGACGAGGGCCAGCACCAAGGGCCGAAGCTGGGCCCAGTCCATCGGCCCCGGCGCGCCCGGGAACGGCGCGCCCTCGACCCAGTCCATCACCAGCACCTCAAAGCGGCCGTCCATCACGACGTCCCGCAGGCGCACCACCCCTGGCAGGCGCAGGGCCCGCATGACGGCGACCTCACGGCGGCGCCCGTCGAGGTCGTCTCGGTGGGTGAGGCGCGTCTTCTTCAGCGCGACCACCTCTCCGGTGGCCGTGTCTACGCCGCGCCAGACCTCAGCGAAGGCGCCGCGACCCGCGAGGCTGAGGGGCTGGTATCGATCGGCGATGATGGGGGTCCAGCTCATGCCGCGCAGTGTAGCTCCGCGGCCGCCCAGTCGAGAAGGGGGGCGTCGCGCAGGCCCCGGACCGGGTGTGTTAGCACTGCTCTGGAGCGAGGCGCCCACTAGGATGGACATCGTCACCCTGATTGAGATGATCGGCGTTCGGGGCGTTCGGCGGCTGGCGCTGACCTTGGCCCCTGAAGAGCCCCTCACCGTGGTCACCGGGCCGACAGGCTCGGGCAAGACCACCCTCGTCGAGTGTCTGGGGCTCCTCGGCGCCGCCGGGCGCTCGTCCGAGGAGTTTTACCTGCTCGCGAACGAGCTCTTGGCGCGACGGGACCTCCAGCGGCGCGAGAACGACAAGATCCTCCTGCAAGCGGTGATCTTCGACGGCAAGCTCAAGCTCCCCACCCTTCGTTACGCCGTGGTGTTTGGGCTAGACGAAGGCAAAGCCGTGGTGGTCGGCGAGAGCTTGGCCACGGTGGAGCCCGACAAGGACGACCCGAACCGGTTTGACCTCATCCGGATGCCCGACGTCGGCGGGTTTCGGTCGCCGGGCGCCGACATCATGGCCGGGCAGCCCGCCTGGCGTCGCCAGCGTAAGGCCAAGAACAACACCCAGTTCAGCGTGCGCCGAGACCAGCTCGTGCTGCACACCGACGCCCACCCCGGCGCGAACCCCGTGCTCCGCCGGGCGGCCGCGGCGTTGAGCAAGCTCAACATGATGAGCTTCCACCCCGCCCCCGAAGGGGAACAACCCCCCGAAGAGCACGCCTCCAGCCAACACCAAGACGACGCTTGGCGCTGGCGGGGCCTACAAGACGGCGATCCCGAGCGTTGGCAGCGGGCGCTCGGCCTGGCGCGGATCGTCTTGGGGCCGAGCTTGGGCAAGCTCCGCGCCTTCACGCCCCCTGGCGGCGGTGATCCCGTGCTTGAGGCGCACTTCGCGGATGTGCCCGCGCCGGTGCGCGCGGAGCGCCTGCCCAAGGTTCAGCGAGAGTGGCTGATGGCCTTGGGCTGGGTGTTCACCTACCAGCGGCCTGGGGCCCTGTTGGGCATCGCCCAGCCCGAGCTGAGCTTTCCCCGAGGAGGCCATCGGCGCTTTGGCCTGGGAGCTGCGCCGCGCCAAGACCCGCACGCTGTTCGCCACCGAGTCCGACGCCGTCTTGAGGCTCCTGCGGGATCCCACCGAGTCGCTCTACGTCGGCCGGCAGCTTGAGCCCGACCGGATCGTGTTCGCCCAGCCTCAGGCCAAGCCGCTGCGCGCGGCCTTACTCCGCCACGGCGACCTGGCCTGGGTGCGCAACAACGGCGCCTTAGACGAGACCCTGGGGGAGCCCCTGGACGACGTCGGCTGGCCGCCGCTGCCCGATCCGAAGGGCTGAGGCCCCGGGCCTACTCCGTCGGCGCGCAGGTGGAGACCCCAGCGCCGACGATCTCAAAGCCGATGTCCTCCAGCGCGACGCTGAGCTTGCCGCTGGCGTCGACGCGGTAGACGTCCGTGGTGCTGCCCATGCCGAACACCCGCACAAACAAGAAGTGCTCCCCGCCCCAGGCCGCGAAGGCGAAGGTGTCGATGTCGCTGGCGTCGGGGAAGCCGGGGAGCTTCGTGGTGCTCAGCACCGCGCCGCTGGTCTTGTCGAGCTGAACGAGCTGCGCCGGGCTCTCCAGAGGCAAGAGGCCCCAGAGCTGGCCCTCGGCGTCCCCAGAGAGCTCGGCCTGGCTCTTCATCGTGCCCAAGACGGTGAGCGTCCAGGTGGCGGTGTCGAGGCGGGCGAGCTGGCGGCTGTTCGCGACGTAGAGCTGATCACGCCAGGTCTCGGCGCTGTCTGTGGAGTGGCCCATGCCGAACGCGCCGAAGGCCGTGGCCTTGTCGTTGTAGGCGGTCGGCGTGCAGGCCAAGGTCTCGACGTTGACGGCGTAGACGGCCTCGTCGCTGTAGCGCACATAGGCCACGCCGTCTCGGGCCACCGACATCGACTCCGGCTGGCTCCAGGCGTCGCAGGCCAGCGTCCCCAGGCGGGTGAAGCTCAGGCTCGCCGGGTCAAAGAGGTGGAGCGAGGCGTCGTCTTGGGCGATGACGTAGATGAGGTCGCTGGTGTGCTCACAGTCGTCCACAGGCGCGGGGTCTTCTTCCTCGACGGGCTCCTCCTCCTCGACGGGCTCCTCCTCCTCGACGGGCTCCTCCTCCTGAGACGGGCTCCTCGTCTGGCGGCGCGGTGTCGGTCAGGCCGCCCTCCACCTTGGGCTCGATGGTCTCTAAGCCGAAGTCGTTGATGCAGCCCGCGACGGTGATCAGCAGCGTAGGGAGGAGCAGGTGGACACGCATGGGGGCTCTCCTGGGGTGGATGAGCCTACGGTAGCGCCCGATCTTCATCAATGAAAGCGAAACGTTTTGAGGATGTTCATCACGATTTTAGATGAACGATGTTTAACAGAAGCTCCACAAACAGGCTCCCGGCCCGACCTGGGGGGTTGTCGCGGCGGGTGATGAGCGAGGGGTGGTAGGTCCAGCGGTAACCCTCGATGAAGTCCACGGTGACCAAGGCGCCGCTGGCGAGGTCGTCCTCGACGAGGTGCTCGGGCAGCCAGCCAAAGCCGACGCCGCCGAGGAGCGCGAGGCGTTTGGAGTAGAAGTCGCTGAGGTAGATGACGTGCTGGCTGCCCATGTAGGGCTTGCGTGGGGCGCGGGTGTACTGGGCGGAGGAGTCGCGCACGACCAGATCGGTGTGCTCTAAGAGCGCCCGGCGCTCGACCCTCTGGGCTTGGCCCAAGGGGTGATCTGGCGCGGCGACGAGCACCATGTCCAGAGGCGGCAGGGGCGTGGCGGCGAGGCGGTCGTCGCCAGGCCAGTCCAGAAGCACCATGATGTCGGCGTGATCGGCCTCAAACCGCTCGGGCACGCCGTCTTGGTACTCGACGTCCACCCGCACCTTGGTGGGCACCTGGCGCTCCCCGAAGGCCCGCAGCACCGCCGTGATGAGCTTCATGGGGTAGACGCCCTCGATGACCACCTGAAGCTCGGGCTCCCAGCCCTCACGAAGGGACGCCGCGAGCTGCTCTAGGCGGCGGGCGCGGTTGAGCGCGGCCCGGGCCTCGTCGAGCACGCTGCGCCCCGCCGGGGTCAAGGTGACGCTGTGCCCTGCACGATCAAAGAGCGTGAGGCCGAGCTGCTCCTCCAAGGCGCGGGCGGCGTAGCTCACCGCTGAAGGCACCCGATGCAGCTCACGGGCGGCGGCGGCGAAGGATCCCAAGCGGGCGACGGACTCCAGCACTGCGAGCTGGTCGAGGGTGTGGAGCGGGGCGGCGCACATGGGCCGTTGATACCCCCGCGCATCACCCAAGGGCAAACGATCTGGAGAAATTTCACCTCGGAGCGTGTGATCCTTGGCGGCGTCCGCGGTCCAGAGGGCCGCAATCTCTCTCACGTTCGGGCGACAATAACCCGAACAGACGCTGACCCTCTCGTCTAGGAGCCCCAATGTCACTGCCCTTTCGTGTGTTTCGTGGCCAGCTCTACGCCGTGGGCCTCAAGCCTGACGGCGACACGATCAGCTTCAAGCCCCACGACCCCGCCGCCCTGGCCGCCTTGCCCGATGATGAGGGCACCCCCGGCAAGGTGAGCTTTGAGGCGCAGGCCAACGGCTCCGTGAGCGTGCGCCTGCAGGGCATCGACGCCTTGGAGACCCACTACCAGCCCTCGGTGACCGTCAACGTGAGCGCGGTGACCACCACGGCCGCCAAGCCCAGCGCCGGGAACCACCACCAGCCCACGGCCTTGGCCCGCGGCGCCGCCCACGCGCTCCTGGGCATGTTGGGCGTCACCGTCACCAACGCCGACTGGCACTCCTGGGGGTACCTCAACCGGGTGACCGTCGGCGAGCGGGTGGTCAAGGACAGGTACACTGAGGGCGTCGAGGTGGTCGTGGTGAGCGACACCTGCGACCGCAACGGCCGCGTCTTGGGCTGGGTCTTCCCGGGCTCCTCGACCTTGGCTGAAGGCGCGACGATGAGCGAAGACACGCTCACCGATCTCATCAAGGACAGCGTCAACAGCGAGATGCTCAACCAGGGCCACGCCTACCCCTACTACTACTTCACGCTCTCCAACGCGCTCCGGAACCGCCTGAGCATCTTCGCCCGCAGCGCCGTGCGCTACAACCGGGGCGTGCAGGCCGCCGACGTGAGCGAGACCGGCGTGAGCCTGCCCACGGTGAGCGCGCTCAACGACACCGCCGTGATCTGGCCTTACCTCTTCCGCAAGCTCCTGCGCACCTGGCGCATGGAGGCGCTCAAGACCTGGGCCGCGGGCGGTGACGTCTCCCCGGCCGCCCTAGACCGCCTGCCCGTCGACAAGATCTTTGAGTCGGGCGACCCTTACCTCTACAACGCCCGCACCAAAGACTTTGTGCGGCTCTCCGAGGTGCTCACCGTTCAGGGCGACACCCTGCGCCTGCTCGTGCCCCCGCATGAGCTGGTGTTCTTGTCTTAAGCCCCGCGGCCCCGCTCAGCGTTTGACCTGCAGCCGGGTGTGAATGCCACACTCGGTCTTGCCGCCGGCGAACAGGCGCCCGTCACGCTCGCCCTCGCCCGCCTTGAGCTTGCGGGTGCAGGGCTCGCAGCCGATGGAGCCATACCCTTGGCTCAACAGCGGATGGATCGGGATGCGGTGGGTGGTCATGTAGTCGTCTACCCAGGCCCGGGGGGTGTGGGCCAAGGGGTTGACCTTCACGAAGCCGGCCTCGTCCCGCTCGATGAGCGGCATGCCCACGCGCAGGCCGCCTTGATCTCCGCGGCGGGCGTTCACCCAGGCGTCATAGCCCTCGAGCGCCTTCGCCAAGGGCGCGACCTTGCGGTGATCGCAGCAGGCCTCGCGGTCTTCACGCCAGGTGGGGCCGAAGGGCTCGGGCTCTTGCAGGATGAGCTCGATGTCCAGAAACGCCGCGACGTCTTGGGCGTACTGCAAGGTCTCGGCGAAATGAAAGCCCGTGTCCAAGAAGACGCAGCGCAGGCGCCCGGCGAGGCGGCGGGCCAGATGCAGCACACAGAGCCCCCCGGCGCCTAAGCCCGTGGTGAACGCGAGGCGGTCGCCGTAGGTGTCGAGCGCCCAGGTGAGCACGCCCTCGGGGTGTAGAGCTCCGGCCGTCAGCGCGGTCGCCATTCCGTCATCTTCTCCAGCAGGGGCGGGCAGCTTAACCACGAACAGGCTAGTGTGGGGCCGTGTCCGTGGCCTTCTTCGACCTCGACCGCACCCTGATCAGCCGAAACTCCGGCTCGATGTGGGTTCGTGCGCAGCTTCGGGAGGGGCGAATCAGCCTCAGCGCGGCGGCGCGGGCGCTCGTCTGGCTCACCCGTTACCACCTCGGGCGCTCAGGCCTCGACGGCGCGGTGCTTGACGCCATCCGCACCTTAGAGGGCCAGCCAGAGGCCGACCTGCGGCAGCGCACCGGGGCCTTCTATGACGCCGAGGTGCGCGGCCTCTACCGCCCCGGCGCCTTGGCGGCGCTGAACGAGCACCGGGCCCAAGGGCACACCTTGGCGCTGCTCACGACCTCGTCGTTGTACATGGCCGAGCGTGTGGGCGAGGCGCTGGGCATTCATTCGTTGTTGTGCAGCCGCTTTGAGGTCGACGCCCAGGGCCACTTCACCGGGCGCCCCGACGGCGCGCTCTGTTTTGGCGAAGGCAAACTTCACCACGCCCAGGCCCTCGCGGACTCTCTGAAGGTCTCGCTCGGCGACTGCGCGTTTTATACCGACTCCGTCACCGATTCCCCGGTCTTGGAGGTCGTCGGGCGCCCCGTCGCCGTCAACCCCGACCCGCGCCTGCGCCGCCTCGCCGCGCGGAAGGGCTGGGCGATCGTCGATTGGGGCGAGCCGGAGCGCGGCGGGTGATCTGGATTCGGCTGCGCCCGCTCTGGTCGTTGACTGCGAGTGGTCAGCGGTCTACGCTCTCCGTTGGCACCCCGGAGATCCGTTGAGAGCACCTCAGGTCCAGAGCCTCTCTGAGGGGCGGTACACCCTTGATCTCACCCTCGGCGAGGGCGGGATGGCGACGGTGTATCGGGCTTGGGACACCCGCCTGCAGGTGCATCGCGCGGTGAAGCTGCTCTCGCCGAACCTCACGCACAGCGGCAACATCGTTGAGCGTTTTCTGAACGAGGCCCGGGCGATGGCCCGGCTGCACCACCCGAACATCGTCGCCGTTCACGACGTGGTGAGCGACGGCGAGCGCTCGTTCATCGTGCTGGAGCTGGTCCCCGGGGGCAGCCTGCGCGACTGGCTCGATCGCCACGGCGCCATGCCGCCGCGCCTCGCCGCGCGCACCTGCGTCGGGATCCTTGAGGCGCTGCAGGCCGCCCACGAGGCCGGGGTCGTCCACCGCGACATCAAGCCCCAGAACATCCTCGTGAGCGAGAAGAACCAGCCGATGGTCACCGACTTCGGCATCGCCCGGTTTATGGGTGAGGACCGCTCCTTGACCCGCACGGGCTCGATCATGGGCACCTGGGGGTTCATGGCGCCCGAGCAGAAGACGAGCGCCAAGTCCGTCGATGGCCGGGCCGACCTCTACGCCGTCGGCGCCACGCTGTTCACCCTGCTCACCAACGAGCTGCCCTCGGACCTCTTCGCCGCGGACATGGACGACGAGCTGCTCGGCAGCCTTGAGCCCCAGCTCCGCGACGTCGTGCGCCACGCCACACGGTACCGCCCTGAGGACCGCTTCCCCACCGCCGCCGAGTTCGCCGAGACCTTACGCCTGCTCATCCCCCGGCTGCCTGAAGATCCCCCGGCGACGCCCGCTTTGGCCAAGGCCTCCACCCAGCTCACCACGCCGCCGCGCCCGTCCAAGAGCGCCCTGGGCAACGCCGGGAACACCATGGAGCACATGGTGAGCGGCGGTCGTGAGAACACCATCGTGCCCGGCGGCGGCGAGAGCCTGCGGCGGCTGCCGGGAGAGTACGCCCAAGACGGCACAGGCCTGACCTCGTTTGAGGAGCGCGCCCAGCCCCTCGCCCAGCGGCTGTTCTTCGGGGTCAGCGCGTTCATGTTTGTGGTGGGTCTCGCGGCGGTGGTCTGGGCGTTGATCCTGCGCCCCGCGCAGCAGGCCCAGCTCCCGCCCGTGGAGGTGACGCAGCCCGCCGAGGCCGCCCCGCCTGTGGAGGCGCCGCCCGTCGAGGCCCCCGTCGAGGCGCCGCCTGTCGAGGCCCCGCCTGTGGAGGCCGAGGCGCCCCCTGAAGAGGCGCCGCCCCCGGCTCCCAAGGACCGCAGCGGCGGCAAGTCCAGCGGCAAATCCGGCGGAAAGTCCGGCGGAAAGGCGACGGGCTCCGGCGCGACCACGCCCCCCGAGCGGACGATCACGCCGGCCTCGACGGCGTATGGCCGCGTCTCGGTCTACGAGAACCAGGCCAACGAGGTCTGGCTCATCGCCGAGTCCAACGGACAGCGCTTCAGCGTCGGTGAGGTGCCCGTCGGCACCTACAAGGTCATGGCCACCTGGGGCGGCGACCCCACCATCGCGGGCAAGGTGAAGGTGGAGGCCGGCGCCTCGGCCAACCTGCGCTGCGTGAAGAACTTTGAGCGGTGTGTGCCTTGATGCGCCTCGTCTGGCCGCTCTTCTTCTTCGTCACGATGACCTTCACCCCCGCCTGCGGCCTGTTTGAGCCCGAGCACCCGACGATCACCGTGGTGAAGGGCGACACCCTCTCCAAGCTCGCCCGCGCCAACGGGGTCACCGTCGCCCAGCTCAAGGAGTGGAACGGGCTGAGCTCGGACACGATCGAGATCGGCCAGGTCCTCGTGCTCAAGGTGGACTCCCCCACAGACGCCGCCGCCGTCGCCGCGCCCACGCCCAGCCGCACACCCCGGCGCCGGGCGAAGGGCCTCACCGTGCGCGCCCCCGACGCCGCCACCTCCCAAGCCGCCGCCGCCCCCAGCTTCACCATGCCCGCCGCCAAACCTTGCCTCGCCGGGCCCACAGACGTCGAAGGCGACGAAGGCATGGTCGCCTCAGCGGGCCTGAGCCTGGAGGACGTGCGCGCCTCGATGAACACGTTCATTCAACACACCGCGCGCTGCCTGCCTGAAGGCGGCGTGGACGGCGTGCTCACCTTAGACTTCACCGTGGGCTGTGACGGGCGGGTCTCGGCGCTCACCGTCACCGACGACGGCGGCCTCTCTGGCGAGCTCAGCGCCTGTGTGGTCGAGACCCTCCGCCACGCCCCTTTTCCGGCCCACGACCTGCCCGACGGCTTCCCCTTCACCTTCCCCCTGCGCTTCTCGACGGAGTGACGACGCGGCGGCGTACAATTCCCGGCAGGAGGTCCGATGCCCCGCCCCGACACCCGCGCCGCGCTCTTCTGCCTCACCCTCGCCGCCTGCGCCGGTGGCCGCGCGCCCGAGACCAACGCCACGGCCGATCGTGCCCTGCGCCTGCTCGCCTTCAACGACGTGTACCGCGCTGAAGGTTTCCCCGAGTCCCATGTCGGCGGCTTCGCCCGGCTGCGCACCTTACGCCTCAGCCTTGAGGCCGAGTCGCCCGACCTGCTGCTCTTGGGCGCCGGTGACTTCTGGTACCCCTCGCTGTTGAGCCGCACCTACGACGGCGCCCAGGTGGTCGAGGCGCTGAACGCCTTGGACGGCGATGAGCCCGCCTACGACCCCATGCTGCTCACCACCTTCGGCAACCACGAGCTCGACAAGACGGGCTGCTCGGGGGCCAAGGTCGTGCAAGATCGCCTCACCCAGAGCCAGTTCGACTGGGTGATCTCCAACCTTCAGTTTCAGGGCTGCGACACCACCCCCGTGCCCACGAGCCCGCGCCTGCTGCCGTGGGTGATCCGTGAGGTCGGCGGCGTGAAGGTCGGCGTGTTTGGCCTGCTCTTGCCCCTGGACGGCCCGCGGCCCTACGTCGCTGAGGTGAGCGACCCCGTCGAGACCGCCCGCGCGACGGTGGCCATGCTGCGCGCTGAAGGCGCTGAGGTGGTCGTCGGGCTCACCCATCAGGCCATGGCGAACGACGTCGCGCTCTTGAAGACCCTCGGCGCTGAAGGCCCCGACCTCATCGTCGGCGGCCACGAGCACAACGCCCAGCGCGCCGAGGTCGGCGGTCGCCTCGTGGTGAAGGCCGACGCCGACCTGCGCACCGCCGCGGTGTGGACGGTGCGGGTGGGGGCTGATGGTGTGGTAAACGCTGAGGCCGAGCTGCGCGCCCTGGACAACAACGTGGCCGAAGATCCCGTCGTCGCCAAGCTCGTGAACGATCGCCTCGCCGAGCACGACGCGAGCTTCTGCGCCGGGATCAGCCTGCCGCCGGGCTGCCTCGCCGAGCCTCTGGGCCACCACCAGGCCCCGCTCATCGGCGAGGAGCTCTCCGTTCGCCGCTTTGAGACCTCATTGGGCGACTGGGCCGCTGATGTGATGTTGGCCGCCGCCCCCGGCGCGGACGTGGCCCTGGTGAACTCCGGCGGCTTACGCATGAACGAAGATCTCCCCGCTGGGGCCAACTTCACCCGTCAGCACCTAGAGACGCTCTTGCCGTGGCCGACGCCGCTCACGGTGCTGGAGCTCGACGCGAAGACCCTGGAGGCCGCCCTCGATCATGGCGTCACCGACTGGACGGGCAACGGCCACTGGCTCCAGGTCGCCGGGCTCGGCTTCACCCACGACGTCAGCGACACCGACGCCCGGGCCCTGCGCCTGATCACCGCCACCGGCGACGCGCCCCTGCCCACGGACCGCCCTCTGCGGGTGGTCACCTTGGACTACATGGCCCAAGGAAACGACGGCTTCGTGATGCTCAAAGACGCGCCCCGGGCCAAAGATCAGCCCCAGGCGGATCTCAAGGTGCTGCTGCAGGCCAACCTCGCCGCCGCACAAGAGGACGGGGTGCCCGCGCCCAAGGCCGGGCGCATCTGCAACACCCAGACCCAGACCGGCTGCCCCTGAGCCTCGCCCCCGCCTCAGAGCCTCGGGACCACCGCCGCGCGACCGGCGGCGCGGTACAGCTCGGCGAGCTCTTTGAGCTGGGCGCCGGTGACGCCGAGGGACGCGGCGAGGCCTTCAGCGCTCCCTTGGCCTGAGAGCAGGGTGAAGATCGCGGCCTCGACCCGCTCTAGGCTCGGCGCCCCGGTCGTCTGCGGGGTGGGCACAAACCCGAAGGGGTTGTACTCCGGCCTCGTGGGGGCCTGCGCCGCGCCACGAAGGGGCAGCCGCGCGGCGGGATCCCCCAAGAGCACCCAGGCCGCGAGGTCGTTTCGGGCCATCCAGACGTGGCCCAGGTTGTTGGGCAGCGCGGCGCCGCTGCCGACGCGGGCGAGCTGATCGTAGGCGCTGGTGAGCTGCTCGTTGAGGTCGTTGAGCCCGCCGACCAGATCTCGCAGGCCGACGCCGACGCGGTCCCCCTTCACCAACATCCGCTGCACACCCAAGAAGCGCCCGATGCGGCTCTGCACGCCGCCGTCGAGCTCCTGAAAGCTGTAGGTCCAGGCGAGATCGATGTGGCCGATGAACGCCAGGGGGCCCTCGGGGTTGGCCAACACCCGCTTGGGCAAGGCGGCGATGAACGGGCGATCCCCGGCCCTGGGGATGCCCGCGAGCACGGGCTCGACCTGACCCCGGAACTGGCCCGCCGCCTGCAGGTTCCTCAGCCAATGCGCGTAGGCGCTCTGCTCCGGGGTGCCCGCGCCATAACAGGCGAGCATAAACCACACGCCGCCTGGCAAAAATGCGCCGTCGGGGACGTCATCCACGCGGATCTTGCCGTCGCGCCCGAAGCTCATCGCGCCTTGGCCATGACGCTGCTCCTCGGGGCTCATCCAGCCGCCTCGGGGCGGGCCGTCGCCGTGGGAGACGCTGAACAACACCGTGGGGTGGTCTCGTTTGACGAGGCGGAGCAGCTCATCGGGGCTGGGGATGATCGTGTCGCCGTGCTCCTCAAGGCGCTCGGCGGGGTACTTGCCGCGGTCGCGGTACTCCTTGGCCATGGCGAGGCCGGGCCGCATCAGCTCCCGATAGCCCGCGCGGGTGGCCGCGGTCTTGTCGTGAACGGTGAAGTAGAGCGAGTCGGGGCTCTCCACATTGGCCGGGCGGTCCTCCCAGCGCAGCACCTTCTCGGCGTAGGCCCGGTAATGATCGTCCTGGTCAAACGCGAGGCGGCCGGTGTAGCCGTCGATGCAGAGCGCCTGCTGCACGCTCAGGGGCAGCTCATCCAGATCGCCCAAGAGGAGCTGATAGGCGGGCACCTCTAGCCCAAAGGTCGCGCGGGTGTTGAACTGGTCACGTTTCCACTGAATCGCCTGCTCGGCGGACATCTTGGGCGGCAGGCGGTAGACCTTCACCTCGGCGCCTTGTTGTTCGGCGCGGCGCTGCATCAGGGGGCGGATGAGGTCGAGCAGACGATCGCCCCGGGCGCCCTCGGGCGCGATCACGCCCCAGCGCTGGTCGGGCAAGGACTGTGGGTCGGCGCTCCCGTCGTAGAGGTATTGGGGCTCCTCCCCGACCTCGCCGTCTGCGTCGTCCGTCGCGCCGGTCAACGCGCTGTCGGGCAGGCCCTCGGGCAAGGTGGGCTCGCCGGAGTCGGCGTGGCTCAGGAGCAGCTGGAGATCGTTCGAGACGCCAGAGTCATCGGTCATAAACACCTCAAGAGACGAAGCCTCTTTGGCCCACGTTGTTCTACAGACCGCTCAGGACCGGGCGGTGACGCGGGTGCGACCCAGCACGATCCGCTCCTTGCCGCGCCACTCAATGAGCTCGACCCAGGCGCCGCCGCCCTCCGCCTCGTGAACCTCCACCCCGGTGAACCGGGTGAGCACGGGCACGGCGGGGCCGAGGGCGGGGTTAAGGCCGGGGTTTGTCTTGAGCGTCCTCAAGAACTCCATCCACTCCTCGTTGGAGGCCTCAGAGTCGGGCAGGCGCATCAGGCCGATCCAGGTGCCCGTGTTGGCGTACACCACCCCTTCAGCCTGACGAAACCGCGCCGCGTGGGTGTGGCCGATGAGCACCACCTCGGCCTCATACTTCTGGGCGAGGCGCTGGGCCTCTTCCCACTCTCTTCTGTCAGGCTCCAAGGAGAAGTAGGCCTCGGCCAGCCCTTTGGCGAGGCTCCGGTGGGCGCGTGCGTAGGTCCGCAAGGCCGCCTTGAGCAGCTTCTGGGTGGCGCTGTCCTCAGCGTCTCCCGCCGAGAACGTCGCCGGGCCCGGCGACAAGAGCGCGGCGAGCAGCTCACGCTCCTCATCGGTGAGGTCCGCGGCGTCGGCGATGTCCTCCAGAGGTCCGATCACGTCGACGCTGTCCTCATCACCGGGGCCGAAGGTCGCCGGGCCGAGGCGCTGGCGCATCAGGCGGGCGACGAGGCCAGCGACCTCTTTGGGGCTCGCCACACGCACGGCGCTGGGGTCTACGGCGAGGCCCGCCATCACCGCGCCGTGAAAGTCGGGCTTGAGCAGGTCGGCGAAGCGCATCCCATAGTCACGCTTGAGGGGATTGAGGATGTTTTTGACCAGCTCACTCCCCGGCGGGTGGCGGAACTTCGACCAACGCGCTTCATCGTTGAGCTGGGGGTAATCCACACGATTCCAGGGGTCGTTGTGCTCGCCGTGGGTGTAGAGCACGCGCACGCCGCCGACCGTGAGGACGCCCGGCGTGTCGCCCACCTCAAACCGCAGCCGCGCCGCGATCTCCGGGGGCTGGCCCGTCGCCGCGCGCAGCGTCTGCTGCACCTCGGGGATCGCCAGCTCAACGTCGTGGTTGCCCAGTCGAACCGTGGCCTGACCGCCCAGCGCGAGGAGCTCACCGATGGCCTCAAACACCGCCCGGCTCTCGGGGTGCTGGGCGATGGCCTCGGCGGCCCGCACCGCCCGGCCACGCTCAATGCCCAGAGGATCGTCGCTGAGCAAAAAGTCGACGGCGTCGCCGTTGAGCACGAGGTGAAGGTCGGGGCCCGCCTCCCGGCGAATGAGCGCGGGCAGGGCGGCGCCGCCGGCGTAGATGTCGTAGACGCCCCCGTTGCCGAGGTGAACATCACTCACGACCAAGACTCGCATCGGGTCTCCAAAGCCGGGTTTGGCGAGATCATCCCCGCGAACAAGGCCAAAGGCAAGAGCCGCGGTGACGGTCCCGCGGCGCTGTGCCGAGCCGACTTCTTGGGTTATGCAGCCTCGTCCTCTCGGGAGCGAGCCTCATGCCGCGTAAGGTCATCTACTTCACCGTCGCCTTCTTGATCATCGCCGTCGGCGATCAAGTCACCAAGTGGTGGGTGGTTCAGAACATCGAGCTGTGGCGCGGCAGCATCGACGTGATCCCGGGCTTCTTTCAGCTCGTGCATTACCAGAACAAGGGCGCCGTCGGCGGCATTCTGGGCGACTGGGGCCACCGCCTCACCTTCTTCTTGGGCTTCGCCGTGGTGGCCATGGGCGCGATGTTGTGGATGCTCGCGCAGCTCCCCAAGGATGAGCGTTTTAACCCCACGATGATCGGGCTCATCGCGGGCGGCGCCGTCGGCAACACCATCGACCGCGCGTGGGTCGGCGCCGTCACCGACTTCTTACGCTTCTACACCGACAGCGCCTCGTGGGCCCCCTGGCTGCGCGACAAGCTGGGCACCGCCGAGTACCCGTCGTTCAACGTCGCCGACATGGGCATCACCATCGGCGTCGCCGCGTTCTTGATCTCCAGCTTCTTCCAAGACGAAGAGGCCCAGAAGATCTCCGCTGAAGAGCTCCCCAAAGACGGCGAGACGGCGGACACGAAGCCCGCCGAGACGAAACCGGTCTAGCCCAAGCCGGTCTAGCCCCGCCTGGGCTACTCGCCGCTGCTCACCGTGCGGGTGATGCGCTCGACCTCGACGGTGCCCACCAGCGGCGTGCCGATGATCTCCGTCTCGAAGCCGCCGCCGATGAGGCCCTCGCCGACCTCCCCCGTGAACTCCGAGGGCAGCTCATAGCCCCAGACCACCGCCGCGGCCTCGCCGGTGAGCGTGCCCTCGTCGTTCTCTAGGTTGAGGGCGTACTCAAGCTCCAGATCAAAGCCCGAGAGCGAGAGCAGGCAGGTGGAGTCACCCTCGACCACCTCGCCGGTCTGGTCGACGACCATGGTGAGCGCGCCGATGCAGGTGACGGTGAAGGCCTGGCCGTCGTACTCGATGGTGGCGTCGATCTGCAGGGTGCCGACGTAGGTGCCGGCGTCTTCGTGCTGCACCAGCACGCCGCCGATGGTGTAGGCCAAGGTGTCGCCGCTGGGGAGCTTGGCCGTGGCGGTGAGCGCGTGGGTGCCGACGTTCAGGGTGGCGTCCTCAAAGACCTTGCCCGTAGGCAGCCAAGCGCCGTCGATGTCCGAGCCCCAGGTGATGTCGGTGAAGTCCGTGGGGTTGCCCGCGGCGTCGTACACCACGGCCTCAAAGTCGGCGGGCTCACCCAGCGGCAAGAAGTCGCCAGAGGCCGGGGCGAGCACCCGCAAGGTGGCGCCGGCCCAGACCTCGTCCAGAAACGCCTCGCTGTCGTCCGTGGCGCTGTCTCCGCCGCTGTCGGCGCCAGAGGGCACGCCCGTGTCTTGGACCTCTCCTTCGACCTTGTAGTCGGGGGCGCAAGCGAGGACGAACAGGCTGAGCAGAGGAGACAGGCGAAGCGCGCGCATCGAAGACACCTGGGTGTGGAGTCAGCGAATGAGTATAACGGAAGGTGTGTGGGGTCGGTGCAGATTGACGTGGCCTTTGCGGCGGGGCTCCCGCTTCGATAGGGAGCCGGGGTGGAGGCGACCATGTCGGTGATCTCAGCGCGCGGACTGGAGAAACGCTACGGCGACAAGGCCGCCTTGTCGGGCGTCGACTTCACCGTTCCGAAGGGGGAGATCGTCGGGTTCTTGGGCCCCAACGGCGCGGGCAAGACGACCACGATGAAGATCCTCACCGGCTTCATCTCCCCCACGGCGGGCGAGGCCAAGGTCTGCGGGATCAACGTCGTCAGCGACCCCGTCGCGGCGCGGCGAAAGATCGGCTACCTGCCGGAGTCCGCGCCGGTCTACACCGAGATGCGGGTGGTGGACTACCTGCAGTTTATGGGCCAGGTCCGGGGCTTAGACAGCGCCGAGCGCGCCGCCGCTGTGGACCGCGCCCTGCGCCGCTGCGGCCTCACCGAGCGCGCCAAAGACGAGATCAGCACGCTCTCCAAGGGGTATCGCCAGCGCGTCGGCCTGGCCCAAGCCATCCTGCACGAGCCCGACCTGCTCATCTTGGACGAGCCCACCTCGGGCCTCGACCCCAACCAGATCGCCGAGATCCGCGCCTTGATCCGTGAGCTCGGCGAGCGCCGCACGGTCATCCTCTCCACCCACATCCTCTCTGAGGTGCAGGCGACCTGCGACCGGGTGCTCATCATCCACAAGGGCCGCATCGTCGCCGATGGCCCCACCGCCACGGTGACCGCGGCCTCCCAAGGCGAGCGCCTGCGTGTGGTGGTCGGCCCGGGCGAGGTGCGCCTCACCCCCCAGCAGCTCCACGCCGGCCTCGCGGCCCTGCCCGGCGTGCGCCAGCTCGTGCCCGTAGACGACGCCGAGCTCGTCGAGGGTGAGCTGGCCGTGGATCTGCTCTCCGACGGCGATCTCCGCGCCGTCACCTCTCGCTGGGTGACCGCCCAGGGCCTCACGCTCCTGGAGCAGCGCCGCGAGCGCAGCAACCTGGAGGAGGTCTTCCGCCGACTGACCGGCGCCGACGACGCGCCCGCAAGAGCTTACGGCGGTGCTCGTCCAGATTGAGCCTCCCCTCCCCCCCCCCCCCCCCCCCCGCCCCCCCCCCCCCCCCCCCCCCCCCCCCCCCCCCCCCCCCCCCCCCCCGCCCCCCCCCCGCCCCCCCCCCCCGGCGCGTCTAACCTCAATCTGGACGCCCCGAATGAACCCGCACAAGCCCCGACCAAGCCGCCCCCTCCCTGCCCCCCCGTCCCCTCCTCCCGCGTCGCCGCCGTCGCCGAGCCCTCTCGCTGCCGCCACCACCCCCGCTGCCCCGGCTGCCCGCTCATGGGCCGGGACTACGCCGAGCAGCTCCAGACCAAACACGCCCGCGTGCGCCGGGCCTTCGGGCGTTTTGGCCACCTCCCCGCCCCGCCCGCGCCTCTGCCCGCGCCGCGGCAGATGGCCTACCGCCACCGGCTCAAGCTGCCCCTGCATGTGATGAACGATCACGTCAGCATCGGGCTCTACGACCGCGCCGGGCGCACCGTGCTGGACACCCCCGACTGCCCCGTTCTGGATTCGGGCCTGCGCGAGTCGCTCCAGCCGATCTTGGGCTGGTTACGCGGCAAACGGGGCGTTCACTCCCTCGATCTGCGCCGCTCTGAGGCCACAGGTGAGCTTCAAGCCGTCTTCGCCTGCAAGGGGGGTGAGCTTCCTGGCGGGGCCCGCGCCGCCCGCGCCTTGGCCCAGGCCGTGCCCAAGCTGCGCTCCATCGCCGTGAGCCGCGCCGATCCCGAGGGCCGCCGGGTGATCGGCGACGCGCCGCGGGTCATCGCCGGGCGCGCCCACATCGAGGAGGCCATCGGCGCCACCCGCTACCGCATCTACCCCGGCGCGTTCTTCCAGGTCGATCCGGCGAGCGCCGTGGGCCTACACAAGCTCGTCAAGGACGGCCTCGGCGGCGCCCGGCGTGTGCTCGACCTCTACGCCGGGGTGGGCGCCTACGCCTTGATGCTCGCCGGGAGCGTCGAGAAGGTCGTGGCCATCGAGGAGGTGCCCGCCGCCGTGGAGGCCGCCCGGGCCATGGCCCCGCGCAACGTCGAGGTCATCGGCTCGAAGGTCGAAGACCAAAACTTAGAGGGCCGCTTCGACGCCGCCGTGCTCAACCCCGCCCGCCGCGGCGCCGATCCCAAGACGCTGGAGCGCCTCGCCCGCGCCGTCTCGCGCCTGGTCTACGTCTCTTGTGGCCCCGAGACCTTGGCCCGCGATCTGGACATCCTCGCCGCCTTCGGCATGCGGGCCCGCTCGGTCACCCCTCTGGACCTCTTCCCCCAGACGCCGGAGATCGAGACGGTTGTGGTCTTGGAGCGTGGCCCGGCGATCAAGGACTGGGCGGTGAAGGGCGGCCGCGCCCAAGGCCCCTGGTTTGGCCAGCCTTCAGGCGCCATGGGCAAACCGCTGAAGGTCTGGGCGCTGGTCGTCGGAGAGGTGAACGAGCGCCTTCGGGTGCCCCGCGCCCGCCTCAAGCGCCTCGCGGTGATCGCCACACACTCCTTGGTGGAGCTGCGCCTCGACGGCCCACTTCAAGGAGCCTTAGGCGCCTTGGCCCGCGCCGGTCACCCCATCGCCGGAGAGCACGCGCCCACCCGCCGCTTCTTCGCCGAGCGCGCAGGCCTGGTGCGCCCGTTCATCCACGTCGCCGTGGCCGATGGCGCCTTCGCCCCGCTGCACGGCGACCTCGCCCTGGCCCTTGAGGCGCTGGACGCCCCCGCCAAGCTCATCCAGTCGATGTGTGAGGATCTGAACCCTGAGCCGGGGCGCTGAGAGTCACAGCGCCCGGCGCGCTCAAGAGTCGTACCACCAGGGCTTCTCAAGCTGCTGGTAGTGGCTCACGTTCAGGGGGCTCACCTTCTCTTTGATCGCGCCGAGCGCCATCTTCGCCGAGACGAGGGTGAACCAGATGTACATGTCGCGTTTGTAATCGACGCGGCTGAACAGACCCTTGAGCATCCACTTGCTGTTCACGAACTGTTTGTTCATGCGGTACAGCTCCCAGGCGATCTCATCTTTGGTGAGATAGTCTGAGTTGAGCACCGGGGACAGCCAGTCGAAGTTGTCGAAGTCGTCTTCAGTGATGTGACCGTTACGAATGGCCTCATCATAAATCGGCGTGCCCGGCACCGGGGTGATCGGGTGAAACGCCGGGAAGTCCACGTCGAGTTTTTTGGCGAGATCGACCTGGAGCTTGAGGGTGTCCATGGACTCGTTCTTCACGCCGACGATAAACGTCGCCTGAATGAACACCTCGGGGTAATGCTCCTTCATAATTCGGATGGCCTCTTCAGCGACGCCGCCGGCGTAAAACCGCTTGTCGAGATCCTTGAGGTTGGCGTCTTCAGCGCGCTCGACGCCGATGAGGATGTGGCTCATCCCGGCGCGAATCTGGGCCTCTAAGATGCCCTTCTTGTGATCCCGCACCACACAGTCGGCGCGCATAAAACACATCCACTTCGTCTTCATGCCCGAGCGGATCATCTCTTCGCTGAACTGTAGGTTAAACCGGGGGTCGATGTTCCAGCTCTCGTCTACCCACACATAGGCGCGTTTGCCGTAGCGGTAATACAGCTCGGAGACCTCCGCCATCATGCGGTTGACGGACTTGCTGCGCCAGCGTGGGCTGAGCTTGGTGTTGCCTTGGGCGTCTGTGGTGCGATCGGCCATGGTCGTCCACCACGCGCAGAAGCTGCACTTCGACGTACACCCGCGGCTGTGGTGAAGCGTGCTGCCGCCGGGCGAGAACAGATACCGTGAGGTGCCGTAGAGGTGCATCGGCATCATGTCGTAGGCGGGCATGGGCAAGGTGTCTAAGTCTTGCACGAGCTTGCGGTGCTTCGTCTTGACGATCTGGCCCTCGCGGCCAAAGGCGAGGCCGGCGATGTCGTCCCAGGCGGGCTGGGCGGACTCGGCGCCGCGCAGGATGTCGCGGAAGGTCTCTTCGCCCTCGCCGACGCAGATGAGGTCGATGTCGGGGTTGTTCGCGTAGCGGTGGGCGAGGTTCGTGAAGTGGCCTCCCCCGGCCACGGTCAGGGCCTCGGGCGCCGCCTGGCGGGCGAGGCGGAAGAAGCGCAGGGCCTCGCTGGCGTAGAGCGCGTGGTTCTCGCCGCTGCCGATGACGTGGGGGGCGAAGTCTTTGACCTGGTCATAGAGGCTGCGCCAGCCCGTGTGGGTTGGCATACAGTCGATGACCTTGACCTCATGCCCTTCAGCGCGGGCCACCGCCGCCAAAGCGGGCAGGGCTTGCTGGAGCAAGAAGTTGTCGCCCTCGGAGGTGTAGGGCCAGTAGCAGCGAGGGGGTTGCACGAGGAGTACACGCATAGGGCCAAGCCTACACGATGCCTGGGTGATCTGCCACACCTCCAGGCCAGCTCGCCGAAAAACCCCCGCCGGGCGGCCCCCGAGATCAGCGCCCGAGCAGGGCGACGAGGCCCAGGCCGACGACCGCGACGACGGCGAGGGCCTTGAGCAGCGTCCGCAGGCGCTCCGGCTCCCAGCGCCGGGCGACGATCCAGCCGCCGACGCCCCCGGCGCACAGGCCCAAGGCCATCGCCAAGACCGGCGTGCTCGTCCCCAGGCCCCCGGGCCCCGCCGTTGAGCCCAGGGCCCACGAGCCCAAAAAGGCGAAGATCCCGACACATCCCGCGCTCTGCATCACGACGAGGGCGCTCAGCGCGTCATCTTTCATACGGTCGGACTCCGAGGCTCAGGGGACGAGGAGCAGGCAGATCACGACGAGGGCGCTCGCCGCGAGGAAGTTTAGGGCGAGGCCCCGGCGCACCATAAACGCCATCGGCACCCGCCCGGTGCCGAAGACGACGGCGTTGGGGGCCGTGGCCACGGGCAGCATAAACGCGCAGGACGCCGAGAGCGCGGCGGGGACCATCAACACCAGGGGGTCGAGGCCCGCGGCGATGGCGGCGGCGTAGGTGATGGGCATCAACAGCGTCGCCGTGGCCGTGTTGCTGGTGACTTCAGTGAGGAAGGTGACCCCCAGGCACAAGGCGGCGATGGGCACCACGGCGGGGTAACTCGCCAAGGGGCTCAACAGCGCGCCCAGGCTCGCGGAGAGCCCCGTCTTCACGAAGGCCTCAGCGATGGCGATGCCGCCGCCGAACAACAAGAGCAATCCCCAAGGGATACGCTCCGCCGTGTCCCAGTCGAGGATGGGCCCACCCTCGCCGTCGGGCACAAAAAACATGAGCCCCACCGCCGCCAAGGCCACCGTCGCGTCGCTCACCCCGGGCAGGCCCAGAAGCCCCGCCCAGCCGCCCTCCGGCGTGCCCCGGGTGATCCAGGCCAAGGCCGTGAGCACAAACAGCGCCAAGACCCGCCGCTCTTTGGGCTTCCACGGCCCAAGCGCAGGCAGCCGCAGCGGCGCGCCCTCACGCATCCCCCAGGTCAACACCACCGCCGCCAGGGGCAACAGCACCAGCACCGCGGGCACCCCCCAGCGCATCCACCGCACGAAGCTCACCGTCTGACCGGCCAGCTCCTCATAGACGCCCATCAGCACGAGGTTCGGCGGGGTGCCGATGGGCGTGCCCAAGCCCCCGATGCTCGACGCCCAGGCCACCCCCAAGAACAAGGGCGCCTCCAGCCCCGCCCGGTCATCCTCAGCGCCTTCAGCCACGGCGAGGGCCACGGGCAAGAGCATCAGCGTCGTCGCCGTGTTGCTCATCCACATCGAGAGCAGGCCCGAGGTGGCGATGAACCCCACCACCACCCGCCGCCGCGACCGCGCGCCGATGAGCCGCAGCATGCCCAAGGCCAGCCGCCGGTGCGCGCCGTTACGCTCCAAGGCCGTCGAGAGCATAAACCCGCCCAACAACAGCAAGATCAGGTCATGCCCATAGGCGCTGGCGATGTCTTTGGCCGTGAGCACCCCCACCAGAGGCAAAAGCGCGAAGGGCAACATCGACGTGGCCGGGATCGGCAGGGCCTCGGTGACCCAATACACCGCGCACAAGGCCGTGATCGCCGCCGTGGCGCAGGCGTCCGGCGGGAGGCCCGCGGACCAGCCGAGGCCGCCGGCGAGCGCGGCGAAGACGAGGCCCAGGGCGAGGAGCGCCGGGCGGTAAGGGGATGGGGACGTGGACATCGTCGGGGAGTGTAGCAGGTGGGGAGACGTGGGCGGCGCGTTGCCACGCCGCGCCCCTCGCGGTAGCCTGCACCTATCGCCTGGAGCTTCTTTTGCGCCTGTCCCCCATGTCCTTCTTCGCCGCGCTCAGCGTCTCAGGCTGCCTGACCAGCCCCGCGGAGTACAAAGAGCTCCTCGCCGCCGCCAAAGACCACGACGGCGACGGCTTCGTCAACGTGGACTACGACGGAGACGACTGCGACGACGATCGGGCGGACGTGAACCCCGGCGCTGAAGAGGTCTGCGACGGCGCCGACAACAACTGCGACGGCGAGACCGACGAGGGCTTTGACACCTCGTGGTATGAGGATCACGACGAGGACGGCTACGCCGCCGCCGCGCCGATCACGGCCTGCGAGGCGCCCTCTGCCGAGGCCACCCAGACCCCAGGCGCGGACTGTGACGACCTCGACGCGAGCGTCTCCCCCGACGCGGTGGAGGTCTGCGACGGCCAAGACAACAACTGCGACGGCCGTTTGGACGAACAAGAGGCCATCGACGCGAGCCTGTGGCACCGTGACGAGGACGGCGACGGCTTCGGCCAAGACGCGGCGCCGCTGCGCGCCTGCGAGGCCCTGGACGGAACCGTCGCCCAGGCCGGAGACTGCGACGACGGCGACGCCACGGTGAACCCCGGCGCCGCGGAGGTCTGCGATGACGGCCTCGACAACAACTGCGATGAGAGCGCGAGCCCCTGCGCCTTCTCCGGCGACTACGACCTCAACGACGCGGACGTGATCTTCACCGGCGAGTCGGGCGACGAGGCCGGGTGGGCGATGTGCGGCGGCGACCTCAACCACGACGGCGCCGACGACCTCGCCATCGGCGCCCCCGGCGCGGACAGGGTCTACGTCGTCTACGGCCCCTTGACCCAGGGCGAACACAAGCTCAGCGACGCGGATCTGACCCTCAGCGGGTCGAGCGGGAGCGAGCTTGGCTACGCGCTCTTGTGTACGGATCTGAACGACGACGGCGGGGCGGATCTGGCGGTGGGGGCGCCGGGGGACTCCGAGGTGACGTTGTGGTTTGGGCCGTTGGGGACGGGCAAGAAGTCGAGCACGGCGGCGGGCAATACGTTCTCCTCTTCTCAGGACCGCTATGGCGCCAGCCTCGCCGGGGGGCTGGATGATGGGGAGGATGAGGACGGAGATGCGGACCTGTTTGTGGGGGCAGCAGATGAATACAACCCTGGTGAGTCGGGGATCCTGAATATCATCTGGGGTCCGTTGGAGTCCGCATCAACAAGCCTCTCCGTGTGGTTCGACGGTTCCTTCCAGACTCGCTGAGGCCATCTTTGCCGTGCCCGACACCAACGGAGACGGCATAAACGAGCTCCTGGTGGGTGAGCCCGGCTACAGCGGCAGCGAGGGGCGGCTCATGCACTTGCCTGGGGAGACGACCCGATGGAGCACCGTTGAGGGCCAAGCCGCCTGGAGCTGGAGCGACAGCAGCTCAAGTGGCCCTGAGGAGATTGGCACCGCGCTGCACGTCGCCGATATGAACAGCGACGGCATCTCCGACTTCATCGCCTCAGCGCCCAGCCCCGTTTCTGCTTTCTCCCTGCGTGATGGTGTCGTCTACGTACTGCCCGTGAAAGCGCGAGGGGTCGCTGAGGAGGAGCGTGTGGTCATCACCCTCGCCCCAGATTTTCAGTTCGCGTCAGACTTCGGCGCCTCAGACTATGATCTGGATGGTGACCAAGATCTCCTGATCGCCTGCAACGGCTTTGACGACGGCGCCGCCTACATCCTCTCCGGCCCCTTCGACGCCGACATGGACTACACCGAGGCGATCGTGTCGTTCAGCGACAAGCTTGGCACGGCGATCTTGTCCACGGAGGCCCAGCTCGACCTCAGCGGCGATCGAGTCGTTGACGTCGCCCTCGGAGCGTACAATCCCTACGACTCAGGGTCCGAGGGCGCCGTCTACGTCTTCATCGCCCCAGGGCTATGAGCGCAGCGCCCGACGGCGCGCCAGAAGGCCCAGCACCAACGCCAGCCCCGAAGCAAAGGCGCTGCCGCCCCCGCTGCGTGTGGCGCAGAGCTTGCCTCCCTCGACGGTGAACGCGCCGATGAGGATCGCCGACTGCCCGTCTTGAACCACCTCGACGTCATGGGTTCCTGCAGGCAAGGTCGTCGGGGTGCGCCCGGTGAGCGTCTTGCCGTTCACCAGCGCTTGGCCCGTGAGGGGGATACCGCCGATGCGCGCCTCGGCGGAGTCCGTGAAGCCTTGGCCGAGGAGCACCACGGACACCGCCTCACCCTCGGCCGCCGAGCCCGGCGTGATGGTGAGGAGCGCGAGATCACTGTCCGCGTCGCTGTCAGAGTCGGTGTCGGAGTCCGCGTCGCCGTCCGCGTCTGCGTCGCCCTCACCGGTGTCGCAGCCCCTCATCCGGGACGTCGGTCCCTCGATACATGCCCGAATGATCCAGTTGGAGGTGCTCCCAACGGATCTTCGAGGCGTCTACCAAGCCCCGCCAGTGTAGATCCAGTTGGTCTTCGCCGCCGCCTGTGTTGCTCGCTGCCGTCACTGGCGACCGTTGGATCCCCGTCCTCCGTGAAACAGATGGCGACCGCGACGTGTCTGCTCCTCGATCTCCGGGAAGATCAGCTCAAGGTCGGCGACGGTGACCTCGTTGAACGCCTCTTCGAGCCAGTCAACTCAGCGGCCTCCTCGCCGAGCTGTCGCGGCGCTAAAGGACTGCCTTTCCATCGACCAGAACCCCGGCAACCGTCGCGTCGCGTCTCTTCGAGAGCATGAGCACCTGGACCTTCTAAACGAAAAGGGATAGTCCTGCGCCCGTCTCAAACAGGCTCGCCACACACTCATCGGGCGCCAACTGCAAGACGATATACGCGCTCCCCTCCCCCGTAAACACATCATTCTGCAGCCAACGAGACCCGGCCTCGGCGGGCGGGGTGAGGAGCGGGAGCATCGCGGCGAGCCAGAGCATAGGGCCTCCAGAGGGGAGCAGGGGGTCAGGGGGGTGCGGTGGCCTGACTCTACGGGAGGCGGCGGCAAAAAGGAAGAGGAAAGTTCGCGCGAACGCCAGGATGACATGGCGTTCAAGCGATATTCCGCGGAGTCGCGTCCTCGGCGCCGCGCCGCGGGGGGCCGAGCACCGGGGCAACGCCCAGCCCCCAGGCCACCCCGAAGGCCCGCCCACACCCGGCTCGGCGCCCGCCTAGACCGGGCCTGCGCCGACTTCTTTGATCTTCTGGCTGGGTGCGAGCGCAACAACATGCTAATCTGCTCGGTCCACTCCTTCGGTGAGGTCCTGGTCCCGATGCTGCATGATACCCTGGAGGCCCTCGCGCAGCGGTTGCCCACGTTGGCGCGAGAGCTACGCGCCCTAGACGCCACCCTCGCCAACGCGACGACGGACGCCCGCACCATCGCCAGCCTGTGTGAGCTGGCGCGCGCCACGGGCTCGGTCAAGCTCGTCGAAGAGTTCGCTTGGGAGCACCAGGCCGGCCTCGACAAGTGCACCAAGGCCAGCCAGCTCAGCCTCGCCTTGGCGATCATGTCGCCGCGCCTGCGCGCGAGCGCCGGGCCTGTCGACCCGCCGATGCGGGAGATCACCCGGGGCCTCCTGCGGCGCGCCGGGGACGACTGGGGGGAGCTGCCCCTGATTCGGCGCATCGCCCGAGCCCATGTCGATCTCAACGACCTGCGCGCGCTGTTCTACTTCTTGCAGCGCGCCTTGGGCCGGCACGTCGAGTGGGACGGCGACCCCATCCTCACCCAGCTCCGCGGCCACGCTTGGCTCAGCCTCGCCCGCCGCGAGCGCCGCACCTTAGAGATGGACGTGCCCGACGCCCAGATCCGCTATGAAGCCGATCGTGACATGAACGAGTACGTCGGCCGCGCGAAGTTTGACCTGCTCACCGCCATTCAGGGCGGCCTCGACGGTGAGGCCCTCGCCTCGGCCGAGGCCGATCTTCAGCTCATCCGTGAGCTGTGGCCCCCGAAGCCAACCCCCCTTCACCCCACAACCCAAACCACGGAGCCTGAGCCATGCTTGACCTCGACCTGGACGGGATCGCCCAGCGCCACCCGCGCCTCGCCGCCGACACCGCGCGCCTCAGCGCCCTCTTGGACAGCGAGCCCTCGTCCGATGAGGCCGTCGCGTTGGTCTGCGAGCTCACCTTCGCCACCGCGGAGATGCCGCTGGTCGAAGGGTACCTCGCCCAATACGCCGACCTCATCGACCGATTCTCCGCCATCGCGAAGCTCGATCTGGCGTCTACCCTGGCCTCCGCGCGCCTTCGCACCCTCTCCGGCCCCATCGACCCTTGGAACCGCGACCTCGCCCGCAGCCTCCTGCGCCGCTGCGGCCTGAGCTGGCTCAACCTCACCGCCGCCAAGGTGTTGTTGCAGACCTACACCGATCTGAACGACAGCCGCACCCTGCTGTTTGTCTACCAGCAGCTCCTCGACCTACACCCCGACTGGGCGACCGACCCCGGCATGCTCCAGATCAAGGGCCACTCCTTGCTGCAGATCGCCAAGCAGCTCCGCCGCAACCAGCAGCGCCTTGAGCGCGACTCGGGCACGCCCCAGCGGCCCGATCCGGAGATCAAGGAGTACCTGCGCCGGGCGAAGATCGAGCTGAACTCCGCGATCATGCACGGCGCGACGAACGACGTGCTCAAGATGGCCCAGAGCGATCTGGAGTACATCCGCGACTGGCGTGAGCCCGAGCGCGAGCAGCACGACGGCTGGGGCATCTGACACCCGCGCCGCGCGCCCGCCGCTCTCCCCGGCGGGCGCGCAGACGGCGTCTTACTCGCAGATCCCGGCGCTGTTGCAGGTCTCGCCAGAGGCACAGTCGGCGCTGGTGCTGCACTGGTCACAGGACGTGGCGCTGCCGTCGCTCGACTGGACGAGGTTGTTGAAGTCCAAGATCGTGAAGCCCGGGATCACCACGCCGGTGCCATACAGACAGCTTGAGCTGGCGCACATCGTGTCGTAGTTGTCGTAACCCGCCACAAAGCCCGGCGACCACACCACCTCCAGGGGGTCGATCTCACAGCTCAGGTTCGTGGACCACTGCGCCTCGACGGCGTACAGACCGGGGCCGGGGAAGCTGACGTAGCGGAACTTCTTCCACTGGCCGTCGCTCCAGTTGTTCTTCATGATCTCTTGGCCCTCAATGTAGAGCGCCACGGAGTCGTTGCCGATGAGGCCGAAGGTGTAGTTGAGCTCGTCCCCGCAGCCGATGTTGATGTAGCCACGAATGCGCCCCGCCCCGCCGCTCGACGTGCTGGGCAAGGTGGGCCAGGGGATCGTCGAGGCCGTGTAGTTGCCCGGGGCGACGGAGTAGTTGCTGCCGCAACGAATCGAGAAGTCCACATAATCCGCGGCGAAGTCCGACGCCGAGGCGAGGCCTGTTGAGCTGCCCTCCAAGATCTTCATGTAGCTGGGGAGGTTCGTGTAATCGTGCGGGTTCATCGAGGTGGTCAGCTCGCCCAGGCGCGCGCAGGCCGAGGCCTCGGCGGGGCTGTCGACGGGGTCGTGGGACGGCGCGCTGATCTCGATCGCCGTGGAGCAGGAGTTGTCGGCGCTGCCGTCACAGTCGTTGTCGGCGCCCTTCACAGACCTCCGTGGCGCTGGGGAAGCTGCGGGCGTCGGCGTCGTCACAGTCGGAGCTGTCTGTGGTGTAGTCGTCGCCTAAGCTCGTGCAGGACGGCGTGAGCGCCGAGGCGTCGCCGAACCCGTCACAGTCCCCGTCGAGGTAGTAGCTCGTGGCGTCGATCGCGCTCCCGTCATCGGTGAGCCCGTCGCAGTTGTTGTCGATGCCGTCGCAGACCTCCGAGGCCGCTGGGCTCACGGCGCTGTCGCCGTCATCACAGTCCTTCTTGTTGCCCACCGCCCCCGTAGGTTTTGAGCAGGCCTTGAGCACGGAGGAGGCGTTGCCGTAGCTGTCGCCGTCGGCGTCGCTGTAGTACGTCTTCGCGTCGGTGGCGCTGGAGTCATCGGTGAGGCCGTCGCAGTCGTTGTCTACGCCGTCACAGACCTCGTCCTCGCCGGGGTTCACCGCGCCCTCACCATCATCACAGTCCGTCGCGTCGGAGACGTAGCCCGTGGGGGCCTCGCAGGCGCTGACGCTCGACCCGGCGTCGCCGTAGCCGTCGCCGTCGCTGTCGTTGTACCAGGTCGCCGCGTCGTCCGCCGCGCCCTCATCGACGGATCCATCACAGTTGTTGTCGAGGCCGTCGCAGATCTCGGCGTCGGCGGGGCTCACGTCCCCGTCGGTGTCATCGCAGTCGGTGTTGTCGGCGACGGCGCCTGAGGGCTGCTCGCAGGCGCTCAGGCTGGCGTCGGGGTCACCATAGCCGTCGCCGTCACCGTCATCGTACCAGACGCTCGCGTCGGCGGCGTCCTCATCAATGAGCGTGTCGCAGTCGTCATCAACGAGGTTACACAGCTCCGTGGCGCCGGGGTTCACCGTGGCCTGGGCGTCGTCGCAGTCTGTGCTGTCCGCCGCGTAGCCCGCGGGCTGCTCACAGGCGAGGGTGGAGAAGTCCAGGTCACCGTAACCGTCGGTGTCGGCGTCTTGGTACCAGGTGGAGGCGTCGGCGGCGTCGGCGCCGTCGGTGACCGCGTCGCAGTTGTTGTCTACGCCGTCACAGACCTCGGTGGCGTCGGGGTTCACCGCCGCCGAGCCATCGTCACACTCCTCACAAGCGGCGAACCCGTCGCCGTCACCGTCGGCAAAGCCCACGGAGCCGTCACAGTTGTAGTCGTTGGGGTCGAGGCAGTCGGTCTCCGGCGCGCCGGGATAAAACGCCGCGTCATCCGGCACACAGTCCTGGGCCTCGGCGACGAAGCCAGAGGGCGCCTCGCAGTCGATGACCGCGCCCTCCTCCACGCCGTAGCCGTCGCCGTCTGTGTCGGGATACCAGCTCGTCGCGCCCTCGGCGTTGGCGCCGTCAACCTCACCGTCGCAGTTGTTGTCGACGCCGTCGCAGATCTCGGCGGCGGCGGGGTTCACCGCGGCGTCGTCATCGTCGCAGTCCTCTTCAGCGGGCACACCGTCCCCGTCGTTGTCGATGACCTCGCTGGGGCCGGAGTCTGTGCCGCCGATGTTGGTGTCTTCAGGGGTGCTGCCGTCGTCTTTGCAGGCGAACAGCGTGAGGGCGAGCAGGGGGAGCAGGCGCATCATGGGGTTCCATCCTTGGAATCTGAGGGCGTCTTGCAGTATACCTCTGAATGGAGCCCCGCTGAGGCCGCCCGCGGGGCGCCTGACTTCGCGATAAGGAGGCGTTGGGAGAGATCATGCCCTCTACGATGCTCTTGGCGCTGATCATGGCGCCCGTCCTCGCTGAGATCCCCGAGCCGAGCCGGACCAACCCGGCCATCCTGGTCAGTGAGCTCACGATCCTCAGCACCGGTGGATCGGGAGGGGTGTCCTCGGGGCGGTACGCTTGGGAGCTTCTTCGGTCCATCGGGGAGCGCCCAAGCCTGACCATCGAGGAGGTGCGACTCATTCATGGCGTCGCCGCCCAAGGCCCCTGGACCCTCATCGCCGACGACAACTATGTACAAAGTTTGCTCACTGCCCTCGGGCATCTGACGGAATGCAGCACGGTCGGCGCCGTGATGAGCCCCTCCGGCGCGCATGAGGCGCTCTTCTTCGGAACAAACCCGCCTCCAGGCTGGGCGATGAGTCTGCGCAGCGCCCAAGTCCACACCGAGCTGACCGTGCGCCGTTGCCCCGGCGCGACGCTGTACGGCCCCGCGAATGGCCTCCCCGACGCCACCTTAGGCGCCTGGGAGCTGCGACAGGGCCTGAGAATGTCGGTCAAGGACGGCGACGGGCTGAGCACACCGTTCACCGTCGTCGGAAAACCGACCCAGGAGGCCAGCCGCACCCACGCCCGGGCCTTGGCCTTTCTGGAGGAGCACCCCGACGCCATCGTGCTCAACGCCGGGAACAGCCTCGACGGCGCGAGCAGCGTCGTAGACGGCGCGCTGTCCTTACATCGGCCCACAGGCCTTCGCGCCTTGAGCGAGGTGCGGCCCGACGCGCTCCTTCCAGGCCAGAACGAGCTCGCCGCGGGCCCCCGGGCGTTCATCGACGAGGCGCGGCCATATTCGTTGCCGTTGGTGGCGACGAACTGGTCCACATCCGACCCGTCCCTCGCGCTCCCCGCCTCCGTGATGGTCACCCGCGGCGCGGCGCGCATCGCCGTGCTGGGGGTGCTCGACCCAGCCTTGATGGAGCGCCTGCCGTCCTTGGCCGCGGACGGGGTGACCTTGACCGACCCCATCTCCGCGCTCAACGCCGAGATCAGCCGCCTACAAGCTCTGCCCGAGCCCCCGGACGCCATCGTCCTGCTCACCACCTCGGGCGCGGCGCAGCAAGACCAGCTCCGGCGGAAGGTGCGCGGCGCCGACCTGCTCATCGGCGACACGAGCTTCGCGACCCTGCGGGTGGCCTCGGAGACCTGGGTGATGCGCCCCACCACCCGGGCCGAGAAGGGCGCGCCGGTGACCTTGCCCCTCGACGGCCTGCTCTCGGTGTCGCTGATCGTTGATCCCGACGCCCACCGCGTCGTAGAGGTGAAGGCCGAGCCCCTGCTCGTGCGAGGGGACGCGCCGGTTCACCCCGCCACCACCGCCGCGATCACCGCCGTGCGCGCCGAGCTCTACCCCAGCCTCGACCACCCGCTCTTGCCCGCGCCCGCCGAGGGTCCGGCCTCGGCCTGGGGCGCGGCGAACTTCGGGCAGCTCGTCTGTGAGGCCGTTCGGGAGCACACCGGGGCCGATCTGGTGGTGTTGGCGCCGCGGCCGCCGCCCCGGGTGCCGCCGGGGCCGCTCACCGCCTTGGCCGTGGCCGACGCCTTGGCCAGCCTGGAGCGGCTCGAGGCCCACCCCGTCCCCGCCGACCGCTACGCCGACCTGCTCAACGCCCTGCCCGCCGTAGAGCTGGTCACCTGCGGCTCGGCGCCCGGCGCCGCCTTCCCCCTCGCCGGGGGCCGCCCCCTGGACCCAAGCCGCACCTACCGCCTCGTCACCACCGACCTCACCCGGCAGAGCACCCCCCTGGGCGCCTTGCTCCAGGCCGGGCCGCCGCCAAGGCCCCTCGATCCACGGGGCCCGCAGCCCCTCGGCGTCACCTTACACGCCGCGGTGATGGACACCTTGACCGAGAGTGTGAAGCGCCAAGGTGGCGATGCTGCAATGCAGCATTTTTTGGTGGAGCGCCCCCACACCATCGAGCCGCTGTGGCTCCTGCGCGCCCGGGGCCTCTCGTTGGAGATGACCCGCTTCGACGGCGTGAACGACCCAGCCCCCTTCGCCGCCGTGCCCGAGACCCTCGCCGTGAGCCCGTCGAGCTTCACCCTGAGCACCGCCGCAGATCTCAGCCTGGAGTACAGCAGCGCCGCCTGGGCCTGGGATCTCCGCGGCCGCAGCGCGTACAGCGTCGTGCGCACCGCAGACGCCGCGCAGGAGGCCAGCGACGACGGGCGCCTCTCGACGTCCCTCGTCTCCCGGCGCCTCACCTTGCCCTACGCCCCCGGGGCCTGGGCGCCGTATGGTGAGCTGCTCTACGACAGCGAGTGGACCCCCACCGATGACGGCGCGGGATCGCTCAACCCCCGCCAAGCCGACCTCTCCATGGCCTTGGGCCTCGGCGCCGCGCCCGCCCCCACCCTGCGCCGCTTACGCCTGGGCGGCTTCGCCAACCGCGACCTCAACCAGCTCAGCGACAAACCCACCGAGGTCGGCCTACGCCTCGACCTAGAGGCCTCCCGGCGCCTCGGCGACGTGGCCCGGCTGAGCGCCTTGGGCGACGTGATGTGGTTCGCCCACACCAACAACGACGATCCCAGCGATCTGCGCCTGCGCGCCTGGGGTGAGCTGCGCCTGAGCCTGCCCTTGGCCCGCTGGTTAGAGCTCTCGGTGTATAGCCAAGGGTTTGTGGTGTACGGGCGGCACCCCGAGAACGACGTCTGGGGCCTCGCCAGCACCACCGGCGCCACGCTCACCGCGTCGGGCAGCGCCACCTTGGGCCGTTAGAGGTTGTAGGCCGGGTTCTCAGCGCTGAAGTCGGCGTCGGTGAGGCCCTGGTTCACCTTCACGCCGACAAAGTTGAAGCGCTCGACCACCTGCACCTGGCCGCCCATGCGGTCGGTGATCTCAAAAAACACCGGCAGGCCCGTGCGGTCGGCGATGCAGAACTCCGACTTCATCGCGTAGAACCCGGGCTCTTGGTCTTTGGGCATCGTCACCCGGGCGCAGCGGGCGCTCTCGCCGAAGAGCACCCGGGGGCCGAGGTCTTCAGCGGTCAAGGGCAGCTCGGGGCGGCTGCGGGCGAGCTCAAAGTCTTCACGCACCATTCGCACCGGGAACGAGAGCCCGGCGTCGAGCACGCTGTGGCGGTTGCCGCGCATGGCGACGGAGCCTTTGGGATCGAGGGTGAGCGTCGGCACATAGGCCGCCGTGCTCACCAGGAGCTTGCCCCCGGTCAAGGTGGGCGAGTACAGCACCTCGCGGCCGTTGTACCGCTCGCCCACCCAGCGCATGTACACGTCGCCGCCGCGGCGCCACTTGATCGCCATGCGCTCTTCAGGGATGAGGCCGCCCTCAGCCCACTCCCGGCGGTGCAGGGTGTAGACCGCGTCTTTGACCCCACGCTCGGCGGCGATCATCCGCTCGACGAGGGCCTCGGCGACGGCCCGCGCGGGGTCGTCTCCTTCAGCGTGGGCGCCGGGGGCCAGGCTCACCGAGGTGACGACGAGGACGAGGAGCAGCACGAAGAGAGAGCGCATGAGGTGAGGCTCCGAGATCGATCAGGACGAGCCGAAGGGGCGGCGGCGAAGACCGAGGGACAACACGCCAGCCGCCCACAGCCAGCCCGCGGTCATGGGGGTCACGGCGCAGCCCCCAGATTTTACGGTCTCACGCTCTAAGGTACACAGACCGGCGGTCTGATCTTTGCCGGTGTCGCTGAACGTGACCCACATCGCGCCGCCGCCGTCGAGGGGGCCGGGGAGCTTCAGCGCGCCTTCGCCGACCTGGCCGAGCGCGCGGGAGATCAACACGCCGTCGGCGTCTACGGCGGCGAGGCTCACCCAGGCCTCAGACTCTTCGCCGGGGTCGACCAGCGCGCAGTCAAGGAGCACCCCGGCGTCATCACCGCCCATCGGCACCGCGGCGGCCTGGGTGGTGAAGCGGCCGTCTAAGGCCTCAAAGCTCAGCTCTGGGCCCGTGGCCTCGACGAGGGGGGCCTCGGTGTCGGCGCCGCAGGGCAAGGGTGAGCCCGCGTAGTGTTGGCCGTCGTCGCGGGCGCAGGCGAAGAGGTTCCAGGCGCTCCACTCGGCGTAGGTCGCGGCGAAGGGCTGGCCAAACCGCTCCTCGCTCGCCGCGTCCATCCGCACCACCCAGCCGCCCTCACCGCGCATGTCTTCCCAGGCCGCCACCGCCGTGGCGTCGTCAACCGCGCCGCCCAGACCGTCCGCACGGCGCTCGGTCCAGAACTTCCAGAAGAAGAAGCCCGCGTACTCAAAGCGCCCATCCGTGGTGGCGACGGGGTCGTCTTGGCTGAGCAGGCGGATGATGTACAAGGCGTCTAAGGCCAGGGTGAGGGCCTCGCTCTCCTCAAGGCGGTACTGGGCCCAGGTCGCCGCGGACTCGTAGAGCCACGAGTGAACATCGACGGTGTAGCCGAACTGTAGGCAGTGGTGCAGCTCGTGCCCGGCGACGCTGCGTAAGATGGCGGGGTCGCCGTCGGTGAGGTCGTTGCTGAGCGCGATGTGGCAGGTGCTCGCGAAGCGCGCGTCGTTGGGCGTGGTGGGGTAGGCGAAGCCGTTGCCGTCGATCTTCTGCACATACACGTCGATGGCGTCGCTGCCGCCGCCGCCGTCATCACCGACCACATCGGGCCAGCCCCAGCTCTGGTACAGGCCTCGGGCGCGCTCTAAGCCGCTGAGGATCTCCACCGCCACGTCCGCCACGCCGTCGCCGTTTGTGTCTTCGACGCCGCGCAGCGCGTTCTCGCCCTCCAGGGTGTAGTGCAGGCGGAAGGTGCCATCGGCGGAGTCGAGGGTGTACACGCCGTCGCCCAGCTCTGGGCGGCTCGCGGCGCGCTGCACGAGCGCGGCGGGGAGGTCGTCTGGGAGGCAGTCAGTCGGGGTCACCGGGGCACCTCAGCGGTACGGCATCATAGCCCCAGGGCCGAGAACCCGCCGTCTACGGGCAACACGACGCCGGTGATCCAGCGCGCGGCGGGCGAACACAAGAAGCCCACGGCCTCGGCGACGTCTTCAGGCTCGCCCACCCGGCCCAAGGGGGTGCGGGCGAGGATCGGCCCCCGGCGGGCGGGGTCGTTGAGCACGGGCTCGGCCAAGGGGGTGCGCACATACCAAGGCGCGACGGCGTTCACCCGAACCGGCGCCCACTCCACGGCGGCGAAGCGGGTGAAGCTGTCGATGGCCCCTTTGCTGAGCGCGTAGTGCGCCGTGGACGTGCGCACGGCGCGGCTGGCCGAGACCGAGCTCAGGTTCACGATGTTGCCGTCGTCGGCGCGCTGCAGCCAAGGCAAGGCCCGGCGGCTGAGATCCCAGGCGCTCTCGACGTTGAGCGCCATCAGCCCACGAAGCTCCTCTAGGCTCAGCTCGGTCGTGGGTTTGCGCAGGTTGCCCCCGGCGTTGTTCACCAGCACGTTGAGGCGGGATCCAGCCTCGGTGAGCGCTTGGATCACGCGGTCGCGGCCCTCGGCGCTGGCGACATCGGCGGAGATCGGCACCACCCCCTCGGCCTCTTGGGCGAGCGCCGCCAAAGGCTCGGGGCGACGGGCGACGGCCAGCACGGTGTGGCCCCGCCGGGCGAGGTGCAGGCAGATCGCCCGGCCCAGGCCCTCGCTCGCGCCGGTCACCAAGGCCAAGCGGCTCATGTCGCCTCCAGCTCAGCGTCGTTCCAGCTCAGCACGACCTTGCCCACGCTGGCGTCGCTCGCCACATAGTCCAGGGCCTGCTCCACCTCGTGAACCGGCACGGCCCGGTCGAGGATCGGGCGCAGGCGGCCATCGGCGAAGCTCGGCCAGAGCGCCTCCCGCATCGCCGTGAGCAGGCGCCCTTTCTCCGCCGCCGACCGGCCGCGTAAGGTGGAGCCTTGGATTCGTAGGCGCTTCATCAGCACCCGGCCCAGGTCGATGGGGGCCTCACGCCCGCCCATGAGCCCGATGAGCACCAGGCGACCGCCCACGGCCAAGGCGCGCAGGTTGAGGTCCAGCGCCGAGGCGCCGACCGGGTCGAGGATGACGTCTAGGCCGTGGCCGTCGGTGAAGGCGCGGACATCCGCGGCGAGATCACCCGCCCGGCGATCCGTGGCCCCCGCCGCGCCCAGCTCCAGGCAGACCTTGAGCTTCGGCGCGCTCGCCACGGCCCAGACCGGGTTGCCCCACATCCCGCAGAGCTGCAGCGCCGCCGTGCCGACGCCGCTCGCCGCCGCCCACACCAGCACCCGCTCGCCGGGTCGCAGGGCCCCCTCCTCTCTGAGGTTGAGCCAGGCCGTCGTGAACACCTCCAAGATCGCCGCGCCCTCCACAAAGCTCAGGCCCTCGGGGATCGGCAGGCACACCCGGGCGTCGCAGACCACACGGCTCGCGTAACCACCCCCCGCCAGGAGCGCGCACACCCGGTCACCCACCAAAAACCCCTCAACCCCTTCACCCACGGCGAGCACGACCCCGGCGCACTCCAAGCCCAAGATCGGGCTCGCCCCGGCGGGCGGAGGGTAGAGCCCGGCGCGCTGCATCAGGTCAGCGCGGTTCACCCCCGAGGCCCACACCTCGAGGAGCAGCTCACCCGGCCCAGGGCTGGGGTCGGGGCCGGTCTGGAGGCTGAGGGATCCATCGCCTGATACATGCACAAACTGCATAGTGCTCCTCGACTCATCTCAAATGTGAATAATGAGCTGCCGCGATCTTAGACGACGCTCTGCAGCACCTTAAGGCTCTTGAGATCCCGATGGGTGTGCCATCGGTTGTGTTCGGCGAACAGCCAGGGCGAACACTCCAGCGGCGACTCGTCGATCAGCTCCACCAAAGGTGTGCGCCGGGCGCGCTCCAAACGAGCGGCGTCATCAGCGCTCAGGGGCAGGCCTCCGCCGCAGCGCGCGTGGGCCACGCCGCCCAGGCCGACGTCGTAGACCAGGGGCTCCTCACCCAAGGCCGCGGCGCAGGACACGCAGCGGGTGAGCTGAGGCGCCAACCCCGCGAAGGTCAGGGCCTTGGCCTCAAAACCCAAACGGAAGAGGTCGCTCGGCGGCGCCGAGACCCCGTCGAGCACGGTGAGCGCCACGTCGAGGAGCCCAAACAGCCGCGACTCGTCGTGGCCTTCGCGGGCGAGGTTGAGGCCCCACTCACACAGATACGGCAACAAGCAGATGCGGCCCAGGTCGTCTCGGCAGCGGGGGCGCCCGTCCAGAAGCTCGGCGCCGTCGAGGTGCCACAGCTCACCGCGCCCGGGGCGAATCATCACCCGCGCTCGGTCGCCCACGTCCAAGGCCCCGCCGAACCGTTTGGTGGACTTCCGCGCGCCGCGGGCCAAGGCCGGCACCAGGCCGTCTTCAGCGATGAGCAGGCGCAGGATGCGGTCGCTCTCGCCATAGTCGAGGTGCCCGAGCACCAGGGCCACACGCTCCTCTGCGGGGGCGGCCATCAAAAGCCAAACAGGCGGGTGCAGACGACGAAGTAGACCACGATGGCGATCCAGTCGATGCTCGTGGTCACGAACGGCCCCGTGGCCACGGCCGGGTCGACGCCGACCTTGTCCAGGGACATCGGGATGAGCGTGCCCAGCACCGCTGAGGTCAACACCGCGAGCACGATGGACAGGCCCACCGCCGCGGCGAGCTCCCAGTTGGGGTAACGAATGAGGCAGTAGCCCGCGAGCAGCAAGGCCAAGGCGAGGCCCATCACCAGGCCCACCTGGCCCTCTTTGAACAAGAGCCGGGCGGAGCTGGCGCGGTCATAGGCCACGCCGCCCACGGCGAGGCCCCGCACGGTCAGCGTCGCGGCCTGAATGCCGACGTTGCCGCCGAGGCCCATCACCAAGGGGATGAAGCCCGCGAGCACGGCCTCTCGGGAGAGCGTCTCCTCAAAGAGCCCGATGACCTCAGAGAGCCCGACGCCGCCCACGAGGGTGACGAGCAGCCAGGTGAGCCGTTTCCGCGCCGCGGTGAGGGCCCCGTCGGTGTCGTTCGACGAGTCCTCGGGCACGCCGGCCATCTTGAGCATGTCCTCGGCGGCCTCCTCGCGGACGACGTCGAGCACGTCGTCTACGGTGACGATGCCCAGGAGCTTGCGGGTGTCATCCACAACCGGGATCGCCAAGAAGCTGTAGCGCTGGGCGATGCGGGCCACCTCCTCTTGGTCGGTCTCGGCGGAGACGGCGATCACGTCCGACGTCATGATCTCGGCCAGGGCCGTCGACGGGCTGTTCATCAAGAGCTGGCGTAGGGACGTGACGCCGACGAGCTGCCCGGCGTCGTTCTCGACGTAGAGGTAAAACACCATCTCGACGTCGCCTTGCTCTTGCAGGGCGGAGATGGCCTCGCGGCAGGTCGTGGCGTCGTTCAGCCGGAACGCCACCGGCGACATGATGCCGCCCGCGCTGTCTTGCGGGTACGCCATCAGCTCTTCGACGTTCTGCCGATCCACCGGCAGCATTCGCTCCAACAGACGGCGCTGAAGCTCGTCGGGCAGGCGCTCGATGAGGTCGGCCTGGTCGTCGGGCTCCATCTCGTCGAGCCAGCGCGTCAGGCGCTCAAAGGCCACGCCGTCGATGAGCACCCGCAGCGTCTCTTCGTTGCAGGTGAGCAGCGTCTCGCCCGCGATGGTGTCGGGCAGGTGTTTGGCCAGGAACAAACACTCATTTCGCGTGAGGTGCGCCAGGGCCTCGGCGATGTCCGCCGCGGACGACTTCGTGAGCGCCCGGGTGAGCGGCTGGGTGGCCTTCCGCCGCACGAGGCGCCGAATGGCGTCTACGCGGGTCTGGACAAGGTTCATCTCGGCCATAGGCACCTCCTGGCGATCCACCAGGGCTGGGCAGGGGCGATGACCGTCAGCGTCGTGCGTCGTCGATGAAGACCAACCGCCGCGACGCGCTCAGGTTTCCGAGGGGCTCGACGCGGGCGCCGTTGTAGCTGACCCGCAGGCGGGTGAGGTCCGCGACCTCCACCGCCATCTCTGCCGCCAACGGGAACTTGAGCACCCGCTCTTCGCAGGTCGTGTCCAAGCTGGCACAGAGCACGGCGTCATAACGCTCTACGCCGTCGATCTCCACGCGAACCTTCACGGGCTCGACGGCGGAGATTCTGAGGCCGCTCTCAGAGTCGGGGACAAGGGGCGCGGCGGGGGCGGCCGGGGTCTCGGCCACGGGCTCGATGGCCTCGGCGACGGGCTCAGCGGCGGGCGGCGCCTCCCCTTCAGCGAGGGCCTCCGGCGTCTCCGGGGGCGCGTCGGTGACGCGGTGGATGATCTGCATGAGCAGAAGCGTGATGATCACCATCGCCGCCGCCGCCGCGAACACCCGCAGCGCCGTGCGCAGCCGCTCTTCAGGGGATTGTGACGGCGGCGTGGGGCTCACTGCGCTTGCTCCAAGGCCGCGAGCTGGCCCCGGGCGCGCTCCGAGACCGGCGTCCCCGGCCACTGCCCGATCACCTGGGCCAAGGCCATGCGGCCCTCTTCAGTGCGGCCCAACAAGACGAGCAGCTCACCCACCTTCAGGCTCGCCTCGGGGAACTCCGCCGGGCACAACATCACGACGCGGTCCATGGCGTCCAGGGCCTGACCGGGCTGGGCGGCCTGCTCCAAGGCCAAGCCGAGGTTGTACCAGGCCTGGCAGTAGTTCGGCGCGCGGCGGCTGGCCTCCTCAAGCACCGCCACGGCGCGGTCAAGCTCACCCTCTTGCATCAAGGCGTAGCCGAGGTTGTTGAGGATCTTCGACGTCTCGCGGTAGCTGAGGTCGTTCAGGGCGATCTCAAGGCGCTCGATGGCCTCGGCGTTCCGCCCTGTGCGCTGGAGCATATAGGCATAGTTGAGGTTGATCTGGGCGTCCTCGGGCCGCAGGCGCAGGGCGCGCTTGAAGGCGTGCTCGGCCTTCTCCGCGGCGCCGCGGCGAAGGTAAGCCAAGGCCAAGGTGTGCCAGGCGTCGGCGTTGCGCCGGTTGAGCTTGACGGCCTCCTGCAGCACCGGGATGGCCGACTCGGGGTTGTCTTCAGTGAGGTACGCCGCGCCCAGATCCACCTTGGCCTGGGCCCGACCGGCGCGGCGCTGGGTGACGCAGCCCGGCCCGGCGCCGACGAAGAGCAACCCCGCCAACACGAGCCCGACGAGGCGGCCGGGGCTCACAGGTACTTCCCGATGATGAGGTCCAAGGCGGCGCGGCGATCCGCGGGGATGAGGTGCGGCGCGGTCATGATCGCGCCTTTCATGGCCTGGTGCATGGGCGGCGGGCCCTCATGGGCGGCGATGAGCGGCGCGACCCCGGCGATGATCGCCTTCGCCCGGGCCACGTTCGCCTTGATCACGGCGACGACGGCCTCCACCGTCACGTCGTCGTGGCCCTCGTGCCAGCAGTCGTAGTCCGTGGACATCGCCACGGTGGCGTAGGAGATCTCGGCCTCCCGGGCGAGCTTCGCTTCAGTGAGGTTCGTCATGCCGATGACGTGGGCGCCCCAAGAGCGGTAGAGGTTCGACTCCGCCCGGGTCGAGAACTGGGGGCCCTCCATACAGACGTAGACGCCGCCGTCGTGGGTGACGGCCCCGGCCTCTTGGGCCGCCTTCACCAGATAGCCCCGAAGGGCGCCGCAGACGGGATCCCCGAAGGCGATGTGGGCCACGATGCCCTGCTCGTAGAAGGTCACCGCGCGCTGGCTCTTGGTGCGGTCGATGAACTGGTCGATGATGACCATGTGGCCCGGCGCGATGTCCTCACGCAGCGAGCCCACGGCGGAGATGCTCACGATCCAGCCCACACCGAGCTTCTTCATGCCGTAGATGTTGGCGCGGTAGTTGACCTCGGAGGGGTTCAGGCGGTGGCCGCGGCCATGACGGGGCAAAAACACCAGCTCAACGCCGCCCAGGCGCCCGACGATGTAGGTGTCGGACGGATCCCCAAACGGCGTCTCGATGCGGTGCTCATGGATGTCGGTGAGGCCCTCGATCTCGTACAGGCCGCTGCCGCCGATGACGCCGATGCGTGTGGTCATGTGTCGCTCCTCTTGAACTGTCGCAGTTTACCCTAGCGCGGCCTCGGGGATCTGCTCACCGAGGCTCGCTTTTCCGAGCTGACCGCAGGCCGCCGAGATGTCGGTGCCCCGGGTGTGGCGAACGGAGGTCTGCACGCCGCGGGTGACCAGATAATGTTGCCACTCCCGCACCCGATCCGCGCTAGGGCGGCGGATCTCCCGGTCGGGGTTCTCGTTGTACGGGATGAGGTTCACCTTGCTCGGCAGGCCGTCCATCAGCCGCCAGAGCCGCTCCAGGTCGTCATCCGAGGTGTTGACGCCCTCCATCATCACGTACTCGTAGGTGATGCGTTTGCTGTGGGCCAAGGGCAGCTCTCGGCAAGCGCGCATCAGCTCGTCCAGCGAATAACGCCGGGTGATGGGCATGATCTGGCGGCGCTGCTCCTCCGTGGTGGCGTTCAGCGAGACGGCGAAGCTCACCGGGCTCAGGGCGGCGAGGCGGCGAAGCTGGGGCACGAGGCCCACGGTGGAGACGGTGACCTTCCGGTGCGAGAAGTTGAACGCCGCGTCGTCAAAGAGCGTGCCCAAGGCGATGATGAGGTTGTCGAGGTTGTGCAGGGGCTCGCCCATGCCCATAAACACCAGGTTCGTGATGCGCTGGCCGGGTTGGAGCTGCTCTCGAACCTGCTGCACCTGGCCGACGATCTCCGACGGGCGCAGGTTTCGTTTCAGGCCCAGATCCCCGGTGAGGCAGAAGCGGCAGGCCATGGCGCAGCCCACCTGGGACGAGATGCACAAGGTCAGGCGCGGGCGACCCCGGGACGGCATCGAGTCGGGGATGAGCACGGACTCAATCTGACCGCCCTCAGGCAAGGACCACACAAACTTGCGGGTGCCGTCGAGGCTGTCGAGCACAAAGGCCGGGGTGAGGCGGTGGATGGTCGCCCGCTGAATCAGGGCGGCGCGCAGGGCCCGGGTGATGCCGGTGAGCGCGCCCAGCTCGGTCACGTCGGCGAGGTAGAGCTGACGCCAGATCACCCCCGCGTTGTGATCCGAGCCGCCAAGCTCGCGCACAAACTCGCAGAGCCCCTGAAAAGACAGGGACTTGAGGTCGGTTTTGCCTTCAACCGTGTGCACCGTCATCGCCGCTTGTCACCGCCGTCAGCCAGGGGCGCCAAACCGGGCGCAGACCGCAGCGCTTAACGTGGGGCGCGGGCCTTCGCACCCTTGCCGCCGGGGGTGACGCCCGAGGCCAAGAGCGCGCGGATGCGGCCGCTGAGCTCGGTGAACCGCTCAGTGCCCGCCACCTCGGTCACCGCGGTGTGAACCGCCCAAGGGTGCGCCACGAGGCAACAAAAGCGCCGGGCGCGGGTCATCGCCGTGTAGAGCAGCGCCCGCCGGAGCATGACGTGGTGCGCGGTGTGCATCACCAAGACCGCGGCGGGGTACTCACTTCCTTGGCTCTTGTGAATCGAGATCGCCCAGGCGTGATCGAGGTTGTGCAGGGCCTCGCCCGAGAGGCGCAGGGTGCGGCCGTCAAAGTCTACGCTCACCACGCCGTCCCCGGCGGCCACCACACGCCCGACGTCGCCGTTGAACACGTCGGACTCGTAGTCGTTGCGCACCTGCATCACCCGGTCTTGCACCCGGAACACCCGCTCGCCCACCTTCACTGAAGGCCCCTCGGGGTTCAACAGCGCCTGGAGCCGCTGGTTGAGCGACACCGTGCCCAAGGGCCCCCGGCGCATCGGCGTGAGCACCTGCACGTCTGCCCGGGGGTCAAACCCACGGGCGGGCAGGCGCTTGAGCAGGATCTCATCGAGGGCCTGGAGCAGCTCTTCAGGCTCACGGCGGGGCACCACGAAGAAGTCCGGGCGCTCCAGGGGCTCGGGCTCTTTCTCGGCGCTCACGGGATCTTCGCCGCGCAGGACCCGGTGGGCGTTCTGCACGATGCCCGAGCCCGCGGCCTGGCGGTAGACCTGGCGTAGACTCACCACGGGCACGGCGCCGGAGTCGATGAGGTCGCGGAGACACTGCCCCGCGCCGACAGACGGGAGCTGGTCCGCGTCGCCGACGAGCACGAGCCGCGCGCCCTCGGGCAGCGCCTGCAGCAAGGCGTCAAGCAGCGCCAAGTCCACCATCGAGGCCTCGTCCACGAGCACGCCGTCGAGCTCAAGCGGGTTCGTGGCGTCGTGCTCAAAGCCCCCGGCCTGCATCGAGTAGCGCAAGAGCCGGTGAAGCGTCTTGCCCTCTTGGCCGCAGCTCTCCGAGAGCCGCCGCGCCGCCCGGCCCGTGGGCGCGGCCAAGGCCCAGGTCTCCCGACGCAGCGCCGCCGCGGTCATCAGCACCCGCACGATGGTCGTCTTGCCCGTGCCCGGCCCGCCGGTGATCACACACATGCCGCGCTCTAAGCCCATGGCCACGGCCCGGCGCTGCTCGTCGTTGAGCGAGAGGCCCACCTTCTCTTCAGCGGCGCGCACGGCCTCCTCGCTGGCGTCTTGGCCGCCGATGCGGGCCACGACGGCATCGGCCACACGCTGCTCGCGGCGATCGGTGACCCCGCGGTACACCGGGCGGCTGCCGGTGAGCGCGGACTCGCGCAGCACCACCTTTCGCTCCAAGAGCAGCGGGCCCAGGGCCTCGGCCAAGGTGTCTTGGCGCACGCCGACGGACTCGCCCCGGCGCAGAAGCTCGGCCTCGGGCAGAAAGCAGTGGCCTTCGCTCTCGCCTTCGCTCAACAACCACTGCACGGCGGCGCGGGCCCGGCGGGGGTCGTCCTCAGCGATGCCCAGCACCCGGGCGATCTGGTCGGCGGTCTTGAACGCCACGCCGGGGATGTCGGCGGCGAGGCGGTAGGGGTCGCCGCGTAAGATGCTCGCGGCCTCGTCGCCGTACTTGGCGAGCACCCGGCGGGTCACCGCGGCGCCGAGGCCGTAGCCCCGCAACATCACCGCCACCTCACGGTCGCGGCGGTCGCGGTCGTAGTGCTGGATGATCTCGTCGCGTTTTTTCTCGCCGATGCCCTCGACCTCGGTGAGCCGCTCCGGCGCGCTCTCCAACACCCGCAGGGTCTCTAAGCCGAAGTGGTTGATCAGCCGCTCGGCGAGCTTGGGGCCGATGCCGCGCACCTCCCCCGAGCTGAGGTACCGCGCGAGCCCGGCGTTGGTGCGGGGGTCTTGCACCAAGACCGTCTCGGCGTTGAACCGGCGCCCAAACCGCGCGTGGTTCGACCAGCGGCCCTCCAAGGTGAGGTGTACGCCGGGGCTTAGGTGCCCCAGCGCGCCGACCACGGTGACAGGGGCCCCCTCGTCGATGGGGGCGACCCTCACGACGGCCCAGGCCCCATCATCGGCCTGGTAGGTGACCTCCAGAAGCTCACCTTCAAGGCGCTCCCGCGCGCTCAACGCGCGTAGACCTCGTAGTGCTCCTGGTGGAAGTGGGCCAAGGCGCGCACCACGAGGCGTTTGCCCAGCTCACGCTCGACCTGCTCCAAAGAGTCCATCTCGTCGGTGTAGAGCATGTCGGCCACGGCCGGGCTCACGTTGACGTAGATGTTCTCCTTCTTGGGCGAGCGACCCGCCTCACGCTGCACCTCGCGGAAGATCTCGAAGCAGATCGTCTCGCGGCTGCGGACGTGGCCGTTGCCTTGGCACACCGGGCAAGGCTCGGTGATGAAGCGGGTGAGATCTTCTTGAACCCGTTTGCGGGTCATCTCGACGAGGCCCAGCTCGCTGATCTTGAGGACGTTGGTGCGCGCCTTGTCGCGCTTCACCTCCTCCTCCAAGGCCTTGTAGACCTTGTCGCGGTTGGACTCTTTGTCCATGTCGATGAAGTCGATGATGATGATGCCGCCGATGTTCCGCAGCCGGAGCTGGTAGACGATCTCTTTGGCGGCCTCCAGGTTGATCTTCGTCGTGGTGTCCTCCAGAGAGGTGTTGCCCACGAACTTCCCGGAGTTGACGTCGATGGCGGTGAGCGCCTCGGTCTGGTCGATGATGAGGTAACCGCCGCTCTTGAGCCAGACCTTGCGGCCCAGAGACCGCATGATCTCCGTCTCGACGCCATACACGTCAAAGACCGGCTCTTTGCCCCGGTAGAGGTGAACCCGGTCCTTGAAGTTGGGCATGAAGTCAGACATGAACGTCTGCACCTCGTCAAACGCGGCGCGGTCGTCCAAGACGACGCGGTCGATCTGCTCGGTGAGGCCGTCGCGCAAGAAGCGGATGACGAGGTTGTAGTCTTGGTGAAGCAGGCTCGGCGGCTTCTTGGCGGCGGCGGCGGCCTTGATCTTCTCCCAGGTGCGCAGGAGGTAGTCCATGTCCTGCTGGAGGATCTCTTCAGGCTGGCTGGCGCAGACCGTACGCACGATGAAGCCCGCGCCTTTGGGGCGGTGGCGCTCGACAAACTCACGCAGGCGGCGGCGCTCTTTGTCTTTCTCGATGCGCCGAGAGATGCCGACGTGCTCCACCGTGGGCATGTAGACGATGTACCGGCCCGGCAGGGTGATGTGGGTGGTGAGCCGAGCGCCTTTGGTGCCGATCGGGTCCTTGGCGACCTGCACGACGATCTCTTGGCCCTCCTTCAGAAGATCCTGGATCGCGGGCTGGCCAGCGCGAGGCTGGGCGCGCGGGATCTCCTCCACCACCGTCTCGTCCGGGGTGGTGGGGGTGGCGTCTTTGTGAAGCTCCAAGAACTCGGGGAAGATGTCGCCGACGTAGAGGAAGGCCGCGCGCTCTAAGCCGATGTCGACGAACGCGGCCTGCATCCCCGGGAGAACCCGCACCACCTTGCCCTTGTACACGTTGCCGACGGTGCCGCGCTCACGGCCTCGGTCAATGTGCAGCTCAGCAAGCTGGCTGTTCTCGATCAGGGCGACCCGAGTCTCCTTACCAGTGACGTTGACGATGATCTCTGCGGGCACGGAACACTCCAGGCGAGCCGGGAGGCCTCAACCAGCGGCCGCGCCCGTGGTGGGGCGACGCGCAGGGGGGCCATCGTTGGCTCAGAAAAAGGGAATAGACGAGCGCCGCGGGGCAGGCGTGGCCCGCGCGGCGCGTCGGTCAGGGGGACTCGGGGCGATGTGGCGCCGAGGGAGGCAGTACCCTGCATGCAGGACCTTGCCGGTAGATGTAGAGAGAGGAGAGAGAAATCTTCCTTCACACACACACAAGGCGGTGTCAACCGGGGGCTCAGGTCGCGCCGTCAAAGCGGCGAAGCAGCGCCCATTTCAGGTAGCGGCCCTCGGGGTGCTCCACGGCGACGGGGTGGTCCGCTGGCGCTTCAGAGCGCTCGATCCACGCCCAGCGCCCGGCCTTGCGTAAGCCCTCACGAACCGCCTCCTCCCAGCGCGCGCCGGAGAGCCGCGCGGTGCACGACGCCGTCGCGAAGAGGCCGTCCCGGCGCACCCACATCGCCACGCGCCCGTTGAGATCGCGGTAGGCCTTCCGCGCCCCGGCGTCGTCGTCCTTCTCTTTGGTGAGGCTCGGCGGATCGCAGATGAGCAGGTCGGGCTTGGCGCTCGGCTCCCACTTGAAGGCGTCGGCGCGCTCGAAGGCGTGCTGGCCGGGGTCGAGGCCGTTGAGGCGGAAGTTCTCTTTGGCGTCCTCCAAGGCCGGGCCCGCGACGTCTACGGTGGTCACCCGGCGGGCGCCACCGGCGGCGGCGAACACCGAGAAGCCCCCGGTGTAGCCGAAGAGGTTCACCACCTCACGGTCGCGGCCCAGCTCCCCGACGCGGCGGCGGTGCTCGCGCTGATCTAAGAAGAGCCCCGTCTTTTGGCCCTCATAGGGGCGCACGATGAACCGCAGGCTGTGCTCCTTGACGATCAGAGACCGCGGGGTCTCGGGGCCTCGAAGGGTGACGCCGCCGCCCTGCTCGCCATCCACGAGGCCCACGCCCAGGCGGCGAAACACCGTCTTCGCCCAGCCCAAGCCCATGATGGCGTCCGCGAGCTCGTCGAGCATGGGCTCCCAGGCGCGGGAGTAGAGGCGCAGCACGGCGAGATCGGCGTAGCGGTCGATCACCACGCCGGGGAGCTGGTCGCCTTCGCCGTTCACGACGCGGTAACAGTCGGTGTCGCCAAGCCCAAGGCCCGCGCGCAGGCGATCGGCGCGGGTGATGCGCTCGGTGACCAAGGCCGCCGGGTCGCGGGCGCTGCGGGCGAGCACACGCACGGGGATCGCCCCCTCGTCAAAGACGCCGAAGGCGACCACGCGGCCTTTGCCGTCGGTGAGCTCCACCCACTCGCCCACCTTGGCCCGGCCCTCGACGCCGCCCTTCCAGACCCAAGGGTGCCCGCGGCCCACGGGGCCGAGGGTGTCGTCGGTGAGGCGGAGGCGGGTGTACATCGGCGGCTCGGGCTTTGCGGGGTGCTCCGGTATCCGGCGGAGGATCCCGCCACCAACAGAAAGCGACATGCGGTGAATAGCCCAGACGCCCTCGCCGTCGTGGCGGCCAGAACGGAGGACAACACCATGCGCAGCGACGCCTTCCTGATGGCCCTGACCCTCTCCCTCTCCAGCGGTTGTATCGTCGTCTCCGATGACAACGATCCCGCGCCGCGGCCTGTGAACGTCGCCCCAACCGTCAACTGGGCTGACGCCGGCTGCTACTACGACAGCTACTACAACGACTTCATCTGGTGGTTTGAGACCGAGGTGATCGACAACAACGGCGCGCAGGACGTCGTCGCGGTGTATGCCGACGTGTACGACGCCCGCGGCACCTTCGTCGAGACCTTCCAGCTCTTCCCCGAGGGCCCCACCCCGCAGATCTGGTTCTCCGACTGGCTGCAGTACTCAACGACCATGGACTGCTACTACAGCGGCTACCAGATCGACATCGTGGCGTATGACTCTCTCGACGCCTATGACGCGGTCACGATCCGCCCGACGACCTTCTGATCGTCGGCCTCAGATGCATCCAAGTGTTGACACGACAAGATTTTTATTGCGCCACTACATGAAGTCATGGTAGACAGCCAATCAGCGTGAAGTCTCCCTTCACGCCCCTCCCCGCGCCGAAGTCCTGGGAGATCCCCCTCCCCCTCGGCGCGCCCTCCCCTCCGGCTGTCCCATGACCCTCCCCGCTGAGCAGCGACCCCCTACCGGGGGTGCTCTGGTGTTGCATGCCCTCGACGGCGTGCTCGTCCTGGAGCTTGACCCGTCCGCGTCTTTTGAGGCGCTGCGTCAGGCCGTGCGTGACACCTTCTCCGCGACCCCCGACCGTTTCCGGGGCATGGACGCGCGGCTGGACCTGAAGGCCCGCACCATCGAGCTGTTCGACCTGCGGCGGCTGATCCACGTCCTCAAGGACGAGTTCGGCGTCACGGCCACGGGGCTCTACTGCACGCCGGAGAACCTCCAGCGCTACGCCGAGCGTGAGCTGAAGCTCCGCGTCTGGCCGCGCCGGGCGCAGGATCTCGACGAGCCGCCCACTGAAGACGAGCCCGCCCAGCCCACCAAACCCGCCGCCAAGGCCGAGCCCAGCCCCGCCGCCAAGGCCGAGGCCATCGCCGCGCCCAAGGCCGAGGACGAGGTGCTGGTGTGTGAAGGCGACGCCGATGAGGTCGCCCCCGTCGAGCCCTTGGGCCGCCGGACCTTGTGTATTGACCGGGGTTTACGCTCCGGCCAGGTCGTGCGGTACTCCGGCGACGTCGTCGTCTACGGCGACGTGAACCCCGGCGCCGAGATCATCGCCGTGGGCAACGTGCACGTCTTCGGGGCGCTCAAAGGCACGGTTCACGCCGGGGCCCGGGGCGACGAGTCGGCGATCATCCTGAGCTTTGATCTGCGGGCGCCGCAGCTCCGCATCGGCCGGAAGATCGCCTTCCCCGCGGCGCGGCCCGCCACGAACGTCCGCTATGGCCACGCCCCGGAGATCGCCTGGGTGAACGGCGCCGAGATCACCATCGAACCCTACGCGGGACGCCTGCCACGCAATCCTGGGCAGAGCTGAAGCAGACGCTGAGCGAACAGAGGAGCAGAAGCTATGAGCGAGTGCATCGTCATCACCTCGGGAAAGGGTGGAGTCGGCAAGACGACCACGTCTGCCAACCTCTCCGTCTCCCTCGCCATGATGGGCCACAAGGTCGCCGTCGTAGACGCAGACATCGGGCTGCGTAACCTCGACGTGATCCTGGGCCTTGAGAACCGGATCGTCTACGACCTCGTGCATGTCATCGAGGGCGAGTGCCGGCTCAAGCAGGCCCTGATCCGCGACAAACGGCTTGAGAACCTCTTCTTGCTGCCCGCAGCCCAGACCCGCGACAAGTCGGCGGTGAACCCGGAGCAGATGCGGAAGCTCGTCGAGCAGCTCAAGGCGGAGTTCGACTACGTCATCATCGACTGCCCCGCGGGCATCGAGCAGGGCTTCAAGAACTCCATCGCTGGGGCCGACAAGGCGATCATCGTCACCACGCCTGAGGTCTCCGCGATCCGCGACGCCGACCGCATCATCGGGCTCGTCGAGGCCGCTGAGCTGCCCGAGCCCCGGCTGATCATCAACCGCTTCCGCCAGAAGATGGTGGACCGCGGCGACATGCTCAACAAGGACGACATCCTGGAGATCTTGGCCATCCCGCTCATCGGGGTCGTGCCGGATCACGAGGACATCATCGTCTCCGCGAACCGTGGCGCGCCCGTGGCCTTCGACGACACCTCCGTCGTCGGTGAGGCCTACCGCCGCATCGCCCGCCGGGTGTCTGGTGAGGCCGACGTGCCCTTCGTCGCGCTTCAGCCCGTGGGTATCTGGGAGAACGTCAAGCGCTGGATGGGCCTCTCGGCCAAGGCAGGTGTGTGATGATGGAGCTCATCAACCGGGTTTTCGGGAGCCGTCTGGGCTCCAAAGATGACGCCAAGGCGCGGCTCAAGCTGCTGCTCGTCCACGATCAGGTGGACCTGAGCCCCGCCCAGCTCGACTCGATGAAGGCGGAGATCATTGAGGTGATCGGCCGTTATGTCGAGATCGACCGCGACTCCGTGGACTTCAAGCTGGAGCGCTCGAACGGCGAGATCGCCTTGGTCTCGAACGTGCCGGTGCGCCGGGTCGTCGCCCGCGCGGTGTGACGTCAAGGCCCTGGCCGACGCGGCTTAACGCGCGGTCAGGGGCACCACGGCGGCCTCAGCCGAGGGCGCCTGGTGGCAGAGGTCGTCGAGGAGCGTGAAGAACGCGACACGCTCCATGACGCTGCGCTGAGAGAAGCGCAGGCGCGCGGACTGCCCGCGCCAGGGGCTCAGATCAAGCTGCTGCGGCGTGAACAGGCCCGCGCTTGACTCGGTGGAGGTGGTGCCGCCGTTGCCGGTGTTCGTTTTGGTCTCGGCCTGATCGTCGTGATCGTCGTCACCCTCGCCGGGCATCGCCGGGACGTAGCCGCCGGTCAGCGCGGGCACACGGCCCACGGCGAGGAGCGCGCCGTTGGGCGCGAGCAGCTCGACGAGGATCTCCACGCCGCGGTGATCGGCCTCGCTGAGCTGGGAGAAGCTGAGCGCGTCTTCAGTGATCGTGAACAGGGGCGTGGTGATCTGGGCGTACCGATCGCCGGCCTCGGCGCGCAGGCCCACGGAGAAGTCGCCGGGGAGGTCGAGGGCCTCCTCACCGACCAGCTCCGAGAAGTCGGCGCCTTCAGCGGCCACGAAGACCTCGACGCCGTGGGCGATCTCGGCGTGGTCACCGGCGTAGCCGAAGGAGCCCAAGGAGGCGTCCTCGACGTCGAGGCACCACGCGGGGCCGTCGTTCACCTGGGTGAGCTTGACCTCATCAGCGGTGTCCGCGGCGGTGTCGTCCGCGGAGTCGATGGCGACACCCGAAACGGGTGAGCATGCCAGAAGTGTGAGGAGGATTGCAAGCATCACGGCGAACATAGATGAGGGCCCGGGGGGTCCGCTCAGATCTCGATCAGCTCCTGGCCGCCTCACCCCTCCCAGAGCGCCCTGGCGAGGGCGGGGAGGCTCTGATCGAGGCGATCGTTCAAGGTGAAGTGACCGCCGTTGTGCTCAGAGTACCGAAGGGCGACGCCCAGAGGATCCAGGGCGCGGCGCACGCGACGGGCGCCGACGTGCAGGCGGAACTCGTCTCGGCGCCCCGCGTCGAGCCACAACATCTTGAGGGCTCGGGCGCCTTCGGGGCGGCGGGGCATCGCGCGGGCGGGATCGTGGTCCAGCCAGCGCTCAAAGACCTCGGGGACAAGCTCGCCGGTCTCTAGATCGACGGGCAAGACGCAGGGCAGCGGGGTGGCGCCGGGCTCGGGAGAGTAGGCCAAGGACATGCCCAAGAGGTTGAGCACGGCGTGATCGGGGCCCTTCATGCCGCTGCCCGCCTCGAAGGTGGCGAGCCAGCCCGCCACGCCCCCGGCGTCGCGGATGGCCTCGACGGCGCTGGGGAAGTCGGGGGGGTAGGCCACGTCGAAGGCCGCGTCGGGGGAGTGCGCGGCGGCGGCCAAGAACCGCCCGGGGAAGAGCGTGGGCAGCATCAACGCGCCGTAGCCGCCGGAGGACTTGCCGAACACGCCCCAGCGCGGCGGGCCGGTCTCGGCGGTGGGGTGCTGGGCCTCTACGGCGGGCATCAGCTCCTCGACGAGCCAGCTTCCGTAGTCTCCGGTGCCCACCGAGTCCAAGAACTGACCGCCGCCGAGGCGAGTGAGCGGATCGGGGATCACGATCCGCAAGGGCGGCATCCCGGCGTGAACGAGGCGATCGAGGCGCTCGGGCAGGCTCTCTTCGCGCCAGCGGCGGTTGAGGAACGAGAAGATCCCCCCGGTGAAGCCCGCCAACGCCAAGGCCGCGGGGCAAGGCGCCGAGGGGTGAAGGCCCGGCGGGTGCAGGATCACCACCTCCCGAAGGTGCGGATCTCCCAGAGGATTGCCGCGCAGGCGGGCGGAGTCGTGCCACAGCGTCGTCTGGGAACCACGGGGGGGCTGGCTCATGGGCGTCTCCTCAATGGGGTCGGGATGGGATAACCCGAAGGCCCCAACTGAGGTGATGATGCCCTGGCTCCGCGCCCCCTGTGATGAGCTGCTGCTCCCCCTGGCCCGTGAGGCCTGGCCTGCGTTGACCGCCCGCGACGGCGCCGCCTTGGCCGTCGTGCTCAAGAAGATCGCCGCGCGCCTCGTTCAGCGAGACGCTGAAGAGGTCGAGGAGCTGCTCGCTGACGTCGGCCCCGCCTCGTCAAAACCTCGGGCGCTGGCCGCCGCCGCTGAAGAGCTCGCTGGGGAGCCCCTGGCCGCCGCCGCGTACGCCCGCCTCGACGGCGGCGCGGCCTGGGTGGCGCTCACGCTCACCGGCTGGGTGCGTTCGGGTGAAGGCGGTGACCTCCCCGGGCTGGCCACACGCCTCGCCCAAGGGGGCAGCCTGCCCGGTTTGGACCCTGAGTCCTCGGCGCTGTACGCGATGAGCGCGCTCTTGGACGCCTTGGAGGCCGGGCCGTTTGAGCCCACCTCGGCCCCGCCCGCCGACGCCCCCACCCTCGCCGCGCGCCTGGGCCTGGACGACGCGGACGAGTTCGCCGATGTTGAGCCCTTCTGCGCCCGGCTGCACGACGGGCACCTGTACCTGCTCGACGACTAGGAGAGCCCGCCGGGCTCAGCTCGGCGGCGCGCTGGGATCCGCCGTGTTGCCGAGGCGGCGCAGGGCGTCGGCCAAGGCCGGTGACTTTTTGGTGGCCCGCTGGGTGACCTCGGTCCAGGCCGCTCGGGCGCCTTCGACGTCGCCGAGGGCCTCCTTGGCGATGCCCAACCACAGCCACAGCTCGGGCGTGGGGCGTTTGCCCTCGATGAGCTGCTCCAAGGCGTCTTTGGCCTCAGCGTAGCGGCCCGTGCGTAAGTCGAGCTGGGCGACGGCCCGGCGACCGCCCGCGCCGTCGCCGACGGCCTGTCGGATGACCGCGAGGGTCTCAGCGCTGAGGTTCACCGCGGGGTGGGCGTCGACGAGGACGTCGATGGCGGCGTGGGTCTCGGCGGTGGTGGCCGCGAACCAGGTGACCTGGCGGAGCTGGAAGGCGGGGCCCTCACGCTCGGTCTCAGGCGCGGTCAACACCATGCGGCGCAGGTCGAGGGTCGCCCCGCCTTTGAGCACGAGGCGCGTGGGCTCCACCCGGGTCAGCGTCGTGGCTTTGGCCGTGGCGCCGGAGATCTCGATGAGCTGGTCGCGGCTGATGACCAGGGCGGAGAGCGCGCCGAGGGCGGGGCGGATCTCGGTGGCGTCGCGGCCATCACTCACCCACACCCCGAAGAGTGTGGCGGGCTCCGCGGCGGCGTTGAGCCAGTCCAGCGCCTGCTGGGCGGACTCGGCGACCTGATCCTCACGGCCCAAGAGCCGCTCGATGGGTTTACGCGCCTCTTGCCAGCCGCAGCACGCCGCCAGCTTGGTGACCCGCGCCAAGGCGTCGGGGCGCACCCGGGCGTCCTCCAACATCGACACCAGCTCGGCGCGGGTGGCGAGGTCGTTCGCGCCGTCCGCAGAGGTGAGGTAACGAGTGAGCCCCACCAAGGCGCCTGTGCGCACATCCAGGCGGGGATCCCGCACGCCGACGAGGATACGCCGCGCGGCGAGGGGCAGGCCGAGGTTGGCGAGCACGGAGAACACCCCGGCGTTGAAGCCTGGGTCGATGCCCCGGGCCTCGACGAAGAGCTTCTCGCGGGCCTCTGGGGTGAGCTGCTCGGCGTTGGGGCCGACGCGGTGCCGGGAGAGGATGTCGGCCACGGCACAGATCGCGTAGAGCCGGACGCCGGGGCTGCCGTCCTCACGCGCCGCGCGCAAGAGCCTGGGGAGATGATCTAAGGTGCCGACCTTACAGAGCTGGCGACCGACCTCGGCCCGCGCATGAATCGTCCCGCTGTCTAAGATGTCGAGAGAGACCTCGTCCATGCGCACCTCCAGGCTCTAGGACGGTGTAGCAAAACGCCGAGCCCAGGTCAATGCGGCGATTGTCCTCGCCGCCTGATATGGTCGCCGTTGAACCCGCTCGTGTGCGCAGGTGAAGATGTCCCGGATGATTCTCGCCCTCGCGACGCTCCTGTCGTTCACTGGCTGCGCCGCAGGTGTGCACGAGCTCTTTGAGACCCGCAAGGCGTATGGGCTAGAGCGGGCGACCGGCGCCCCGGGGAGCTGGAGCGCCGAGGCCGTCGTCACCCTGTCCGAGCCGCTGGTGCAGGCCGTGCTCGCCCAGGCCCTTGAGGCGGCGCTCAAGGACCTCCCGCCCCTGGACGTCAAGCTCGCGAAGGTCACGCCCCAGGCCACGCTCTCGTCGTTGGCCCTCACCGATGTGGCCGGCTGCCCCCAGTGTGTCGGGTTCAACGGCAAGCTCACCGGCAAGGCCAAGGTGGAGGCGATGGGGTTCACCAAGACCCTGCCCTTCACCGCGGCGCTGCGCGGCAGCCTGCAGATCAGCACCCGGGCCGCAGACGACGCCCAGGGCCGCGCGGTGTTCGCCCGGCTCACGAAGATCGACCGCTTGGACTTCGCCCTCGACCAGTCCGGCGGCCTCGGCTTCTCGCTGGAGGACACGCTGGAGAGCTGGGGGACGGACCTCGCCCGGGAGACCCCTGAGCTGAGCTTGGGCGCGTTCGGCGGTGATGATCTCCCTCTGCGGGATCTGCGGGTGCGCAGCGCCAGCGGCGCCTTGTTGGTGGAGCTGCTCACCGACGCCGCCCACGGCGGGCCGCTCTACGCGCCGCCCACCCCGCCCGCGGGGGGCTGGGCCGTGGCCGTCTCTGAGGCCACGCTCCTGGACCACGCCCGCCGCGCGGCCTTTGAGATGGGCGAGATCTCCATGGAGGTCTGGGCCGAGCCTACGTCTCTGGATCTCGACGGCGGCGAGTTCTCCTTGGGCCTGCGCCTGTGGCGGCTCAAAGGCAACGGCTGGTGGCGCGACTACACCATCCGGGGTGACCTCAGCATGGTCAACCAGGTGCTCAAGCTCCAGCCCAAAGAGGTGCAAGAGGGCGAGCGCAGCAAAGGCGCCGCCCTCATTGACCCCCTGGCGCTCTTGGGCGAGAGCCTCATCTTGCGGGCGATCGAGGACGCCGCCGCCCAGTCCGTGCCCGTCGGCCAGTCCACCTCCGTGGGCGGCCTCACGCTCAAGGCCAAGGTCACCCAGGCCCAAGGGATCGCCGACGCGCTCGTGCTGAGCGGGGACGCCACGGTGCGCTCCGCCAAAGAGAAAGAAGCCAGCGGCGGCACAACCAGCGGCGGCGGAACCAGCGGCGCGGGTGAGCGGCGGAAGCAGAAGCGCCCATAGGAGCAAGCCAAGATGGCCAATCAGAGCGGCAACCGCGCCCCCAAGCTCGTCTTGGGCCTCGTCATCACCGCGGCGTTTTTTGGGCTCATGGAGCTCGGCGCGCGGCTCCTGTTCTCGACGGAGCTCTCCGCCGCCGAGGCGCCGCCGCCCCAGGCCCTCGACGGCGCCCCGACGCTCAAGGGCAACCCCTACCTCTTGTGGGAGCAGGCCCCGGGCGTGCGTGTGGAGCACAACATCCCGGCGAACATCAACTCTTTGGGCCTGCGCGGCGACGAGCCCACGATGCCCAAACCCGCCGGGGTGCGCCGCCTGCTCGCCACGGGGGACTCCAGCGTCTACGGCTTCCGCGTTCGCGACGACGAGGTCTTCATCACCAAGACCGCCGAGCTCCTCGGCGGCGCTGAGGCCAAGATCGAGGGCTGGAACGCCGCGATCCCCGGCTACTCCACTTACCAGACGATCAACATGCTGGAGATGCGCGCCTTGGCCTTAGAGCCCGACGTGCTCGTCATCGCGAACCTCTGGTCAGACAACAACTTCGACGCCTTCGTCGACAAGGAGCTCCTCGCCGCCTACACCACCTTTGAGGGCAGCTCCACCCACCAGATGCACCGGCTGTTGCAGGGCTCGGCGTTTTATCGCCTGATGCATTACCGGCTCACCGTGGCCACGGGCGCCGCCGCCGAGGCGCGGAAGGTGGGCTGGACGGTGGGCAGCGGCAAACAGATCGGCCGCCGCCGGGTGGAGGTGAACGACTACGCCGCGAACCTCGACCGCCTGGTGGAGATGGCCACGCGGGTGGGCGCCGAGGTGGTGTTTGTGCTGCTCTCCAACGAGGAGGATCTCAAGGGCCCACGGGAGGAGCCCGCGGCGTGGCAGCTCTACCGCGACGTCATGCGCGAGACCGCCAAACGCCACGGCGCCCCCTTGGTGGACGTGCCCGAGATGTTTTACAAGAGCGGCCTTGGCAAACAAGACCTGTTCTTGGACGAGATGCACCCCACGGCCAAAGGCCACGGGATGATCGCCGAGAAGCTCGCCGAGGCGCTGAAGCCTTGGGCCGAGACCGGCGCGCCCTTGATGACCGAGGGCACCGGCGAGGCCCGGCCCGTCTACAGCGACCACTTCACCTTCGGCGACGGCGGCGCGGGCGCGGACGCGGCGGTGGGCGGCGCCGAGCCCCCCAAGCCCGGCGGAGACGGCCCCGCCCAAGACGTGAGCCAGGCCACCTGGACCCTCGACGGTGAGCTGCGCTACGCCGGATTCTCGGGCAAACGCGCCCAGATCGACGCCGTGCGCGCCGGGCAGAACCCGCCGCGGGTGCTGCGGGCCGTGGGCCTCACCGAGCCCGGGGCCTTTCGGCTGAACATCCCCGCCGAGGCCGGTGACGTCGCGTTTCTGGTGTACGACGACCTCACCGGCAACGGCCCCAGCGCCGACGACAAACGATACGACCTCAGCGGCAGCGCGCTCACGGTCACGGGCAGCACCAAAGGGGTCATCATCGACGTCGAGGCGGGCACGGTCAGCGTCGCGCCTTGAGCGCCTCACGTCGTCGAGCGTCGGCCCTCAGTCCAGCTCGTCGATTCGGGGGTGCAAGGCGGGCACCACCTGGGCCGCGCCCAAGATGAACCCGGCCTCAGAGCCCAGGCCCCAAGACGCCTGGGCCTGGGGGGTCAAGCGCAGGATCTCCCCCGACGGAGCCCCAGCTCGTGATGAGGTCGCCGTTGCCAAGCTCGTACACGCCGCCCAAGACCGAGACGCTGCGGCCGTCGCCGGGGACATAACGAAAGGTGGGCTCAAGGCGCTTCTCGTCGGCGTTTAAGGCGTAACGCATCACCCGGGAGGGGTCGTTCTCTCGCACGTCTTGGTTGTCGAACACCAAGAGCTGCCCGTCCGCGGTGAGCGCCGGGCCGTGGGCGTAGATGAAGGTGTCCGTGGGCGCCGGGAAGCCCCAGCCGTCGACGCCGCCATAGACGGCGACGCGCTCGGCGGTGGCGAGGTCTACCCGGGCGATGGTGCTCACGTTCCGCATCGACACCAGGACCGTCTCTTCGACCTCGTCGTAGAAGACGCCGTTGGCGTGGGTCCACTCGACGTACCCGTCCATGTCGGGCTGCAGCTCGGGATCCCAGACCAGATGATCCCAGGGGCTATACAGGATGAAGGACTCGCCGTTGGGCGCGACCTCGATGAGCGCGTCGCCCTCGACCAGGTACTCACCGACGCGGCGTGTGTCGGCGACGAGCATGGCGTAGCGCCCCTCTGGGAGCTGGGCGAAGCTGTGGTGGCTGTTGGGGACCACCAGACAGAGACGCTCAGCGCCGTTGAGCTCGACCTGGCAGATCCCCGCCTCCTCGTCGTCTTCACGCACCAGGTAGTTGTAGACGAAGCCCTCGCCGTCGCGGCTGACCTCGGCGTGAATCGGGGCGTATCGCGACGGGAAGGTGATGTACCAGACGATCTCACCGTCGGGGTTCAACAGGAGCACGTTGCCGCCCTCTTGCCCGATGGTCGTGGTGAGGATGAGCTCGTCGGGCTCCCCCGCCCAGCCGCCCGCGAGCGGCGTGAAGGCGGGCAGCCCCGCCGGCGGCAGGCCGACCTCGGCGGTGCGGGTCTCGCTCAGCTCGTCTACATCCCCGATCCGCCGCCCAACGCGGAAGGTCACCTCGGCGAGGGGGGGAAACCCAACGAGGGTGGCGGTGTAACGGCCATCGGCGAAGGACGCCGGGGCGCGGTGGGTGAGCTCGCCGAGGCCATAATCGACCCACACGTCTTCACCGGGCTCACCGGCCCAGCTCACGCTCAGGGTGGTGGCGATCTGTTCTCCTGGCGCGACCTCAAGCTTAGGGAACGCGCCACAGCCCACAAGGAGCGCCAGAGGCAGAGGGGACATGTATCCCTTCATACTCTATGAACGTGGGGACAGGAAGGGCGAAGCGGCCACGGCCACACACGAAGGCTCGACATCAAGGGCCCGATCGCGATATCCCAAAGGTGACCATGAAGATCCCCCCCCGCTTGCTGCCGCTTCTTGAGGAGGGCCTCATCGTTGAGGTCATCCGGCCGCTTATGAGCGGCAAAGAGGCCGCGGTGTACGTCGTCCGCGACAAAAAAGACGTCATGGTCGCCAAGGTCTACAAAGAGGCCGAACGACGCAGCTTCCGCCAGCGCGCCGCCTACACCGAGGGCCGCCAGGTGCGCAACAGCCGCAGCCGCCGGGCGATGGAGCGGGGCTCAAAGTTTGGGCGTGAACAAGAGGAGGCCGCCTGGCAGTCCGCCGAGGTCGACGCGCTCTACCGCCTCGCCGCCGCCGGGGTGCGGGTGCCCAAGGCCCTGCACTTCTATGAGGGCGTGCTGCTCATGGAGGTCGTGCTCAACCCCGAGGGCTGGCCCGCGCCGCGCCTCGTGGACTGCGACTTCTCCCCACGAGAGGCCTGGGCGGTCCACGAGCTGCTCATGCACCAGGTGGTGTTGATGCTCTGCGCCGGGATCATCCACGGCGACCTGAGCGAGTACAACGTGCTCATGGCCTGGGACGGGCCGATGATCATCGATCTGCCCCAGGCGATCAACGCCGCGCACAACCAGAGCGCCCGGGAGCTGCTCATCCGCGACGTGACCAACATCACGAACTTCTTGGCGCGGTTTGACCCCGAGATCGCCGAGACCCGCTACGGCCAAGAGATGTGGGGCCTCTACGAGCGCGCCAAGCTGTTCACCGACACCCCGCTCACGGGCCGGTGGCGGGACTCCACACGCCGGGCGAACACCCACGCCGTGCTCGACGAGATCGCCGCCGCCGAGTTTGAGGTCAAGCAGCGCCGGGGCCGCTGAGGCTCCACAAGACGATGTTCTGGCGGTGACCCCGCAGGCTGTGCTCTCCCTCAGGGCTCAAGACCGCCGGGGCCGTGAGCCGCGCGCGGGTGGCCTCGGTGATCAACACCGGCTTGCCGACGCTGCGGGTGAGGGCCTGCACCCGGGCGGCGACGTTCACCGTGTCGCCGATCACCGTGTACTCCAGGCGGCGCTCGGCCCCCACACACCCGGCGATGACCTCGCCGCTGTTGAGCCCGACCCCAAACCGAAGCTCCACCCCGTCTGGGCGGCGTAAGCTGGCCCGCAGGCGCTCTCCGGCGGCGAGCATCCGCGTGGCGGCGGCCAAGGCGCGGTCGGCGTGATCGGGCTGGGGCAGCGGCGCGCCGAAGATCGCCACGATCTCGTCGCCGACAAACTTGTTGACCATGCCCCCTTCAGCCTCGATCTCGGTGACCATCTCCGTGAGCCAGTGGTTGAGCAGCTCAACCAAGTCCGGGGGGTCGAGTCTCTCGGCGAGGCCGGTGAAGCCTTGGAGATCGGCGATGAGGATGGTGACCTCGCGGCGCTCTCCTTGGCGGCTGAGGCGCCCGGCGAGGGCCTCATCGGCCACCTGGGGCGTCACGAAGCGGCCAAAGACCTCCCGAAACGCCTCTTGTTCGTTGAGGCGACGCAGCTCCTCGGTGAGCCGCCGGGTGCGCTCTCGCCAGGTGAACGCGAGCAGCCAGGCGAGGCTCAGCGCCGCGAGGGCCTGCACGTCCCGGCGCTGGTGCCAGCGCGGGGGTGAGGTGAAGCGGATCGTCGTCGTCTCACCCATCGGCCCGCCGCCGAGGCGCGCTTGAAGCTCCAGGCGGTGCGCGCCGGGGCTCAGGCCCGGCAGGTGGAGCAGATCCTCGGAGAACTCCGCCGACCAGTCCCCATCGTCCAGACGAAACCGATACCGCACCCGGCGCGGGTCGATGACGCTGTCTACGCCGAGGCGAAGCCGCAAGAGCGTGTCGTCGGGGCCGAGCGCCTCCCAGCCTGGCAAGCGGCGGTCGCCGACGTGCAGCGAGGCGACCCGGGCGACGAGGGGTCGGGGCGCGGGCCGTGGGGCGTCGCGCAAGAAGAGGAGCCCGCTGTCGGTGCTCGCGACGATCCAGTCTCCGACCCGGGTGATGGGCCCGCCGAGAACGAAGCTCAAGAAAGGCAGGCCGTCGTCGATGGAGAGGCGGCGGGGGCTCGGCCCGAGCTGGATGAGCGCGCTCGTGGTGGTCACCCAGAGCGTCTCTCCGAGCGACTCCATCGACGAGATCGAGCCCGCTTCGAGGGGCTGAACTGCGCGCCAGCCCGCGCCGTCGAGGAGATAGAAGGTGTCGCCGCAGCCCGCGTACAGGCGCCCGCCGCGCATGGCCAAGGGCGCATAGGAGCAGCGCCCAGGCGACTGGGCGACGACGGTGACGCCCTCATCGTGGACCCGGATGAGCTTGTCCTCGATGATGACGTACACCGCGCCGGCCTCGTCCAAGGCGGCGAGGTGCTCCAAGGCGCGGCCGGGCAGCTCCACCCGGCGCACGACGCCATTGTGGGCGCGCACCATCGCCCGATCCGTGAGCACGACCACCTCCCCGTCCGGCCGCGCGCCCACCCACGAGGCGTCCTCGTCCAGCGCCAGAAGCTCCGTGAGCTTCTCTCCGTCCCAGCGCAGCACCCCCTCGCGGCCCCGCAAGATGAGCACAGCGCCATCGGGCGCGCTGGCGAGGTGGCGCACCTCCAGCACCTCGTCGTTCAGGCGCAGCGGCTGCAAGACGCCCTCGGGGCTCACCCAGCCCAGCCCGCCGCGCGTGCCGACCATCAGGCCACCGTTGTACGGGAGGAGCGAGGTGACGTGGCGCAGGTTGATGCCTGTGGCGTCGTCCCAGAGGCGCAGGTCGGTCTGGTCGATCCGCAAGAGCCCGTGCTCCAAGGTGCCCGCCCAGATGAGGCCGTCTTGATCGACGAGCGCGCGGGTGAGGATCGACGCCGGGAGCCCCTCCTTCGGCGTCGCGAGGCTCCACTCGCCGCTGGCCTCCTCCCAGACGAGCCCCGAGCCGCAAGACGCCACAGCGCGTCCGTCTGGGCGCCGGGTGAGGTCGGTGGCGTAACAGCCGCCGCGCACGAGCGTCCAGGCGCCGTGGAGCAAGCGCCAGACGCCGTCTTCACGAGCGACGAGGAGCCCCTCGCCGTCCTCCAAGAAGGCGCGCACGCCGAGGTTCGCCAAGGGGGTGACGCCCTCGTCTCCGAGCGTCCAGGCCCCGTCCGAGGTCCCGAGGTAGAGCGTCCCGCCGCGGTCCAAGACCGCCCAGGGCTCGACCCCGAAGGTGTCTCGGCGCTCGACCACGGCGCCGTCTTGCACCCGCAGCAGCTCCACCCCCGTCGCCACCCACACCCCTCCGGCGGCGGCGGGGCTGATCCCGGCGTTGGGCCGCGCCTCGCCGCTGGTGGTGAGCTGTTTGGGCGCTCCTGGCGCGATCTGCCACAGCCCCGCCCGGGTCTGGGCGTAGACCACCCCCTGCACGTTCACGAGGCGCTGGGTGAGGGGCTCAGCGCCCGGGATGAGCGGCACGGCCTCGCAGCGCGCGCCGTCGAAGCGGCACACGCCCCCCTCGCCGCCGACATAGAGCAGGCCGTCGGCGCCCATGGCCAAGGCCCGCACCTGGGCGCTGGGCAGGCCCACCTCGGGGCCAAACCGCGCGACGACGACACGCCCCGGCGGGGGCGCGGCGAGGGCGATCGTGGCCATCCAGGCCAACCAGCATCCTGCGACGAGGGCCATCGGAGGATTGTACTCTCCGCGGCGAGGCGGATCTCGCCGCCTCGCCCACGACCAGCTCAGGCCGCCCGGCGCGGCGTCTCTGGCGCCACCTCGGGCTGAGGCGCAGGCTGGGCGCGTCGCTCGCGGCGGCGGCGGTCCTTCGCCTCCTTCTCGGTGCCGGCGTACTCCACCCGGGTGCCCAGCAGGCGATCCACCCAGTCCGACCGAACCCCCCAGTTGGCGTCCTGATCGGGGCCCATGTGGTGATCGTAGTGCCAAGGGATGTGCTCCCGGGCCCAGTCGGTGTCGAGGTGGCTGCGTTTGTGCACCCGGTAGTACTGCACGCCCGAGGCGAACAAGGTCACGGTGAACCAGGGCGCGATGGGCAGGAGCGGGATGTGGGCCAAGGTGAGCAGGCCCAGGGCCAGCGTCTCTTTGCCGGCGGCGTTCCACTGGAAAGGGGAGCCTTGGTAGACCGGGTCAATGAAGTTGTTGGTGCGGGAGGCGCGGTGGTGCTCGTGAAAATGAAACGAGAACGGCGCGCCCCGCTTCTTCCCGGCCCCATGAAGCACCCAACGGTGGATGGCCCACTCCGCGACGTGTCCGTATGCCCAAGCGAGAGGGATCCCGATCATGGCCTCGTCCTCCAGTGGGGATGGGGACTCATCCCCTACCCTCACCATGAACAGACCTGACGCTGTCCGCAAGTTTTATCTGACAAAACCGTCAGAAGGGTTCAGATTTGACACACACCGACGATCCCGTCGGCCATTGTCGAATCGCCAAGATCCAGGCCGCCGCGCACAGGGCAAGGATCTCGGGGCCGGGGCTGGGGCTCGGCGGGGCGCCAGCGCTGGCGATCCACCACCACACGAGGTTGTTGAGCGCGTGGGCCACCACCCCCGGCCACACCGAGCCGGTCACCGCCCGCATCCAGCCCAGGCCCAAGCCCGAGACGAAGGCCGCCGCCGCGTGGCCCGGGGTGAGGTGCATGAGCCCAAACAGCGCCGCCGAGCCGACGATGGGCAGGCCGACGCCCCCGGCGCGGGCCAAGGCGCCGAAGATCGCCCCACGAAACAGGAGCTCCTCACCCAAGGGCGCGACGAGCCCCGCGGCGATCAGGATCAACACCGACTCCGGGCCCACGGCGAGCTTGGAGAGCAACGTCCAGCCCTCGGGCGGCGCGCCCAACAGGGCGGACACGCCCTCCCCCACCCAGCCTGAGAGCAGGGCCATCGGCAGCCCAAGGCTCAGAAGCGGCCAGCGCCCCAGCGCGCCCACGGCGAACGACGGGCGGCCCCAGAGGCCGATCCCCAAGAACACGAGGCCCTGCGCGAGCACCGCCAAGCCGAGGCCCCGGTCTCCGGGGAAGGCCGCCTGCGCCGCCGTGCTCGCCGCCAACATGCCCAACAGCGCGAAGGCCGTGGCGCGGAGGGCCCAAGACCAGGCCTGCCGCCGCGGGATCGGCGTCTCTTGGCTCATCGAGCGAGCGCGCGCACGAGCCGGAGCGCCGGGGGCCCCTCCTCGACGAGCCGGGTTGAGCGGGAATGAACCGCCGGGAGCACCAGCCGCCCGCCGGCCTGGGCCGCGGCGATGACCTCCAAGAGCGTGTCGTGGTCTTGGCGCGCCCGAAGCTCGGCCCGGGCGAGGCCGCTGCGCTGGGCCTGGCGCGCCAGGGGGCCTAGCTCCCCGTCGGGGCCCAGACGCGCGGCCTCTAACGCGACGCAGAGCGTGTGCAGGGCGGCCACGGCCTCGCTGACTCGGGCGACCACCTCAGGCCGCGCCGCGTCGTCGAGGGCCTCAAACCGCAGGAGCAGCCCCGGCGGCTCGTCGCGGCTGAGGGAGACCTCGGGGCGCTCCACCTGCAGGGTGTCCGCGCGAGCGCCGAAGCGCCGAAGCTCGTCCTCTTGGCGAATGGCCTGGCCCCAGCGGGTGTAGAGCCCACCCTGGGCGTTGATGCGCAGGCGCCAGAGGCGCTGACCGGGCTCATCCCACAGAAGCGCCACCCGGCACAAGGCGCCGAGCTCACCCCGCAGCGCGGCGATCAGCTCGTCTTCAGAGAAGGTCCAGGGCGCGTGGCCCTCGACGTTGGCGGTGTAGCGGGCGGGGAGCGGCGCGCCGAAGCAGGCGTCGAGCCATTGAAGGGCGCTTGTGAGCGCGGCTTGGGCCAAAGCGGCGGGCTCACCGAGGCTCAACAGCGCGATCTCTGGCTCGGCGAGGGCGTCGTAGAGCAGGGCCGCCCGGGCGGGGGCGTCGTTGGGGTCGTCCCAGAGGCCGTGGCGCAGCAGATCCGCGTCGGCGAGGGTGGCCACGTCCCGGCCCGCGAGCAGCGCTGAAGCCCGGCAGAGCCCGGCGAGGCGCTGCCAGCGGCGATCGGAGACATAGGCCCCCAGGCCCTCCTCACGGCAGCGCGCGGCGAGGGACCGGCGCAGGGTGACCAGCAGCTCCTCCAAGGCGGGGCTCAGGGGGATCGCCTCGGCCTGGGCCCGCGCGGCGAGCAGCTCCGACCGGCTCAGGGCCAAGCCCGGCGGCAGGCGCGGCGTCGGGCTCACCCGGCCCTCACGGAACAGGCGCCGCGCGCTGTCTTCGCCCTCGACGGGGCTCACCTGGAGCCGCAGGGCGAAGCGGTCGTAGAGCGCGCGCAGGCCCTCCTCCTGGGGCACCTCGTTGGACGCGCCGACCAAGGCCAGGAGCGGCGCGTTGAGCACCGTGGCCCCGTTCACGAACTGCCGCTCGTTGAGCAGGCCCAGGAGCGTGTTGAGGATCGCCGAGCCCGCCTTAAACACCTCGTCCAGAAACGCGAGCTCGGCGTCGGGCAAAAAGCCCTCGACCCGGCGCTCGTACACGTCCCGCTCCCGCAGGGCCGAGAGCGACAGGGGCCCAAAGAGCTCCTCAGGCGTCGAGAACGGCGTGAGCAGGTGCTGAAACAGCCGGGCGTCGGACACGGCGGCGGTGAGGCGCCGGGCGATGAGGCTCTTCGCCGTGCCCGGCGGCCCCAACAACAGCAGGTTGTCCCCGGCGATGAGCGTGATGAGGCCCAGGCGGATCGCCTCGTCCCGCTCCATGAGGCCCTCCCCCAAGGCCGCCGCCAAGGCGCGCAGTCGCTCGGGCAGGCTCAGCGGGAGAGAGGCCTCAGACATGCCCCCCTCGTATCCTGCGCCCGGGGAGAAGGCAGTCGCGCGGCGCAGAGGTTAAGCGTGCGCTCCGCTCGGAGGCTCCCTATGGTCCGGCTCAAGTCTTACGTCAACGGCGCGTGGTTTGAGGGTCAGGCGCCCTTCGCCACCCTCATCGACCCCGCCACTGAAGCCCCCGTGGCCGAGGCCTCGACGCGGGGCTTAGACTTCGCCGCCGCGGTCAAACACGCCCGTGAGGTCGGCGGCCCGGCCCTGCGCGCCTTGACGTTTGCCCAGCGCGCCGCGCTCATCAAAGAGGCCAGCCGCGCGATCTACGCCGAGCGAGAGCGCCTGCTGGACATCGCCCAGGTCAACGGCGGAAACACCCGCGGCGACGCCAAGTTTGACGTAGACGGCGCCACGGCGACGCTCTCGTACTACGCGTCGGTGGGCAAGGGCCTGGGCGACGTTCACCACCTCATCGACGGCGACACCGAGGTGCTCTCCCGCACCAACGCCCGCTTCGTGGGCCTGCACGTCCGCGCGCCCAAACGTGGCGTCGCCGTACATGTGAACGCCTTCAACTTCCCCGCCTGGGGCACCTTCGAGAAGGCCGCCGTGGCCTGGCTCGCGGGCATGCCGGTGATCACCAAGCCCGCCACCTCCACGGCCTGGCTCACCTACGAGATGGTGAAGATCCTCATCGACGCCCAGATCTTGCCCGAAGGCGCCCTGCAGCTCATCGCGGGCTCGGCGGGTGACCTCTTGGACCAGCTCGGCGGCCAAGACGTGCTGGCCTTCACCGGCTCGGCGAACACCGGGGCCACCCTGCGTGGCAGTAACTGCCACACCCAGCGCAGCGTCGCGGTGAACGTCGAGGCCGACAGCCTCAACGCCGCCGTGCTCGGCCCGGATGTGGAGCGCGGGGACGACGTCTACAACTGGTTCGTGCGCGCCGTGCAGGTTGAGATGACCCAGAAGGCCGGGCAGAAGTGTACGGCCATCCGCCGGGTGATCGTGCCCGAGCCCCTCGTAGACGCCGTGATCGAGGATCTCAGCGACGCGCTCTCCCGGGTGGTCGTGGGCAACCCCGCCGACGCCACGGTGACCATGGGCCCCCTCACCACCCTCTCCCAGCTCAACGACTACCGCGCGGGCGTGGCCCTGCTCAGCCAAGACGCCGAGATCGTCTTCGGGTCCGCCGCGCCGATGAACGGCGTCGGCGCCCCTGAAGGCAAAGGCGCTTACGCCGCGCCCGTGGTGCTGCGCGCCCGGGACAGCCTCAACGCCCCGAACGTGCACCAACACGAGGTCTTCGGGCCGGTGTGTACCGTCTTGCCCTACGACGGAACCGCCGCCCAAGCCGCGCAGATCGTCGCCTTGGGGGAGGGCTCCTTGGCCACGAGCGTCGCCACCGACGACCGCGACTTCTTGGCGGCGCTGCTCTTGGAGCTCACGCCGTACAACGGCCGCGTGCTCACCGTAGACAAGAAGGTGGCCGACCAGGCCACGCCGCACGGCATGGTGCTGCCCCAGCTCAACCACGGCGGCCCGGGCCGGGCCGGCGGCGGCGAGGAGCTCGGCGGCCTGCGTGGCCTGGATCTGTACCTCCAGCGCACGGCCATTCAGGGCAACCGCGGCGTTCTGGAGCGGCTGTTGAACGTGCCTAAGGCCACAGGTTGAACAGCAGGTCACGCGGGCCTCACGCGAGGCCCACCGCAGGCAAAAAGATCCGATAAACTCCAGGGAAACCAACCCCCTGGAGCGCCAATGAGTCGGCACCTGTTCGTACTGAGCCTGCTGTTCACCCTGCCCCTCGGCTGCAAAGGCGACGCGCCCGTGGATGACACCGAAGACACCGGCGACGCCGCGATCGACGCCGACGCCGACGGCTTCATCGGCGAGGCGGACTGCGACGACAACAACCCCGCGGTGAACGAGGGCGCCGTCGAGTCTTGTGACGGCCTCGACAACGACTGCGATGGCCTCGTAGACGCCGACGACGACTCCCTCGACGCCACGACCGGCCTCACCTACTACGCCGACACCGACGGGGACAGCCACGGCGACGTCACGGCGAGCGTCACCGCCTGCGACGCGCCCTCGGGCTTCGTGACCACGGCGGACGACTGCGACGACACCAACGCGGCCGTCAACCCCAGCGCAGATGAGCTCTGCGGCGGCGCAGACGAGGACTGCGACGGCCTCGTGGACGAAGACGACGCCATCGACGTGGCGGAGTGGTACACCGACGCCGACCTCGACGGCTACGGCGACCCCGCCGCGCCCCAGCTCGCCTGTGAGCAGCCCGCCGACGCCGTCGCCGACGCCACGGACTGCGACGACAGCGACGAGACGATCTCCCCCGACGGCCTCGAGATCTGCGACGGGCTGGACAACAACTGCGACGGCCTCGCCGACGACGCCGACCCCACCCTCGACCTCACCACCGCCTCCACCTGGTACCTCGACGGCGACAGCGACGGCGCCGGGGACGAAGACAGCAGCACCTTCGCCTGCGAGCTGCCCTCGGGCTACACCGACAACTCCGAGGACTGCGACGACGGCGACGCCAGCGTGGTGGAGTGCGTCTGCGGCGACGGCTCGGACGGCGCCTACGCGCTCACCACGGGCAGCGACACGATCGCGGGCGGCGTCTGGTATTTCACGACGTTCACCATCTCCCCCGGCGCGACCCTCCGTGTGACCGGCGACGAGCCCCTCGTCATCATCGCCGACACCGTCTCCATCGGCGGCACCCTCGACGCCTCGGGCGGTGACGGCCTGGACTCGGGCTCAAGCACGGGCCCAGACGGCGGTGACGCCGTGGCCGGTGGCGGCGGCGGCGGCGCGGGCGGCGACTGCGGCAACAGCAACGGCGCGGCGCTTCAATGGCGGCGCGGCGGTCAGTTCGGCTCGGGCACGTCTTTCACCCACGGCGGGAGCGGCGGCGCCGCGGCGGACAGCTCGGCGAGCGTGTCCACAGGCGGCGGCTGGGGCCCAGGCGGCGGCGGCGGCGGCGGCGGCGCGTCCGCCAACGGTGTGGACGGCGGCGGCGCCAGCGACGGCTACAGCCTCGGCGGCGGCTCCTTCGGCGACGCCACCTTAGAGACCCTCTTCACCGGCGGCGGCGGCGGCGCGGGCGGCGGCGCGAACGGCGGCGGCGGCGGCGCGGGCGGCGGCGCGGTGGCGATCTTCGCCGTTGACCTCTCGGTCACCGGCCTCATCGACGTGACCGGCGGGGCTGGCGGCGGCAAGACCGGCGGCGGCTGCACCTCGGGCGGCGGCGGCGGCGGCGGCGGCGGCATGATCTGGCTGCACGGCTTCACCGTGAACGTCACCGGCAGCCTGCTCGCCGACGGCGGCCTTGGGCAGCCCGTCGACACCGCGGTGGACATGAACCAGGCCGGCGGCGACGGCGCCGACGGTCGTGTGCGTGTGAGCGGCCCGGCCGTCTCGGTCACCGGCACCGTCTCGCCCTCGCCCTACAACGACGAGAGCGAGCCGGTCTGCGAGGCGATCTGACGATCTGCGCCTCGTCCCCGAGCCCGCTCAGCGTCGGTTGAGCGGGCTCATCGGTCTCGAGCGAGAGCCGGAGCCAAGACCGAGCCCATGCCGCAGAACGCGCCCACGGCGATAAACGCATGAGCAGGGGGCAACCACCACGCTGCGCGGGCGCCGCCAAACCGCTGGGTGATCTTGCCCGGCGCCTCAGGCGTCGGCGGGGCCTTGGCCAGGGCCGACTCCGGGTCGATCACCACGGAGGTGTAGCCCGACTGCTCGGTGAGGCTCACGCCGGTCGTGCCGTCGAGCTTGGTCTTCTGGTCGGTGATCATCAGCCGGGGGATGAGCGCCTCGGCCCAGTCGGCGAGGTACGGCGCGCCCAAGGGCCCTCGCAGAGCCCGGCAGTGGTTGTCGACGTCGGCGATGGGCGGGCGGTCGGTGGGCTCATAGGCCAGCAGGCTCAACACAAAGCTGATGAGGGGCTCGGCCACGGCCTTCTCCCGCATCTTGGCCGTGGCTTTGGTGAGCAAGGCCGCGTGGCGGTCGGCCCGGGGGGACGTGCGGCCCAGCTCTTCGCCGATCAGCAGCTCATAGAGCACCACGCCCAAGGCGTACACGTCGCCCGCGGGCAGGTCCTCAAAGTCCATCCGCTCCGGCGCCATGTAGCCCACGGTGCCGAAGGTCAAGGCTTGGGTCTGGGCCTCGCGGTTCTGGAAGCTCGCCCGGCGGTGCCAAAGTCGACACCTTCACCTCACCCCGCTCGGTGATGCGCAGGTTCGAGGGCTTGATGTCGCGGGTGCAACAGACCGAGCGGTTTGCCCTCGGGCGCCGGGCTCCCGATAGGCCGCGTCGAGGGCCTGGGCCACCTCCGATGATCCCGCGGCCACGCCCGGCGGCACCGGGCCCGCCTGCATGAGCCGCTTGAGGTCCACCCCGGAGACATACTCCATCACCACGACCCAGTGGCCCTGCAGCACCACGAGGCCGTCTACCTGCACGATGGCGCGGTGGCGCACGAGGCCGAGCACCCGGGCCTCATCACGGGCGCGGCGGGCGAACTCCTCTTTCCCGGCGACCTCGGCGTTGAGCACCTTCAGGGCGACGATCTTCGTGAACCCGGCGCTGCCGTGGAGCTGCGCCTTGTAGACCGTCCCGAACCCGCCCTTCCCGAGGGTGCCGAGGATGTTGTACCGGCGAGGTTCGCCCATAACTCACGCGCTCAAGTGTGCATGACCTGATAACACAGGGCCACCCGAGGGTTGAGCCCTTGCGTCCAGAACCAGCGCGCGGCCCCTGAATCTTCGAGACCCTCGACCACGGCGGGTGGATCCGCTGTTGGTGCAGCACACACCGTCTTCCAGCGGGTTGGGGCGTGTTGAAGCGGCAGGGCGGCTCGTGGCGGTTGGTGCAGCAGCCCGGCGGCGTCCACGATGGCCACGCCGGGCGATCCCAGGCGCGTTGCGCGGCTGGTTGGTGAAGGTCGCGCCTCGGCGCGACTCGGCGGCGATGAGGCCAAACTTGTGGGCCACGGAGCCCGTGGATGAGGTTGAGCTGATCTTTCCAGGGGTCAAACCAACCAGCCCTTCCGAGGCCTCGGTGCGCGGGCAGACCACCCGGGCGCCTGGAAGCCTGCGTGGTCGGCACCGTCACGGCAGGGCTGACTGTTGAACCGAGCGCCGACATGGTCGATCTCGGAGAACAGGCTCCGTGTGATCGGGTTGTGGAGCACGCGACGATGGCGTCGGGGCCGCAGATACCGCTAGGCCGGAGGACGACAAATCGGGATGCCCCGGGTGAACTCTTGGGTGCCGTCGAGGGGATCGACGATCCATGAGCGGGCCTGGGTGACCGGGACTGTCGTCCACCGTTTCTCTCTTGAGAGCCAGCCCGCGTCCCGGATGGCAGCGCAGGCGCTCTCAGGATCTTTGTCGCTGGCGAGGTCCGCGTCGGGAGCGCGGGTTGTCTTCGCTTTGTCTTTGACGGGTGCAGGAGTCCTGGTAGAAGGGCGGCGATCGCTGCGCGCCCCGATGACGCGGCCACGGCGGCATCGTGAATCGTCTGCAGGTCAAGGGGAGCCCTCAAGATTGGTCGTACGCCCCCTACACTTGACGGGTGCGGTGTTGCGGTCGCCGCGATAGGGGCCGCCCGTGCCCCTTCCGTCATCTTCTTGACCGTGTCGCGTCGACTCTCATCGGCTGGGCTCGTGATCCCGCTGTTGACCTTTTCTACAGCGAGGGCCTTCTGGCGCCTCCGCCAGTGCAGGTCACCCTGCTGATGTGAAGTACTCCGTCAGCGCAATACTTCTTCGCGCCTTGTGGTCGGGAAGCGCCGCTCTCTGTTCGCTGGGGGCGTGCGCCCGCTGCCTGCTCGCAGGTCCAACGGCGCGGGCACCTTGGAGTGCTGGCGGGTTTCGGCCTCAGCGGGAGCTGTGGATGCTCTGCATGTTCCGCACCCGCACGCGCGTTTGCGGCGAACATCAGCGTCGCCCAGGCCTACATCGCCGACGTGACCACGCCCGAGAACCGCGCCAAGGGCATGGGATGCTCTCGGCGCCGCGTTTGCCCCTGGGCTTCAACATCGGGCCTTGGCTCGGCGGGAGCTCTCGGAGTGTTCATCCTCGCGGCGCCGATCTGGGCCGCGGCGCCGCCACTCTCGGCGATCAACCTCGGCGCCTCGCGCCCTGGCGCTACTGCCCGAGCCCCCGGCGAAGGCCGACCGGGTGCCTGGTTTTTGTCCCCGCTGTGTGCTCACCGTCCGGCTATTCCCAGCGTCGGCACTCGCCCGTGCTGTTGACCTTCACCCTCACCTTCTCATTCGCGATGATGGAGTCCACCTTCGCCTTGTACGAGAGCATTTACGGGCTCAACGCCCAGGTGGGCCGGGGCGCTGGGGCGTCGTGGGCGTGGTGGGCACCAGATTCGTCAGGGGGCTCATCGGCCCCGCCGTGCGGCGTTTTGGTGAGGCGCCTGTGCGGGTCTGTGGCTCGGCATGGGCGTGACCCTGTTTC
>JADKFE010000126.1 GCA_016717595.1 Deltaproteobacteria bacterium | reverse complement strand
CGTCACGGCGAGCGTCACCGCCTGCGACGCGCCCTCGGGCTTCGTGACCACCGCGGACGACTGCGACGACACCAACGCGGCCGTCAACCCCAGCGCAGATGAGCTCTGCGGCGGCGCAGACGAGGACTGCGACGGCCTCGTGGACGAAGACGACAATGACGTGGCGGAGCGCGACACCGACGCCGACCTCGACGGCTACGCAGGCGACCCTGCCGCCTACCGCCCGCAGAAAGCAGCCTGCCGACGCCAGTCGCCGACGCCACGGACTGCGACGACAGCGACGAGACGATCTCCCCGACGGCCCCGAGATCCGCGAATGGGCTGGCCAACAACTGCGACGGCCTCGCCGACGACGCCGACCCCACCTCGACCCCACCACCGCCTCACCGGTGAAATTCCTCGACGGCGACAGCGACGGCGCCGGGGATTAACGACAGCAGCACCCTCGCCTGCGGTATTCCCGCCACACCGACAACTCCGAGGACTGGCGACGGCGACGCCAGCGTGGTGGAGTGCGTCTGCGGCGACGGCCCGACGGCGCCTACAGCCTCACCACGGGGCAAAAGCTGACGCCAATGATCGAGGGCGGCGTGTCTGGTATTTCACGATCGTTCACCATCTCCCCGGCGCGACCTCTCCGTGTGACCGGCACGCTTCCCGTCATCATCGCCGACACCGTCTCCATCGGCGGCACCTTCGACGCCCCGGGCGGTGACGGCCTGGACTCCGGCTCAAGCACGGGCCCAGACGGCGGTGACGCCGTGGCCGGTGGCGGCGGCGGCGGCGCGGGCGGCGACTGCGGCAACGGCAACGGCAGCGGCGGCGCCCCGAACGGCGGCGCGGCGGTCGAGTTCGGCTCGGGCACGTCTTTCACCCACGGCGGGAGCGGCGGCGCCGCGGCGGACAGCTCGGCGACCGTGTCCACGGGCGGCGGCTGGGGCCCGGCGGCGGCGGCGGCGGCGGCGGGCGCGTCCGCCAGCGGCGTGGCCGGCGGAGCCAATGACTCGACCTATGGTGTCGGCGGCGGCTCCTTCGGCGACGCCACCTTAGAAACCCTCTTCACCGGCGGCGGCGGCGGCGGCGGGCGGCGGCGCGAGCGGCGGAGGCGGCGGCGCGGGCGGCGGCGCGGTGGCGATCTTCGCCGTGATTCTCGGTCGCCGGTCTCGCCGACGTGACCGGCGGGGCTGGAGGCGGCAAGACCGGCGGCGGCTGCACCTGGGCGGCGGCGGCGGCGGCGGCGGCGGCATGAGCTCCGCCACGGCTTCACCGTGAACGTCACCGGTAGCCTGATCGCCGACGGCGCCCTGGGCAGCCCGTCCATACCGCGGTGGAGACGAACCAGCCGGCGGCGACGGCGCCGACGGTCGCGTGTGAGCGGCCCGGCTGTCTGAACGGTCGGCACTGCCCCGCCTTCGCCCTACAAACGACGAGTGGTCTGGTCTGCGAGGCGATCTGACGCGCCGCGCCTCGTCCAAGAGCCCGCTCAGCGTCGGTTGAGCGGGCTCATCGGGTCGAGCAAGAGCCAGGCCAAGACCGAGCCCATGCCGCAGAACGCGCCCACGGCGATAAACGCCACGAGCAGGGGCAAGACGACGCTGCGCGGGCGCCCAAAGGCCACGGTGATCTTGCCCGGCGCCTCGGGCGTCGGCGGGGCCTTCGCCAGGGCCGACTCCGGGTCGATCACCACGGAGGTGTAGCCCGACTGCTCGGTGAGGCTCACGCCGGTCATGCCGTCGAGCTTGGTCTTCTGGTCGGTCAACATCAGCCGGGGGATGAGCGCCTCGGCCCAGTCGGCGAGGTACGGCGCGCCCAAGGGCCCTCGCAGGGCCCGGCAGTGGTTGTCGACGTCGGCGATGGGCGGCCGGTCGGTGGGCTCATAGGCCAGCAGGCTCAACACAAAGCTGATGAGGGGCTCGGCCACGGCCTTCTCGCATCTGGCCGTGGCTTTGGTGAGCAAGGGCGCGTGGCGGCGGCCCGGGGGACGTGCGGCCCAGCTCTTCGCCGATCAGCAGCCCAGAGCACCACGCCCTAGGCGGCAGGCACGTCGCCCGCGGGCAGGTCCTCAAAGTCCATGCGCTCTGGCGCCATGTAGCCGACGGTGCCGAAGGTCAAGGCTTGGGTCTGGGCCTCGCGGCTCTGGAAGTTCGCCCGGGCGGTGCCGAAGTCGAGCACCTTCACCTCACCCCGCTCGGTGATGCGCAGGTTTGAGGGCTTGATGTCGCGGTGCAACAGACCGAGCGGTTTGCCCTCGGGGCCGGGCTGGCGATAGGCCGCGTCGAGGGCCTGGGCCACCTCCTCGATGATCTCCAAGGCCACGCCCGGCGGCACCGGGCCCGCCTGCATGAGCCGCTTGAGGTCCACCCCGGAGACATACTCCATCACCACGACCCAGTGGCCCTGCAGCACCACGAGGCCGTCTACCTGCACGATGGCGCGGTGGCGCACGAGGCCGAGCACCCGGGCCCGCCGGCGGGCGCGGCGGGCGAACCTCTTTCCCGGCGACCTCGGCGTTGAGCACCTCAGGGCGACGATCCGTGAACCCGGCGCTGCCTTGAGCTGCGCCTTGTAGACCGTCCCGAACCCGCCCTTCCCGAGGGTGCCGAGGATGTTGTACCGGCGAGGTTCGCCCATAACTCACGCGCTCAAGTGTGCATGACCTTGATAACACAGGGCCTCACCCGAAGGTTGAGACCCGGCGTCTCAGGCCGCGCGGCCGCGGCTCAACCCTGAATCTTCATGACCTTCACCACGGCGGGGTGGATCGCGCCGTTGGTGCAGCACACGCCGTCTTGCAGCGGGTTGGGCGTGTTGAAGCGGTAGGGCTCGCCGTGGCGGTTGGTGCAGCGGCCCCCGGCGGCGTTCACGATGGCCACGCCGCCGGCGATGTCCCAGGCGTTGCGCGGCTGGTTGGTGAAGGTCGCCTCGGCGCGACCGGCGGCGACGAGGCCAAACTTGTAGGCCACCGAGCCCGTGGGGATGAGGTTGAGCTGGTCTTTCCAGGGGTCAAACCAGCCCTTTGAGGCCTCGGTGCGCGAGCAGACCACCCGGGCGCCTTGAAGCTCTGCGTGGTCCGTCACCCGGCAGGGCTGGCCGTTGAACCAGGCGCCTACGCCGACGATCCCCGAGAACAGCTCCTTGGTGATCGGGTTGTAGAGCACGCCGACGACGGCGTCGGGGCCCACACAATAGGCCACGGAGACGACAAACTCGGGGATGCCCCGGGTGAACTCTTTGGTGCCGTCGAGGGGATCGACGATCCACGAGCGGGCCTGGGTGAGCCGGGACTTGTCATCCACCGTCTCTTCAGAGAGCCAGCCGGCCTCGGGATCGGCGGCGCGCAGGCGCTCCTCTAAGATCTTGTCGCTGGCGAGGTCCGCGTCGGTGAGCGGGTTGTCTTCGCCTTTGTCTTTGACGGTGTAGGAGTCCTTGTAGAAGCCGGCGATCGCCGCGCCGGCCTCCAGCGACGCGGCCACGGCGGCGTCGTGAATCGTCTGCAGGTTCATGGGAGCCCTCAAGATTGGTCGCACGCCCCATAACGTGCGGAGGTGGTGCTTGGGGGGTCGCCGCGATAGGGGCCGCCCGTGCGCCCCCTCCTCGTCATCTTCTTGACCGTGCTCGTCGACCTCATCGGCTTCGGGCTCGTGATCCCGCTGTTGACCTTCTACAGCGAGGCCTTCGGCGCCTCCGCCATGCAGGTCACCCTGCTGATGGCGAGCTACTCCGTGGCGCAGTTCTTCTTCGCGCCGGTCTGGGGCGCGCTCTCCGACCGCTGGGGGCGGCGCCCGGTGCTGCTCCTGTCCATCGGCGCGGGCACCTTGATGTTGGCGGGTTTTGCGGCCTCATGGGAGCTGTGGATGCTCTTCATGTTCCGCACCCTGCACGGCGTCTTCGCGGCGAACATCAGCGTCGCCCAGGCCTACATCGCCGACGTCACCACGCCTGAGAACCGCGCCAAAGGCATGGGGATGCTCGGCGCCGCGTTTGGCCTCGGCTTCACCATCGGGCCTTGGCTCGGCGGCGAGCTCTCGGTGTTCGGCCTCGCGGCGCCGATCTGGGCCGCGGCGGCGCTCTCGGCGATCAACTTTGTGCTCGCCCTGGCGCTATTGCCCGAGCCCCCGGCGAAGGCCGACCGTGTGCGCCGGGTGTTTGACCCCGCCGCCGTGCTCACCGTGCTCAAGCACCCCAGCGTCGGCCTCGCCGTGCTGTTGACCTTCACCCTCACCTTCTCGTTCGCGATGATGGAGTCCACCTTCGCCTTGTACGAGGAGCACTTCTACGGGCTCAACGCCGCCCAGGTGGGCCGGGCGCTGGGCGTCGTGGGCGTGGTGGGCACCATCGTTCAGGGCGGGCTCATCGGCCCCGCCGTGCGGCGTTTTGGCGAGGGCGCCTTGGTGCGGGTCTGTGTGCCCGGCATGGGCGTGACGCTGTTTCTGCTGCCCTACGCCCCGCCTTGGGCCACGCTCATCGCCGTGCTGGTGGCCTTGGCGATCTTCAACGGCTTCTTGAGCCCCAGCTTGAGCGCCCTCATCTCCAAAGGCGCCGCGCCGTCCGAACAAGGCGTGGTGATGGGCACCAACCAGTCGC
>JADKFE010000125.1 GCA_016717595.1 Deltaproteobacteria bacterium | reverse complement strand
CCATCTTCCAGAGCTGATGCTGGAGGTCCCGGAGCGCGTCATGCGCTGACCGACCGCGCCGGAAGCCATACGAGAAGTCGGTGAACTCCTCCTCGTAGACGGGCTCCAACGCCATCACCACGGCCCGCTGGAGGACCTTGTCCTCAAAGGTCGTGATGCCGATGGGGCGGGTCTTCTTGCCGTCGCCCTTCGGGATCAGCACCCGGCGGACGGGCGGGGCGCGGTAGCGGCCAGACAGCGCTCGGTCTCGCAGCCCTCGAAGTTCGCTTCGAGGTCCACGGCGAACTCTGCGCCGGTCTCGCCGTCCACGCCCACGGCCCCGTCCTTGCGGGTCCTTCGGTACGCCTCTCGCATCCAGCTCTCGTCCATGTGACGCGACAGCGCGTGCAGGGGCTTGCCCCGCAGGTGCCTCGCCAGCTCCGCTATCCGTCGTTGTTTCGTTGAGATGGGCTCAGACTGCGATACGTCTGGCATCTTTCCCTCCGACGGCTCCTGACTCCGGCGCCCCCTTCCCTCCCGCGGGTCCCATGGGTCGGTTCCCCGCGTTCAACGGTACTATGGAGCGCTCCGAACTCCTGCTGCCCATCCCGCCTCGCTCTGGTTGCCCTCGCGCGACGGTACCGCTCGGCGTCCGCTGATTCGCTCCCGAGGGGGCGCGGACGCTACCCCATCGGGCCTGGAGTGGATCTCGGCGACCCCGGCGCCGTTGTAGTACAAGCGGAGACAACAGGACCTCCCAAGTTCCTGGAGAACCCTTCTGCGCACATGCCCTGGTCTGTGGCCCCGGTGGAGCCTTCGCGCCAGGCCCTCTCGGCGCGTCGGTGCTGCCTTCCGTCAGAGTGATGACGTCGGCCTCCACGGGTGAAACCTCTATCGGGGCTCGAACCACGGCCTGCGTGCTCCCTGTGTACGCTTCACGACGGCGGTTGCCCGACGCCGCGCAACACTCGGTTCCGGCGGGTGGCCAGTCTTTGCCGGGTGGGGTTGGCCCACTGGGTTCTATAGGGGGTTTCAGCGGTGTTTTCCCTACATCGCGTCCTCCTCCGCCAAGCTTCTTGGCGCACCACGCTCTATGATCAATGACCCACGGTCTATGGCCGCTCGGGCGGGCACAACAACAGGCGGAAGCCGACGTCCGTGTACGTGAGCGAGGGCTCGTCCCTGTCCCGGTACGCGGAGCGCGCGTACTCGGGCCAGTCGTTCCAGGAGCCGCCGCGCAGGACGCGCGACGCGCCACGGTCGGCAGATTCTGCCGACATCGGCAAGGTCTTGCCGACGGCGAAGGTCAAGCGCCGAGGGTCTACGGTCAGGCCGTCGGCGCGGGCGGCGTAGGCTTTGCCGTCGTAGACCTCGGCGCACCACTCCCACACGTTGCCGTGAACGTCGTGGAGGCCCCAGGCGTTCTCGGGCTTCTGCGCGACAGGGTGGGGGTGCCCTTGCCGGCGTTGCCACCCGAATCTTGGCCGTCCACCCCACCCGCGCGAGGTCTTCGTCCTTGTCACCGCTCCAGAACCTCGTCTTCGTCCCCGCCCGGCAGGCGTACTCCCACTCCGGCTCCAAGGGCAGCCGCGCCCCCACCCACTCCGCGAACATCACCGAGGCGAACCAGCTCACGTTGTAGACCGGCACCTCGTCTTGGGCCTCGGGCGGGAGCTTGCCGTCGAAGTCGTCTCGCGCCGCGTCGTGGCCGGGGTCGAACAGGCGGTACATCGCCCAGGTCACCGGCACGCCGAGCATCTGGAAGCCCGAGGTGAAGGTCACCCGGTGGATGGGCTTCTCGTCGTCGTACTCATCGCCGCCCATGTCGAACGACCCCGCCGGGATCGGGCGCCACCAGGGCTTGAGCAGCGCCAGCAGCTCCGCGCGCTTCGCCGTGGACAGGTGGCTGAGCACGTTGTCCGCCGCGCCCTTCGCCGCGCGTTTGGCGTCCTCCACCGAGCCGTCGAGCACACCACCGGCCACCTCGCCGCGCTCGATCCGGCGCAGCACCTCCCGCACCCAGAACAGGTCATGGCCGCAGGTGGTGGCTTTGGCGGCCTGCTCCAAGAGGCCCACGGCCACGGCCAGATCCTTCACCAAGGCCGGGATCTCCTCGATCACCTTCTGGCGGGCTTGGAGCTGCTCCCTCTCCCACCCCAGCTCCAGCTTGAGCGTGCCCCGCACCGTCTCGGCGCTGATGCCCTCGGCGTCGGCCACCACCCGCAGCAACAGCGCCGTGTTGCCCTCCTGGGTGATGCGTCGCACGAGGCCATCGGCGCCGCCCGGCCCCAGGCGACCGCAGGTCAAGGCCAAGACCTCGGCCCAGCGCTCGGGGCGGGCCTTGCCCTCGGTGAACACGCGGGCCAGCTCGCCCTTGCGGGATTTGGACACCCCCGCCGCGACGGCGCCCATGTCGCGCTCCAAGGCCGTCGCCGCCAAGAACTCGCGGAAGGTGCGGTGGGGGAAGCTGTAGGCGCTCGCGTCACGAACCCGGCCCGTGTCGGGGATCAGGAGGCCCGTGCGCTCGGCGACCTCAGCGATGAAGGCGGCGGGGCTCGGCCAGTGTTTGCCCAGGCGCGCGGCGTTTCGGGCGTCGGCCTCCAGGGCGGCGATCAGCTCCCGAGCGCGGTACGCCTCGCCCTCCAGGCCGTGCAGGCGCAGGGCGGCCCAGCCGAGGAGCTCTAGGGTGAGGTCCGGCTCCCGCATCGGCGCGACGGGGGTGTCCTCGTTGTTGTGGTCGCGGGTGAGCAGGAGCTTGAGGGCGCGCTCGTAGAGGTCGCCCCGGCGGCTCGGCACGTCTTGCCCGGCGCGGAGCAAGAGGCCGACGAGGGTGAGCAGGAGCGGGTTCTCGGCGAGGCGGCGCAGGCGTGGGGTGCGGCTCAGGCGCTCTAGGGCGCTGTGGACCTTGGCGCGGTCGGTGACCCAGCGGGTGAGCAGCTCGGTCTGCTCGGCGGCGCCCAAGGGGCAGATCGTGAGCGTCTTGAACGCCGCCGAGGGCTCCTTGTAGCCGATGGGGCGGCTGGCCACGACGACCTGGCTCTCGCCCACGTCGGCGGCGGCGCTGATGACCCAGCGGCGGGCGGCGGGGAGGTCCACGGCCTCGTCGAGCCCGTCGATCAAGAGCACCACCCGCCCGGCTTGGGCCTCGGTGAGCAGGTGCTTGGCGAGGTCGGGCGCGTTGAACGAGGCGCAGAGCGCCGTGATCGCCTTGGGTGAGCCCGTGCTCCAGCTCGGCGACCTTGAGGTAGATCGGCAGGGGGCCGTTCCGGCCGACTGAGCAGCTCGACGGCGACGTGGCGCAAGAGCGTCGTCTTGCCGCTGCCGGGGTCGCCGAGGAGGCCCCAGCGGTTGTGAGCGTGGGCGAGCACGTCCGAGAGCGGCACCCGACCGCGCAGGTCTTCGACGCTGGCGTTGCGCTTGCGCGGCCTCTCGGCCCTTCGCGTTCAGGGCGTCGGGGGCGCAGTCCAGCTCACGCCCGCTCGTGGCGAGGGTGACCTCGACGTAGACCCCGGCGATGGTGCTCGGGCCGTCACGGACGCGGAACACGTCGGGGAGCTGGTTGAGCTGGTCCTTGAGCAAGGCGGCGTAGTGGTCGCGGTCGGTGCGGACGGGCGTGGGCTCGTCGGCGATGTCTTCGGTGGGGTCGTCGGGGGGGGGGGTGGCTTCGGCGAGCGGCGCAGCGGCAGGGTCGCCACGCCGTCGGGGGCCTTCTGGTAGCGGTTGCGGTCGGGGATCCAGTCGTGGCCGTCCCAGGCGCGGAAGTGGACGCGGGCCTCGCCGCGTTTGGGGTCGAGCTCTAGGAGCTGGTAAGCGTTCGCCCACTTGGAGCCCGCGTAGGACGCGCCCGCGGCGAGCTGGAGCACGTCGCGGTCGGGGTCGCTGGCGATGCGGGCCTTCTGCTGGTGGAGGTGGCCGTTGAGGATGACGCCGCAGCGGCGGCGGATCTCCTCTTCGACGACGCCTTGGTCTTGCTCCTGCAAGTAGCTCCAAGGGTGGTGGAGCAGGGCGATGGAGAGGTCGGCCTCCTCCGCCCCAGCGAGGAGCTGGTGGCATTGCCAGCGGCTCACCAACAGGCGCCCGAGATCGTTGTCGTCGGAGGAGAGCCAGGCCGAGTTGAAGCCCGCGAGGTGGACGGTGAGGCCCTGGAGCTTGGGGCGCTCGGACCACCAGGGGGCGGTGAGGCCGGGGTGGAAGGTCTGGGCGAAGCTGAGGTAGGCGGCTTGGCGGGTGAGGAGCGTGGCGCGCTCGTTGGGATCGGCGAGCACCTCGGCGATGGCTTGTTGGGGGTCGGGGTCGCGGAGCAGGCCATCGGCGACCATCCGGGCGGTGCGGCTGATGCTCCCCCGGTGAACGTCGTGGTTGCCGGGCACGACGCGGATCTTCGCGGCGTCTACCCCCGCCGCCTGCGCGAGCGGCCCGGTGAGCCAAGCGGACGCCTGGGCGTACTCGTCGGCGAGGCCGTGGTTGGCGATGTCGCCGGTCACCACGACGAGGTCAATCTCGCCGACCTCTTCCCGCAGCGAGGCCACGTCCGCCGCGAGCCGACCCAGCACCGTGCCCGAGTCCCAGGCCGTCTTCGCCGAGAAGTGCAGATCCGAGAGGTGGAGCACGCGGACGGGGCGCCACCCCTGCGGCGCGGGGCGCGAGTTCACTGTGGTGACCTTGACCGAGGGCGCCGCGACCTTCGCTGGCGTCGCCCCCGCCGTCGAGCTCGACGACCGCGCCACCGCGTCGATCTCCGCCGACCGCTTGGGCCGCAGACGCCGCACCATCGCCAGCAGCTCCGGCACCTCGTCCCGCTGCACCACCAAGCGCACGACGCCGTGAAACCAGGCGTCTGGGGTGGTGTGCTCGACGGGGCTGAGGTGCTTCACCAGCTCGACGGACCAGTCCTCACGCTCCAAGGCGCGGGAGAGCTCGTCCTGCTTGAACAGGGCTTGGAGGAGGTCAACAAGCTCAGGGGCA
>JADKFE010000124.1 GCA_016717595.1 Deltaproteobacteria bacterium | reverse complement strand
CGCCACGGTCGGCAGATTCTGCCGACATCGGCACGGTCTTGCCGACGGCGAAGGTCAAGCCCCGAGGGTCTACGGTCAGGCCGTCGGCGCGGGCGGCGTAGGCGTTGTTCGTCGTAGGCATCGGCGCACCACTCCCACACGTTGCCGTGAACGTCGTGGAGGCCCCAGGCGTTCTTCGGCTTCTGCGCGACGGGGTGGGGGTGCCCGTCGCTGTTCTGGTCCGTCCACCCCACCCGCGCGAGGTCTTCATCCGTGTCCCCGCTCCAGAACCTCGTCTTCGTCCCCGCCCGGCAGGCGTACTCCCACTCCGGCTCCAGCGGCAGCCGCGCGCCCACCCACTCCGCGAACATCACCGAGGCGAACCAGCTCACGTTGTAGACCGGCACCTCGTCTTGGGCCTCGGGCGGGAGCTTGCCGCCGAAGGTCTCCCGCGCCGCGTCGTGGCCGGGGTCGAACAGGCGGTACATCGCCCAGGTCACCGGCACGCCGAGCATCTGGAAGCCCGAGGTGAAGGTGACGCGGTGGATGGGCTTCTCGTCAGGGTACTCGTCGCCGCCCATGTCGAACGACCCCGCCGGGATCGGGCGCCACCAGGGCTTGAGCAGCGCCAGCAGCGCCGCGCGCTTCGCCGGGTCCAGGTGGCTGAGCACGTTGTCCGCCGCCCCCTTCGCCGCGCGTTTGGCGTCCTCCACGCTGCCGTCGAGCACCCCACCGGCCACCTCGCCGCGCTCGATGCGCCGCAGCACCTCCCGCACCCAGAACAGGTCATGGCCGCAGGTGGTGGCCTTGGCGACCTGCTCCAAGAGGCCCACGGCCACGGCCAGATCCTTCACCAAGGCCGGGATCTCCTCGATCACCTTCTGGCGGGCCTGGAGCTGCTCCTCCCCACCCCACCTCCAGCTTGAGCGTCCCCCGCACCGTCTCGGCGCTGATCCCCTCGGCGTCGGCCACCACCCGCAGCAAGAGCGCCGTGTTGCCCTCCTGGGTGATGCGCCGCACGAGGCCATCGGCGCCGCCCGGCCCCAGGCGACCGCAGGTCAAGGCCAAGACCTCGGCCCAGCGCTCGGGGCGGGCCTTGCCCTCGGCGAACACGCGGGCCAGCTCCCCCGCGCCGCTCGCCACCCCCGCCGCGACGGCGCCCATGTCGCGCTCCAAGGCCGTCGCCGCCAAGAACTCGCGGAAGGTGCGGTGGGGGAAGCTGTAGGCGCTCGCGTCGCGGACGCGGCCCGTGTCGGGGATGAGCAGGCCCGTGCGCTCGGCGACCTCAGCGATGAACTTGGCGGCGCTCGGCCAGTGTTTGCCCAGGCGCTCGGCGTTCCGGGGGTCGGCCTCCAGCGCGGCGATCAGCTCCCGAGCGCGGTACGCCTCGCCCTCCAGGCCATGCAGGCGCAGGGCGGCCCAGCCGAGGAGCTCTAGGGTGAGCTCAGGCTCCCGCATCGGCGCGACGGGGGCGGCGTCCTCGGCGTTGTGGTCGCGGGTGAGGAGCAGCTTGAGGGCGCGCTCGTAGAGGTCACCCCGGCGGCTCGGCACGTCTTGCCCGGCGCGGAGCAGGAGCCCGACGAGGGTGAGCAGGAGCGGGTTCTCGGCGAGGCGGCGCAGGCGCGGGGTGCGGCTCAGGCGCTCCAGGGCGGCGGTGACCTTGGCGCGGTCGGTGACCCAGCGGGTGAGCAGCTCGGTCTGTTGTTCGGCGGCGAGCGGGCAGATCGTGAGCGTCTTGAACGCCGCCGAGGGCTCCTTGTAGCCGATGGGGCGGCTGGCCACGATGACCTGGCTGTGCTCACCGACATCGGCGGCGGCGCTGATGACCCAGCGGCGGGCGGCGAGGAGGTCCACGGCCTCGTCGAGCCCGTCGATCAAGAGCACCGCGCGCCCGGCCTGGGCCTCGGTGAGCAGGTGCTTGGCGAGCTGGGGCGCGTTGAACGACGCGCAGAGCGCCGTGATGGCCGGGGAGAGCCCGTGCTCCAGCTCGGCGACCTTGAGGTAGATCGGCAGGGGGCCGTCCGGCTTGCTGAGCAGCTCGACGGCGACGTGGCGCAAGAGCGTCGTCTTGCCGCTGCCGGGGTCGCCGAGCAGGCCCCAGCGGCGGTGACGATGGTTGAGCACGTCCGTGAGCGGCACGCGCCCGCGCAGGTCTTCGACGCTGGCGGTGAACTTGAGCGCGGCCTCGCGGCCCTGACCGTGGAGGGCGTCGGGGGCGCAGTCCAGCTCACGCCCGCTCGTGGCCAGGGTGACCTCGACGTAGACCCCGGCGATGGTGCAGGGGCCGTCCGTGACCCGGAACACGTCGGGGAGCTGGTTGAGCTGGTCCTTGAGCAAGGCGGCGTAGTGGTCGCGGTCGGTGCGGACGGGCGTGGGGTCGTCGGTGGTGTCTTCGGTGGGGTCGTCGTCGGGCGGGGGCTTCGGCGGGTTGGGCGAGCGGCGCAGCGGCAGGGTCGCCACGCCGTCGGGGGCCTTCTGGTAGCGGTTGCGGTCGGGGATCCAGTCGTGGCCGTCCCAGGCGCGGAAGTGGACCTTCGCGACGCCTTGGTGGGGGTCGAGCTCTAGGAGCTGGTAAGCGTTCGCCCACTTGGAGCCCGCGTAGGAGGCCCCGGCGGCGAGCTGGAGCACGTCGCGGTCGGGGTCGCTGGCGAGGCGGGCCTTCTGCTGGTGGAGGTGACCGTGCAGGATGACGCCGCAGCGGCGGCGGATCTCCTCTTCGGACTCCTGGTCGTGCTCGCTGAAGAAGTCCCAGGGGTGGTGCATCAGGGCGATGGTGAGGTCGGCGTCGTCTGCCCCGGCGAGGAGCTGGTGGCATTGCCAGCGGCTCAGGACGAGGTTGCCTCGGTCGGCGTCGGAGGCCGAGAGCCAGGCGGAGTTGAGGCCCGCGAGGTGGACGGTGAGGCCACGGATCACGGGGCGCTCGGACCACCAGGGGACGGTGAGGCCGGGGTGGAAGGTCTGGGCGAAGGTGAGGTAGGCGGCTTGGCGCTCCAAGAGGGGCGCCCGCTCCTTCTCGGAGCCGAGCACCTCGGCGATGGCTTGTTGGGGGTCGGGGTCGCGGAGGAGGCCGTCGGCGACCATTCGGGCGCTGCGGCTGATGCTCCCCCGGTGAACGTCGTGGTTGCCGGGGACCACCCGGATCGCCGAGGCCGTGACCCCCGCCGCCGTCGCCAGCGGCCCGGTGAGCCACTTCGCGGCGACGACGTACTCCTCGGCGGTCCCCTGGTTCGCGATGTCGCCGGTCACCACCACGAGGTCAATGTCGCCGACCTCCCGACGAAGCCCCGCCACGTCCTTCGCCAGCCGCTCCAGCACCGTGCCCGAGTCCCAGGCCGTCTTCGCCGAGAAGTGCAGGTCCGAGAGGTGGAGCACGCGGACCGGGCGCCACGCGGGCGGCGTCTCTGCTGGGGCGACCTTCGCGGTGGGCGCCTGCCGACCTTTATGGGCACCCGACGCAGGATTCACCTTCGGCACAGGCGGCGCCGCATCGGCCTTCGGCACGGGCGTATGCCGCACCTCACCGGCAGTCTCGGGCGCCACCGCCGCCCCCTTCTCCAGCAGCCGCCCCACCGCGTCGATCTCCGCCGCCCGCTTGGGCCGCAGCCGCCGCACGACCGCCAGCAGCTCGGGCAGCTCGTCCCGCTGCGCGGCGAGGCGCACGACGCCATGAAACCAGGCGTCCGGGGTCGCGTGCTCGACGGGGCGAAGGTGCTTCACCAGCTCGACGGACCAGTCCTCACGCTCCAGGGCGCGCGACAGCTCGCCCTGGTCAAACAGGGCTTGGAGGAGGTCAACAAGCTCGGCGGGCACCTTCGACATGAACAACTCCAGCGGCCCCGGATCTTACCCCATCGCCTCGCGCGGGGCCTCCGGTGCTATGCTCCTCCGCCGGAGTGACCGATGCCGACCTAACGCGCCGAGCTTGAGCGCCTGCTTCATCGTGTTGCTGAGCCCGTTGAGCTGGACAGGGCGCGGTGACGGGAGCGCTGAGCCGAGATCCTCGCGCGGAGCCTCCCGCCCGTCGAGCGCACCTCGCCCGAGGAGTGGTGTTTGCGCGTGGTGGACCGTGGGTGAGACGCCGAGCGTGAGCCTTGTCCCAAACGCCCACCGACACAGACAGGCGCCTCTCGGCGGCGACCGACAGGAGGGTCGTCACCGCACACCGCGCGACCTCGGGCGAGGGTCTGCTCATCCGCGCGTCTCGCTCACTCCGCCCGAGCGGCCCCGTGAGCGACCGCGCCGCCGTCGTCTGCGGCCTACCGTCGCGCGTCGTGTGTGGAACGCGCTGAGGCGCGCAGATGTCGCCCTGCGGAAGTTGTAATTCTGAAGGCGCTGGGGCGCGGAGGCGCCGTGGAAGTTGTAATTCTGAAGGCGCTGGGGTGCGGAGGCGCCGTGGAAGTTGTAATTCTGAGACGTATCGGAGCGTGGAAGCCGTAAGATACGTCTCGGAAGCGCGTGGAAGTGGCTCGGAAGCTCCGTGGAAGCGAGTCGGAAGCGCCTCGGACGTGAGAAACATGCGATTTTTCCACTTCCACGGGGGTTTTGTTGGTGACGTGGGCCGCATGGCGTCGCATCTGCGCGGCTTGTCGACACGCGCCTCGTCATCGCGCGCTCGCTCGTGTCCCCCGAGGGCTTGTCGAGTGAGCGCACGGCGACACCCGAGCGCCACTGGGACAGCGGCCTCAGATCGGCGCGCTCGGGCGGCACGAGCCTCGGCCTATCGAGGGCTCGGTCAGCCGTCGGGTTCGCGGACGCGGTCGCCCGATCCGAGCTGGAGCCAGAGATCGTCGAGGGCACACGAGGGCGCGCGGCGGTCGAACGCGACACAGTACAGGCCGCTCCCTCCGAGGCGCTGCCCTGAGCCGCCTTGTGTTCGTAGGCTTGTCGTCGGCGTCGCATCCCCCGGCGCTCCACTATGCCAACCCGGATCCCCTCGCCGCGACGAGCGCGTCTCCGGTGCGTCACCTCTTCTAAGTCGTTTCTTGGCAGAATCGGCCTGGTCAGCGTTGACCAGGCCCTTGGTCAAGCTGACCAGCCCCTTGGTCAAGCTGACCAGCCCCTTGGTCAAGCTGACCAGCCCCTTGGTCAAGCTGACCAGCCCGAAGCGCTGCCCTTGGTCAAGCTGACCAAGCGGCCTTGGTCAAGAACGAGGCCCGGGAGTCTTGGCGCGGGCGCGGCCTCGCTGGACGATCTCCGACGCGACAAGATCCGCCGATTCTCTATGTATAACCTGGGGTATTAGGCGCTCGGAACGAGGACACCTCCACCGCTCAGCTCAACAAGATTATGCGCCCTTTCACAAACCCAGCCCAAACGCTCCAGATTTGACAGACCAGCGAGATCTGACGACCTTGGAAACGCGCGACACCGCAAAAATCGGCCTCCACGACCCCAAGAGGGCCGATCTTGTCACAACTCTGAGATTTGACAGACCAGCGAGGTCCGACCGTCTTGGTAACGCGCGACACCGCAAAAATCGGCCTCCACGACCCCAAGAGGGCCGATCTCGCCTCGGCGCCCGATATTACCAGACCAGCAAACTCTGATGGCCTGGAAACGCGCCACCCCGCCAACCTCTCACCGTCGCGGCCCTCCGAGCCGCGCCGTCGCCACGACGATCGCCTGCTCCATCGCCACGAGCCGCTGCTCCAGCGCCCCCAAGAGCGTCGTCACCCGCAACAACTGAGCCTCGATCTCTCGGATGCGCGCGTCTCGCCGCCGCCCTTCAGTCGCGGCGGCCCGCGCCCGCTTCGCCTGGGCCGCGACCTCCGCGTCGAACCGCGCCGCCAGCTCCGCGACGGTCTCGGCGGCTTGGTCCCGCCCGACCCGCAGCTCCGCCGCCAGCTCGCCGAGCCCGCGCACCGCCTCCACCCGCGCGGCCTCCAGCGCCGTCTCGACCCCGCGCACCCGCCGCTCCAGCCTCGCCGTCGCGGGCGTCGTCGGCGCCACCACCTCTACACGAGCCGCAGCGCCCGACCGTGCGAGCAGATGTTCACGCCGATTCTTGAGCGTATGCGCTCGCGCCCGACAGCTCGCCGAGCAGAACCGCGTGTCCCGCCGCTTCGCGATGAACGGCCTGCCGCACTCCTCATTCTCACATGGCTTGACCACCTTGATCTCCTGTCCTCGACGTGCTCCGCGAGAGTCTACCTCACCTACGCACCCAGGGCCCTAAAAACTCCAGCAATTACGGACATAAACAACTTTTTCTCAGAATTGATCAAATCGCCATTGTCTCACCCCCAAAGATTATGTAACACTGTCTCCGGTGCTCCTCAGCACCACCTGACACCCTAACCCAAGCCGAAACGGGCCCGGCGGAGATTCCAGCCCTCCACCGGACCCCGGAGCCGAAGATGCCGACACATCAACGACCCCGGCGAGCAGCTCAAGACTGCCCGCCTCTTGAACATAATTCCCGAGTTCGCTCCGACGCCAGCAAGCCGCCGTCGAGCGAGGCCCCAGAGCCCCCGCGTGAGCCGCCCCTGGTGACCTAAACATAGGTCCCAGGCGGATTCTCCGCATATAGCGCCAACGCCAGCGATCTCCGCGTGATCCCCTCCCGCGGCGATCCTTGGCCGAGCTCTGCCCGCTGATCCCGCGCCCTCCGGCGGGGGATCCCGGCTCGCCCTCGGCCTCCCCGCGTCCGCTCGTCCAGGCCGCGTCGTCTCCCCGACGACCCGACCCAGGGCCGCGCTCTGCCCAGGCCCAACACAGACTCAAACCCTTCACTCGGGAATCAAACCTATGCCCACCGACCCCCAGGCCATGAGCCTCGACCTCTACGCCCAGCTCCTCCAGGCCCGCGACCGCCTCGACGATCTCCTCCCCATCGCCGAGCGCGCCTGCACAAACGCCGAGACCCTCACCCTCACCACCCTCCAAGGCGCCGACGCCGACCCGCGCCCGCTGATGCTCGACCTCACCCACCTCCAGTCCCACCTCGACGGCCTCACCCTGAACGTCACCCGCGCCGCGAACCTCCAGACGGCCCTCTGTGTCGAGCAGGCGACCATCCCGCCGCACACCCCGCCGCGCCCCCTGAACCAAGGCGCCGACGCCCTGATCCCGCTCACCGAGGCCATCGCCACGCTCCGCAGCGCCATCGGCACCGGCCCCCGTCGTCTCGACCAGCAGGCCCGCGCCGCCCAGGCGCTCCTCCTCCACCTCACACGAACCCTCCGCCAGCGCCCCCTCACCGACACCGACCTCGCCCCGCTGCACGACCTCCACACGAGCCTCCACGGCAAGCCCGGCGCCCTCCAGGCCGCCCACGATCACCTCGGCGAAGCCCTCCGCGCCCTCAACAGCCTCCCCACCGCCGACGAGGTGCGCTGATGACACCGCCAACCCAGCTCATCCGCGCCGTCGGACGCCGCATCTGCACCCTCCGCGAGCTTCGCGGCCTCACCCAACGCCAGCTCTCCGAGCGCGCCGGAGTCGGCCACGCCGAGCTGAGCAAGATCGAGAACGGCCAGCGCGCCGCGAGCCTCATCACCCTCGACGCCATCGCCCGGGGCCTACAGTCGAGCTTGACTGTGCTCCTCGACCACGAGCAGCCCCTCGATCTCCTCCGCGACATCGAGGGCGCCCTGAACCTGCTCCGAGAGGCCGAGCCCGCCCAGCGCGACGAGGCGATCCGCGTGATCAACGCCATCCTGAGCGCCCGCTCCGAGACGCCGTCGGAGGACAAATGACCCCCGACACAGACACCGACGCCCTCAAGGTCCGCGTCGGCGCCCGCCTGCGCGCCCTGCGCCGAGCCCGCGACCTGAGCCAACGCGACGTCGCGTCCCTGCTCAACACCGACGCCGCCGAGGTCAGCCGCCACGAGTCGGGCGCCCGCTGCCCGTCCGTGCCGCTCCTCGCCCGCTACGCCGAGGTGCTTGAGGTGCCGATCTACGAGCTGCTGCGCTTCGACGAGCCCGGCTTGACCCTCGGCTGAGCGAGCCCCAACACGCGGCGCCCGCCTCCTGGCCTCAACGCCGGGAGGCGCGGCGCCTCAAGCCGTAATCGCGCCCGTAGCCGACGATGAAGGCGGTTCAACCCTCCTTCCACACCGAAGCACCCCGCCCAAGGCGTACTTCCACGTCAGCGGGGTCCGCCGAAACGAAACGTAACTATTTTTGAGGCCCATCTCGCGTCCCTCACAAAACGTAACTCTGGACCGCGACAAATCGAGCCCGTCCAACAGGCCATCGTAGCGCATCAACCCACCCCAGAAACGTACTCCACACCCATGCTCGCCAGTTCTCCACATGACACGTCACTTACCAGCCGACGCGCCTCGTTGACCCGTACTTCCGCGTACTTCCCAGTACTTCCGCACGGAGTTTGGTCAACGATTTTTCGCGCCTCTTTGCTGCCAATCGGCAAGCCTAAAGGCACGCCACGGCCAAGCCCGACCGGCGGCGAACCTCCCTCGACGCGGACCCTTATGCCGACCCACCCGAAGACGGACACCCCAACCGCCGACCCCCACGAGCCCATCGCCCGCCTCCAGCTCCGCGCGGCCCTGTTCGCCGCCCCCGACACGCTGGTCACCGCCAAAGAGTTCGCCCGCGCCATGGGCGTCCGCCGACTGTCCGCCTCCCAGCGCCCGCAGACGGCCCGCCCCATCGGCGGCAGCCTCCGCGCCCCCTTCCGCGACTGGCTGGAGGCCATCGGCGCCGCCTCAACCCCCAAACGCCACAGAGGAGCCCCATGAACAAGCCCCGATACAAACGCCCCGCCGCCATCGATCTCGGCGATCTTCACGTCTCCATCGTGCGCGGCCCCAACGCCGAGGGCCGCTGGTACTGGCGCGCCCGCGACGCCGACCGCGCGACCGTGTGGACCGGCTGGGCCACCCGCGACGAGGCCGCGCGGGAGGGCGCCGCGATCTTGGCCCGCCCCAACCCAGCCCCCCCCAGCCCGGCCTCAAGACCGTCGGTGAGCTGATCGCCGCGTGGCTCAGCGCGCAGCGCGGCCGCCCTGACCTCAGCCCACGCACCCCTCATCAACTACACCAACCGCGCGAGGCACCTCACCGCGCAGCTCGGCGATCAGTCCATCCTCCGCCCTCAAACGTGAACATCTGGAGCGCTACGTCGCCGCCCGGCTCAGGGCTACGCCTCCATCCGCTCTGTCCGAGGCGATCTTGTGTCCCTTCGTCACGCTTGGCGTGTGGGTGTGGAGCGCGGCCTCATCCCCTACGGTCAGCCGCCACAAGTCCGCCTACGCATCGACGAGCGGGTCTACACGGCCAACCACCGCACCCCGACCCCTGACGAGGTCGCCACCGTGATCTCGGCGCTGGACGGCGAGGAGGCGCTTCTGGTGCAGCTCCTCGCCGCGACGGGCGCCCGCGTCGGGGAGGTGCTCGCCCTGCGGCGCGACCAGATCGACCCCGCGCGGGGCCTGCTGCGCCTCGACGGCAAGACCGGCCCCCGAGACTTCCCGCTCACCGAGGGCCTGCTGCGCCTCGTCGCGGATCGCCTGGACGGCACCCAGACGCCCTGCTGATTGTGCCGACCGTCGATCATCCCCAGCAGCGCCTCCGCTACGTCCTGACGCGCGCCTGCGCCGCCCTGGGCGTCCCGGTGTTCACCCACACGGTCTCCGCCGCATGGCCGTGGACCGCATGGCCCGGGCGGGCGTCGAGCCGTCCGTCGCCGCGAGCATCACCGGACACGATCCGATGGTGATGCTCAAACACTACCGCGTCGTCACCGACGACGATCTCCGTCACGCCGCGCAGCTCGCCGACTTGGGTCGGGTCATTCGTCTCACGCCCCGTGCGGAGGTCGCCCCATGAACAGCCCTATCAACAGCTCACCCGCACGTCCCAGCCCCTTCACCGTGAACGGCCTCTCCTACGGCGTCGTGCGTGGCCCCAACGCCGCCGGGGAGTGGTACTGGCGCGCCCGAAGCGGCGACGGCGTGACGGTCTGGACCGGCTGGGCTACCCGCGCGGCCTTGGTCCTGTCTTGTCAGCACATCGAGCCCAAGGCCGCCCCGCAGCTCCGCACGATCGAGCAGCTCTTGCAACTATGGCTCGATGCACGAGCGAACGACCCTCAGCTCAAGGCGGGCTCGTGGGAGTGTTACGCGCGTCGGGTTCGTGCGTTGTCCCAGAGCATCGGCGCGCTCCCCGTCGCGGAGCTGGGCCACCCGACGATGGACCGTGCGCGAACGGGCCTCGCGGCGCGCGGCATCAGCCCCCGAGGCGTCGTGCAGCACCAGCGCACGCTGCGCGCCGCCGTCGTCTGGGCGACCGAGCAGGGCCTCCTCCCGCCGACCTTGGTGCCCATCGACCGCGCCACGGGCGCCCCCAAGCCTCGCCGGGACCACACCCCCACGGACAGCGAGGCCGCCGCAGTGATCGGCCTCCTTGATGGCGACACACGCCTCGCGGTGACGGTGATGGCGGTGACCGGCGCCCGTGTGTCCGAGGTCACCACGCTGCGCCGGTCGGCGATCGACCTCTCCGGCGGCTGGCTGCACCTCAACGGCAAGACCGGCCCGAGGCGCTTCCCGTTGGTTCCTGAGCTGAGGGCGCTCTTGGCGCCGCGCGCCGACCGCAGCGAGGCGCCCGTCTTCCTGTGGCCCGTTCAGTGTCCCAACCTCCTGATCCACCAGAAGCTCCTCGCCGCGTGCTCCCGCTTAGGCCAGCCCGAGTTCACCGCCCACGGCCTGCGCCGCATGGTCGTGAACAGCCTCCTTCGGGCGGGGGCTGACATCAAGGCCGCTGCTGAGCTGATGGGCCACACGGCGGAGGTGATGCTCAAACATTACCGTCGCGTCTCCAACGATGACAAGGTCGCTGGCGTCTCAAAGGCTGGGCTGGGGGTGCCGTTGGTGGCGAAGGGGAGAGGCGCTGAACGAGGAGGCGGGGCATAGGTTTTGGCACAACGGGCGATAAGCGGCGTTCAACCAACCCGTGATGAGAACACAGAGGCACAGAGGACACAGAGGAGGGACACAGAGGGGTTGGTGGCGCCGCGCCGCGAACTCCGCTAAACCAGCGCCACAACCCCTCCATGCCCGCCCCGTCCCTCCAGCCCTCCGAGTCGCGGCAGCCGCCTTCACCCACCACCGAGCCCTCTGTGTTCATAACTCTGTGTCCTCTGTGCCTCTGTGGTTCGTTCACCCGCACCTGCACCGACGCCTCTGGGTCTGGCATCTGGGGTTCGTTCACCCGCACCAACGCCCCCGACCGCGGTGGGCTCACGGCGGCGACCCCGAAGGGCGCTTGCCCTCGGTCAACGAGGCCAAGGCCGGGAGTAAGGTCACCGAGCTCAAGAAGCAGGCCATCACGCCCAGGTTCACCAACAAGGCGAGGCTTGAGAGGCCATTGTGGTTGATGAGGAAGAGGATCGAGAAGCCGATGGCGGTGGTGAACGAGGTGAAGAAGATCGCCCGGCCTGTGGACGAACGCTCTCGGCGATGTCCGGGGCGCCCTCGTCCCAGCGGTGCAGGATGTACGCCGTCGTCTACGCCGATGCCGAACAAGAGGGGGAAGCCGGCCAACATCAGCACAGAGGCCGGAATGTTCAGGGCCAGGATGACCGCCACGGCCAAGGCGCAGCCGCCGAGGAGCGGCGTCATGGCGAGCAGCACCTTTCGGGGAGAGCGCAGGTCCAACAGGAGCACGAGCACCAAGGCGAGCAGGATCGCCGCCACGGCCATGGGCAGGCGGTCGAGGCCGCCGACGAGGAGCTGATCCATCACAAACAGCGCGCCCGTGGCCTCGGGATCGACGCTGTGTACCTGGCGTTTGAACTCGGCCAAGGTGTCGAACTGGATGCGGTAATCTTTGGGGAACACCAGGGTCAACACCTCGCCGCCGCGGGCGTAACGGTCTTGAAGGGCCTGGGGGAGCTCCGCCGGGGTGAACTGGGTGAGCGACGCGCAGAACCGGGCGCCGTCGAGCAGCTCGTTCATCGCCCCGAACAAGGCGCGCTCCCCTTCTGCCAGGGCCCCGGGCGCCTGCTTGGGCAGGGACTTCTTGGCCTCCTCCACCGCCGCCTTGAGCTCCCGGGCGGCGCCTTCGACGGGCGCGGCGCCGATCAGCCGGGACTCCAAGGCGATGCGGCTGGCGGCGAGGCCGAGGCTGTCTAACTCCACATAGAGCTGCTCTAAATTGGGGCCGCCGGGGCTGGGCTCGGGGGCCTTGAGGCGCTCCAGCAGGGGCAAAAGCGCCCGGTTTCGTTCGACCCGCGCCTGGGCGTCGGGGGGGATGAGCTGAAACACGCCGTCTACCCGCGCCACGCCGGGCAGGGCCAGGAAGGCCTCGCCCCGGGCCCGGGACTCCTCCACCGTGGGGCTCACGGAGTAGATCGCCTCGGCGGAGCCCCCGAAGGCCCGGCTGAGGTCTTTCGCCGCGGCCAAGGCCGGGAGGTCTTGGGTGATCAGCGACTCGAGGTTGGTCTCCAGGCGGAACCGCGGGGTGAGCAGCGCGGCGCTGAGCACCACGGCCCCCCACAGACCGATGGTGAGCTTGGGGCGGAAGATGGCGCCCCGGACGAGGCTGTCGATCCAGCCCAGGCGCGCCGAGATGACCTTTCTTGGGGTCTTGCCCTCGCCCAACATCAGGCCCGCGGGCAAAAACATGAGCATGATGACCGCGGCGGAGACCAGGCCCAAGGCCGCGGTGATGCCGAGCTGCACCGCCGCCTTAAAGTCGGTGAGCGCCATCAGCGCGAAGGCGATGGCCGTGGTCAAGGCGCCCACGGCGACGCCGCGACCGGCCCGGCCCAAGGTGGTGACCAGGGCCTGCTCGGGGCTGTGCGCCTGGGCGCGCTCGTCGTTGTAGCGGGCGATGAGGTGCGCGGCGTAGTCGATGCCCAGGCCGAACAGCATCATGCCGAACGCGCTCACCATCACCGAGGCCACGCCGAACACCACACGGACGAGGCCCAAGGTCCAGACGAGGCTGACCAAGAGCGCCACGCCGACGAGGATCGGCGTGATGGGCTTGCGGTCAAACATCAACAGACACAGGAGCACCAGCACCAAGGTCAAGGTGGAGAGCGGCTGCACCTTGCTCAGCACGTTCTGCTGGTCTTGGTGGCTGCCCGGCATGAGCCCCGCCGTGCGCACGCTGAGCTTGGGGTGGGCGGCGCGGATGGGGTCGATGGCGGCCTCAAGCTCGCCGAACTTGTCGGAGCCGACCTCGCTCGTGAGCGGGTCGAGGCGGGTGCGCACGTCCACGGCGTAGACCGAGCCGTCGGGGGCGGCGAAGAAGCCGTCGCGCAGGGGCAAGCTGCCCACCCCTGCGCCGGGCGCTGGGCCCTTGGCGCCCAACAGGCCGCTGGCGGCCTCACGGCCCGTCGCCTCGGTGGGCTCGGCGATCCAGCGGGTGAGCCCCGCCATGCCTTTGAGCGCGGCGGCGACCTCCTCCGGCGGGGGCCGTGGCCCGCCGCGTAAGGCCAAGGCCTCGTGCATGGCGGTGACCAGACCCACCACCCCGCCAATCTCCGTCGCCCGGGCCAAGGTGGGCTCGGCTTTGGTGAGGCCACGCTCCAGGGCCGCGAAGCCCTCGTCATCCAGGCCCATGAGGCCGTAGCGGGTGAGCAGGGCCGGGTCGAGCTGGGCGCGGGCGTCGCTCACGAGCGGGTGCCCTTGCAGGGCCGTCTCGACCTCTTCAGCCGCCGCCCGGCGCTCGTCCTCTAAGCCGCCGGTGATCACAACAAACACAGACGACGCCGCGCCGAACTTCGCGGTGACCTCGGCCAGCCGGGTCATCGCCGGGTCGTCCTCGTCGAGAATGCCGATGAAGCTGAGATCCGAGCGTAGGCCCGAGGCGCTCCAGCCGAAGCCTAGGGTGAGCAGCAGGCCCAGGCTGAGCACGGCCCAGGGGCGCTGGGCGCAGAGCTTGCCCCAGAAGGCGAAGGCGCGGTCGAGGGGGTGGTCCATCAGGCGCTCGTGGGCGCGGTGGTTTGCCCGCCGCGGGGGCGCTTGGCGCCGACGCCCCAGGCGGCCTCGTTGTCACGCATGGGCAGGCTCGTCCGGGCTCTGCCCTCGACCTGGGCCAAGGCCGCGGCCACGGCCGGGGCGACGGCGAGGCTCGCCACCTCTCCCAAGGCGCGAGGGCCGCCGGCCTTGGGCACCAAGACCCCGCTGAGCGGCGGGGTGAGCGGGGCCTTCAACAGCCCCATGTTGCGGATGCGCACGTCCGGGAGGCCGTCTGTGCAGAGAAGCTCCTCCACAAGCGCCGCGCCGAGGCCCCACATCAGGCCGCCCTCAAGCTGGCCCAGGGCGAGGGTTGGCGCGGCGTCGGGGCCCGCGGCGCCCAGGCTCTCGGCGGCGAGCACCTTGCCCGTGGCGTCGAGGGTCACGAGCGTGGCGACGGCGTTGAGGCGAACGGCGCCGTCACCGCCGATCTCCGCCTCGGCGGCGTGGTGGGGCTTGGCCTTGAGCAGCGCGCCCGCGGCGGCGGCGGCCCTCAGCACGACCTCGTCCCCGGCGCCGGGCCCGCCCAGATCGGCGAACACCTCGAAGGTGTCGGGGGAGAGGTTCGACGCGGCGGCGACGGCGGCCACCAGCGCGGTGTGCAGCCCTTGGCCGCCCTCGCCGACGTTCACCCGGAGGCTCACGCGGCCATCGTCTCGGGGCTCTAGGCGAACGCGGGCGGCGCGGCCGTCTTGGCGGGCCACGGCCAAGGCGACGCCGACCTTGTGGCCTGCGGCGCGGGCCGCCTCGACCTTGGGGGCCAAGGCGGTGAGCAGATCCTCCACGCCGGGATCTTCAGCGAGCACACCCTCCCCGAAGGCGTCGCCCGCGCGCAGGGCCGAGCGCGCCCGCACGGTGACGGGATCCACCCCCAGCCGCGCCGCGAGCTGGTCGATGGCGCCCTCCACGGCGAAGGTGGCGCCGGTGAGCCCCGCGCCGCGCACGAGCCCCGCCGAGGGGCTGTCGGTCAGCACGCCCTGCACCTCGATCTCGACGTGGGGCACCCGGTACGCGCCGGTCATGTGCTCGGCGATCCGGGCGACGAGGGCCTCAGCGTCCTTGGGGCGACCCCCCAAGTCTACGAGCGCCCGCACCTTGAGGCCCACCAAGCGCCCCTCGGCGTCTCCGGCCAACATCACGCGCAGGCTCATCGCCGGGGCCTTGGGGTGCAGGCGCACGCCGTCCTCCAAGGCCAACGCGAGCTTCACCGGGCGATCAACGCGCCGGGCGGCGGCGGCGGCGAGCAGGCCCAGGCCCAGGCCCGACTTGGCCCCGAAGGCCCCGCCCGTGGGCATCGACACCACCTTGGGCGTGAACCCCAAGGCCGCGTGGATGCGCGCCGCCTCTTCGCCGGGGGCGCCGTCACAGGTGAACAGCGTGAGCCCGCCGCCGAAGGTGGGCTGGGCGAGCACGGCCTCGGGCTCAATAAACGCCGGGTCGATGGCCTGGGTGGTGAACGTCTCTTTGATCAGCGTGAGCCCGCCCTCGTTGAGCCGGGTGTTCAAGGCGCCGCGCTGGAGCTTGGCGACGGGGCCCAGGCGGGAGGGGTCTTTGGCGGCGGCCTGCAGATCCGTCACCGCCGGTCGGGCCTCGACGGTGACCTTCACCCGATCGGCGGCGAGGCCGGCGCGCTCCTTGGTGTCGGCGACCACCAACGCCACGAGGTCTCCACACGAGCGCAGGGCCTCACCGACGGCGACCAAGGCCCCGGCGGGCAGCTCCGCCGCCGTCCACACCGCGAGCACGCCCAGGGACTCGGCGGCCTCGGTCACGTCTACGCCGGTGAGCGCGCCGACGGCCACGGGCGCGAAGACCGGCGCGGCGAAGGCGAGGCCCGGAGGGCAAAGATCGTCCACATAGGGGTGCTGGCCGAGGGTCATCTCCGCGGCGTCGAGGCGCAGAAGCTCACCCGTCGGCGCGACGGCCTCCCCGCGGCGCAGGGCCCCGGCCACCCGGATGGCCTCCACCACCCGGCCCCAGCCCGTGCAGCGGCAGAGGTGCATGTTCAGGGCCTTCTTCACCTCGTCCTCGCTGGGATCGGGCGAGCGCTCGAACAGCGCCGCGGCCTGAACCGCGATCCCGGGGGTGCAGTAGCCACATTGGGTGCCGCCGGTCTGGGCGAAGGCCTGGCCCAGCGCGGCGCGGGTGGCCTCGGAGAGCCCGTCGAGGGTGCGCACCTCTTTGCCTTGCAGCGAGCGCACCGGCAGGGTGCAGGTGAGCCGCACCTTGCCGTCCACCAAGGCCACACAGCAGCCGCAGATGCCTTGGGGGCAACATCCGGCCTTCAGGCAGCGCTGGTCGAGGTCCTCACGGAGCACGTCCAAGGCCGGGCGCTTGGGGTTGACCTCGACGGCGGCGGGGGCCCCGTTCAGGGTGAAGCTCACGGCGAGGGTGTCCATCTTGGGGCCAGCGGATGACATGAGAGGCGCTCCAGGGCACAGGCAGAGGTATGTTAGCCCGCTCAGCGCTCGGAGTCGGCCCTGTTAAAGTTGCAGCGATCCACCGTCCTCGCCGCCCTCGCGCTCCTCACGGCCTGCGCCGTGGTGCTCTGGCCGGGGCCCTTCGCCCCGGGGCTCATCGGCCACCCCACGGGGGATCTCGCGTACCACGTCTGGGGCACGGACTGGTTCGGCGGTGAGCTGCTCCAGGGCCGCCTGCCGCTCTACACCCGGATCACGCACCTCCCCGACGGCGGCTGGCTCTACCACCCCGACCCCCTGGGCGCGCTCCTCGCCCTGCCCCTGCGGCCCCTGGGCCCGGCCTTGGCCTGGAACCTCCTCGTGAGCCTTCAGGTGCTCGCCGCCGCCGCCGGGGGCTTCGTCTTGGGCCGCGCCTTGACCGACAACGACGCCGGGGCGCTCACCGCCGGGGTCGTCTGCGCCGCCTCTCCCTTCGGCCTGGGCCTCATCCACTCCGGCCTCAGCGAGTACCAGGGCCTCGTGTGGCCGATCCTCGCCGTCTGGGCCGTGCATCGCGCCGCTGAGAGCCCCGACCGCTGGCGCCTCGCCGCCTTCGCCCTCTGGCTGTGTACGGCCCAGGCCTTCTATTACGGCGTCTTCGGCGCGCTCTGGGCCCTGTGTGTCTTCGCCGCCCCGCCCTGGCGCCTCATCCCCCTCGCCAAGATCCTGCTCACCTGGCTGGTCGCCAGCCTGCCCCTGATCGCCGCCGCCACGGGCTCGTTCTCCGCCCAAGAGGCCGCCTTCACCGCCCAGGAGGCCCCGGGCTGGAGCTACCAGAGCTTGCCCGCCACCGACCTCTTGAGCTGGGTTCGCCCCGGCGATTGGGTTCACCCCGACACCCCACGCATGGGCAACCCCGGCATCTTGCACGTCAACTACCTCGGCTGGGCCGCCTTGATCGCCGCGCTCTGGGCGTACCTGCGCGACCCCCGCCTCGCCGCGTGGCGACGGCCGGCGCTCTTCTTTGGCCTCTTCGCCCTGGGCCCGAGCCTCTCCTTCAACCGCCGCCTGATCACCTTGGGCGGCGTGGCCTCGCTGCTGCCCATGGCCGCGCTGTACCTGCTGCCGTTCTCGCCTTGGCGCGCGGTGCATCACCCCTACCGGATCGCCGCCTTTGTGGTGCCGCTCCTCGCCATCGGCGCGGCCTGCGCCGCCTCCCGCCTGCCCCGAGTCTTGGGTTACGCCCTGCCCGCCGTGATCTTGGCCGAGAGCCTCTTCGCCTCCGCCGCGCCCTGGCCCCTCGTGCGCGCGCCCTTTGGGGAGGACGCGCCGCTCTACGCCGCCCTCCCCGCCGAGGGCCATGTGTTGGACTGGCCTCCCGACAACAGCGAGGCCAACCGCGGGTATGTGCTCAACCAGCTCATCCACCGCCGCGGCATCCCCTACGGCGTGAGCGAGTTTCTGCCCGAGCCCCTGCGCCGCGACCCCCTCGTCGGCCAGCTCCTCCGGACCTTACGCCAGGTGGACCGCCGCGCCCGAGACCGCGACGTGCCGTTCCATGGGCGTGTGGTGTTGCCCTTGGAGCCCGGGGAGACACGCCTTGGCGAGTGGGGCTTTGGCGCGGTGGTGGTTCACCCCGAGCGGCTGAGCCCGCCGGAGCGCTCGCAGACCAAACGCCTTCTGCGCGAGGCCTTCGGGCCGCCGATTGTAGAGGATGAGCGGGGGTGGGTGTTTGGGGTGAGTCAGCGCTGAGGGGGGCCTCTGCGCAGCCCCCTCAGCTCTCGCCAAAACGCCGGGCTTGTGCTCTGGTGGCTCTGCACCCTCACCCTCTCCCCCAACTTCTTGTGGAGCTTCCTCATGGTCCTCTCTTTGCTGCTTGTGTCCTCTCTGGCCTTCGCCCAAGACGCCGAGGCGCCCGCCCCGGTGGAGGCCCCCGCCCCGGTGGAGGCGACCGCCCCGCCGACGCCGACCTCAACGAACACGGCCGCGCAGGGCCAGCTTGACGCCTCCACGGCGGATTTTGGGCTCAACCCTGGGCTGATCGGCGCGGCGGTGGGGTTCTGCCCAAGCGGGCTCTGTGTCTGCCTGGGCATGGGCGGCTGCGTCGGCACCGCGCTCTACTTCTACAAGACCGACGCGCCCCTCCCGGCGGACGGGAACATGCGGCCCGGCGAGTACATGGAGGCCTACAACCAAGAGCTGCAGAAGCGCCGCGCGATCCAGGCCTTCGTCGGCGGCTCCATCGGCGTCGTCGTGGGCCTGGGGGCGAACATCGCCCTCGCCTACGCCCTGGACTACATCTGAGCGTGAGACGCGCGGTGCCCCACACGAGCCGGCCCTGACGACCCAAACAATCGGCCTTCCTCTAAGTCGTGGGTGAGCTGACCCCGCACGATCAGGCGCCGAGCCCCGCGCGTGTTTTGTCACGACGACGCCCAACGCCGGCGGCGCCCCCAGGGCCCAACCCCAGGCGCCGCCCGGCCCAGCCCGCCGTGGCTTTTCACCCTCCCGCGCGCCATCGCTGGGGACACGCTATATTGGCAAGCTCTGGCCCCCCTCGCACCCCGCTCGGCCCTCGGAGGCCCCTCCTATGCTACGCACCGCACGTCTCTCTCCCGCGCTCCTGCTCGTCGGCTTCGCCTTCGGATGCTCGGACTACAAGCTCTTCCCCGACAAAGACGACGAGAACGGCGGTCGGGACGACACGGGCAGCACCGGCGGCGGGGACTCGGGCGGGGTGATCGCGATCGGCGACTGCTCGGTCGAGGCCGACGCTGGCGCCTTTCAAGGGGTCGGCGACACCTGCGAGACGCCGCCCGAGGCCGGGTTCACCCCCGTGGTCGAGTGGAAGTACGCCCCCAACGCCGGGTGTACCTCTCAGCCGATCGTCGCCGATGTGGACGGGGACGGCGCGCCTGAGGTTCTGGTCAACATCACGCCCTTTATCGGCAACGGGCAGCTCAACGTCTTTAAGGGCGACGGCTCCGGCCTGTTGTGGAAAGAGGCCACCTCGGGCAAGCTCGCGTATGGCTCACCCCCAGCCGTGGCCGACCTCGACGGCGATGGCGACGTCGAGATCATCGGCGTGCGGGAGTACGCCAGCTCCTTGTTCGCCGTGGGCGACTACCGGGCCGTGGCCTGGGACCACACCGGCAAGCAGCTCTGGGAGACGGGCACCTTTGAGGGCCGGGACTTCGACTGGGCCTCGGCCCCGGTGATCTCCGACATGGACCACGACGGCTCACCGGAGATCGTCATCGGCCGGGTGATCCTCAACGCCGACGGCACCACCCGCGGCATCGGCGAGCACGGGCGCGGCTCCTACGGGCAAGTCCGATCTGGGCGGCTTCTCCATCTCTGAGTCCAGCGTGCCCGCGGTGATGGACCTCGACCTCGACGGCGTCGAGGAGGTCATCGTCGGCGACGCGATGTACTCCCCCGACGGCGATACCCTCTGGCACGACGCCGACCAAGAGGACGCCATGATCAGCCCGGCGAACCTCGATGATGACGAGTTCGGCGAGTACATCGCCATGTCTTACAACACCATCCGCGCCGTAGACACCGACGGCACGGTGATGTGGGGGCCGCACACCCTGCCCTCGGCGAACATCTTGGCCCCGGCGGGCATCGCCGATCTCGACGGCGACGGCCTGCCCGAGATCGTGACCGCCGGCGGCAATGAGCTCGTGGTCTATCACCGCGACGGCAAGGTCTTCTGGCGGGCGAAGGTCACCGATGAGTCGGGCGCCACGGCGGCGAGCTTCTTCGACTTTGAGGGCGACGGCTCGATGGAGGTCGTCTACATCGACGAGCTCCAGATGTTCGTGTTTGACGGGCCCACGGGCGCGGTGAAGTTCTACTCCACCGACCACTCCTCGGCGACGATGTTCGACTACCCCACCATCGCGGACGTGGACGAGGACGGCCAGGCCGAGATCATCGTCTGCCACCAGTCCAGCGACGGCGCGGTCTCGGCCTATGGCGACATCGACGGCACCTGGCGCCCGGCGCGTGAGGTGTGGAACCAGCACGCCTACTACATCAACAACATCAACGACGACCTCAGCGTGCCGGTGAACGCCGAGCCCAACTTCACCACCCACAACACCTGGCACGCGGGCACTGAAGGCGACGTGTACACCTTGGCCTCAGACCTCACCGCCGAGTTCGTGGACGTGTGTTTAGACGCCTGCGAGCTGGGCTCGGTGATCGTCGAGGCGCGCGCCTGGAACCTCGGCGACGAGCCCACGGACAAGACGGTCACCCTGGCGCTGTACGCCCAGGACAGCTCGGGCGGCAACACGCTGCTGCGCACCCGCGAGGTCACGGCGTCGATTGAGTCCGGCTGGGTGAGCGACGCCGAGCTCTTTGAGCTCGACGCCGCCGAGGTCAAAGACGCCGCGGGGCTGTGGCTCGCCGTAGACGACGACGGCACAGGCCTCGGCATCATCAACGAGTGCTCTGAGGCCAACAACGGCGTGCTGTTTAAGGGGCCCTTCTGCGATTGAGATGAACAAGCCGAGCCGGGCGAATACTCTCACAGCGACGATGGTGAGGTCTCGGCGAGGCGCCAACCGTTCCACAAGAGGTCGGAGAGTCTATGGATCGTGAGTTCTGGCTCAAGCGGTGGCGTGAGAAGCAGATCGGCTTTCATCAGAACGGCGTACACGCCGATCTGCAGCGGCACGCCGGGCAGTGGATCCGCAGCCCCGGCCACCAGATCCTCGTGCCATTGTGCGGCAAGTCCCACGATCTGGCCTGGCTCGTGCGCCGGGGGCACCACGTCGTCGGCGTGGAGCTCTCGGAGCTCGCCATCGAGGCCCTGCACGAGGAGCACAACATCGAGGCCGTCGTCACTGAAGAGGCCCCGTACACCGTCTGGCGCTCGGTGAGCCTCACCGTGCTCCAAGGCGACTTCTTCGACCTAGACCCCGCCACCCACGGCATCTTTGATCGGGCCTGGGACCGCGCCTCGCTGGTGGCCCTGCCCCGGGAGGTGCGCCCGACCTACGTCCAGAAGCTCAAACACATGCTCTCGCCCAACGCGAAGATCCTGCTCAACGCCTTCGCGTATGACCAGTCGAAGATCGACGGGCCGCCGTTCTCCGTGCCTGAGGAGGATGTGCGCGCCTTGTTCAACGACTGCCAGGTGACGATCCTCAACGAGATCGAGGAGGCCCCCAGCCCACGCATGGCTGAGCTGGGCGTGCCGACGATCCTCACGACGACCTACCTCATCGAGATGCCGCCGCCGTCTTAGGCGCCGCGTCAGCCGTTTGGGCTTTGCGCGCCATGGACCTCGGTTGGGGGGCTGTCCAGTCGTGAGGTTTCAGGATACCTCGTGCTGCTCACCCCCATACAAGACCGAGGCTCCCCCATGCGTGTGACCCCTCTCCTCCTCCTGCTGACGGCGGCCTGCGGCGGCAACATCGCGGACTCCAGCTACGACAAAGCCGCCGATGACACCGACGTGAGCGGCGACACCGCCGGGGGCGACGACAGCTCGTCTACGGACGACAGCACCGCCACCGACGACAGCACCGCCACCGATGACAGCTCGTCTACGGACGACAGCTCGTCCACCGACGACAGCTCGTCCACGGACGACTCCGGCGACGACACCTCCGACCCCGGCGACGACACGCCGGAGACGACGGACTACCGCGAGGCGGGCCCCTGGGCGGTGACGGTCACCACGGGCAGCGAGGTGATGGACGCCGATTGCACGCTCAGCTACTCGGTCTTCGCCCCCACCGACGGCACCGACAACGGCCACGTCATGCTCGCCCACGGCTTCTCACGCACCGCGGCGAACGTCGCCGACTGGGCCGGGCACCTCGCGTCGTGGGGCTACGTCGTCGTCACCCCCGAGCTGTGCTTCTCGTCGCTCTTTGACGCCGACCACCCCCGCAACGCCGAGAACATGGTCACCTTGGCCGACGCCGTGTGGGGCGCCGATGAGGTCACCTACGTCGGGCACAGCGCGGGCGGGCTGAGCGCGGTGTTGGCCGCGGGCGCCGACCCCAACGCCTTAGGCGCCGTGGGCCTCGACGCCGTCGACAGCAACACCACCGACGGCCTGCTCGCCGCGTCGTCCATCGGCCTGCCGCTCTACGGCCTGTTCGGTGAGTCGGGCCTGTGCAACTCCAACAACAACGGCGTCACCATGCTCGACGCGGCCCCCAACAGCCGCGACCTGCGGGTGCCCGGCGCCGATCACTGCGACTTTGAGAGCCCGTCGGATGACATCTGCGGCTTCTTGTGCGCGGGCTCGGGCAGCGCCTACACCGATGAGGAGATCGGCCTCACCGTGCGCGGCATGACCACGGCGTTTGTGGCCTGGCAGACCGGCGACGACGCCGGCGGCGAGGCCTGGTGGGAGATCGGCGGCGACTGGTACAGCTACCTGAACGCCTACGGCATCATTCAGGAGATCTGAGCTTCAGGCGTGTTGAGCTTCAGGCGATGCGGGCCTCGATGGCGCCCCGTCCACCACGACCGCCGCGCCAGCGCGCGGTGATCGTGCCGTGCCCCTCGACACACCACACAAAGCCCGCCCGGTGACCCCGGGGGGGCAAAGACGGGTAGATCGGGTGGGCGGCGCCGAACCCTCGGGCCCCGCCCCAGCCGTCCATGTGGGCGTGGGCCTGCTCGGCGGCGCCGTGAACGAGGCGAAGCCCCGGCCCCAGCTCAAGGAGCGCGGAGACCGGCGGCGCGGCGCCGACCTCCTCCGCCCGCGCGAGCCCGGCGCTGCTCAGGCACCCGAAGTTCTCGAGCTGGAGCTGCACCAGCCGCGGCCCGGAGCCTTCGCCCTGAATCACGAGCTGGGCCTGCACCCGCGGCAGCGCCAGGCGGAGGCGGTCGGCGACCAAGAACCCGCGGTGGCACTCGGCGCGGAGCTCGGCCAGGGGCGGGTTGCGGATGGTGCGCATGTAGTCGATGCCGCCGAGCTCCACGGGGCCGAGCTGGGGGTGGTCGAAGGGCCGCCAAGGGCTCGTGGCGCCGGGCTGGGCCGAGAAGTGGCGCACCATCGCCCGGAGCACGGCTGGGTCGGGGTTGGCGAAGAACTCCGCCGGGCGCGGCACCTCGACGCCGCAGTGGCCGTAGGGGTTCCACAGCTCCAGGGTGTAGCCGGGCACGCCGAACACCGACGACATCGTGTCGGCCCACACCCCGACGATGGACTTTTTGGGGTCGTACATGAAGTCGGGGCAGACGCGGATCACCCGGTAGCCCGTGCCCTCGACGGCCTCTTTGGCCAAGGTCTCCATCAGCGTCACGTCGCCGTCCTTCATCGGCGAGTCTTGGCGGTAAGGCTGGGTGAGCAGGGCGCCGGTGTAGGTGTGGTTCGTGAGCCCGGCGCTCAACATCGGCCGGGCGGCGAAGGCGTCGATCATCACCCGGCTCTCGATCTCCGAGAGGGGGTAACGCCCGCCGTCTTGGCCAAACATCGAGAACGGCGCCCAATGGGCGGGGAAGTTGCGGTTGAGATCGAGGCCGTAGCGCGTCGGGGCGCTCGTCCAGTGCACCCCGTCCCAGTTGATGAGGCTGCCCTCAAACGACATAAAGAAGGCGTCTTGGGGGGCGTCGGTGAGGCGCCGGGGCCGCATGAACAGCGGCACCTCCTCATCTTGCACGAAGGGCCCCGCCGGGTGACGCCAGCGCATCCAGCGGGTGGCGCCGTCGCCGTCGAGGTCGCTGGGGTCGAGGCCGGAGCGCGCCGCGCCGTCTTGGGGGGGCCGCAGGGTGGAGCGAAGGTAGGGCTCGCCCCGGATCATGGCCTCGTAGCCGTCGGGGGAGACGTTGGGCAGCACGGTGATCGTGTGCTGGGTGAGCCAGCGGATGAAGTCGGCGTCGCCCTCGTCGATGCGCTGAATCCACTGAGAGACGGCGTAGAGCGCGGCCATCACGCCGGTCCACTCCGCGGCGTGGGTGCCGCCGTCGAGCCAGAAGCCCGGGCGCTCGTCTTGGTGGCCGTCGTTTTTGCCCAGGGTGAGGAGCAGGATCGGCCGGCCGCCGCGGGTGGGGCCGAGCTCGGTCAGCGTCACCCAGCCGGGGCGGGCCTGGGCCAAGGCGCGGCACCAGGCCTGAATCTCGGCGTCGTTTAAGTAGGCGTCGCCGAGATAACGCTCGTAGGCCATGGTCTTTGCTCCAGAGGACGAGCTCGTCCTAGGGGGGTCTTCGCTCAATCCCAGCCCAAGAGGCCCTTGAGCGCGCCCTTGAGCTTGTCGCGCTTGCGAGCGCCGCTGTTTACGGGCGGCTCGGCGGCGGCCTGGGGCGCGGCGGCTCTGGGGGTGTCGGTCACCGGGGCGGCGGCCGCGGCCTGGATGATCGCCGCGAGGTCATCGTCGGTGCGCACCCCCGGGCCAAACAGGGCCGTCGTGCCCGCCTCGACGGCCTCAGCGATGTGGGGCCACACCCAGTCTGAGGGGTCTACGTTGTTGAGGGGCTCTTCAGCGCCCAGGCCCCGGCGCACGGGGCGGTCCAGGCGACCGTCGATGACGGCCCGGCTCACCAAGGCGCCGTCGCGGAACAGCGCGTGGCCCCCGGCGCCGCGCTCGTCGTCGTAGTGGGCGAACAGCGCGAGGCCATACGCCCGGGAGAGCCGCTCCCCCAGCCACATCTCCAGCTCCTCCGGGCCCGGCGGCCGCTCTTGCTCCATGAGCGCCAGGCCGCCCACCTCAAACAGCCGCAGGGCGAGGTGGGTGTACGCCCGGCCCGACCGCGCGCCGTGGCCCACCCGCGGGGCCTCCTCACCGCTCAGGTCCGCGGCGGTGAGGCCCGGCGCCTGAAGCAGCATCGCGGCGAGGGCGGGGCCAGGGACGTGCCCCGGCAGAAACAAGCCGGTGGAGCGCTCGGACATCAGCGGGACTCCTGCTCTTTGGCGGCGCCTTGGCCAAAGGTCTCGCCGCCGCCCGCGAGGTACGCCGCCTCCTCGGGGGTGTCCACGCGGCCCAACACCGCGTTGCGATGGGGGAAACGCCCGAAGCGCCGCACGAGCGCCACATGTCTCTCGGCGAACTGCACCCAGCCTTGGGCGTCCTTCTTCAGCGCCTCGGGGGCGTCGGCGGCCAGGGCCTCGGTGAGCGCCAGGGCCCGCGCCTGAGAGGCCAGGTCTTCGTGGTGCTCCAGGGGCAAGATGAAGAACAGGCGGTAGAGCGGCGGCACGAGGCGGTGCTGCCCGGCGTCGATGGCCGCAACAGCGAGGGCCCGGGCGAGCTCGTCCCCGGCGAAGGCCTCGGCGCGGCCCCGGTGGATGTTCCGCGAGAGCTGGTCGAGCACCAAGATCAAGGCCAGGCGGCCCATGGGCCCAGCCTCGGCCCAGGCGCCCAGCCGACCGGCGACGGCGTCGTCCCAGGTGGCGCCAAAACGTTCGCGGACCTCGGCGTCGAGGCTGGGGCTGGCGCCGAACCACAGCGCCATTCGGTGCGGCGGCGGCGGCGCGTCGCCGTCCACACCCGCGAACCAAAACTCCAGCACATCTTCAGGGCGCACGAGCGGCTCCGGCGATCGGGGAGGGGCGATCGTACACCCGCGCCGCGCGCGTTGGCACGATCGTCGGCGATCCTTGCAGAATCACGTCGGGCCCGTGGGGCGCGTCTTGTACATCACGTCGAGCAGGGCCTCATAGAGCTGGTCTTCATTTTGAACGGCGGCCGCGTGGCCAAGATCGTGCAGCAGACGCAAAACCTCAGCGATCTCAACACGCTTGAGCGTCCACAGCGAGGAGTCCTCCTCGATGAACCGCTGGATGTAGTCGGGGGTGAGCTGCTCAGGGGACATGGGCATCGTGGCTCCGGGGGTCGTGGCGCGGGGCGCGCTGGGATAGCATGCGCTGCGATCCGGCTTGCGCGCTGACACCAGCGCGATATTTCGCGAGGCCGAATCCACAAGGAGCATCCCATGCGTCTACTGCTGGCCTCAAGCCTCATCGTCCTCTCCTTCACCACCGCCTGCGGCGAGGGCGAGATGAAGGACAAGCCCACCGCTGAAGTCGTCACCCCCGAGCCCACCCCTCCCGTCGAGGAGCCCAAGGCTGAAGTGACGGGCACCGCCTACGCCGCCGATCTCGCCACCTCGAAGATCGAGTGGGTCGGCGCGAAGATCACGAAGGAGCACCCTGGCACCTTCGGCAAGTTTGAGGGCAGCGCCCTCATCAACGAGGGCAAGGTGGTCGGCGCCGACTTCTCCGTCGAGACCGCCACGCTCAGCTCGGATGACCCCAAGCTCACCGAGCACCTGCAGTCGCCCGACTTCTTCGACGTGGCCCAGTTCCCCAAGGCCACCTTCACCTCTCGCAACGTCGTCGAGAAGGCCACCCCTGAAGGCGCCACCCACGAGGTCACCGGCGACCTCGAGCTGCACGGCGTGAAGAAGACGATCACCTTCCCCGCCACCATCGCCGTCGCCGCCGACAAGGCCACCACCAAGGCCGAGTTCAAGATCAACCGCAAAGACTTCGGCATCGTCTACCCCGGCAAGCCCGACGACCTGATCAAGGACGACGTGCTGATCAAGCTCGACCTGTCCTTCCCCCTCGCCGCCGCCCCGGCCACCCCCGCCGACGCCACCCCGGCCACCCCCGGCAACACCCCCGCGGGCGCGCCCGGCGCCGACAAGCCCAAGCTCGTGGCCCCCGCCAAGGTGGCCCCGCAGACCACCAAGGACGTCACCATCAGCGACGAGCCCGTCAAGAAGGGCGACGCTCCCCCGGCCAAGGCCACCCAAGGCGGCGCCCGTCGCTGAGCTGATCGCGCTGTGACGACCGTCGCCACAACGACCGATCGCCTCTTCGCCAGCGTCGAGCGCCTTCAGGGGACGACCCCCTGGGGGCGCGTCTTAGACGCTGGCACCGGGGAGCACAGCCTCCGCTGGCTCTCCGAGCGCCCCACCGAGGCCCTGGCCGCGGTGACGGCCTCGGAGGCCATGGCCCGTGGCCTGCGCGAGAAGGTGCCCCTGCGCCCCCAGGACCGCCTGATCATCGGCAACTGGACAGACCCTACCCTGCTCGCCGGGGAGACCTTCGACACCGTCCTGGCCGACTACCTCCTCGGCGCCGTAGACGGCTTCGCCCCCTACTTCCAAGACCAGCTCTTCCCCCGCCTGCGCCCCCTGGTGCGCCACCGCCTGTACACCATCGGCCTGGCCCCCTACCCTGACGTGGCCGAGGACGAAGGCGGCGCGCTCATCCTGGAGCTGGCCCGCCTGCGCGACGCCTGCATCCTGCTGGCGAAGCACCGCTGTTACCGCGAGTACCCGCTCGACTGGACCTGCCGCCACCTGGAGCGCGCGGGCTTCGTCGTCGAGGACGCCTGGTCCACGCCCATCGTCTACCGCGAGCGTTTCATCACCGGGCAGCTCCGCGTGTGTGAGTCCAAGCTCGGCTACCTCAGCGACAAGGCGCTCATCGCCGCGCTGCGGGGGCAGATTGAGTCCCTGCGAGGCCGGGCGATGGAGCACCTGCGACGGCACCCCGACGGCATCCGGTTCGGGGCGGACTGGGTGGTGGTGGGGCGGGTGGGGGCTTAGGGCTCCTCTCCCGGCGGCGGCGGGAGGCCCTGGGCTGCGCGGACCTCCAGCAAGCGGCGGTAGAGGGCGTGGAAGCCTTGGGGGCTAAGCGCTTCGTACTCGTCAGGGGGGAATCCCAGCGCGAAGAGGGACTTCGCGGGCGAGTCCATCAAGTACCAGAGCGGCATCGGTGTCGTGGAGCCGGTCGTGAAGCGGTCACCGATCGCCACGAGCTCGTCCCAATGGCGCTCGACCGCTTGAACGTAAGGCCAGTGGTGCGTTGAGTTGAGCGTCCAATGCCAATCTGCGATCATCCCGAGCACGCCCCAAGGCGTTCCTACCGCATCGAGAAAGATCGTGTGGAGCGCGTCCTGGTATCGCGTGTCGTGGGGGTCCCGGCTGTAGTACCAGTCCAAGCATGTTCGCCAACCCCAGAAGAAGGGGGAATAGATGTGGGTCTGGGGATCAAATCCCATGAGAACGCCCGGACCATTCACCACAACGAGGCCCGGCAGCGTCGCCACGTCCACAAGCTCATCCGCCATCGCCTCAGACCAGCGAGCGCCCTTCTTCATCAGGCGAATTCGGCGAAGGCTCTCCTTCTTCACATCGCGGGTGAGGCCATGAACGAAGCGCGGGACCAGCATCAGGGCACCGGGACGAGATTACGGGGCGGGGTGAGCACGCGGGAGCCCGGTCAAGGCGCCTCCTCCGGCGGCGGCGGGAGCCCCTGGGCGGCGCGGACCTCCAGCAAGCGGCGATAGAGGGCGTGGAAGCCTTGGGGCATCAGGGCGTGGAGGTCTTCGCGGGAGAGGCCGAGGGCGCAGAGGGCGTAGTAGGGGGCGCTCCCAAAGTGCCAAAGAGGGCTAGGTGACTGACTGCCGCCAGAGTAGCGGTCGCCAATGGCCTCAAGCTCGTCCCAGCGCCGCTCAACGGCTTGGATGTAGGGCCAGTGGTGCTCCTCCAGCCTCATCCATGTGCCGGTGGAGTCGTCAAGCATCCCCAACACGCCCCAAGGAGTCTGCACGGCGTCGAAGAAGATGCCTGAAAGTGCGCTCATCGGTAACGTAGGCCTGACGCTCCATATAGCGTCATCCGCCCAATGGAACGGAGAATAGATGTGGGTGTGCGGCTCAAATCCGACGTTCGGGTACGGGCCGTCAAGCACGACGAGCCCAGGCAGAGTCGCCACGTCCACAAGCTCATCGGCCATCGCCTCAGACCAGCGAGCACCCTTTCTCATCAGGCGAATGCGGCGAAGGCTCTCCTTCTTCACGTCGCGGGTGAGGCCATGAACGAAGCGTGGGACCAGCATCAGGGCACCGGGACGAGGTTTCGGGGTGGGTAGAGCACGCGGGAGCCTTCAGAGATGAGCAGGTAGGTGACAAGGGCGAGGCCGGTCAGGCCGGTGACCTCCTCCCAATACTGCCACGAGAGCACGCTGCCAGCGGGCTGAAGCGCACCTTTGGGCTCCTCAGCGGGGCTTGTCTGCGGCACGAGGACAGGGACGGTCTGAGGCTGCTGCTTGCTATAGCGGTAGACGATGACGCCGGGCAGGGGGCTGTCGTACTGGAAGAAGCCGCCGGGGCCGCTGATGACCCCCGACGTGCCGGGCATGGCGGGGGCGCCGAGGCTGATCACGATGCCCGCCTGGGCGAAGGCGGCGACGTACATCGCCGCCTCTGCAGCGCCCTCGGCGGCGGCGTTCGCGGGCTTGATCTCGTAGACACAGCGCTTGGCGGCGTTCAGGATGTCGGGGCGCAGGGCGGCGTTGGAGGCGCTGAGCTTAGAAGCATCACCCTTCGGCACCATCTTGTTGACAATCGACCCTACAGGGGTGGTGTTGAGGAACACGAGGTCGGGGAAATTCGCATCCTTGTACCGCTTCCCAATACCGTTGTGCGCATCATTCCCCACATAAAACGGCGCAGGCTGCCCGCCCGGCGGCGCCCACGGCCCGGGGCTCATGCCACCGCCCGCCGCCTGCGGCACCATCCCGCCGCCCGTCTGCGGCGCCATCCCGCCGCTCGCCGCCCCGCCCGGCGCCACCGCGGGCGTCTCGCCCATCGCCGCCGCGGCGGGCGCGCCGAGGGCCTCAAAGTCCACGGCCCCCTCCCCGGCCTCTCCCGCCAACATCAAGCGCGTAGTAGAGCGGGTAGGTGGGCTCGGCGGCGCTCACCTCCTCCCAGTCCTCGCAGGTGGTGGCCCCGGCCTCGGCGAAGGCCGCGGCGATGTCTTCAGCCTCGCCGCCCGGGGGCGCGCGGATGACGATGGGCGCCTCACCCTCCCACATCACCAACAGTCCCGCCCCGGCGGCCTCGGTCGCCTGGGGGTTGTCGCTCGTGGGCAGGTCTTCGCGGGAGATCGTCGTCTCGGGGCTCTGCGCGGGGCCGTGTTGGACCCTGGTCCACCGCCACCGACCACGCCGCGTCGTTCATTAGGCCGTCGCCCTGAAGGCTGAGGCCGTCGCCGTAGAGATCCACCGCCGGGAGCAAAGCGGCCGCGGCGCGCTCGGCCTCTTGTTCGTGGGGATCGTGGGGCGAAGACACGGTCACGCCGTCGCCGCTGGGGCGCGGCGCGCGGCCCTGATCCGCCTGGATCACATGGGTCAGCTCGTGCAACAGAAGCTCAAGGCCTTGGGGGCTCGTGAGATCCAGCTCACCGGCGTTGAACCAGATCTCATGGCCCATGGTGAACGCCCGGGCCTGGGCCGCTTGGGCGAGCCGCGCCGCCTGGGCGTCTTGGTGCACACGAACATGGCCGAGGTCATGGCCAAACACGGCGCTCAGTCGGGCCACCACCGCCGGGGGCAAGGGCCGACCGCCGCCGGGGCGTAAGCCGCCGAGCGCCGCATGATCGACGTCGCCGCCCTGCGCGTGGCGCATCACCAAGAGCGCCGCCTCGTTGCTGCCCAGGCCCGGCCCGGCCTCGGGGCTCACCCCAGCGAGGCTCAGCGTGAGGGCCTCGGTGATCAATGGGCCAAGGCCGTCGAGGGAGTCCCCGGCCAGCGCCGCGAGGGTGAGGGTGTTCCCGGCGTTGTGCAGCGTGGCGTCGAGGGTCGTGGTCGTCTGGGCGACGACGGGCGCGGCGAGCGGCGTTGACCGGGCCAACGGGCGTTGATGTTGAGGCACGAGCGGGCCGAAGGCGGCGCCCTTCTTTTGGGCCAGGAGCGGCGAGGGGCGCTAGAGCGCGTCGGTGAACAAGAGGTGCCAGGTGGTGTTCTCGGGCGCGTAGAGCAAGAGGTCGGGGTGGCCCAAGCCGTTGACGTCGCCAGGGGCGGCCAAGCCCTCACCGTACTCAGCGCCGAGCACCTTGAGCGCGGTGATTGTCGTGTCCAGGTCTTTGGCCTGGATGTGGCCCTCGATGGGGCCGTACAACAAGAAGGCGCCGCCATAGTCGGGCAGGCCGGGCGCGCCCACGAGGAGATCGGCCTTGCCATCTCGGTCGACGTCTCCCGGGGCGGCCAAGGCCGCGCCGACGCGCTGGTCATCGAAGGCGTCGCCGGTGACCTCGGCGACGCTCAAGGTGTTGGGATCGGTCGAGGTTGGGTTTACATGGGCGATCTCAACGCCGCTAAACACCCACGCGGTGCCATCATCCTCTACTCGTTTGTCCCGCAGAGGCGCGCCGATCACGACGTCACCGTAACCATCCAAATCTAAATCCCCAGCGTTGAGCAGGGTCGCGCCAAAGTCGCCGTCGTCCCCATCGACCTGCACCCGCCAGCCCACAAGATCCTCAACGTCTACGCTGTCGGTGAGATCACCCTCTAGCATCAGCACCGCGTCCCGTGTGACCTTGGTGGACCCTTCAGTCACCTTCCAGCCTCGCAGCGCGAGCATCACCTCATCGAGCCCGTCCCCAGTGACATCGCCCAGACTCGAGAGTTTGGCCCCGGTGAGCGCGCTCTGGCTGTTGAAGAACACGACATGATCGGCGGAGGAGGCGTCCTTGTCGTTCCGAATCGGCCCCTCAAAGAGATGGAGCGAGCCATACGTCGTCTTGGCGCTGAGGTAGATTGTGCTGGTTGCGCTCACGAGCAGGTCAGCCTGACCGTCGCCGTCCAGCTCCGCGATCAGCACCCCATCACCAAAACCATCTCCCGGGCGATCCCCCAAGAGGAGGGCGTACTCCTTCGCTGAACCAGAGACCATGTCCAGGGGGCCGGTGAGCGGGCCGAAAACGACGTACACTCGCCCCGGATCGTCCGCTCCGGCAGGGGCAGTGATGATGAGATCCACAACACCGTCGATGTCTAGGTCCGCCGCCCGGAGCGCCGTGCCCATCTCGCCGGAGAGGTTCACGTCCCCTTGGAGCGGCCACGCGCTGTCGAGGACGTTCAGTGAGCCCGATGCGGGCAAGGGGCCGGGCAGCACAAACACTCCGCCGTGGGTGCCCAAGGAGACCTCTTTGGAGCCGAGCACAAGATCGAGCTCTCCTTCGCCCGTCAAGTCCACCATGAGGGCGTCGCCGTTGAGGAGGCTGCGGTTGTCCCCTACAAACCGTACGTCCCCCGCGCCGTCAATCTCTCCCTTCAGATATCGCGCACAGTCGCTCAGGCCGTCACAGTTGTTGTCAATGCCGTCGTCACAGACAACGGCCGCCCCGGGGTTTACATCTGGGGCGGCGTCGTCGCAGTCGCCGCTCAGGGGCGCCCAGCCCTCGGGGAGCGCGCAGAAGGTCTCCTCGTCGCCGCCCCCGTAACCGTCGCCATCGCCGTCGAAGAAGCCCGACTCTGTAGGCTCATCGGTCGCGGGGTTGTTGTCGATAAGCCCGTCGCAGTCGTTGTCGAGGCCGTCGCAGGCCTCGGTTCGGTTGGGGTGGCGTTGGGCGTCGGCGTCGTCGCAGTCTCCGGCGCGCTCGATGTACGCATCACCGGGGGCTAGGCAGGCTTGGGTGTAGGTGGTGGCGTCTCCCCAGCCGTCGCCGTCGAGGTCGGCGTACCACTCGTTCGTGCCCACCGCCGGGTCTTGACTGTCGCAATCTTCAGGCCAAGGCACCTCGTCCTCGTCAGGATCTCGCCAGCGCGTCTCCCGTCGTTCGGAGACTCCCGCGCAGGCCAGCGCGAACAGTGGGAGCAGGCGAAACCAAAGGGCAGGGCGGGGCATAGGGACTCCTAACGCGAAGGGGCGGGCACCAGGCGGCAACGACGGACCAACGTGTCACAGCTTAGGGTGCCGGGGCCAGTGATCTGAATGAGGCTGTTTGTCTCGGCACCCCAACCGCTCATTGAGGCGCGATAGGTGCCCAGAGGGACTGTGCCGGGGACGGTGAAGCTCTGCCCGTCGCGGATCAGCGTGACCCCTTCAGCGCCGGAAGCCACGGTGAGCGTGACCCCGGCGGCTTTGGGTGGGGGTGGCGTAGGCGCAGCGGTCGCAACGGCAGGTGCGGGGGTGAGCACAACCGCGGGCGGTGGCTCGGGGGGCGTCGGAGAAACCCCAGCCACGGCCTCGGCGGGGGGGAGCGTCGCCTCTTGGCTGAGACGCGAGGTCACAAGGAGCGCCAAACCTCCCACGAACAGCGAAGCGCAGGCGCCGAAGAACACCCATGGCGCGAGAGTCACCCGAGGGCGATCTGGGGGCGGCGGAAGACCGACGGTGAGGGGTGGCGACGGCGGCAGGGGCGCGCTTCGCTGCTCAGTGAGGGCGCGAGGTGCCGCGAGCCGTTGGCCCGGGCGCCGGGCCTTGAGGGCCTCAGGCACGGCGCGCTCAGCCCAGCTCAGGAGGCTCGGGGCCTCAACACCACGGGCGAGACGGAGAGCGCGGGCGCGGCGCTCTACTTCCCGGGCGTCAGGGCGGTCCCCGGGGCGGGCGGCCAACATCATAGACAAGAGCCCCCGCTCCGGGGTCGTGATCGGCAGTGGGGCGAGCTGCGCGGCGATCTGTGTGTTGTGGGCGTCGGGGTCAATTTGGGCGCGGCCCAATGATGCTCCTATGAGCAGCTCCGCCGCTGTCACACCGAGGGCGTAGATGTCGCCTGCGGGGAGGTCCACCCCGGCGAGGCGCTCAGGGCTCATGTAGCCGAGCGTGCCATAACGAACGGCCTGGGTCTCGGCCTCCCGGGCGGCGAACTCAGCACGGGCGATGCCCAGATCGAGGATCTTCACCTCACCCCCGGCGGTGACGCGGAGGTTCTGGGGTTTGATGTCGCGGTGCTGAACCAGGAGCGGCTTGCCGTCGAGGCCGGGGGTGTCCAAAGCGCAGCGCAGGCCCGACGCCACCTCGGCGACGATCTCCCAGACGACGGACACAGGCACACCACGCGACACAAACTCGCCAAGGTCAGCGCCTTCAACCAACTCCAAAACGACGGCCCAGCCCTCCTCAAAATGCACAAGCTCAACCCCGGCCACGATGGCGCGGTGACGCAGGAGCCCCAAGAGTCGGGCCTCGTCACGAAGGCGGGCGAGCAGCTCGGCGCCGTGCTCGTGCTCGGTGACTGACGAGTGTAAGAGCTTGATCGCCACCTCGCGGGAGAACGCGCCGCGTCCGATCAAACGTGCCCGCCACACGGCGCCGAAGGCTCCGCGGCCTAGCTCCTCTAGCAGCTCATACCGTCTCACCAGGTCATGCCCAAGCCGATGAGCGACACGCCAGCGCCCACACCCAACATCACGATCCCTGGCGTGCCTGTGACGCGGCTACGGGCGATGGCGCGCTCAAAGGTGGCCTCATCGGCCGGAGAGATCTCTGGGTCTCCGTTGGCGACACCCCGCGCGATGAGACTGGCCTGGGCCGCAGAGCCCAAGGTGACCGCTTGTAGGCCAAGGCCGACTGTCCCGGCGACCGCGCCGACGATGAGCACACCTTTTCCGACACGATGACGGGAGGAGCGCGGCGGCGGCGGCAAGTCTTTGGGCCACAGTGGATCCTCTGGCGCGGCGTAGCCGGAGTACCACACCACGCCGCCCTCGGTGATGAGCTGCGCGGTGACTGGCAGCCCCTCGGGGCGGGACTCCGCCTTGCGACCGTCTACCCGTAGGGTGGCCCCGGCGGGTACACGCAGAGGAATCTCTAAGGGCACAGGCTCCAAACGGGCGGCGTCGGTGGCGACGGAGATATCGTCTCCCGGCAAGACATAGGGCTCGCCGAGCGCCTTTGTAGGATCTCGCCAGAGCCAAGCGCGCAGCTCCAGGTTCATCTGCGGGAGGTCAGCATCAGCATAGGCGCCCAGCGCCATGACGAGGTGCAGATCAGCGGCGAGACGGGGGCTGAGAGGGGCCGTCACGCAGGGCAAAGCCGTGAGGGCAGCGTCTCGAGCGCTCAAGAACGCCGCGCCTTGAGCGCCGGCCCAGGCCGCGAGCGCCGCCTGAACATGGGCCTCGACCTGGGCGGGGGTGACGGTGGCGCAGTCCCGGAGGTGTGCGGGGCGACCGTCGGGCGAATTCGCGTACGCGGGCGAACAAAAGCAGCTGAGCGCCGAGAGCAAGCACAAGACGGTGGCACGCATGATCTTCTCGCTCGGCGGGGTGAGGGCATCCGGCCCCGGCGCGGTCAAGCCTCTTGGCATCGTGACCCTAGCATAGGACCGGCGACCGTGTCAAGGTTCTTCGGCGGGTGAACAGCGGAAGGGATGTGTAGGGTGGCAATGGGGAAAGGCGATGCCAACCACCCACACCGATAGCCCCGAGCGCACACTCTGGTGGCCGTGCCAGGGCATGAGGCCCGTTCGGTCTCGCCAGGACGCCCCGCGCCCCCCGTCGCCGCACCGAGGCCCGAGGTTCGTTGAGCCCCAAGCCCTCGCCTATGCTACCCTCCCCACCCCTCCGCCACCGAGGCCCCATGACCCTCTGGGTTGACGCCGACGCCTGCCCCGTCGTGATCAAAGAGATCCTCTTTCGGGCCTCGGAGCGCACGCAGCTCCCTCTGGTGCTCGTCGCCAACCGGCCCATCCACATCCCACGCTCGAAGCTGGTGTCCATGGTGCAGGTGGGCGCGGGCATGGACGTGGCCGACAACGAGATCGTGCGGCGGCTCTCCCCGGGTGATGTGGTGATCACCCAAGACATCCCCCTGGCGGCGGAGGTCATCGAGAAGGGCGGCCACGCGCTCAGCCCCCGCGGCGAGCTGTTCACGCCGGACAACATCCGCGACCGCTTCAGCGTGCGGGACTTCATGGAGGGCCTACGCGCCAGCGGCGTCGAGACCGGCGGGCCCCCGGCCTTGGGCCTCGCCGACCGGCAGAACTTCGCCAACAAGCTCGACGCCTTGTTGACCCGGCTGCTCCGCGGGGGCTGAGGGCTCAGCGCCAGAGCCGCCCGCCCACGTCGCCCCCGGCGCGCTCCTCGATCACCAGGGCGTTCACGCACGCCCAGCCGCGCTCATCCAGCCACATCGTCGGCGTGCGACCGGCGGCGGCGTCGTGGGTGGCGGTGACCAGCTCGTCCACCCGGGCGTCCGAGCCCCCCATCGGGGAGCGCCACGGCGCGTTCGGGCCAAGCCAGCTCGGCAGGCCGCCCAGCACCAGCCCCACGGCGACGAGCACGGCGCCAAGGCCGGGCAAGACGGGGGCAAGGCGCGCGGGAATGGGCAGACGGGGGATCGGCAGGCGCGAGACGAGGGCCTGCAGGCTCACGAAGCCCACGCCCAGGCACAAGGCGGGCAGGGCGAAGCCCAAGGCGAGCTGCCGGGCGAAGCTGAACTGAATCGTCACCGCGCCCTCAAGGGCCAGGGCGAAGGGCAGGCCGACGCCGAGCAAGGCCAAGGCGCGCCAGCGGCGATCGGCGCCGAGCGTGAGCCCGGCCAAGCTCATCAAGGCGGCCCCGGCCCACAGCGGCAGCCACGGCGTCACCCACAGGGCGCGCTGCTCAATCGACAGGGCCTCGTGGTTCTTGCCGCCCACGGCCCGGCGCATGAACGGCGTGCCCCGGGCGAGCACCGAGAGCGTCTCGGGGATCTCCCGCACGTCGGTGTGCCCCCAGACATAGCGGCTGGTGATGAGCTGGTCGGCGTCGATGTGCATCTCCGAGAGCCGCCCGTGGTGCAGGGTGAGGCGCTCCAAGGAGACGCTCTTCTCGGCGTACACCCGCTCCCCCAGGCGGTACGAGCCCCACATCAAGGCGAGCACGACGGCGAGGCGGGCGGCAACTCGGGCGAGGCGCCACGGCCCCGCCGGGGCGAAGGCGGCGATGAGCAGGGCGAGGCCCAGAAGCGGCAGGCCCCACATCAGGCCGCGCAGGTCCACGACAAAACACAAGGCGGCGCCCGCCCCGGCGAGGGCTGAAGGGAGCGCGCCCCGGTCGCGCAGGGCGTAGGCCACGAGGCCCCCGGCCAAGGTGAAGCCCCCGGCGAGCTCGGGGTAGAGGCTCAGCGTGCGGGTCATGGCGACGGTGGGCTCCCAGCTCAGGGCGAAGAGCACGCTGAGCACCCCGGCGACGGGGCCCGCCACGGCGCGACCCCAGAGGTACAGGCCCAGGCCCGCCGCGCCCGCGCTCAACAAGGCGCCCCAGGCCAAGCCGTCGATCACCCCGACGTGCTGGGCGAGCAGGCCGGGCACGGCGGCGGCGAGCTCCGAGCGCTGGGCGCCTTCAGGCGGCGGCTGGCCGAAGTTGGCGACGATGCCGCAGTACTCGCCGAGATCCGAGCCCATGAAGCGGTCACGCATCATGAACCGGGCGAGCCAGGCGCCGCCCAAGCCCGGCAGCAGGACGGCGCAGAGGAGGCCCAGGCAGAGGTCGAGCCCACGTCGAGGCGGCGCGTCCAGCGCCATCCTCGGCAGGACCAAGCCCAAGAGCAGCGGGCCCAAGGGAAGGATCCAGGGGCTCCTCAGGATCTCCATTCGGCGAGCATACACCGCCCTCGGGCGAAGGGGCTCAGGGGCCCGCGCCGTCGATCAGCTCCAGGCGCACGAGGCTCAGGCCGGAGATCGCCGTGGGGCGCAGGATGAGCTGGTCAAAGCCCCGGTCGCTCGCCTCGGCGGGCACGGTGAGCCGCTGGGGCGCGCCCTCGCAGTCGTCGCTCTCCAGCTTCAGCCGACCCACGACCTTGTCGCCGAGCTGCAGCAAGAGCTGGCCGCTCTGGGTGGTCCACTCACAGGACATCTCGACCACGATGGCCGCGGCGTGGCTCGGGGCGTCGAGGCTCAAGGCGACGCCGCCAGAGGTCAAGGCCAAGGGCTCGCTGAGCGCGGAGAGGGCCAAGGTTTGGGTGGGCGGGCGCTTGTACACCTCGGCGTGGATCAGCGCGTCGTTGCCGCCGACGTTAAACCGCAGGATCTCTTTGAGCCGGGCGCCGCTCCAGAGGGGGCCGCTCACGACGAGGCTGAGGCGCTCGTAATACTCGGCGAGGTCTTTGTCGGTGAGGCGATTTTTGCCCGTGCGCAGCGTCTCGATGTAGCCCTCGGGGACCACCCGCTCGACGTGGCCCACCCGCCAGAACCTCGCCGCGGGCAGCCGCGCCAGGAGCGGATCGGCGAGGCCGAAGGTGTCGACAAGATGCACAGACGGGCCCGCCGCCCAGCCTTGCAGGCCCAAGGCGTTGCGCACGGCGACGTGCCGCCCGCCGCCGCCGCGCTCGACCTGGCGCCGCAGGGCCTCTCCTTTGGCCACCAGCGCCCGGCGCGGCATCGGCTCGCCCCGGGTGGCCGTGATCAGCGCCGTGGACTGGAAGTAGTAGCCGCGCTCATCGGTGATCTGGTTGGCGTCTAAGAAGATCGCCCGATCCGACTCCTTCTTGAGCGCCTCTCCCGGGCGGATGCCCGACTCCACGAAGGGCCGCCACGGGGCCAAGGCGCCGAGCACGACGACGCTTATGAGGCTCTGGGTGGCGAGGGTGGGCTGGGGCAGGCGGCTTAGGAGCGACGCGGCCACAAACAAGGGCGGCACAAACAGTCGCCCGCTCATAAAGTCGCCGCCGACCCGCAGCACATAGACGACGTACAGGAGCGCGCCGACGGCCAGCCAGCGGTCTCGGCGCGCGCCCACGGTGAGCGCGGCGATGGGCCCAAAGAGCAGCCCCACGCCGGTCACCGGGTCGAGGCGCAGGGTGTTCAACAGGTAAAACAGCCCGCTCGCCCAGAGCTGCGCGGCCTCGACCCCGCCGCCGAGCTTGGCGTAGGCCGTGTTCGGGAACGGGAAGCCGTAGTACACGACGGCGAACAGCTCCCACAGCGCGAAGGGCGCGAGGCCCAGCCCCACGGCGGCCGCGGCGGCGCGGGGGGTGTGGCGGCGGGTCCACAGCCACATCGCCATCGTCGGGGCGACGATCAGCGCGAGGTCCATTCGGTTGAGCAACAACAACGACACGGCGAGCCAAGGCGTCGGGCCGTCGGCCTCGCGGCGGGAGGCCCAGAGCGCCAACAAGGCGCAGCTCATGCCCGTCTCTAAGCCCGAGGTGGAGTGCTCGACGAAGGCCCGGGACAGGGTGAGCAGCGTGAGGGCCAAGGCGGCGCCTTGCCAGCTCGACGCGCCGCGGCTCAGGCCAAACAGCGCGGCGGCCACGGTGATCAGCGACAGGCCGATCGCCGTGTAGTACACCTCCCCGGTGAAGGCGTAGGCCCCGGCGAACAAGAGCGTCCACAGCGGGTTGGTGAACGCCTGCGCCCGCACGCCGGGGTTGAACGTGAACCCGCGGCCCTCGACGAGGTTGATCGCACAACGAAACGAGATGAAGGCGTCGTCTGAGAGCCACGCCGTCACCACGACCGCCGCCAGACACACCAGGGCGCAGAGCCCCACGACGAGGGCGCCTGATGCGCCGCCAACCTCTTCCTGCGCGCTCGGCGCCATGTCGTCTCTCCTGCTCATCCGCCGGTTTGGGCGCGCTGTGAGCGTACAGGACAGAGGCCTCAGCGCGGGGATTGGATCATCCGCGCCGCGCTGGTGTAGCCTTGGCGCACCCTGCCTAGGCCCAAGCCCCGATGTCCATTCAAGCCGTCTTCTTGATGCTGATCTTCGTCTCCGTCGTGGGGGTGCTGATCCTGCGCGCGATGTTCGCCGACAAGCGCCGCGACGCCGACGTGAAGGCCCTCTCCGAGCGTGTGGCGCCCAAGTACGTCAACCCCGACAAGAGCCTCAGCCGTCAGAGCATGAGCGCCTCGCTCTCCCTGGTCACCTTGCCGCCGGTCGGGGGCACGCTCTCGGCCACCGAGGGCATGTCGCGCTCCCCGCGCCTCGGCGCCTTGTGTAAGACCGACGAGGACTTCTCGGAGCTGGCGTTCTTGGAGTTCGCCGTCGCGCTCTACCAGTGGGCGCACGAGGCCCGGGGCCGCCACGACCGCCACGCGCTCTCGGCGTTCTTCTCCGCCGCGGCCTTAGAGACCTTCATGGCCGGCAGCGCCGAGCTCAAGTCGGTGAGTGACGTGCGGGTGGGTCAGGTGCGCACGCTCTCGGTGTACGCCGATGAGCGCTGGGCGAGCGTGGAGCTAGAGCTTCGGGGTGTGCAGACCGAGCAGCTCGGCGAGACCACCCTAGAGGTGTTCCGCACCGAGAGCTGGCGGTTTCGCCGCCGCGCGGAGGTGCGCTCCCCGGATCCCGAGCGCCTCGTCTCGCTGGGCTGCCCCCACTGCGGCTCGACGGCGATCATCGGCCCCAACCAGCTCTGCACCGAGTGCGGCAAGGTGCGCAGCGGCCCCGACGTGGCCTGGGAGATCGCCGGGATCGCGTCTGAGCGAAACCCCCAGGCGCCCCGGGTTCACGCCTTGCCGCTCTCGCCCACGGGCCACCCGCGCCCCTTGGCCCCGAACCTCAAAGACCAGATGGAGGCCTTCGAAAAACGTTTCCGAAACTTCTCTTGGGACGCGCTCTATAGCTTCGTCACCGAGGAGGTCATCAGCGTCTTGACCAACGACCCCGCCGAGCTTGAGGGCCCCATGGGCCGCCGCTTACGCTACGAGCGCCTGCTCACCCAGCGCCGCCGCGCCGAGCGCCGCCTCGTGCTCGGCGAGCCCAAGGTCGAGACCGTGCTCGCGCTCTCTGAAGACGCGGGCCACATCTTCGTGGATCTGCGCCTCGCCCTGACCGTGCAGGCCTTCTTCGTGAGCAGCTCCACTCAACCCCCCGAGGCCATCCCGCGCCAGTGTGAGGTGACCCTGGCCCGGTCCAAACGTGAACGAAAAGGCGGCTGGCTGATCATGGACATCCGCTGGGTTGAGTCCCCTGACGACGAGTCCTGACGATGCCCGCCAATCTCCTCTTACGCACCTTAGGCGACGGCTTCGGCGAGTCCGTACACACCTGGTGGGCCGCCCATGCCTCCTTGGCCGCGGACCTGCGCCGCCCCGCGGATCTCGCCTTGGTCGGCGGCCTCAAGTCCGAGCGCCTCGCCTGGGCCTTCGCCTCGGGCTACCAGGCCGCCTTACGCGCCGCCGTGCCCCGCCTGCCCGCCGACGAGCCCGCGGCCTTGTGTGTCACCGAGGCCCGCGGCGGACACCCCCGGGCCATCGAGGCCACCTTACGCCGCGCAGAAGACGGCCGCCTGCTCGCCTCGGGCCAAAAAACAACCGTCACCCTGGGCCCCCTCGCCAAGCACGTCGTCGTCGTCTTGCGTGAGGGAGATCAGCCCAACGGCCGCCCCGCCTTACGCGCGGCGGTGATCCCGACAGATCGCCCCGGCGTCAGCGTCAGCGAGGGCGCCCCGCTGCCCTTCGCCCCGGAGCTGCCCCACGGCGCGCTCACCTTAGACAACGTCGAGGTCTTCCCCGACGAGCTGCTCCCCGGCGACGCCTATGAGGGCCTCGTGCGGCCGTTCCGCACCATCGAGGACCTGCACGTCTTGGCCGCCACCTTGGGCTTCTTGATCCGAGAGGCCCGGCTGAGCGCGCAGAGCGGGCGCCTGCAGCAGCTCCTCATCCTCGCCGTCGCCACCCGCGACCTCTGCTCGGCCAACCCTTCTGATCCCGCCGTACACGTCACCTTGGGGGGTCTGTTCTCCGCCGTCGAGGACGCCGCCGAACAAGCGAACCTCACCCGCGCCGCCCGCGACCCCGAGGCCGCCGAGCGGTTTGACCGCGACCGCCCCCTGCTCAGCGTCGCCAGCCGCGCCCGCGCCGCCCGCTTAGACCAGGCCTGGACCGCCGTGGGCGTTCACCAGCACAGCCCAAACCAAGACGATCCGTTGGAGGCGTAGACCTGTCGGCAGCGCCCGACCTCGCAGGGGTCGCCGCCCTCCTCAGGATCACAGAGCTTGAGGCAGACGCCCGAGACCGGCGAGCAGTAGTGATCCTCCTCACAGCGCAGCGTCGGGTCCACCGTGGAGCAGGTCTCGCCTTGTGCGCGGGGACCGGCGGGCCAGCAGGTGTTGGTGTCGAGGTCCATGGGCAGGCAGGTCTGGGGGTAGGTCGTGGGGCCGCAGTCCTGGGCGCGCCAGTCGCAGGCGTCCGCGGGCAAACACGCGCCCTCGACGGTGTCTCCGAGGCCATCGGACGGGGCGCAGAAGCTCTGCGCGTCGCAGGCCGTGGGGTCGTCGTAGGGGGTGTCGCAGGCGGCGACGCAGGCGTGGTGAACCCGATCGCAGGCCAGGCCCTCGCCGCAGTCCGCCGTGGTCAGGCACAGCGCCCCCAAGCCGCGCACCGCTTGAACCAAAGGCGCCGACCGCAGCGTCTCTGGGGTCCAGGCCACGCCGTGAAGCCAGACCTCCTCGATGTCTTGGGCGCAGCGGATGTCGGCCAGAGGGTCACAGCGAAGGGTCAAGAAGTCCGCCCGGGCGCCCGGCGCGAGCACGCCGAGGTCCGTCCAGCCCAAGGCCAAGGCGGCCTCGACGGTGGCGGCGTTGAGCGCCTCCTGGGGGCTCATCCCGGCGTTGACCAAGGCCACGAGCTCATCGTGGAGCGCCGCGCCGTGGGGCACGCCGTAGTAGCCCGCATCAGAGCCCGCGAGCACCGGGGCCTGGGCCATGACGAGCACCCCGAGGTTCGCCTGGGCCTGGGCCGCCCACAGCGCGCTCGCCTCCGCAAAGCCGTCGAGCAGCAGCTCCGGCCTCGCCTGAAGGGTCGCCCAGTTGTTCAGCACGGCCTCGGGCACGGCGGCGTAGCGAGGGCCGCCGAGGTCGTCCTTGTCGAGCACGATGCGGGGCACCCCGGCGAGGGCGGAGACCGTGCTGTGAACCTCACCAAAGGGCAAGGCCGCCTGATCGGCGCTCAGCGGACCGCCGAAGGGGGTGTGGGCCAAGGTGTCGCAGCCCGCCGCCAAGGCGTCCGCCGCGTCGTCTCCGTCGCCGACATGCACCGCCGCGGGCCCCGCCGCGCAGATCGCCGCGAGGTCGGCGAGGTCGATGCGGGGCGTCGGCCAGGGGGAGAACTCCGCGTCTTGAACGGCGACCTTGAGCTGGTTCACCCCGGCGTCGAGCAGGGCCTCGGCCTGGGCGGCGCCGTCGCCGTCCACAAACACACACAGCGCCCGATCGTAGACCGTCTCGCAGGGGTGGGAGCCCTCGGCGGTGAGCATCGGCCCGCTCACCGCGAGGCGAGGGCCCAGAAGCGCCCCGGCGTCGAGGGCGTCGCGCACCTTCGTGAGCCACAGCGGCCCGCCCAGATCCGCCACGCCGACGACCCCCCACGAGAGCGTCGCCCGCAGGTTCGCCTCCAAGGTGTCGCCCACCCACACCGTCGCGCCGCTGTGGCTGAGGTGAACGTGGCGGTCGATGAGCCCGGGGATCACGAAGCGGCCAACGCGGTCCTCTCGGGGCATCCAGGCGGGCAAAGGCGCGCCCTCGGCCCCCACCACGTCGAGCACCCGCCCTTCAGAGAGCACCAAGCTCACGTTCGGCCGCGCGCCGTCGGGGGTGACGAGGGTGATCCCCGTGACGGCGAAGGCGTCCGCGGGCCAGCTCACCCTGGGCGTGGGGTCGTCCTCCCCGGCGCAGGCGCTCAAGGCGAAGAGCACGAGGGCCATCGGGAGGGGTGAGTTCACAAAGATCCTGCTCCTTACCGCCTCGCGCTGTGCGCCCGAGCGACCTACAGGTTAGCCTGCCTGGAATCAACGGCGCGCGTGGAGGTGTGCTTGGCGAGTGATGATCTGATCGACATCGAGGGCTCTATCGTCGATGTTTACCCTGGCGGGAGCTTCCTCGTGAAGACCGACGCCGGAACCGAGGTGCAAGCGCACCTGGCCGGGAAGCTCCGGCGCTTCCGTATCCGCGTCGTGCTCGGCGACCGCGTGACCGTGGCCGTCTCCCCTTACGATCTCACAAAGGGCCGGATCGTCTTCCGCCACAAGTAGGTCTCGGCGCGATCCCCGGCTCGTCCGCGCTAAAAGAGAGAGCATGTCCTCCTCTCTGACGCTCTGGCTTCTGCTCGCTGTGGCGCCCTCCTGGGCTCAGGAGGGCGTCGGCGACGTCCCTGAGGCCGAACCTGCGCCCGCAGCCACCCCCTCGGACGCCCCCTCCGACGCCCCCACCGACCCGGCGGCCATCGACTTCGCCCCGCCGACCAAGGTGGTGATCGCCTCCCCCACCCCGACGTTGGTGGGCGCCCCCGCCGATCTCGCCCGCTACGAGCGCCTGCGCCTGCGGGTCGTCGTGAACAGCAAGACCCGCGTCTGGCGTGTGGAGGACGGCCTCGGCAACGCCTTAGACGCCTGGACCTTGGCCCGCCTCACCCAAGACACGGCGGCCGAGGCCGACCTCACCGCCCGGTCCAACGAGGCGAAGTACTGGCTCTACGGCATGACCGCCGGGGGCCTCGTCGTCGCCGCCTCGTCGTTTCTGCCGCTCCTGGCCATCGAGGACGTGCCCGTGCCCGACGAGGGCGACTACGAGCTCTCGCCGAGCGACTTCCCCGACGACCGCAGCTACCAGATCGCCCAAGAAGACGCCGACACCCGCTACCAGCTCGCGCTGCTCGCCACGAGCACCGCGACGGGCCGCAACGAGGAGCGCCGCTGGAAGGCGTCCTTCTTCGGCATCTCCGGGGCGATGATCGCCGCCATGGCGCCGTTCCGCTACGACTACGTCATGCAGCGCGAGAGCGCGCCCTCCCAGACCTGGAGCCGCGAAGACGTCGAGCGCCGCGTCGAGACGTACAACGAGGCCCTGCGCTACAAGCTCAACCTGCGCTACGAGCTGCTCGACGGAGACGCCGCTGAAGGTTGGGCTCCGGCGGAGGCGGAGGTCCCCGGCGCGCCGCCCCGCGCCCCCACACCTCTGGACCCCGACGCCGTAGACCCAGGCACGTTTAAGCCTGAGGATCCCGACGCCCAGCCCGCCCAAGGCGCCCCCGCGGGTGAGCCTCTGCCCCAGGGTGGGCCCTTGCCCAAGGCCCAGCTCTTTGTGGGCCCTGGGATGTTGGGCCTACGCGGCACGTTCTGAGCGTCTCGGCCGCGCCTGCCCCGCCAACAAGGCCCGGGCCCAGCCCTCGGACGCCTCGGTGAGTGAGCCGCCGCCGACCATCCGCGCGAGCTCCTTCACCCGGCCCTCGTGCCCCAAGGCCAGGGCCGCCGAGCAGGTGCGCCCGCCGACCACCCGCTTCTCCACGAGCACATGCTGATCGGCCAACGAGGCGATCTGGGGCAGGTGGGTGATGCACAAGACCTGGGCGCGGTCGGCGAGCTCCCGCAGCCGGGCGCCGACGACCTCCGCCGCCGCCCCGCCGAGGCCCGCGTCCACCTCGTCAAAGATGAAGGTCTGGGCGGGCTGGGCGGCCTGCAGCGCCACCCGCAGGGCGAGCAGCACCCGGCTCAGCTCGCCGCCCGAGGCCACCCGGGCCAAGCAGCGGGGCTCCTCGCCGGGGTTGGCGCTGAGGTGCAGCTCGACCCGATCCAGGCCCCGCTCGTTGAGCAGGCCGCCTGAGGTGGGCTCACCTTCAGCGTTGGGCAAGAGCACCACCCGGAAACAGGCGTGGGGCATGGCCAGGCCGCGGAGCTGGGCGCCCACGGCCTCCTCCAAGGCGGAGCTGGCGCGGATACGCTCCCGGCGCACCAGCCGCGCGAGCTCCAGAGCCTCGGCCTCGGCGACGTTCACCTGCTGGGCGAGCTCCTCTCGGCGCTCATCGGCGTGCTCCAAGTCCGCCAGCTCCCCCATCAGCCGGTTGTGCAGGGCCACGAGGCCGTCGGTGTCGCAGCGGTGTTTGCGGCTGAGGCGCTCTAGCTCGGCGAGGCGGCCCTCGATCTCCTCAAGCCGGGCCGGGTCGTGGCGCAGAGACCGGGCGCGGCGGCTGAGCTCCCGGGCGAGCTCTTCAGCGCCCACGAGCAGCTCGGCGAGCTGGGTGACGAGGGGCTGGGCCGTTGGATCTACCGCGGCGATGCCCTGAAGGGCCGTCTCGGCCAGGCCCAGCTTCTCGACCACGGCGCCGTCCCCGGAGTACAGGAGCGCCTCGGCCCGGCGGGCGTGGCTCTGCAGCTCGACGGCGTGGCGCTGGAGATCACGCTCGGCGAGCAGCTCGTCCCGCTCACCGGCCTTGGGCTTGAGCGCGTCGAGCTCCCGGAGCTGAAACCGCAGAAACTCGGCGCGCTCCTCGCGGTGGCGCTGGTTGTCCTCTAAACGGTCGAGGGCCCGGCGGCGCTCGGCGAGGCCCCGCACGGCGGCGGCGAGGCGCTCGGCGAGGGGGCCAAAACCCGCGAAGCGGTCGAGCAGGAGCAGGTGGTGATCGGGATCCCGAAGGGCCTGCTGGGCGTGCTGACCGGCGAAGTCGAGCAAGGTGGGGGCGAGCTGGCGCAGGAAGCCCAACTTCACCGGCTGATCGAGGGCCCAGGCCCGGCTGGGCCCCGAGGCGGGCAAGGCCCGGCGCAGCACGAGCTCCGACGGCGGCGGGCCCTCGCCGAGCAGGCCCTCTTGGCGCAGCATCGTCCAAGCGAGGCTTGAGGGCGGCAGCACAAACCGGGCGGTGACCTCGGCGGCCTGGGCGCCCGTGCGCACCAGCTCCGCGCCGCCTTTGGCCCCGAGCACCAACGACAGCGCGGCGAACACGATGGACTTGCCCGCGCCCGTCTCGCCTGAGAGGGCGTTTAACCCCGGGCTCAGGGCGAGGTCGAGGGAGTCAATGATGGCGACGTTTCGGATGGACAGCGCGCTCAGCATACCCAGGCTCCACGAGATCCCCGAACACACGTTCAGGTCTGCTCTCCGTGATACCTGTACAGCCATTCAGTTGTCAAGAGCGATCGTCTGCCAAAACCTGTCCACCCGATCGGGCGCCGGGCGCCGTTTGGCCCGACGCCCGGAGGATCCACCTCAGCGGCGGCGGCGCGCCCACATCGCGCCGAGCAGGCCCAAGAGCCCAGCGAGGCCCACAGGCGCCGGGGCCGGGGTCGTCGCGCAGCCACAGCCGCCGCCGCCCTTCACGTCGCCCATGGCCGTGTCAACGGGGTCGCCGGTGTCGGTGACGGGCACATCGTCCTCGCCGTCGAGGGGATCCGTGCCGTTCTCCAGCTCCTCGCCGTCCACCACGCCGCCGTCATCGGTGTCGGCGTCCAGGGGGTCGGTGCCATGCGTGTTGAGCTCGTCGCCGTCGCTGAGCCCGTCGGCGTCGGTGTCGGCCACCAGGGGATCGGTCCCGGTGGTGTTCACCTCGTCGCCGTCGCTCAGGCCATCGGCGTCGGTGTCCGCCGCGAGGGGATCGGTGCCATGGGTGTTGACCTCGTCGCCGTCGCTGAGCCCGTCGTCGTCGCTGTCCGCGTCGCGGGGGTCCGTCGAGAGCGCGATCTCGTCGCCGTCGTTGAGCCCGTCGTCGTCTTGGTCGGCGTCAAGCGGGTCGGTGTCGTGGGTGAGCACCTCGTCGCCGTCGCTGAGCCCGTCGTCGTCGCTGTCGGCGTCTTCAGGGTCTGTCCCCAGCACAAACTCCTCTTTGTCGGTGAGGCCATCTTCGTCTGTGTCGCGGGTGTCGTAGATGTCGTCGGTGCCGTCCAGCGGGTCGGTCTCGTCCAGCAGGATCTCCACGCCGTCGATCACGCCGCCGCCGTCGGTGTCGGCGTTGTTGGGATCGGTGCCGTAGGTGTTGAGCTCCTCCGCGTCATCGAGGCCGTCGCTGTCGCTGTCCGCGTCCAGGGGGTCGGTGCCGTGGGTGTTGAGCTCGTCGCCGTCGCTCAGCCCGTCGTCGTCGCTGTCCGCGTCGAGCGGGTCGGTGCCGACGCCCACCTCGACGCCGTCCGTGGCGCCGTCGTCGTCGCTGTCGTCGTCCAGGGGGTCGGTCCCGGCGGTGTTCACCTCGTCGCCGTCGTTGAGCCCGTCGTCGTCGGTGTCGGCGTCGAGCGGGTCGGTGCTCAGGTCGATCTCGTCGCCGTCGTCCAAGCCGTCGCTGTCGGTGTCGGCCAGCGCCGGGTCGGTGCCGAGGTCTTGTTCGGTCTCGTCCGTGAGGCCGTCGCCGTCGCTGTCGATGACCTCGTTCACGCCGTCGCAGTCGTTGTCTAAGCCATCCGCCAGCTCCGCGGCGCCGGGGTAGACCGAGTCCAGGGTGTCGTCACAGTCATCGCCGCCAAAGTCGCTGCTGTCGTAGCTGTCGCCGTCCTGGTCGTAGTCCGAGCCGCCGTCGCAGTTGTCGTCTACGCCGTTGTACCAGGTCTCCCCGGCGCCGCTGTACACGCCGCCGTCGGCGTCGTCACAGTCGAGGCCACCGTAGCCGTCGCTGTCTTGGCCGTCGCCGTCGGCGTCGTAGTCCGAGCCGCCGTCACAGTCGCCGTCTACGCCGTCGTAGTACGTCTCCGTGGCCGAGGTGTTGATCGTGGCGTTGGTGTCGTCACAGTCCGAGCCGCCGTAGCTCGACGAGTCCGTGCCGTCGCCGTCCTTGTCGTAGTCCGACTCTCCGTCACAGTTGGCGTCTACGCCGTCGTAATACGTCTCCGTGGCCGAGGTGTTGATCGTGGCGTTGTTGTCGTTGCAGTCCGTGCCGCCATAGCTTGAGGAGTCCGTGCCGTCGCCGTCCTTGTCGTAGTCCGACTTTCCGTCACAGTTGGCGTCTACGCCGTCGTAATACGTCTCCGTGGCCGAGGTGTTGATGCTGGCGATGCTGTCGTTGCAGTCGGTGCCACCATAGGCCGAGGAGTCTGTGCCGTCGCCGTCCTTGTCGTAGTCCGACTTTCCGTCACAGTTGGCGTCTACGCCGTCGTAGTACGTCTCCGTGGCCGAGGTGTTGACGCTGGAGTTGTTGTCGTCGCAGTCCGTGCCGCCGTAGCTCGACGAGGTCGTGCCGTCGCCGTCGCGGTCGTAGTCGTTGGCCCCGTCACAGTCGGCGTCTACGCCGTCATACCAGGCGTCCGTGGCGCCAGGGTAGATCGAGGCGTCGTCGTCGTCACAGTCGTCTGTGCAGGTGGACGCGCTGTAGGAGCCATCGCCGTAGCTGTCGCCGTCTACGTCTGTGCAGGTGTCGCAGGCGTCGCCCTCGCCGTCGCCGTCAGCGTCGGCCTGGTCGGCGTTGGAGACATCGGGGCAGTTGTCGTCGTCGTTGTTGACGCCGTCACCGTCGGTCTCCAGGTCGATCACGAGGCCGAAGGCGCTGGTGTAGCCGTCGGAGTCGCTCTTCCCGTACTTCACCGTCAGCGAGCCCGTCTTGGCGTAGGTCACCCGCCACAGCTCATCCGAACGATAAGAGTTGTTGGAGGTGCCCGTGGAGGGCTCACTGTCGGGCTCATCCCCATCGACGCCGATGAGCTCGTCGCTGTTGTTGATGCCGAAGCTGCCCGCGGTGAACAGAGAGTTCCAGTCTTGGCTGCCGCAGGCGGCGGTGTAGTTTTTCCCGTCGTCGCGGCCCCCGGCGTAGGCCGTGGTGACCGTGCCGCCGATGGTCATCGTGCCGTCTTGTTCGTCCGAGCACTCCCAGCCGATCGTCTGGGAGAACAGCACCTTGTCGCCGCCGCTGGTCGTGGGCAGGCCGGTGATCGTCCACGAGCCGTTGAGGGTGTAGTAGCTGCCGAAGACGACGTGGCGGTAGCCGGAGAGCGTCTTGTCCTCGTAGATCACGGCCAAGGTGGTGCCGACGGTGCCCGCGCCGCCGTTGTAGCCCGAGTCGGCCTTGTCTTGCTCTTGGTAGGAGTAGCTGCCGGCCTTGGTGATGCCGAAGGTGGCCGGGTCGAGCTTGTAGACGCGGTGCTGGCCGCTGGCGGAGACGTAGGTGCCCGACGACAGGTACACGCCGTTGATCACCGTCGTGGTCGCCGGGTCGCCGTTGAAGCCTGAAGACTTCGCCGTGACCACGGCCCAGACCTCCTTCACCGTCGCCGTGGAGGGGATGGTGATGTCCAGGGTGTCGCCGGTGTAGAGCGTCGTCGTGCCCGCGTAGGCCGTCGAGACGCCGGATCCGTCGATGGCCATGCCACCTTGGATGTCGCCTTGGTAATGAAGCGTCTGCGCGAACGCCGTGGGCGCCAGCAGGGAGAGCAGGAGCATAGGTGCCTCGTCATGGAGGGGGGTGCCAGTCCATTGTAGCCCTGCGCGCCCGCCGCCGCGAGCCCCGGCTGACCGAGGAGAGATCAGTGTCAGGTCGTGAGCCGCCGCGCCACCTCGGGGTGTTGGCTCGCCCACACGACTTGGGGCCCACCCGGCGCCTGGGCCGCCGCCAGCACGGCGTCGATCCACGGGCCCACGTCCCGGGCCGAGAGGAAACGTTCGGGCTCGTCCCAGAGCACCGTCGCCCCAGGCCGCAGAAACGCCCGCCGCAGGGCCTCCAGCACGACCCGCTGGCGCTCGCCGTCAGACAGGCGGTCAAAGCCGAGCACAAAGCCGGGGCGATCGGCCCGGGGGCCAAACCGCAGGACGAGGCGCTCACCGTCCACCAGCAGGGCCTCGGCGCCGGGCAAGAACCCCGGCAAGGCGGCGTTGAGGGCTTGGGCGGGCTCGGGGTTGGCGGCGCTCCACCCGGCGAACCAGAGGGCGAAGTTCTCACACTCCTCGTTGGGCCGGGCCGGGCGGACTGTGTCGGGTGGCACCTTGGCGCCGATGATGTGGGGAAGCGGCGCGAAGACGAACAGTTGATCCCGAAGCCAGGTGAGGTAAGTCCAGGCGCGGCGGCGTGAGGGCGGGGTGAGGGCCAAGGCGGAGAGGCCGGCCTGGGCGGGCAGGGTCAAGGCGGGGCCGTCATCGTCGGCGGAGATGTGGAGGGTGTCGCCCAGGCGGTGAAGCAGGGTGACGCCATCCATGCTGAGCTTTTCTTCAGCGAACCAGCGGCGGCGACGGCCCGTCGTCTCGTCGTTCTCGGTGACGCAGACGTGGTGAAGGTGGCGCCGTTGAGAGACACGTCGATCTCACGGCGCTGGGTGGTGAGGCCGCTGAAGCGGGTCACCGAGTCGAGGGGCACCTTGGCGGTGAGGTCGGAGGGGCGGAAACAGAAGGCCCAGAGGGTGTTCGGGACGCCGACGATGGAGGTCTTGCCGCTGCCGGCCTCGCCGGGGATGAGCGTGAGGGGGCCGAGGCGGCGCTCGTTGTGGAGGAAGGGGCCGATGTTCTGCTGGAGGATGCGGGTGAGCATGGAGCCGCCAAGATCGGGCGCAGAGAGGTAGCATCGACGGCGTTCGGCCCCCCCCCCCCCCCCCCCCCCCCCCCCCCCCCCCCCCCCCCCCCCCCCCCCCCCCCCCCCCCCCCCCCCCCCCCCCCCCCCCCCCCCCCCCCCCCCCCCCCCCCCCCCCCCCCCCCCCCCCCCCCCCCCCCCCCCCCCCCCCCCCCCCCCCCCCCCCCCCCCCCCCCCCCCCCCCCCCCCCCCCCCCCCCCCCCCCCCCCCCCCCCCCCCGGCACCCCTCGCCCCCAAGCCCGCCGCCCATTAGTTTGACCGCGCCCCTCACCCCGGACCTCCCGATGATCACCCTCCTGCGCGGCGGCGACCTCTACGACCCTGAGCCTCGGGGGCGCGGCGACCTCTTGCTCGCGGGGAGACACATCGCCGCCCTCGGCGACGGCCTCAGCGACGCGCCTTCGGGCTGGCCCGTCGAGGAGGTGGACGTCAGCGGCCTGCTCGTGGTGCCCGGCCTCGTGGACACCCACACCCACATGACCGGCGGCGGCGGCGAGGGCGGGGCGCACACCCGGGTGCCGCCCTTGTTTGTGGAGCAGCTCACCCGCGCCGGGGTCACCACCGCCATCGGGCTCTTGGGCACCGACGGCACCACACGCTCCTTGGCCGAGCTGCTCGCCAGCGCCCGGGGCCTCGCCCACTACGGCCTCACCGCGCTCACCTACACAGGCGGCTACGAGGTGCCGCCGCCGACCTTGACCGGCTCGGTGCGCGGCGATCTCGTGCACGTCGATCGAATGGTCGCCGTCGGGGAGCTGGCGATCTCCGACCACAGAAGCGCCCAGCCCACCCTGCACGAGCTCCTGCGCATCGCCGCCGACGCCCACGTCTCGGGTTTGATGACCGGCAAGGCCGGGCTCGTTCATCTGCACCTCGGCGACGGCCCCCGGGGGCTCAGCCTCGTGCGGGAGGCCCTCGCCGTCTCCGAGCTGCCGCCGCGCGTGTTCCACCCCACCCACTGCAACCGCAACCGGCGCCTGTGGGAAGAGGCCAAAGACTGCGCGCCCTTGGGCCTCACCATCGACGTCACCGCCTTCCCCAAAGAAGGCGACGAGCCCAGCGCCGGAGAGGCCCTGGCGGAGTGGCTCCTCGGCGGCCTGCCCCCGGCCCGGCTCACGATGTCCAGCGACGGCGGCGGCTGCCTGCCCCGCTTCTCCCCCGACGGCGACCTCCTCGGCATGGGCGTCGGCGACGCCAGAGGGCTCCTCGACGCCCTGCGCGAGGCCACCGCCCTGGGTGTCCCCTTTCAGCGCGCCTTGGCCACCTGCACCGCCAACCCCGCCGCGCTGTTCCGCCTCCGTCAAAAAGGCCAGCTCGCCCCAGGCCTCGACGCCGACGTCACCCTGCTCACCCCGGAGCTCACCGTCTGGGGCGTGATCGCCGGGGGGCGCTGGCTGGTGCGTGAGGGGCGGGCGGTCGTGGGGGATCTGTTTGGGCGGGGCGGGGTGGGTCAGTAGCAGCCGAACGCCATGCCGCAGGTGCCGCTTGTGCAGCACTCGTTCGTGGCGTTGTAATGGAGCGCCGCGTCACCGTTCTGCTCGTAGAGGCACTCCTCCTCGGCCCAGCGGAGCACGACGTCGCAGGTCGTCGTGACGCAGCCTGTGCTGCCCTCGATGGTCAAGGAGCCGAAGAGGTCGGTGTCGCCCCAGCTACAGCTCAGCGGGATCGTTCGTTCTTCAGGCAGGCAGTACCAGTCCGAGGCCATCGCCAACCGCTCACAGTTGAGCGCGGCGTCTTCAGCGTTGTGGGCGCGCAGGACCTCAGGGCCATCGTCGCATGAATTGAGCAGAGTGAGCAGGCCGAGCAGCGTGAGCGGGAGGGTGGATGGGTGAATCGACATCGTCTTGGGGCTCCTCATCGCTTTCGGCAGTAAAGCAACCGCTCACAATAATAAGAGATGCCCGTGTCTAACTCCTCGCAGAACGGCGGAAAGTCACCGTCGGAGTTGGAGACTCTGCACCGAAGGTGTTCGGCTTGTTCGCGGGCGGCGGAGAGCGCCTCGTTGCAGGTGGTCGCAGGAGTTTGAGTCAGAAACCCCGCCCCACCACCAAGGCCATCATCCACCCACTGGCAGTAGACCGGGTACGTCTCGTCGCCACACATGGACTCGCTGAGGGTCTCCAACACCTCACAGTTGTGCGCGGCGTCCAAGAACCCGTTCGCCGCGACGAGACCAGGTGTGTCCTCCTCGGGCGCGCAGGATGCCATCAAGGGAAGGCCCAGAAGGAGCCGGGGCCGGGAGGCGTGAAAACATCGAACCTACGTGCAGCGCGGGCGCGGGTGTGCCCGGCGAGGCCCACCTCCTGCGGTCTCCAGCAGTCTTGGTCGCAGACCAAAACCCGAGGTAAGGTCACCCGGCTGCCCTCGGGGCCCCTGAGCGCTGTCGCCCTCTTCACAGTGGGCGGGCGGTGGGCTCGTGATTCGGCAGTTGAGCTCCTGGGCTTGGGCGAGCCGAGCGGCCGTGTTGAGCCCCTCTCCACAGGTGAGCGCCGGGACCGCGGTGACGCCTCCTTCGTGCCACCGGGGCTCGTCACCCGACCACAAACAGATCGCCTGGAGGGCGGTCGTCCACAACGCACCGGGGCGCTCACGGTCTGCAAGGTTCTGACAGTTGTGAGGCCGGCGAGGTCGGTGACGACAAATGACCGCGGGCAAGAAGCCCAACATCCTCCCCCTCGGGCGCACACCCCACCATCCAGAGCAAGCCCAGCGTGACCCACACTCGGCGGGCGCCCCCCAAGGGACCAGGGCTCGGCGCAGGCACGGGGCTCATCGGGTCGCTCTCCATCGGCGGACATGCTCAGCAAGGGGTTTGGGGCAGCGTAGCACAAGAATCGGCACGGCAAGCGCTGAGGTCATCCCCCGCGCCAAAACCACCCCGCGCGCCCTGACGCCGACGTCACCCCTGCTCACCCCTCCCAGCGCGCGGTCTGGGCCGTGATCGCCGAGGCGCCGGAGGGTGCGAGAGCGCCACCCCAGCATCAGCGACCTCATTGGGGCGCGGGGGCTGAGCTTCGGTCGCTCGACGAGCGTAACCCCTCTCCAGGCCCGTCCAGGCGCCAACTTTCGCCCGCGTCCGCCTCCCCCCTCCCCGCCGCCCCGGCGCGGGTGTACCCTTGGGGGATGAACGCGCCTCGCGCCCTCCTCGCCCTCCTCCTCCTGACCGCCTGCGGAGCCCCGATGAAGTACGCCCTGGACGAGCTGCTCGACGAGCATGAGCCCGGCGCGATGCGCCCTGTCCCCCTGCGCCCGGTGCAGCGGCCCGTCTCCTCCGCGCCGCACCCCATTCGGCGCCTGGAGGTCTCTGAAGACGGCGCGTTCTTGTTTGTGGCGCGTGAGGGCGGCGGCGAGCCCTTGGCCTACAGCCTCATCAACCTGCGCGACGGTGAGACGCGCTGGGAGTACCGCGACCCCTGCTGCGCGGGCTCCCCGCCGCGCTGGTCTGTGCGACTTGGCGCCGACGGCGCGGCCCTGCTGCTGGGCTTTGGCCCCGACGCCCCGGCCCAGCTCCTCTCGCCCTCGGGCGCGCTCTCCCTGGTCGAGGGCGGCGATCCTGAGCTGCGCTGGGCCCCTGGCGGGCGCTGGTTCGGCGGCGCGGGCGGGGCCTGGAGCGCCGACGGTGACCGCCTTGGCGGCCCGCCCCTGCCCGAGGCCGAGCTCAACCTCGTGCTGCCCGGCCCCCGCGAGGGCACCCTACGCCTCGTCGCCGACGGCGTGCTCTACACCTGGGACGGTCAGACGCCCCCGGCGTCCGAGGGCCTCGGCCCCGACGTGAACGATCTCAACCAGGCCCGGCTCACTGAAGAGGGCTATTTTCCGCCCCGCCCCGCGCCCGATGGCCAGCACCTCGCCGCCCATGACCGCCTCGACCCCAGCCGCGTCCGTGTGTTGTCCCTCGACGGTGAGGAGCGTGAGGAGGTGCCCGCGTTTGTGCGCGCCGTGGCGTGGTCATCCCCCACCGCGCTGTGGGCATTGGTCGCCAACGGCGAGGCCCCCGGCGAGATCACCCGCGTTGAGCTACAGTCCCGCGACTTCGCCGGTGGGCCCGCCACGCCCCTGCCCTGGCCCCAAGGCGAGCGCGCGAGCGCCTTGGCCGCCGCCATCAAGCCGCCAGCGCTGTATGTGGGCACCGAGGAGGGCAACGTGTATCGGATTGATCTGCCGTGAGCCCGTCGAGCGGGCGCGCGGTCAGGCCAAGGAGGACGCGTGAGCGAGAGGTCCAAGAACGATGTGGCAGAGGAGCTGATCGCGCACCACTTCCGCGTCGAGCCGGGAATGGTCGAGATCTACCGCTTAGACGACCCTGAAGACGCCGAGGCGCCGATTCGGCTCTTGGAGGTGAACCAAGAGACGATCGGCACCGACGCCGAGATCATCTCTTTTGGCTTTGCCCCGAGCGAAAGGGTGCCGTTCAGCACGGTCGTGGCCGAGATCACCCCGAATGAGCTCGACCAGCTCCGCGCGACGGGTTTCCCTAAAGGCTGGGACTTGAGCGCTGCCCGGGTGACCCGCCGGAGCGAGGCCTAAGCTCGCCGAGTCGCTTTATTCGGCGTTCGTCCATTACTTTCGCGTGCAGCTTCGTTGAGAATTATGCGGGTTGTGGAATAAGATCCGTCGATTTTCGGGGGCCTCGTTGACGCCTTGAAGGGCCAACACTATCCTGTGCCAAGGAGGACTCGTGAGCAAGAGGTCCAAGAATGATGTGGCAGAAGAGCTGATCGCGCACCACTTCCGCGTCGAGCCCGGAATGGTCGAGATCTACCGCTTAGACGATCCGGACGACGCCCAGGCCCCGATTCGGCTCTTGGAGGTGTGTCTCCACGCGGTCCCGATGGGCAAGATCATGGGCTTCGGCTTCGCCGCAAGCGCAGAGGTGCCCTACACCACCATCGTGGCCGAGATCACGCCGAGCGAGCTAGACCAGCTCCGCGCGACGGGTTTCCCTGAAGGTTGGGATCTGAGCGCCGCGCGGGTGACACGCCGGAGCGCCGCTTGAGCGCACCGAGCCGCGAGGCGCTGTCCTCAGCGTTTCACACCCAAGCTCGCTCGGATTGGGCGGTCTATCTACACCTCGCCGCGCTCCCCGAGCACCCGCGTTGCCACGCGCTTCACTACCTGCAGATGGCGACCGAGAAGCTCGGCAAAGCCTACCGGTTTCGCGACACCACAGCCCGGCGACTGAGGCTGCGTAAGTGAGCATGCCGGGTTCGCTAAGTTCCTGAGGCTCTACATTAATCAGCGGTGGCGTCTTCGTTGGCGGCAGACCGAGAGACCAACGCAGCCCTCAGACCTCGGTCCCTGGCCCTCGCGCGCGAGGTCGAGCGACTGCATCCCGTCGATCGACAAAGCGCGAATGCCCACAAAACGCTGAGTACCCCTGGCGGGAGGCCGATCTGGTCGGCGCTGCCCGTGGACTACGATTTCCCCAACCTCAGCTTCTTCGCGGCGTGACCCCAAAGGCCGCGCGTTCTTGGCATTGGTCCAGCGCGCCTTCGACGATTTTTGTTGACCCTCACCCCAACACCACCGCCTCCAAGCTCTCCGGCCTCTGCGCCAGCTCCTCCTCCGTGAGCCGCGCATACACCTCCACGAGGTTCCCGCCCGGATCCGTCAACCACAGCTCGTGCAGCGGCGTGCCGCGCCAGGTGGTGCGCGCCGGCTTATGAATCGGCAGACCGGCGGCGACGGCGCGGCGCTGGGCGTCGATCACCGCCGCCTTGTCGGGCAGGGCCACACCGAGGTGGTACAGCGTGTCGTGATGCAGGGTGAGGCCGTCCGACACCAACACCACAAAGTTGACGCCTAAGCGGGGGCTCACAAAGGTGGCGTAGCGGTGGGTCCACTCTTTGGGCGCGATGCCGAGGAGCCAGGTGTAAAACCGCGCGGCGGCGGCGAGGTTCGGCACCCGCACGCTGGCGTGAAACTCCGTGGGGGCCAAAGGCGCCGGGGCGTCCCGCAAGGCCGCGAGCACCTCCAGGCGGCCCTGAATCTGGTCCCGGGTCGTCCTGAAGTGAGACAGACGCTCCTCGTCGGTGAGGTCCTCGTGTTTGCGGTCGGGGTCGGGCATGGCCCAGCTCAGGCGGCGGGCGCGGCCCAAAAACACCGGGCAGGACTCCTCCGCGCAGAGCGTGATCACGAGGTCGATCTCCTCGGGGTTGATCGTGTCGACGTGTTTGCTGTGGTGGGTGCTGAGGTCAATCCCCAGCTCGGCCAAGGCGGCGATGGCGAGGGGGTTCACCCGGCTCGGCGCGCTCCCGGCGGAGGTGACACGGACGGCGTCGCCGAACAGTCGCCGGGCGAGGCCCTCGGCCATCTGGCTGCGGGCGGAGTTGGCCACACACAGAAACAGGACGGAGTTGAACTGCATACGGGCTCCTTAAGCGGCGGCGCGGGCCTCGAAGGCCCCCCGGCTGCGGTTGGCGATGGCCACCAGAGACAACATCACCGGCACCTCGATGAGCACACCCACCACCGTCGCCAAGGCGGCGCCGGACTGTAGGCCGAAGAGGCTGATCGCCACGGCCACGGCGAGCTCAAAGAAGTTGGAGGTGCCGATCATCGCGGCGGGGGCGGCGACGTCGTGGCGCAGGCGGAAGGCCCAGGCGAGGCCGTAGGTGATGGCGAAGATGCCGTAAGACTGAACGAGCAGGGGCGCGGCGATGAGCACGATCACGCCGGGGCGGGCCAAGATCGTCGGGGCCTGCAGGCCGAAGATCAACACCACCGTGGCCAACAGGCCGAGGATCGACGCGGGCTTGAGGCGGTCGTTAAAACGATCCAGCGCCCCTTCGCCCCGGCGAAGCAACAGCGCCCGGGTGATGGCCCCAGCCACCAGCGGGATCACCACAAACAGGCCCACGGAGAGCGTGAGCGTGTCCCAGGGGACGATCACCTCGGAGACGCCGAGCAGCATCCCGGCGATGGGCGCGAAGGCGAAGACCATGATCAGATCGTTCACCGAGACCTGCACGAGGGTGTAGTTGGGGTCGCCCCGGGAGAGCTGACTCCACACAAACACCATGGCCGTGCACGGGGCCACGCCGAGGAGGATCATCCCGGCGATGTACTGGTTGGCGTCGTCGACGCTCACCAGGTCCACGAAGAGGCCCCGAAAAAACAGCCAGGCCAAGGCCGCCATGGTGAAGGGCTTCACCAGCCAGTTGATCACCAAGGTGAGCGCCAGGCCGCCGGGGCGCCGCCGCACGTCCTTGAGGCAGCCCAAGTCCACCTGCACCATCATCGGGAAGATCATCACCCAGATGAAGATCGCCACGACGATGTTCACCCGGGCAAACTCGGCCTGGGCGACGAGGGCGAAGGCCTGGGGGAAGAGCGCGCCCAAGGCCACGCCGCCGACGATGCTCAGGCCCACCCAGAGGGAGAGGTAACGGCCGAAGAGGCCCAGGGGGTTGGTCTCGACGCTGGGATCAGTCATTCAGGGCCTCCACGGCCACCAGCTCACCGACCACCTCCGCCGCGAGGCCCAAGGTGCCGCTCACCGTGCCGAACTTCTCGATGTTGCGTTGCAGCAGGGCCAGACGACGTGGGGGCTCGTCGGTGACCAGCTCCAGTCGGTAGGTGAAGCGGGTGAAGCGCGGCGGGCTGTCTTGGCGCTCGGCCTGCACGGTCACCCGGGCCGCTCGGTAGGCGAAGGGCAGGGTGGTCGAGAAACGCTCGACGTTCTTGAGCACGCAGGCCGCCAAGGCGCCGCAGAGCAGCTCCGCCGGGCCGGGGCGCACCAGGTCACGCTGGGCGCCGGCGTCGATGGCCAAGGAGGCGCCGAAGACGTTGAGCTGGGCCTCACCGCCGGGCTGGCTCACGCCGACGACGGAGTAGACGGCGTCGCTCATAAGGCCGCCACGAGCTGCTTGAGCTGGGCGAGGGCCTCGGGGGCGACGCAGTAGCAGCGCCGGGGGCCGTCCACCTCCCCCTTGATCAGCCCCGCGTCCCGAAGCTGGGTGAGGTGCTGGCTCACCGTCGAGGCCGCCACGGGGAGCTGCTCGGCGATCTCCCCGGCAAAACAGGCCCGCTGGGCCAACAAGAACCGCAGGATGTGAACGCGGTGGGGGTGGGCCAGGGCCTTACACAAGGCCGCGAGGCGCTCATCGTCCTCGGGCTGGGCGGTGAAGGCCGCCGGGGCCGCCGCGCAGCACGAGGCCGGGTTGAGGTCCACCGGCGCCTGGCGCAATGGCTCTTGGTTCGTCTTGTCCACGCTCACCTCGTTCATTCGTAGTACGACGAATAACGAATAAGGCGGCGCGCAGCAAGCTGCGGCGGATCAGCGGCCTGGGCTTCGCGAGCGCTCAGCGAACCTGGCCGACCACGGCGATCTTGGGCTTCAACAGCATCACCGCGAGCAGGGTGATGAAGGCGCCGAGCAGGCCCCACACCACGCCGAGCACGGGCACGGCCCAGCTCAGATCGTAGGTGTAGAGCAGCATCGCCAGCTCGCTGCTGTACGCCCGAAGCCCCGAGACGAGGGCGACGGCCACGGGCCACAGCCACCAGCGGTCGGCGGCGCCGGACAAGGACCAGCCCTGGCCCAAGCCCACCAAGAGCCCGACGAAGCCGAGGCCCATGGCGGCGAAGGTGCCGCTGAGCACGGCGTCGATCACCTCGCCGTGGCCACGCAGGGGCAACATCGGCGCCACGGCGTCAATGGCGATGTCGGCGCCAAACAGCAGGCCCGCGCCCAGAAACCCGAAGGTCACCCAGCCCGCGTAGCCCAAGCCCGGCAGCCGCGGCCGCAGGATCACCACCTGGAGCACGGCGAGGATCGTGGCCGAGAACAGGGCCAGCCCGCCGTAGAGCACGGTGTTGACGATGTAGTAGATCGCCATGTCGAGGTTGAGGGCGCCGAGCGCCATCCCAAACCCGAACGCGACGGCGGCGTGAAGGACGGCGACCGTGCCCGCGGCGAAGAGCCAGGCGACGGCGATAAAGACGAGAGAGCTGCGGTTCATGGCGACAGTCTGCCCCAGGCGGACCCCTGGCACAACCCAGACACCGCCGGATCTCAAGAAACCCCGGGCACCCTGTGGCATCCTGGGGCCACCACCGCACCCGAGGTCCACGATGTTACCGGTTCTGCTCACGCTCTTCGCCTGCGGCAAAAGCAACGACACCTACGACATGGCGATCTGGCAGAGCCCCCTGGCCAGCGAGTTCGACGGCGACCCCGACGTGGCCCAAGGTGAAGAGATCTACTTCAACGAGCACTGGACCGACACGAGCCCCTACGCGCTCACCTGCTTCTCTTGCCACAGCAACAGCCCCGACGACACCCTCACCGTAGACGCCGACGAGTACAACCGCCCGGCGCACACGGTGTGGAACGCGGGCCTACGCGGCTCGTGGAAAGGTGGCCAGAAGTGGGACTTGGAGGAGTCCAACATCATCGGCGCCTTCGGCGGTGAGGTCTGCGTGACCGCCTATTACCCCGAGGGCTCGGACATGACCCCGGAGCAGGCCGCGCACCTCGAGGCCTACCTGAAGACGCTCACCGACGCCGACCCCGGCGACGACCCGACCGCCGAGCCGCTGGACTTCTCCTTCACCCAGTGGCCCACCCAGGAGGACTTCTTCGCGGCGATCTCCGACGGCGCGGGCGGCTGGCTCAGCGGCGCGGACGTCGGTGACCCCGTCGCCGGAGAGGCCCTCGCCACCCGCCACTGCGGCTCCTGCCACACCCCCGAGGGCGAGGCCGCGCCGATCTTCTACACCGCCCTGAGCCTGCCTGTGGAGGACACCGTGCAGCGCATCCGCAAGGCGAAGATCGACGACGAGAACACCGCGCCCAACCAGCGGATGCCGCGAGTGCCCCACGATCGCCTGAGCGACGAGGAGCTCTACGATCTCTTGGCGTACATCACCACCGCCGAGGAGTGAGGCCGCCGCCGCTCGCCGCGCCTGTCCGCCGTTGACGGGCGCCGCCTACGGTTGGCGCCAACACACGATACGTTGAGCGGCCGCAGCGAACGCGGACCCCGGCCAGCTCGGCCACCCCGGTGAATGGCATGACGCCGCCGCTCTACCTCTCCCGCCCCGCGCTGCGGGTGCCGACGACGATCCTCAGCAACGACGACGTGAAGGCCCGGGTCGCCGCGTGCTTCACCGGCGACGAGGCCCAGTGGCCCCTGGTTGAGCTGGGCATGGAGCTGATCTTCGGCGCCAGCCAGAGCGCAAATCGCCACAAAGACCAAGACCCCGACGCCCGCCACGCCGAGCGCGCCGCGGCCGTGGCCTGGGACTGTCTGGAGACCCACGGCCTCACCCCGGAGGACGTCGATCTGGTGCTCTACGCGGGCATCGGCCGGGACTACCTGGAGCCCGCGACGGCGATGGAGGTCGCGGCGCGGCTGGGCATCGAGCGCGCCCAAGGAATGGACGTCCTGAGCGCCTGCGCCGGGCAGCTCATGGCGGTGATGACGGCCTGCGCGCTGATGCGGGCTGACGAGGGGATTCGTGCGGGCTTGGTGTGCTCGGCGGAGCTGATGAAGGAGCACGTCGTCTACCGGCTCAACGGCGTGGATGAGCTGGCCAAACACGGCGCCGGGCTCACCTTGGGCGACGCCTCGGCGGCCTGGCTCATCACCCGGACGCCCCCCCGCGGCGGCGGCCTGCGGGTGCTTGGGGTGGAGTCGCGCTCTCTGCCCCAGCACTGGGCGCTCTCGACGACGCCGCTTCATGGCCGGTTCACCGCGCACTCCAGCGAGATGCTGCGGGTGCTCTCTGGCGAAGAGTCGCTCCTGAGCGGGCTTGTGGGCCGCCTGGGCTGGCCCCTGGACTCGGTGAAGCAGGTGTTGATGCACCAGCCGGGAGAGGCCATGCACCGCCGCGTGGCCGAGCTCGCGGGCCTCGGCCCCGATCAGGCGATCAACGTACACGGCCAGTACGGCAACACCGGCAGCGTGTCCGTGGCGACGGCGGCCTGGGAGTATCTCAAGCGCTCGCCGCCCAAGGACGGGGATCGCCTCGTGCTCATCGCGCTCGGCGCGGGCATGACCGGCGTGGTCATCGCCGGGGAGTGGGTGAGCGGCGCGGAGGCCCCATGAGCGAGCCCAGCCTCGACCCCCGGGCCCTGCTCGCCCGGGCCTTGGCCCGCATCGACGCCCAGCAGGCCGAGCTCGCCCGGCTGCGGGGCCAACATCAGGCGCCCATCGCCATCCTCGGCGCCGCCTGCCGGGTGCCCGGGGCGTCGAGCCCAGAGGACATGTTCGCCGCCTTGCTCGCCGGGCGCGACCTCGTCGGGCCGATCCCGCCCGGCCGCCTCTACGGGGCCTGGCCCGAGGGCGCGCCGCGTTTTGCCGGGCTGCTCGACGGCGACCCCCTGGCCTTTGATCCGGGCTTCTTCGGCATGAGCCAGGCCGAGGCCGAGCGGGTTGACCCCCAACAACGAATGGCCTTGGAGCTGTGCTGGGAGGCCCTGGAGCGCGCCGGGCTGGCGCCGGATGGCCTCGGCGGCGCGTCGGTGGGGGTGTTTGTCGCCCAGAGCACCGCGGACTACAGCGAGCAGCTTCACGACGCCGTGACCGGCACCCCGTGGGATCTCACCGGCGCCGCGCCGAGCGTCACCGCCGGTCGTGTCGCCCACCTCCTCGGCCTGCGGGGGCCGGCGATCACCCTCGACACGGCCTGCTCGGGCTCCTTGGTCGCCGTGCATCTCGCCGCCCAGAGCCTCCGCGCCGGAGACTGCAGCCTGGCCTTGGCCGGTGGGGTGCAGCTGCTGCTCTCGGCGACGCTGCACGGGCAGGTGGCGCAGACCTCGGCCTTGGCGCCCGACGGCCGCTGCCGCACCTTTGACGCCTCGGCGAGCGGCTTCGTGCGCGGCGAAGGCGGCGGCGTGGTCGTGCTCAAGCGCCTCGCCGACGCCCAGCGCGACGGCGATGAGATCTGGGCCGTCCTGCGCGGCTCGGCCATCAACCATGACGGCGCCTCCCCCGGGCTGACGGTGCCCAGCGTGGCCGCCCAAGAGGCCCTCTTGCGCCTCGCCTTGTCCCGCGCTGGCCACCGCCCTGAAGACCTCGACCTCATCGAGACCCACGGCACGGGCACCCCCATGGGCGACCCCATCGAGGTCGAGGCCCTGCGCGCGGTCTTCGGCGCCCCCCGATCCGACGGCCGCCCGCTGTGGTTGGGCGCGGTGAAGACCCAGCTCGGGCACCTGGAGGCCGCGGCGGGGGTGACCGGGCTGATCAAGGTGGTGATGTCGCTGCGGGCGGGGCGTGTGCCGCCGAACCTGCACCTGCGCCACCTCAACCCCCGCCTGCGCCTCCAGGGCACGCCGCTCACGCCGCTCACCGAGGCCCAAGACTGGCCCAGCCGACCGGACCGCGCCCGGGCCGCCGGCGTGAGCAGCTTCGGGCTCTCGGGCACCAACGCCCACGCCGTCGTGGAGGAGGCGCCGCGCCGGGCGCCGCCCAGCCCACGGCCCAAAGGGCGCCCGACGAGCGCGCCGATCCTGCTCTCGGCCAGAGACGAGGCGGGGCTGCGGGCCCAGGCCGCGCGGCTGGGGGAGTGGGCGCGCTCGGAGGCGGGCGCGGCTTTGGACCTCGGGGATCTCGCGTGGAGCCTCACGACGATCCGGTCCCAGGGCCCTCGCCGCGCCGCGGTGCGGGTGTCGGAACTGGCGGAGCTGGCGCCGCGGCTAGAGGCCTGGGCCCGGGGCGAGCGCTCCCGGGGGGACTTCGTCGGTGAGGGTCGCCCGAGGCCCCTGGCGTTCTTGTTCACCGGCCAGGGCAGCGTGCGGCCGGGCATGGGCCGGGGCCTCTACGCGGCGTTTCCGGCGTTTCGGGCGGCGTTTGATGAGGTGATCGAGGCCCTTGGGCCGAACCTGCGCCTCCGAGAGCACATGTTCGCCGAGCCGGGCAGCCCGGAGAGCGAGCGCCTGGCCGACACCGCCCTCGCCCAGCCCGCCCTGTTCACCTTCGGCGTGGCCTTGGCCCGGCTGTGGATGTCGCTCGGCGTGCGCCCCGCCGCCGTGTTTGGGCACTCTCTGGGGGAGCTGACGGCGAGCTGCGTGGCCGGGGGCATCTCCCTTGAGCACGCGGCGCGCCTCGTCGTCGAGCGCGCCCGCTTGATGGCGGCGGTGACGACGCCGGGGGGCATGGTGTCTGTGGAGGCCTCGGCGGAGGAGGTCGCGGCCCTGATCTCCGGGCTGCCCGGCGTCGAGATCGCCTGCTACAACGGCCCCAAGGCCACGGTGATCAGCGGCGATCCCCAGGCCTTGGCCCAGGCCGTCGCGCGTCTTGAAGATGAGCTGCTCACCACCACCCCGCTGCGGGTGCGCCAGGCCTTTCACAGCGCGCAGCTCGACGGCGTGGTGGCCCCCCTCACCCGCTTTGCCCAGGGCCTAGCCCTCACCACCCCGACGATCCCCCTGGTGAGCGGGCTCAGCGGCGGCTTTCTCCCCCAGCTCAGCGCCGAGTCTCTGGCCCAGCAGGTCCGCGCCCCGGTGCGGTTTGAGCAGGGCCTACGCGCCTTGGCCGCCGAGGGGATCACCTCGTTTGTGGAGCTGGGGCCGCGCCCGGCGCTCACGGCCTTGGGCGGCGCCACCTTGGGCCCCGGGGCCTGGATGATCCCCGGCGTCATCGGGGAGGACGAGGTCGGGGCCACCTTCGGCGCCTTGGCCGGGGCCTGGGCGGGCGGGGCGACCGTAGACTGGCCCGCGGCCCTGGCGCCGCTGGAGGGGCGGCGCGTGAGCTTGCCCACCACCGCCTTTGTGCGGCGGCCCTGCGTTTTGGAGGTCCACCATGGGGAGCGCAGGCCCAAAAACAGCGCTCCGACGCCCGCTCCTGAGATTGCTGCGACGCAACAAAATAACCTACCCCCGCTGGACCTGATCCGCTGGCGCCTTCACGACGCCCCTCGCCCCACGGGCCCCCGCCGCCCCGGTCGTTGGCTGTTGTTGGCGGACGAGGCCGGGGTGACCACCCGCCTTGAGCGCGCCTTAGAGGGCCGCGGCGCCCAGGTGGTGCGGGTCGAGGCCGCGGCGCCGGGCCGTCCGCCGTCGGGCTGGCGGGTGGTGAGCCCCCACGACGCCGACGCGCTGCGGGCCCTGGTGCAGAAGGTCACGGCGAGCCGCCCCATCGACGGCGTGGTGAGCCTGTGGGGCCTCGGCGCGGAGACGCTCTCCCAGGCGCCCGACGCGGTGCGGGCGCTGATCACCCTCGCCGAGACCTTGGGCGCCTCGCCCAACCCCCCGCGCCTCATCGTGGTCACCCGGCCCGGCGCCGTCGCCCAGCGCGCCGTCGCCGAGGCCACAAACGCCCTTCGTGAGCGGATTCTGGGCCTGAACCTGCTCCAGGTGACCCTGGCCGGCGCGTCGCCCCAAGACGAGGCTCAAGCCCTCGCTGAAGAGCTGATCGCCGGGGCCAAGGAGCGTCTGGTGTGGCTTGAGGGCGCGGCGCGGCGGGTGTCTCGGGCCGAGCGTGTGGGCCGGGCGCCGGGGCCCGATGAGCGGCTGGTGGCGCTGGGGGAGCGCGCCGGGCGCCTGCGGGCCGAGGGCGAAGAGTGGGCGCTGTGGTGCTCGCCGGTGGAGGCGGAGACCGGCGGGATCGCGCTTCGGGTGGAGTCCCTGGCGCCGCTTGGGGATCGTGCCGTCGTGCGCGGCGTCGTGGTGTCGAGGGGCGAGGCCGTCGTCGGGGTCAGCGACAGCCTGAGCATGGGCCAGCGCTCTCTCCCGGCCAGCGCCTTACGCCCGGCGCCGCCCGCGGCCTCCCCCGCGGCGATCGTAGGCGCCTGGCTCGCCCAGCGCGCCCTCTCGGCGCTGCTTTGGGGCCCCGACGCCCCGGGGGTGATCCTCGGCAGAGCCAGCCCCGCCGCCCAGGTCCTGCTCAAGCACGCTGAAGCGGCTGGGGTCACGGTCTTTGATGAGGCGCCGACGCCCGGCCTCACCCCCCGCTGGCTGGTGAACACCCTCCCTGAGCGCGTCCCCGAGGTCTGGCGAGGGCTTTTGAGCCCCGGGGCGACCGTCGTGGAGCTCGGCGGCGCGGCGCCCGTGGACGGCCCGTTCTCGACGCTGCGGGTTCACCCAGAGAGCCTCAGCGCGGGCCCGGCGTTGGATGACGCGCTGGCCGAGACTCTGACGTTCACCCCGACGACCCGCTCGGCGACGGCGTTTGGGGCCCGGCTCGCCCAAGAGATCACCCTTGGCGACGGCCCCCTGGCCCTCACCTCGGGAGCCCCAGACCTCGGCGGGCCGTGGTGGGTGACGGCCTCAAGCTCCGCGCTTCAGGCCGAGGCGGCGGCCGCCGTGGTGCGCCTCGGCGGGGCCCTGGCCGCCACCCTAGACGAGGCCCAGGCCCGGCTGCACGTCGAGGCGGGCGGAGATCCCCTGGAGGACGTCGTCGCGCGCCTCACCCAGCTCGCCGAGGCGCCGACGGCGCGGCGGGTCGCCGTGGGCTTTGGTGGAGACACGCCCCTGGGCGCCGCCGCCTGGGGGCTCTTGGAGGCCGTCGTTCACGACCTCGGCGGGATCACCCTCCTCTGCGCGGCCCCCGTCGAGGGCGCCCAAGACGCGCTGGTCACCGCCCTTTGTTGCCTCGACGCCCCCTCGGGCCTGCGCCTGCTCAACGCCAGAGCCGCGCTGACGGCCCACCCCGATGACCCCGCCTGGGCCGCCCTCGCGCCCCCGGCCCCCGCCCGGCCTGGCCTCGCTCAGACCTTGGCCACCTTGCCCCAAGACGAGGCCCTCGCCCTGCTCTGCGCCCGCTTAGAACACCACCTCAGCGGGCTCTGCCGCGGCGGCGCCGTCAACCTCGACGCCCCCATCGCCGACTTGGGGGTAGACTCCTTGACGGCGTTAGAGCTGCTCAACACCCTTCACGCCGAGCTTGGGGTGCGCCTGCCCATGGCCACGCTGTTTGAGGCCACGAGCGCCCGGGCCCTGGCGGCGTCCCTGCTCCACACCCTCCGCGACCCCGACGGAGCCTGACCGATGCCGAGCCCCAGCGAGGCCGTCGCCTCCCTCAACCAGACCTTCAGCCCCAGCCTCAAACATTGGCTGCCGTTCGTGATCCAGGCCCCGCGCCTCGCGATGAACGGCCTGGGCTCCCTCCTCGACCGCCTGATCTTTCCCGAGCTGGAGACCACCCGACTAGACCGCCCGGTCTACGTTCTGGGACACCCTCGCAGCGGCACGACCTTGATGCACCGCCTGCTGGCGAAGCACCCCGACCTGGCCCCGTCGTTGTTCTGGGAGCTGCTTGTGCCCCCGGTGAGCCTGCGCCGGGCGCTGGACCCCCTCGTCACCTGGGCGGCGCCGCGCCTGCCGCCGCTGCCCGGCCGCCACGACATCCACGAGCTCGGCCTGCTCTTGGCCGACACCGACGACGCCGGGCTCTTGCTGAACCACCTCGACGGCCCGCTGTACGAGGTCGCCATCGGCGCCTGGACGGAGACCTTCTCCAGCCGGGTGCTGGACCCCGTCCAGAGCGAGGCCCTCGCCGAGCGCCTCATCGTTCATCTGGAGCGCTCGATGCGGCGAAACGTCGTCGCCCGGCGCCGCCCCCGGGCCCTGATGAAGACCTCCGTGGTCACCGCGGCCATGCCCCAGGCCCTCGCCCGCCAGCCCGACGCCAAGATGATCGTGCTCCTGCGGGATCCTCTGGAGGTCATCCCCTCGACGATGTCTCTGGCCGAGCACATGTGGCTGCCGCGAATTCGTGCCCTCCACAGCCCCACCGAGGCCCAGCTCAGCCGCTACTACGAGCACCTCTACCAAGCGAGCCAGCGCATGTTGATGGGCCTCGTTCATTGGGGAGAGGCCGGGCTCTTGCCGCCGGAGCGGGTGCTGGTCGTGCCCTATCGCCGCTTGGTCGCCGAGCCCGAGGTGGTGCTGGGGGAGGTTCTACGCTTCGCGGAGCTGCCCGAGGCGCCGGAGCTGCTCACCGAGCTGGCCCCCAAGCAGCGCGGCCACAAGAGCAAACACCGCTACACCTTGGAGCAGTACGGGCTCACCGAGGCCCGGGTGCGCGCTGACCTCGCGCCGCTGTACAAGGCGTTCCCCGAGCTCTAAGCCTCGCCGTCCCAGCGCCGCAGCACGCTCACGCAGTTGAGCCCGGCGAGGCCAAAGGCGTTGTTCAGGGCCAACGTCAGAGATCTTGGCCCGGCGTCAGTGAGGTTGAGCGGCACCCGCGGATCAGGGGCGCTGAGGTTGGCCGTCCCGTGGACAAACCCCCTTCGGAGCTGGGCGATCACCAGGCCGAGCTGGATCAACGACGCCGCGCTGCCCGCGTGGCCCAAGGCCCCTTTGGGCGCGTTCACCAGCACCCGCGCCGCCTCGTCGCCCAAGGCCCGCGCGAGGGCCTGGCCTTCAGCGAGGTCTCCAGCGGGGGTAGACGCGGCGTGAGCGCTCACGAGGTCTAGCTCGGCGACGCTGTGCCCGCCCCGCGCCAAGGCCCGCAGAAACAGCCGGGCCTGCTCTTCAGGATCCGGCTTGGGCGGGCGGTGGCAGGCGTCGGAGCTGGCCTCGACGGCGCGAAGCTCGGCGAGGGGCGTCACACCCCGGGCCAAGGCGCGCTCCAGAGGCTCGACCACGACGGCGGCGGCGCCGTGGGAGGGCACGAAGCCGTCGCGGGCGGCGTCGAAGGGGCGGCTGGCGTGGGCCGCGTCCCGAGACTCCGTCGTGGCGCCCATCGCGCCCAGGGCCTCCAAGGTGGTCGCCGCGTAGTCGTAGACCGGGGCCACCACCACGGCGGCCGCGGCGCCGTCCACAAGCTCATCCACGGCGGCGCGTAGGCCCAGGTTGCCGCTGGCGCAGGCCGCGCCCACGGTGAAGATCGCCCCCTTCGCGCCCAGCAGCTCGGACACGCTCGCGGCGTGGTTCGTGTCGAGCATGTGTACGGCCTGCAGGGCGTCGATGTAGTCGGGCTCCTTGGCGAAGCGGCCGAACCCCTCCTCGCCGTAGCGCGCGCCGAGGTTGTTGCCCGCGCCGATCACCGCGAGGTCCTCCAGGGGCACGGGGCGCTCAAACAGCCCGGCGCGCTGGGCCGCGTCGATGGCGACGAGCAGGGTGAGGCCGACGCTCCAGGGCGAGCGCCGCACCAGCCGAGACAGGCGCTCCCCCACGTCTTTGGGGGCCAAGGCCCGCAGCGCCGCCACCCGCCGGGGCGTCGTAGGCGCTGAGATCGCCGCCGATGGCCGCGCCGTGGGGCGTCTGCTGGAGGTTGGCGAAGCGCCCGATGCCCCGCTCACCGGCGATCATGGCGTCGAGAACCGCGTCGGCGTCGTCTCCAAGCGGCGTGATCAGGCCAAAGCCGGTGATGACGACCCTCATGGCATCCTCCGAAACACGCTCGTGGTGTTGTGGCCGCCAAACCCGAAGGCGTTGTTGAGCAGGGCCCGCACGGGCTGGCGCACGGGGCCCGCGGCGCAGACGTCTAGGGTGACGCCGGGGTCGAGGTTGTCGATGTTCAGAGATCCATGCAGAGTGTCAGCGTTCATCTGCAGCACGGCGAGCACCCCCTCGACGATGGCCGAGGCGTTCAGCGTGTGGCCGAGCAGCGACTTGGGCGCGTTCAGGCGCACCCGCTCGGCGTGGGGGCCCAAGGCGGCGCGCAGGGCGGCGAGCTCCACGAGGTCTCCGGCGGGGGTAGACGTGGCGTGGGCGCTCACGAAGTCGAGCTCCTCGGCGGCCACGCCGCCTCGCCGCAGGGCGAGGGTGATCGCCCGGGCCTGGCCCTCCTCGTTGGGCAAGGTGAGGTGGTTGGCGTCGGAGGTGACCCCCACCCCACACAGCTCCGCCCAGGCCCGAGCGCCGCGGGCAGCACAGAGCTCCCGAGGCTCGAGCACCATCACGCCGCAGCCATGGGCGGGCACAAAACCCTCGCGGTCCCGATCCCAAGGGCGGCTGGCCCGGGCGGGCTCGTCTTGGAAGTGGTGAATCGCCAGCGCCCCCAACAAGGCGAAGCCGTGCAGCCCCCGCGGCGACACGTCGCTCGGCGCCCCGAGCACGATCACCCGCTTGGCGCCGTGGTGGCGCAGCTCCCGAAGCCCCGCGAGCAAGGCCAGGTTCCCTGACGCGCAGGCGCCGTTGATGACGAAGGCCGGGCCGCGGCTGCCGAGGAGCTCGGAGACGCAGGCGGCCAGGGTGCTGTCGAGCAGGTACAGCTCATGGCTGGCCTCGATGCCGCCGCGGGTGGCGCCGTACCGGGCGAAGCCCTCGTCCATCAGGCGATCGGAGAGGTTCGCCCCGGCGATCAGCACATGGGCCTCGGCGGCCTCGGCCTCCTCAAGCCCGGCGTCGAGCACCGCCCGGGCCACGGTCATCAGGCCCAGAAGCGGCATGTGCGGCAGGCGACGGGCGAGGCGCTGCAGCCGGGCGCTGATCCCCGGCGGCAGGCGCGCGCTCAGCTCGGCCAGGGCGGGGCTGAGGTCTACATCGCCGAGATCCCCGCCGATCTTGGCGTAGATCCTCGAGGTGTCGATGGAGCGCCAGGGCGTGATCGCCGAGCGCCCGGCCATCAACGCCGCGAGGTTGCCCATCAGCGCATCAGAGAGCGGCGTGTGCAGCGCCATGCCCGAGACCACCACCGGATCAGTCGACATGCGCGGCCTCCATGATCACCGCGGCGCAGACCTCCCCATCGATGAGGGCCTGGCCCACACCCCGCTGCACGAAGCCGCCCGCCCCGCCCAGACGCCGCCCCATCAAGATCAGGGTGTCGCCGGGGCGCGCGGGACGCAAAAACACGGCGCGGACCGAGGTCGCCACGGCGAGCCGGGGGCCCTGCCCGGCGCTGAGCGCGCCCAGGGCGGCGAGGAGCTGCGCCAAGGCCTCGACGATCAGCACGCCGGGGTAGACCGGGTGGTCTGGAAAGTGCCCGGCGAACACCGGGTCGTCCACGGCGAGGGTGCGCTCCCCAGCGATGGCGCCCTGGACCAGATCGACGACGTTGATGGCGTCCACGAGCAGAAACGGCGGCCGGTGCGGGATCAGCCCGGTGAGGGGCAGCTCCCCCGGCGGGATCACGCGGGTGTCGGGGCCCGGCGACCACAGCGGCCCGCGGCGGGCCCGGCGTAGGGTCTGCTCGGCCTCCTCAGCGGCGCTCGTCGCGGTCATTGGGCGCTCGTCTCGGGGTTGTTTTGGGCGCGGTCCAAGGCGTCGATGATGTCCTGGAGGCGCTTGATGCCGCTCACCTCGGATCGGGGCAGCTTCACGCCGAGCTCCATCATCGCGTGGGAGGTCACGTCGAGGAGATCGAGGCTGTCTACGCCGAGCTCGTTGAGCGGCGCGTCCAGGCGCACCGGCGCCGCGGCGGTCTCGGGGATGAGGCGGTGCAGGTGTTTGATCACGACTTGTTGAACGTGGTCTTTGGCCATGGTTCAGGCTCCATCTTGGGGGTCATCGGGAAGATCATCGAGGCGGGCCAACGCGGCGGCGAAGAGCGCCGCGTCGTCGAGGCGCTCAAACTGCTCGGCGGCGAGGTCGGCTTGGGGATCGGGCGGGATCTCTGGCGTCGGGCTGGGCGACAAGGCCCGGGTGACCTCCGCCGCCAAGGCCGCCGGGCTCGGCCAGGTCCACACCGCCGTCGCGGGCAACGACACCCCGGCGCCGCCCTCGATCCGGGCGCGCAGCTCCAAGCCGAGCAGGCTATCGACGCCGAGCCGCTTGAACGGGGCGTAGGCGTCGAGGCGCCCGGGGTCGGCGCGCAGGACCGCTCCCAAGGCGCCCAGCACGAGCTCGAGCACCCGGCGCCCCAGGGCCTCGCCGCTCAAGCCCGCCAGCTCCTCGGCCCAGGCGGCGGCGCGGGGGGCGGCGCCGGGGCGCTCGTTCAGGCGGCTGAGGTAGGGCCAGGCCGCGAGCTGGGGGCTCAGCTCAAAGAAGGCCTGGGGGTTCAGCGGGCAGGGGGTGAGCACCGGCGCGGCGCTGCCCAAGAGGCGCTCCATCCACGGCGCGACGTCGGCCCGGGTGAGCAGGCCCAGACCTCGGGCGGCGAGCTGGGCGGCGGTGGCCGCGGCGAGGCCCGCGTCCCCAAAGGCGCCCCAGCCAATCGCCAAGCCGGGCAGCCCCAGACGCTGACGCCGCCGCGCCAAGGCGTCTAAGACGGCGTTGGCCGCGACGTAGTTGCCCTGCCCGGGGCTGCCCAACACCACCGCCGCCGAGCTGTAGAGCACGAAGAGGTCGAGGTCCATCCCCGCCGTCAAGGTGTGCAGGTTCCAGGCGCCCAAGACCTTGGCCCGGGCCACCGTCTCAAGGCGGCGAAGCGACTGGTCAGCGATCAAGGCGTCATCGAGCACCCCGGCGGCGTGAACCACCCCACGCAGAGGCCGCGTGGCCGTGAGCAGGCCCAAGAGCGCCTTGAGCGACTCTCGGTCTGCGATGTCGCAGCGGTGGGTGGTGACCTCGGCCCCCAGGGCGGTGAGCGCGGCGATCTCCTCCAAGGCCGCCGCGCTCGGCGCCGAGCGGCCCACGAGCGCGAAGGACCGCTGCCCACGCCCGGCGAGCCAACGCGCGGCGGCGAGGCCCAGGGCCCCCAAGCCCCCGGTGATGAGCACGACCCCATCGGCTCGTGGGCGCGCGGCGCGACCCCGGCGGACCACACGCGGCGCGGGGTCGGGGACGAAGCAGCGCGCCTCGGCGGGCTCCGCGAGGGCCCGCTCCACGTCGCTGAACGACCAGCGGCGAAGCTCGGTGGGCGACAGGCTCGGGGCGAGCTCCGCCCAGGCGGCCAGGGCGCGGCGGGCCAGGTCCGGGCGCCGCGCGAGGCGACGCAGCGGCCGCACCACGCTCAGGCTCACGCCGCGGTGAAGCGCGCTCGGGCTGAGGTGCAGCTCGGGCTCGGGCTCGGTGACCAGGACGAGGCGGCCCCCCTCGGCCAAGGGGCTGAGCAGGGCCTCCAGCTCGGCGCCGTCGGGTTCGGCGATCACCACGTCGATGAGGCCGTCTTCGGGGCGCTCCACCCACCGCGCGCCGAGGGCCGCCGCGAGCGCCTCGACCGCGCGCTGACCCGGCCCGGGCGGGGACCACACCCGCTCGCCAGGGGCGACCCGGGCCGTGTCGACCAGGGCCAACCACAGGCCGCAGAACGGCAGGAGGCTGGCCACGGCGGGCTCCGGGCTCAGGCCTTCGGGCAGCGCCACGACGTTGTGGGCGTCGACGAGGGCCGCGGTGCCCAAGGCCCCGCCCTCTGGGCACAGCGCGATCACCGCCTGGCCCTCTGCGGTCCGCCCGGCGCAGACCCCGGCGGGGGACTCGCCCTCTGCGCCCGACCCCAAATCGCTGACGTTCGCCGCCTGCACCTGAACCCACACACGCCCCGGCCCGGGGCTTGGGTCGGAGGCGCGCACGAGGCGGAGCGCGCCGTCGAGGCGCTCCACACGGAAGGGCAGGCCCGCGCCATCGACGGCCTGAAGCGGCGTCTTCGGCAGGTCGCCCCGGGTGAGCCGCGCGGCGTAGGCCTGGCCCTGGCGCAGCGCGATCGTGTCCTCGTCGCCGTCGTCGAGACAGCGCAGCGTCAAGGCGCCCAAGGTGTCGTCGCGGTGCAGGGCGCCCAGGTCGACGCGGGTGGGCCGCAGGCGGGGCAGCTCCACGCGGATCGTGCCCATCACCGCCCAGGCCATGACGCCGCCCAGAGCGCTCGGGCCGTCGTCGGGCAGGCCAGAGGCGGCGCCGCAGGTGACGGTGATCAGCCGCGGCGGCGAGGCTGTTCTCCCGCGAGAGGAGCTGCGCCAGATGAACCGCCCCGGCCCAGCCCGCCTGGCCCAAGCGGTGAATCCGCTCGTCGGTGAGGTCCTCGGGCTCTTCAGCGTCGAGGGCGAAGAGGTTCACGACCGCCCGGGCCCCGGCCAGATGGGGCGTCAGGATTTCGGCCAGCGCGTCAGGATCTTCAGGGCTCAGGCCGGTGAGCAGGGTCACCGCGGCCCCGGCGGCCCTCAGGTTCGCCCCAAGCCGCGCGCCGAGGCCCGCTGAGGCGCCCTCGCCGGCCACGAGCACAAAGCGCCCGGGCTCACCCATCGGCGGGGTCTGCGCGCCGAGCTCCTCCCACACCACGCTCAACATCACGCCGTCGAGGCTGTCCCTGGCCCCGGCGACGGGGCGCATCTGAACGCCCTCCAGCGCGGCGACAAAGGCGCCGGAGCGGTCCCACACCCAGAGATCAGCCACGGGCGCGCCGCTCGGCGACACCCTCCGCTGGGCCTGCACCAAAAGCTCACCCTCCGCCGGGCTCGGCCCAAACCGCGCCCGCTGCACCCCCGTCGGCACCATCAGCGGCGCGTCAGCATCCCGAAGGAGCGTCAGCGTCTGAAGGCAGGCGTCGAGCAGGGCCGGGTGGGTGTGCAGCCCGCGGGCGCTCCCGGCGGTCTCGGGCAGGCGGACGAGGCCTAGGGCGCCCTCCCCGTCTCGCCGGGCGCCGATCAAGCCCTGAAACGCCGGGCCATAGCTCAGCCCGGCGTCGTGGAGGGCCTTGTAGAACTCCACCGGGTCATGCTCGGGCGGCGCCGTCGGGGCCTCGGGCGAGCTCGGCGCCTCAAAGGCCTCCCCCTTCGCCGTGGCGAGCAGGCGCCAGCCGTCCCCGACGGCCTCATGCAGGGTGAGCCAGGCCCCGCGCCCTCGGGGGCGCACCGTCAGGGTCAGGCGCGGATCGTCCGCGTGCAGCGGCAAGGCGTGGTGCAGCGTGAGCTCGGCCAAGGCCGTGAGCGCGCCGCCGGAGTGGGCGTGAAGGCCCGCGCGGAGCAGCTCAACAAACGCCGTCGTCGGCAGAATCGCCGCCTGCTCGACGCGGTGGTCCAAGAGCCACGACGCCCGGCGGGGGCTCAGGCGCAGCTCAAACCGTGTGGTCTTGGGGTCTTCAGGTGTGGTCTGCGGCGGCCCAAGCCAAGGGTGGGGCCCCGGCGTCACCGCCCCGCCAGAGGGCCGCGCCTCGATCCAGTGGCGCTCGCGGGTGAAGGGGTAGGTCGGCGGCGACACCCGCGGCGCCGGCGGCAGGCCCTCACCCCAGGCCACGGGCAGCCCTTGGGTCCACAACGATCCCAGACCGAGGGTGACGCGCTCCGGGCCGCCGTCGTCACGGCGTAGGGTGGGCGCCACCACGGCCTCTTGACCCTCGGCGCGGGCGGTGCTCTGCAGAGCTTGGGTGAGCAGCGGGTGGGGGCTCACCTCCACAAAGAAGCCGAAGCCGTCGTGAATGAGCCGCTGGGTGCTCTGCAGCAGGCGCACCGGGGCGCGCAGGTTGTGAACCCAATAGGCCGCGTCCAGGGCCTCGCCGTGAACCCAGCCGCCGGTCACCGTGGAGCAGATCGGCAGGCTCGCGGCGCGGGGGCGGATCCCGGCCAAGGCCCGGGTGAGCTCGTCCTGGAGCGTGTCGATCTGGGGCCCGTGAGAGGCGTAGGTCACCCGGGCGCGCCGGGCGAAGACCTTGGCCTCCCCCAAGGTCTGCACGAGGCCGTCGATGTCTTCAGGGGGCCCCGAGACCACACAGCTCGTCGGGCTGTTCACCGCGGCGATCACCAGCCGCCCACCCCAAGCCTGAAGCCAGCCGCCCAAGGCCGCCTCCCCAAGCTCCACCGCCGCCATGCCGCCTCGGCCCTCGAGCCGCACCAGAGCCGCGCCGCGCCGGGCGGAGATCAAGGCGCCGTCCTCTAGGCGTAAGGCCCCGGCGACCACCGCCGCCGCGACCTCCCCCTGGCTGTGCCCCATGACCGCGTCGGGCCTCAGCCCCCGCGCCCGCCACATCGCCGCCAAGGCGACGTTCATCGCAAAGAGCGTCGGCTGCACCACGTCCACACGGTCCAAAAACGTGTCGTCGTCGCTCTGGAGCGCCTCCCGCAAGCTCCAGCCCACATGGGGCCGCAGGGCCTCGGCGCAGGCCTCGATCGTCTCGGTGAACACGGGGTCGTGGTCCAACAGCGCCCGGCCCATGCCCGCCCACTGTCCACCTTGTCCGGGGAACACGAGGCACACCCGCCCCGCGCGCTGGGCGTGGCCCTCCACACAGCGGGGGTGCGGCACACCCCGGGCGAGGTCGTCCAAGGGCTGAATGAGGCTCTGGAGGTTGTTCGCCAAGACCACGGCGCGCCGAGGCAAAGCCACACGCCCCGTCGCCAAGGCGCGGGCCAAGCTCGGCAGCGGGGTGTCGGGCTGGGCCTTCACCCAGGCGCTCAGCCGGGCGGCGACGGCGGCCAGGGCGGCGGGGGTCTGGGCGGAGATCACGACGGGGAGCAGCTCGTCAGTTTTTTGCGCCGGTGTGCAGTCTTCCGGGCTCACCCGGCGCGGCGCCTCCTCGACGACGACGTGGGCGTTTGTGCCGCTCAAGGCGTAGGCGCTCACCCCCGCCCGGCGCGGCGCCCTCGTCGGCTCAAAGGGGGTGCGCTGGGTGTTCACCACCACGGGCAGACGATCCCAGGCGATCCTCGGGTTCGGCGCCCGGTGGTTGAGGCTCGCCGGGATCTCCCCGTTGGAGACACAGAGCGCGGCCTTGATGAGCCCGGTGATGCCCGCGGCGCACTCTCCGTGGCCCACATTGGTCTTCACCGAGCCGATGCGCAGCGGCGTCGTGCGCCCGGCGCCGTAGGCTTGGGCCAGGGCCTCCACCTCGATCGGGTCGCCGAGGGGCGTGCCCGTGCCGTGGCACTCCACATACGACACAGAGGCCGGGTCGATGCCGCCGTCGGCCAAGGCGTCGCGGATCACCTCGGCTTGGGCCAGGCCATTCGGCGCCATGGGGCCGTCGCTGCGGCCGTCTTGGTTCACGGCGCTGCCCCGGATCACCGCGAGCACCTCGTCCCCGTCCCGAAGGGCGTCCGAGAGCCGCTTGAGCAGCACCACGCCGCAGCCTTCACCCCGCACATACCCATCGGCGTCCTCAGAGAAGCTGTGGCAGCGGCCTGTGGGCGACAAGGCGCGGAGCTGGCTCAACCACACCTGGGGCTCGGGGGAGAGCAGCACGTTCACGCCCCCGGCCAAGGCCATGTCACACTCTCCGGCGCGCAGCGCCCGCGCCGCCAGATGAACCGTCACGAGGCTTGAGGAGCAGGCGGAGTCGATGGCCATGTTCGGCCCGCGCAGGCCAAAGACGTAGCTGATCCGCCCGATCATCGGCGCGTGGATCGTGCCCAGCCCCGACCAGGGGTCGATCTGATCCATGTCGGCGATGGCCCGCCACTGGTACTCGGTGTCGCTGAGCCCCATATAAACGCCCACCCGGGCGCCGTCGGTCTCGGCCACGCCCGCGCGCTCAAAGGCCTCCCAGACACACTCCAACAAGAGGCGCTCTTGAGGGTCGACGCTCCGCGCCTCCCGCGGGGAGAAGCCGAACAAGGCGTCGTCAAAGCCCGTGAGATCGCCGAGCAGCGCGGCCCAACGAGACACGGTCTTGCCCGGCGTGTCGGGCCGAGGGTCGTACCACTCGTGAATGTCAAAACGCTCCGGCGGGATCTCGGCGACGGTGTCGGTGCCGTCGAGGAGCAGCGCCCACAGCGCCTCGGGGCTGGTGACGCCGCCGGGCAGGCGGCAGGCCGCGGAGAGGATGGCGATGGGCTCGTGATCGTTCACCAGGGGCGCCGTTGGGGGCGCCGTTGGGGGCGCTGGCGCCTCGGTTGCCTCAAGGGCCTCACACAGCTTCAGCACCGTGGGGTGACTGTAGAGCATACTCGGCGAGACCGGGCGGCCCAGGCGCGCCTCTAAGGCGGCGGCCAGGGCCACCAGGCCGCTGGAGTCTAAGCCCAGCTCCGCCAGAGGCCGATGGGGATCGACGGCGCCGATGGGCAGCCCCACCACCTTGGCCACCTCGGCCCGAAGCCAGTCCTTGAGCCCCAAGGCCGGGGCCTCCGCGGTCAAGGCCACACGCGGCGCGTCCCAGCGGCTCAAGATCACCAGCTCACCGTCAAGAAGCGCCCTCTGAGTGGCCCGGCGCTGCACCTTGCCGCTGGAGGTCTTGGGCAGCTCACCCGGCGGGATGAGCACGATCACCGCCGCCGCCACGCCGAGCTCTACGCCGATCGCCGCCCGGATCTCCGCGATGACCGCCTCGGCGTCGATGGGCCCGCGGCGACTGTCCACCTCGGCCACCACGGCCACACGCTCCTCGCCGTCCACCTCCCACACAAACGCCGCCGCGCAGCCGCCGCGCACCTGGGCCACAGACTCCGCCGCGGCCTCGACGTCTTGGGGGTAGATGTTGCGGCCGCCCAAGAGGATGAGATCCTTCTCGCGGCCGGTGAGCACCAGCTCATCGCCCACAAAGCAGCCGAGATCCCCGGTGCGTAAGAAGGGGCCCTCGCCGCTGCCGTGAATGGTTGCGCCGAAGGTCTGCGCGGTCTCTTCAGGCCGCCCCCAATATCCTTGGGCGACAGACGGCGAGCGCACCCAGACCTCGCCGATCTCCCCCGGCGCACAGCGCTCCCGGGTGGCGGGCCGCACGATCTCCACCTGGGTCTCGGGGCCGGGCACACCCAGGCCGGTGAGCCCACGGGCGTCGGGATCGTCCGCTGGGGTGAGGGTGAGGCGCCCGGCGGCGAGCTCCGCGCGGCGCACGCTGATCAGCGTCGGCGGCGCGGTCACCTCGGGCATGGTCACGCACAAGGTCGCCTCGGCGAGGCCATACCCGGCGAACCAGCTCTCCCAGGCCAAGCCGCAGCCCTTAAACCGCTCATAAAACCGGCGCAGAGTGTCGGGGCGCACGGGCTCGGCGGCGTTGACGATGACCTTCCACGACGAGAGGTCGATGCGGGCGAGCTCGTCGTCGGTGACCTTCTTGGCGCAGAGGTCATAGGCGAAGTTGGGGCCGCCGCCGGTCACCCCTCTGTAGCGGGTGACGGCGTGGAGCCAGCGCGCCGGGCGCCGCAGAAAGTCCAGGGGCGACATCAACACGCCCAAGCTCGCGGTGTGCATCGTGTGCAGGATGTTGCCCACGAGGCCCAGATCGTGAAACACCGGCAGCCAGCCCACCACCACGCTCTCAAACTGTTGGCCCTGGGTGGCCCAGGACTGGCCGAGCTGGTGCATCATGTTGCCGTGGCTCACCATCACCCCTTTGGGCCGCCCGGTGGAGCCCGAGGTGTACTGCAACAGCGCGAGCTGATCGGGCCTGGCGGGGCTGACGTGGTGGTCGTCGCCCAGCGCGCCGTCTGTGGTGAGCCAAGGCAAGGCGCCGAGCTCTGGGGCGTGCTCCAAGGTCAGCTCGGCGAAGGCCGCCAGGGCCTCGGTGGTGAGCAGGGCCTTGGCCCCGGCGTCGGCGGCGATGGCCCGCAGGCGCGGCGCGCTGCGGTCGAGGCGGGCGGGGTCGGGCGGGTACGCGGGCACGGCGACGGCCCCGGCGTAGAGGCAAGCGAAGAAGCCGACGATGAAGTCGAGCCCCGGCGGGAACACCAGCAGCACCCGCTCCCCGGCGAGCCCCAGGGCCACCAGCCGCGCCGCCAAGGCCCCGGCCTGCCGATCCAGGGCCGCGTAGCTCAGCCGCGGGCCCTCGGTCTCCGCGTCCAAGAACAGGTAGCCCGTCTCGCCGTGGCTCTGTGCGCGAGCGCGCAGCAGCGCCACGAGATCCAAAAAGCCCAAGGACGGCGTCAGGGTCGGGTTGTGGGGCATGTCGTCATCCTGGACGAGGCGGTGTCATAGTTTTGCACGTCGCGTCAGCGTTCGCTCGGGCCGCCGTTGGGCGCGGGCAGCGGGCCAGGGCTCCACGGCAGGTCGAGGCCCTGGCCGGGGGCGGGCAGGTCCACGGAACGTAAGGCGCCGTCCGCCCAGGTGAACACCCGCCAGCGGCGGTCGGACAGCGGCGGGTCGAAGGTGAAGCTGAGCGCCTTGGGCCCGGCGTGTGGGTCGTCGTCGAGGCGCGTGACGGTGAGCCCCTCCCGCGCCCAGCGGGTCGGGCGCTGGTGGAGGTCAGCGGGGTGCAGAAAGAGCCGCTCCATCGGCTGATCCCACAGCCGCCCCGAGGCCAAGCTCAGCGTGAGGGTGTCGTCGCTGAGCCGCTCCAGGCGGTGATCCGTCGGGCTCGCCGAGAGCACGATCAGGCGATCCGGCGCCGCCCCGCCGCCCGCGAGCAGACGCGCGGGGATCAAGGTGAGCGCGGTCCCGGCGTCGGGCAGGGTGAGCACGAGCACAAACGTGTCGGAGGGCATCGGCGAGGGCAGCTCGGAGTCCTCAGCGGCCTGGCGAAGCTCCTCGGCGACCCCCGCGACCACCCGAAGCTGGGGCGGGATCATCAAGGCCCCGCCGAGCGCCCCCAAGATCAACGGCGACAAGAGGAGCAGCGCCCGCCGCTCCCCCGCCCCTCGCCAGAGCGTCCAGGCGCGCCCAAAGAGCACGGCGAGGACCATCACGCTCCCCAAGCTCATCCACAGGACGAGGCGCCCGCCCGGCGCGGCCGTGGTGAACAGCGGCAGGCCCACGAGCGCGCCCAGCGCCCCGATCTGCGCGGCCTCCCGGTGGGCCTGAGAGAGCGTCGGCCACGCCGAGCGGAGGCCCAAGGCCACGAGCGCCGCGGCGCCCAAGCCCAAGGCCACCAAGACCGGCCGCAGGGCGGGCACGGTGAGCCAGAGGTCCGCGGGCAGCGGGGCGAAGGCCCCAAAGAGCAGGACCGGGCCTCGGCTGAGCACGCCCCAGGCCGCGCCCAGGGGGTCCACCCGCGGGTCGAGGTAGAGCGCGCTGCCCTCCACCCCAAAACCCAAGGCGGTGTGCAGCGCCGTGTAGGCCACAAACAGGGCCCCGACGGCGCCGATCGCCCCGCGCCAGCCGGGCCGCCGCGTCACCCACTCAAACGCCGCCGCGTACGGCAAGGCGCCCAAGGCCGTCTCCGAGCTGGCGAGGCCCACGACCACACCCAAGGGCGCGAGCCAGAGGCCCGGCGCCCAGCCGTCACCACGCCAGCGGATCCAGGCGACGAGGCCCAAGAGCGCCGGGGTGGCCCCCATCCAGGCGTGGTGGGTGCTCACGAACCACACGAGCTGGACATGGGCGGGGTGCACCGCGAACAAGGCCAAGGCCAACAGCGCCGTCTTGTCGCCGAGCAGGCGCCGAAAGAGCGGCCAAGACGCGGTGACGAGGCCCAAGGTGCCGACGATCCCCAGGCCCTGCCACGCCCAAGAGCGCGGGTCAAACACCGGGATCATGGCCGCGAAGAGCGCCCCGGCCAGGGGTCGGGCCAGGGTCCAGCGCAAGTCCGGCGAGGTCCACCAGAAGCCCACGCCCCGATCCCGCCAGAAGTCCTCAGCCACGGCGTAGTTGAGGTCAAACGGCGCCGCGTGCTCACCCCCGTGAAGGCTCAGGGCCCACCAGAGATCGTCCGCCGTGAGCCCGAGGCCCAAGGCGGGCAGGTGCCAGATCACGAACGCCAGGAGCACAGCCGCCGGGCCAAACGGCGCCGCTGGCCGAAGGGGCGGTGTCAGCATTCGTTGCGCCGTGTCATGATTCTTGGCGTATCCCACCCCAAGGCCACCCGATGACGGCGCCTCCAAATCTCTCCCCGACCCCAGCTCCGCCGCCGAGCCGGGGCGCGGGTCTGCTCGTGGGGATGCTCGCGGGTCTTCGCGCCGGGCTCGCCGTCGGCGTCGGCCAGACCCTCGGCGCGACCTTGGTCTCGTTCTTGGCGTTGGGGCGCCTGTGGGGCCAAGGCAACCTGCAGAAGAGCCTCTTGCCCGGGGGCCTCGTCGCCTGGACCCTGCTCGCCTCGGCCTTGGGCGGCCTGATCTGGGCGGGCTGATCTTGGGCGGGCTCCTGGGTGAGCGCGCCGCCCGGCGCCCCAGCCTCGTGCTGTTGGGCCTGGGCCTGGGCTATGGCGCCGTGGCGGTCTTGGGCACCACCTTCATTCTGGTTCAGCTCAGCGTGGTGCTGCTGGGCGTGATCGTCGCCGCCTTGCTCCTCGCCGCGGGCCGCCGCGCGCCTCGGCTCACCGCCGCCCTCGCCGCCGCGCCCGTCGCCGCCTTGTTGATCCCTCGGCCCGTGCCCATCGCGCCCCTCATCGCCGAGGCCCCGGCCTCCCCCGCGCCGAACGTCTTGTGGGTGGTCCTGGACACCGTGCGGGCAGACCACACCGGCCCCGGCGGCTACGACCGCGCCACCACGCCCCGCCTCGCCGCCTTGGCCGCCGAGGGGGTGACCTTTGAGCGGGCGTACAGCACCGCGTCCTGGACCTTGCCCGCCCACGCCTCGATGTTCACCGGGCTCTCGCCCACACGCCACGGCTGCCACGATCAGACCTTGCGCCTGGGCGACACGCCGCCGACGGTCGCCGAGCGGCTGAGCGAGGCGGGCTACACCACGGCGCTCTTGTCGTCGAACCCCTGGGTCGGCGCCGACACCGGCCTGGGCCGGGGCTTCGGCCACATCCTCGACGCCTGGCGCTGGCCGCTCAGCGCGTCGTTCTTGCCGGTGTCGGCCTTGCTGCGGCCCTGGCGCGGCGAAGACAAAGGCGCGCACCTCATGGCCCCGGCGGCGCGGCGTTGGCTGGACCAGCGCCCCGAGGATCGCCCCTTCTTTCTGGTCGTGAACCTGATGGAGGCCCACGACCCCTACCACGAGCTCGCCACCGAACATCTCTGGCGCTTCACCGACAAGGCTGACGCCGTGCGCAGCTCCCGGGAGTACAGCCGGGAGCTCAAGGCCCCGGGCGTCTTGCCCAGCCCCGGCCCCGAGCAAGGCCGACATCTGGTGGACCTCTACGACGCCGGGGTCTACGCCGATGACGCCACCTTGGGCGCGCTCCTCGACGAGCTGGCCGCCCGGGGCCTCTTGGAGAGCACCCTGGTGATCGTCACCGCCGACCACGGCGAGTCGTTGGGAGACGCCGGGCGCTGGGGCCACCACGCCACCCCCGACGAGGAGGTGATCCGGGTGCCCCTGGTGATGCGCCTGCCCAGCGCGCTCCCCGCCGGGGCCCGGGTAGACGCGCCGGTGTCCGTCGTCGATCTCACGCCGACCGTCCTCGATCTGCTCCCCGAGGGCCTCGTCGCCCCCATGGACGGCCTCGACGGCCGCTCCCTCTTGCCGCTCTTGGCCAACGGCGAGCCTTGGCCGGTCTTCGCCGAGGTCTTCCCGCCCGGCCAGTCCCAGACCCTCGACCACATCACCCTCTTGGGCTTTGACCCCGACACCTTTCAGTGGCGTGTGGTGATTCACGGCGACGACCGCCTCACCCGCGGGCCGAGCGGTGACGTGCTGGAGCGACTCGGAGCGCCCAACAACCCGCCGAGCCCGGAGGACGCCCCCCGCGCGGCGCAGCTCGGCGCCTTGCTCGACGCCCAGGCCGCCCACGCGGCGGCGCCCACCGGCCCCGCCGCGCCCCTCGACCCCGCCACCCGGGCCCGCCTGAAGGCCTTGGGCTACGCCGACTGAGGGGTGGCGGCGGCACATCAGGAGGGCTGGCCGGTCAGGATGCCGAACAAGGCGCCCCCAGGCGGCGCGGCGAAGGTGACCTTGGGGAAGGTGTAGCCCTCAGCGGTCACGCCGTACTCCACCGGCGGCGCGGCGGGGATGATCCACAGCGCCGAGCCCGAGGTCGAGGTGTTCTTCACGCCGCCCGTGGTGAACGGCCCGTCTGAAGGGTCGGCGTCGGCGTAGTACACCCCGCAGCCGCCGCAGGTGAGCTGGGCGCCGGAGATCGGCTGCTGGTCGGCGGTCCAGACCGCGCCCAGGGCGAACCCTTCGGCGGGGAGGTCGCCCGCGTAGCCCGCGAGGGCGAGCCCGGCCTCAAAGGCGGCGAGGGTGCTGTTGCTCAGCGACACCGAGCGCACGTCGTCGACCGCCTGCCCCTCGGTGATGCTCTGGAAGTCAAAGGGCAGCACCGGGGAGCCCGTGGGGTACACCGTCGACGCCGCGCCTTCACAGTCCCGAACCACCACCACCGTCGGCTGGCCACGGCGGGGCACGTCGCTGAGGGTGTAGGCCCCGCCCGCGCCCACCGTCGTCTGGCTGACCACCTCGGCCTCGCCGCCCTCAAGCACGCCGCTGGGGTCTACGGCCTCGACGCAGAGGCCCTCGGCGGCGGGGTTCTGGTCGGGGCCGAAGGTGATGGCGAGGCCGTTGATGGTGTAGAGCACCTCGGCGGCGCTGGAGTCGGCCCCAGCGGAGTCACCGCCGGAGTCCGTGGCGGCGTCTTTGCCGTCGGTGCAGGCGCCGCTGGAGATCAGCGCCGCGACGAGCAGGGCGCGAGTGAGGTTGTCGGTCATGGTCGTCCTCGATCTTTTTGGGCTCACATCGTCGTGAGCGAGACAAAAAAACCACAAAACCGCCCTGGCCGCCACGCCGCTCGTCGGCCAATCCCGCCGCTTGACCGCCGAGAGTTCTCCGTTCGCCCGCCTTCGTTTAGCCCAGCTTGGCCCGACGCGGATCCTGCGGGCCATCGACGATCTGCACCGCGACGCCGTGGGCCTTGAGGTAGTCCACGCCGTTCTCGCCGAGGTAACCCCCGCCGACGACGAGCACCCGGGTGATGCCCGCGTGGTGCAGGAGCTTCGCGCACAAGACGCAGGGCTCGCCGGTGACGATGAGCCAGGCGCCCCGGGTGGTGACGCCGTTCGCGGCGGCGTTGCACACGACGTTCATCTCCGCGTGGTGGCAGCCGACCTCCATGCGGGTGCCCGAGGGGATGTTCAGCTCATCCCGAAGGCAGCGGTCGCCGCCGCAGAGCTGGCCGCCGCCGCGGGGGCCGCCGTTGTAGCCGTCCATGAGCACGACGTTTCGTTCAGGATCGAGGAGCAAGGCGCCGAAGGTGCGGCGGGTGCAGGCGCTCGCCTTGGCCAAGGCCAGACACTGCTCGACGCGGATGTTGATGTGTTTCTCTTTCATGGCCGCGCCTTATCGTGTCCGCGCGCCGCCCGCCCCGCGCCGCCCCGCGCGGCGCGCCGAAGCGCAAAGATCCCGTCCATCAAAGATGACTCCTCTTTTATTCGTGATTTCAGCGCCTTGTGGATTGCGTCAACCCAGCCTTTGATCTGCGGGCCACCAGTCGTCGCGAAAGTTGTTACTTTGCGCGTATGACCCCCCTCCCAACGTCCCCTGACACCGCGTCCCTTGACGCTGTCGTCATTTCTTGACGGAGGCGCGCAAGAATGCGCTATTCCCCTTGTTTTGGTGTCGAGTTAGGCGTCTCTACGACGGCGATCGGGCATGTCCGAAACGGCGTCCCTGAGCTGATCCAGATCGATGAAGAGGAGCTCGTGCCCTCGGCGGTCTGCTTCACCCCCGATGAAGATGTCTACATCGGCCACCCGGCCTTGGCCCAGGTCGGCACCGCGCTGGAGCACACCGTCTTGGGGCCCTGCCGCCGTCTGGGCGCGGGTCGTGGTTTTGCGCTTGGCCAGCGTGAGGTGAGCGCCGAGCAGCTCTGCGCGCTCCAGCTCATGCACCTCCTCGACGGCGCCGCGGCGGCCTGTGGTCGTCGCCCCGAACGAGTGGTCATCGCCATCCCCAGCCACCTCGGCGACGTCGGGCGGCGCGCGGTGATCCGCGCCGCGGCCATGGCCAAGGTCGAGGCCGTCGAGATCCTCGACATGGCCACCGCCGTCGCGCTCTCCCTGGGCCGCGACCGCTGGCGCCACATGCTCGTCGTCGAGCTCGGCGTCGGTGAGGTCGGCGTGAGCGCGCTCGTTCGTGAGGGCCCCGATCTCCACCCCCTCGCCACCTGGGGCGTCGATCAGCTCCACGATGAGCCCATGGAGGCCCGCTGGGCCGCCCAGCTCACCGACGCCTTGGCCCGGTCCCGCCCGGCCCTGCACAAGACGCTGCTCGCCGACCGCCGCGACCGCGTGCGCCTCGCCGTAGAGATGGCCCGGGTGCAGCTTGTGGACTCCGCCCAGGTCTCGTTCTCCTTGCCGCTGATGGTCGAGGGGGAGCACGGCGGCGAGCGCCTCGACCTGCGCCTGCGCCAAGACGATCTCCACGAGCTTCTGCACCCCGTGCTCAGCCGGGCCTGCGAAGGCATCGACGGGGTGCTTCGCCAGGCGAACCTCCGTGTTGAGCAGCTCGACGGCATCGTGCTCGTCGGCAACCTCGCCCTGCTCCCGCAGGTGCGCACCTCACTTCGTGCGTCTTTTGGCCTCGAGGGCCGGCATGTCCTTGCGCCCCAGCGAGCCGCCGCCCTCGGGGCCACAATTCGCGCAGCCGTGGCCGACCTCGGCTTAGAGCTCTTCCGCCGCCCTCTGCCCTACGCCCGCGCCCAGCTCTGAGGCGGCGCGGGCGCGGGCCCAAGGGGAGCGACCGGGCCCCCCCCCCCCCCCGGGGGGGGGGGCCCCCCCCCCCCCCCCCCCCCCCCCCCGGGCCCCCCCCCCCCCCCCGCCCCCCCCCCCCCCCCCCCCCCCCCCCCCCCCCCCCCCCCCCCCCCCCCCCCCCCCCCCCCCCCCCCCCCCCCCCCCCCCCCCCCCCCCCCCCCCCCCCCCCCCCCCCCCCCCCCCCCCCCCCCCCCCCCCCCCCCCCCCCCCCCCCCCCCCCACCCCCCGTCCGGTGACTTGGCGCCCAGCGGCGCGTGCGCCCGGGGGGCGGCTCGAATAGGCTCGGCGCTCGTGGCGTCGTCGGCGCGGTCCCGCTCCCCCGCCTCGCTCTGGAGGATCCCCATGATGACGATGAGCCTGCTCCTTCTCGCGCTCTCCCCCGCCGCCTCCGCCGCTGAGCCCGCCGCGTTTGAGCCGCTCCCCACCTTAGATCGGTGGGTCTTGAGCGAAGGGGTCGCCAGCCACGCCGCCACCAAGACCGCGAACGGCAAGAAGGGCGGCAAAAAGAGCGGCGGGGGCAAAAACAACGGCGGCATCGACGTGCCCCCGGGCCCGCAGATCCCCGGCTGGCGCACGGAGTACTACATCCAGCCCGGCGCCGGGGTGCGGCTCTACCAGAACGGCTCCGGCGAGACGAAGACCTTGGCCACCTTCGGCGGTGAGGCCGGGCTCAGCTACCGCCAGAAGGGCAAAGGTCAGCCCAAGCTGGCCGGCCGCACCCGCCTGAGCGGCGAGGTCATGGCCACGGGGGATCTCGACAAGGGCCTCGACCTTCGCGCGGGCAGCTTCATCGGCCCCCAGTGGAAGAGCCTCGGCCTACAAGCCGGGCCCGACCTCTTCTACAACCAGTGGACCTTCGGCTCCCAGGTGCTCGATCCGTCCATCGGCGTTGAGGTGCCCGTCGTCGCGACGGTGAGCGGCGAGAAGCTCTCGGCCTTCGCCGGGGTCTCCCCGGCCTACCTGATGAACGAGGATCGCCGCGTCGACTGGGACAAAGAGACGATCCCCGGCTTTGGCCACGAGTTCACCTACATGGGCGGCGTCTCCGGGCGCTTCAACGGCCTCAAGCTCAGCGCCCAGGCGCAGTACCGCGTCACCGCCGCCGGGCCGATCCCCAGCTTCTCGGTGAACGCCGGGGCCAACAGCGAAGGCATCCAGCAGATCTTGGAGATCTTCGGCGTCGGCGGCGGGGGCTCCTCAAGCGGCGGCTCCCGGCGCTGAACATTCTTGACCCAAAGTTTTTGACCGGTCATTCTTGACTGGTCAGAAACATCGAGTCATACTCACGGTGTTCCCCAGGAGCGCCGATGAGCCCACGCCGCCGTGATGACGCTGACCACCCCCCCGACGAGGGCCGCCGCGCGCGGCTGCTGCGCGCCGCCACGGATCAGCTCCGGGCGGTGGGCGCCCGCCGCCTCTCCATCGAGGACGTCGCCGCCGAGGCCGGGGTCTCCAAAGGCGCGGTGTATCTGGAGTTCCCCAGCAAGACGGCGCTGATCGAGGCGGCCCTCGACGCGCTGTTGATCGACGCCGGGGTTCGGTATGCCGAACGAATGGCGCTCATGCCCTCACCCCGGGATCGCCTCGTCGACACCCTACGTTTTGTGTGGGAGGAGGCCGAGCGAGAGCCGATCTTCGAGACGCTCCTGCGTGAAGAGCACGAGGAGGGCACCCTGCGGGCGATGGCCACGGGGCGTGAGGCCCAGGCCGACGCCGAGATCGAGGGCCTGCGGGCCTTGGCTCGGGCGGGCATCGACGCCGGAGAGCTGCGCGCCGATCTCGACGTCGAGGCCCTGCCCTTCGTGATCTCGCTGATGCGCTCACTGTTTTTGGGGGTTGAGCACGCCACCGCGGGCCGCATGAGCCGCACCCGCGTGCTCGACGCCACGCTCACCATCTTCGCGGCGGGCATCTCCGCCCTGCCCGCCACCGACGACCCCTCTCAACAACGAGGCTGAGCCATGACGCCGATCCTGTCCATCGAGGGCCTGAGCAAACATTACGGCCCGGTGATCGCGCTTGACAACGTCACCTTCTCGGTGAACCCCGGCGAGATCTTCGGGTTTATGGGGCACAACGGCGCGGGCAAGACGACGGCTCTGCGGGTGCTGCTCGGCCTCACCCCGCCCACATCAGGCCGGGTGACCGTGCTGGGTCTCGACCCCACCCAAGACGCCTTGGGCGTACGTTCTCAGGTGGGCTTTTTGCCCGCGAGCTACGCCTTGCCCCGGGAGATGACCGCCCGGAGCTTTCTGTGTTACATCGGCGCCATGTTCTCCATGCCCCGGGATCAGGCCGAGGCCCGGGCCGAGGCGCTGATCACCCAGGTGGGCCTCACGAGCTTCGCCGATCGCCGCTTGGGTGGGCTCTCCACGGGCATGGCCCAGAAGGTCGGCTTCGCCCAGGCCCTCGTGAACAACCCCAAGCTCTTGCTGCTCGATGAGCCCACCTCGGGGCTCGACCCGCTGGGCCGCCACGACCTGCTGGAGTCTCTGCGGGAGCTGGCCGAGACCCAAGGCACCACCACGATGTTCTCAAGCCACATCCTCTCCGACGTGCAGACCCTCTGCCGCCGGGTCGCGATTCTACACAGAGGTCGGCTGGTGGCGTTTGGTGAGGCCGAGGCGCTGAAGGCCGAGCACGGCGCAAAAGACATGGACACGCTCTACCTCACCTTGGCCCGCCGGGAGCAGCGATGAGCGCCGCCGTCTCAAACGTCGTCTCAAACCCCCTGCTGAGCCCGACGTTGTGGTGGCTGGAGTTAGGCCGCCGCCTGCATGAGCGCAAGACGAAGGGCCTCGCGTTTCTCTATTTGGGCGCGCTGCTCGCGGCGCCGACTCTGTTGGAGAAGCCCCCTCCGCACCTCCTCGCGGCGGTGCAGAGCTGGTTCGGCGGGGACGACCCCTTCGGTCTGTTCATGTACGTCTGGACCGACCTCGCGATGAACAAGCTCGCCGTGCTCACCGGCGTCGCCATGGGCGCTGGGGTCTTGGTCGAGGAGCGCGCCGACCGCTCGTTGATCCTGTTCATGACCAAACCCGTCACCCCAGCGGGGCTCTACGTCCTGCGGGTGGGCTCGGCGGTGCTGGCCACGGCGGGTCTGTACCTCATCACCCAGCTCATCGGCCTGGCCTTGTTCTCGGCGCAGATCGACGGCTTCAAGCCCTTGGCGTTCTCGATCTCGGGGCTGGTGCATGTCTGGGCGCCGATCTTCGCCACCTGTCTCAGCGCGCTGTGCGCGGTCGCCATCGGGAGGCAGCTCGGCGCGGCCTTGGTGAGCGTGCTGGTGCTGTTCTCGCTCGTCGGCGGGGCGTTTCTGGGCGTGTACAACCCGGCCTGGGCCGACGTGCTGGCGTTTAACCCGTTCACGCAGTCCGTCGCCGGGGTCACCCACCTTCAGAGTCAGTCGTTTGGGACGCTCACCGGCCCCGTCGTGGGGCTGATCGTGCTGAATCTCACCCTTCTCGCCATCGGCGCGCGCCTCGCGCGGAGGATTGAGCCATGAACCCGATCCCCTGGACGTACGTTCGTGCGGAGCTGGGCCGCGAGCCCCTCGCCGCCATGGGCCTCGGCGCGGGTCTGTTCGGCGCCATCTCAATCCTGGGCACCTGCTGGGCGGTCCCCCGGCTGCCCGAGGGCGTGCTCACGGTGTTGAGCCTCAGCCTGGCGGTGGAGGGTCTGCCGGCCTTGGTGCTGGTGAACACTCTGCTCGCGGTGTGGTTCGTGGCGTACTTCGTGGGCGCCGTGGTCGTGCTCCGCGCCATCCCCGCGCCGCGGGCCGAGGGGGGTCTAGACATTCTGCTGGTGAAGCCTGTGCCCCCCGCGGTGTTTGTGTGGAGTCGCATCTTGCCCGCCCTGGGCCTGTCCGCGGCCGTGGGGCTCGCCCTGAGCGTGACCCAGGTGATCGGTCTGTGGGGGTTCTTGGGCGCCGATCTCAGCATCGCCAGCGTGCTGGGGATCGGCCTCACCACCGTGGCCATCGCCATCGCCCAGCTCGGCGCGCTCACCGCGCTGACCGCCCGCACAACCGAGCTCGCCGGGGCGCTGGGGGTCGCCATCGCCGTGTTTATGGCGCCGATGACGCCCACCTCTGTGTTCATCTACCGCCCCGACCTCTTCCCCGCCGAGGGCGTCGGCCGCACCCTGTTCGTGATGCCGACGAACCTCATCGTTCACAGCGGGGTGATCACCTGGGCGTGGCCCGTGGTGATGATCGTCGGGGTTGGGCTGGCGGCCTTGGGCCTGGCTTGGGCGGCGCGGCGGGTGGTGGTGGGCTAGCCCGCGGGGCTAAGCCTCCGTCCACCGCGCGTCCGGCGCCGTGAGCCGCACCTCGACCTCGTCGCCGGAGCCGACCGCCGTGAACGCGCCCTCGGCGAGACGTTGGCGTAAGGCGCCGCGCAGCAAGATCACCCGGGAGGTCGTCGCCGCCTCACAGTGGATAAACCGCACCTTCGCCCGGGGTGGGCGTAGGGTCAGGAGCAGCTCAGCGAAGCCCTCCAAGACGGCTCGGGCGCGCTCGGGGGTGAGGCCGCGCAGGCGAAGCTCGACGGGTGGGGTGGCGCCGGGGGTGAGCACCACCTCAGCGCCGTCGCCGAGCTTGGCCATCATCACCGCCTCTCGTGCCTGGGCGAGCCAATCGCCGCCTTCACCGAGGCCTTCAGCGCGGCTGGGACGGGATCTCAGCGCGGGCGGCGGGGCCTTTTGAGGCTTGGGCATCAGCCCCCAGGCGAGCAAGATCACCCCGACGCCGAGCAGGGTGGGGCCGACGGGCAGGCCCGCCCGGGTCTCCAGCTCGACGGCGAACATCGCGGGCGGGCTCTTGCGGTCGATCTGTGTGAGATAGAGCTGGGCTGCGCCGATCAGGGCCAGGGTGATGCCCCAAGAGATCGCCTTCATGGTCTGTCTCCGGGTGACTCGGGCGCCGCGTTGGGCTCGGCGGGCAGCTCGACCTTGAGGTGGCGGCGCTCGTTTAAGATGCCGCGCAGGGTGTCCCCGGCGGGGGTGCCACGACCTAACTCTCGCACCCGGCGGACGAGCTCGGTCTGTGTGGGGTCGCGCAGCACCTCCTCCTTGATGGCGGCGGTGAGCAGCTCGACGGCGGCGAGGCGCTCCGCACCTTGGGTGGAGGCCCGGCGCCAGGCGATGATGACGCCCAGGAGGCCCACACCGAGCACCGCCGCCAAGGCGCCCATCGCCCGGGCGAAGGCGTCGGCCTCCTCTTGAAAGGCGTTGAACCAGGTCTGGCGGTCCTCCCGGATCGCCGCGCCCAGCTCTCCGCGCATGGCGGCGGCGACCTCCTCCAACATCGCCCGGGTGGAGGCGCGGGTGAGCTCTACCAAGGCGGGGTTGAGCTGCTCGGCCATGGTCACCCGGGCGGCGGGGGCCAAAGACTCCGTGAGCGCGCGGGCCAGCGCCGGGGCGAGCTGGGTCTCCAACACCACCGCCGCCGCGGGGCCGAGGTCGTCCGTCAGCCCCGCCGCGGCCTGGGCGCGCAGCCGTGGGCCCAAGGTGTCTACGGTGGCGCGCTCGAGGGTCAACACAAAGCCGAGGAGGTCTTGTCGGCTGGGATCTTGGGTGAGGGCCTGCACCCCGTCGCGGATCGCGGCGCTCCACTCGGCGCGAATCGTGGGGCCCAGCTCGGTCTTGAGCGCCTCAGCGAAGGCCGGGGCCAAGGCGTCCACCAACGCCGCGGCGCGGGCGGTGAACAAGGCCTCTCGCTCGGGGTCGGTGAGCGCCGAGGTGGCGCCCAAAGCGACGGCTTCAGCGAGGGCTTGGGCCGCCGCGCGCACCTCGGGGCGGCTGAGCTGGGCGGCGAGGAGCGCGCCCTCGTCGTTGAGCCCCACGAGCGCGCCCTCGGCGGCCGCCTGGGCGTGGCCCCGCGTCCACGAGGCGCAGCCTTGGGCGAACAAGGCGGTGAGGAGGAGGGGGGTGAGGACGCGGCGCATCCTCAGAGCCTACATCATTTTGGCCGCTCGTTCGAAGGCTGGGCCCTACTGCGCCGTGGTCTGGGCGTTGCCGTTGGCGCCAGCGGCCGGGGCGACGGCCGCCGCCGGAGCCGCGCGGCTAAAGAGCGAGACGTAGTTCCAGGCGCCGGACATCTGGGTGTCGGTGATCGTGTCGGATTCGCCCCGGGACTCGTTCGCCGCCGGATCTTGGGCCCGGCGCACACGCCAGTCGTCATCCACGCCGTCGGCGTCTGTGTCGTTCGCGCCGACACGGTTGCGGTAGGCCGAGGCCCCGCGGGTGCTGCCGACATCGGCGTAGGCGTCGCCGGTCTGATCGCGGCGGTAGGTGGCGCGCATGCCACCGTACGGATCATCAATCACGATGCCGTCGCCGGTGACCTGCTGCACGGTGACGATGTGGGTGCCCGTCTGGCCGCGGCCTTTGTGGAACAGGCTGAGCATCACCGCCCCGCCCGCGTCTAAGGTGGTGCGCATCCGCTCTTTGACAACCGGCCAGGTGTTCGCGCCGCCGCGGGTCAGCGTCTCTTGGGTGGGGCGCTCGGCGGCGGTGGGCTCCACACGGTTCAGGATCGTCCCGGCGTTGCCGGTGATCGAGGTGCGGGAGATGCCGAGCTGGCTCATCAGGAACGCGACGAGATCCTCCATCTGGGCGTCGGCCTGGAAGGTCTCGGCCATGTTGGCGCGCTGGGCGTTCGTCGTGGTGCCGCCGCGCAGGCGCTGGTAACCCGAGCCCGCGGCGTTCTCGTTGTCCAAGAAGGTGCGCACCCTCCGCTCCCACTCGCCCTCGGGGAGCTCAATCTGGGAGAGATCCTCACGGGCCGGGTCGCGGCGCTGGCTGCGTAACCAGGCCTTCTTGAGCTCGGTCTCCACAGCGGTGACGACGTCGGCGCGGCTGTAGCCGAGGCGCTCCAGCACCATCGCGAAGGAGGTGACGTTGCAGGTGGCCTCGGGCGACGTGAGGTTGTCGGACTGGGTGCGGTACTGGGGCACGCCGAGGCGGGAGTTCCAGTCGTCGGCGCTGTGGGCGCTGCCTTCGACCTGGGTGTCGGTGCCCGCCGTGGCGTCGGCGACGCCGACCTCTAAGGTGCGGATGAGCGCGCGCACCGCCGGGATGAGCTCTGGGGGCACGAAGCCGCGCACGTCCGAGGCGGTGGTGCCCCCTTCAGTCGTCGGCGCCGTGGCCAAGGTGGCGAGGTCGGGCACGGTGCCCGCGGCGAGCTGGGAGGACACGGTCTCGACCTGCAAGAGCAGGCCCTCGACCCGGCGGGCCTTCGTGTCGCCGGTCAGCTCGGCGATCTCCGTGGTGCGCGTCTGCAAGAAGGTGCGATACCCGGCGATGAACTGCTGCCGAGGGGTCTGTTGGGCTTGACCCTCCGCCGCGGGGGCGGCGCCGTTCTCGCCCCGGAGCGCGGCCTGGGCCTGGGCGTTCGACTGAGCGCCCTGCTGCGGCGCCTGGGCGTCTACGCGGGTGTCGGTCTGCTGGGTGGGGGTGGCCTGACGCTGGGCTCTGCCGGACATCGAAGCGCTCCGAGACGTGTTCTTCGTGAGGGGGGTTGTCCTCTACGCTACCGCAAGCGCTGAGAAGGTCAAGCGGTAAGTTTGGGTTGCAGCCGGAGGCCAGAACAGACCCTCGCCGACTTCAATAATTCCGAAAACGCCCATGGCCGCGGCGCGCGGCGCGTGAAGGCCGGCGAGAACGGGCGCCGATCAGCGCCTCCGCGATCTCCGCGCCGCACCTCTTGCCCACGCGCGCTCCTCAGGACAGGATAAGATTGTGCCCCCACCGCCACCAAGCTCCCGCTCAGCCGCCCTAGGCCCCGCTTCGCCGCCCTGCCCCTCGCCCGCGCCGAGTCCACAACCCGCATACTGTCCGGCCACACCGGCAACCTAAATCCTGGGAGAACGCCGACGATGACCCTGACCACTCTGAACGACGGACAGCGGGTTCACTGCATCCAGCGCGCCGAGGCCCGCGTGCTCGATCAGCACGTCTCCGGCTACTTCAACCACGGCGTCGCGCTGCGCGACGGCGACATCGTGCTCGACGTCGGCGCGAACGTCGGCGTCTTCGCGCTGCGGGCGGTCACCCGTTTCCCCAACGTCAAGGTCTACGCCTTCGAGCCCGTGCCCGCGATCTTCGCGGCGCTGGACGCCAACGCCCGAGACTTCGGCGGCGGGCGGCTGATCCCCCTGAACTTCGGCACCTCCAACGCCCCGGGCGAGCTGCGCTTCACCTACTTCCCGCGCAGCCCAGCGCTCTCCACCTCAGCCCCCGAGGTCTGGGAGCAGAACCCCGGGGTGTTCGCCGACGCCGTGAAGGGCGCCGCCGCCAGCTCCGATCTTTGGTACGCGCGCCTCGTGCCCGGCTTCTTGAGCGGCCTCATCGCCAAATATCTGCGCGGCGGCGGTCAAGAGGTGGTCTGCCCCCTACGCACGCTCTCCCAGGTGATCCGCGAGCAGAACATCCCCCGGATTGACCTGCTCAAGGTGGACTGTGAAGGCGCCGAGCTCGCCACGCTGCAGGGCATCGAGGACGAACACTGGCCGCTCATCCGGCAGGTCGTCGCTGAAGTCTACGATCAGGACGATCGCCTCAAGATCGTGCGCGAGATGTTGCTCTCCAGGGGCCTCAGCCAGATCACCATCGAGCAAGAGCGCGGCTTTGAGGGCCTGCCCCTGCACAACATCTTCGCGGTTCGACCGGAGGCCACATGAGCCCGATGGAGGTCGTCGCCCTGCTCGTCGGCCCGCAGCTCGTCGGGGCGGTCCTGGGCCTCGCGCTCTCGCTGCGCCTCACCACGACGGCGTGGCCGGAGTCTGTGCGTATTCAAGATCGGCCTCACCCCCGCGAGCGGTTCGTGAGCCACCTGCCGCTCATCCTCGGCAACCTCGCCGTGCTCTTGGGCAGCGCCGGAGCCGGGGCGTACTTCTTCTACGACAGCCTCTCCCACAGCCTCCCCGGCCCGCTGAGCCTCGTCGCCCAGCTCGCCCTGGTGTTTGTGCTGGATGACCTCTACTTCTACTTCTTTCACCGCCTCTTGCACGAGCACAAAGGGCTCTACCGCCGCATCCACAAGATCCACCACGAGGCCTACTCGCCCCTGCCCCTGGAGTACATCTACGCGCACCCTCTGGAGTGGATGGGCGGCGCGGTGGGTGTGCTCGGCGGCTTCGCGGCGGTGTGGTTTGTGTGGGGAGAGCTGAGCGTGTGGACGGTGGCGATCGTCGGCTCCTTGCGCCAGCTTCACGAGCTCGACATTCACTCCGGCGCCAAGGCCACCCTCGCGCGCTGGGTGCCGCTCTTCGCCGTCGCCGATGACCACGACCTGCACCACGCCAAGCCCACCCAGGGCAACTACGCCTCGACGCTGCGCATCTGGGACCGCGTGTTCGGCACCGTCGCGGGGGGGTGAGCGGGCGTGACTTAGGCCGAGAGCGCCGCGCTCAAGGCCAGAAGCGCGAAGCTCGAGGCGATGATCGGCTCAGACTCTTTCTGTAACGCCAGCTCATTCCGCCAAAGCCCGTCCTCCCCTTGCTCGGCGATCAAGGCGGTGATGAGGCCGTCTTGCCAGCCCGGCGGGCCGCCGAGGCGCTTGAAGACCTGGGCGGCGCCTGCGCGGTAATAAAAACGCATCGCCCGGGCGAACAGCTCCCGCTCGACGGCGACGTTGGGGTTGAGATCCGCCCGGTGATTCGCCTGAAGCCGGGTGAGCGCGGCCTGCACCCGGGCGTCCTCAGCGCCGCGACCCAGCGCGAGCAGGGCCAAGAGCCCGTCGCAGGTGGCCGAGCCGTAGCCCTCGTACACGCCGTCCTGCTCGGCGCTCTTGTTCAGCGTGGGCTCGACGGGGCTGTACACAAAGCCGCCGTCGGGGGCGCCGCAGCGCAGCACAAAGCCCAAGGCCGCGGGGTCGACGGGATGACCCGCGGCCTTGAGGGCCTCGATGGCGCGGCGGGTCATGCTCAGATCGACGTGGCCGGGCTGGGGCGGGCGGGGGCGGTCGCGGCCGCCCATGGGGAAGGCGCCGTGGCCCGAGCTGCCCTCCCAGCCCGCGGTGAGCTGCTGGCCGCTGAGGTAGGCCAGAAGCGGCGCGGCGGGGCCGGTGAGGGCGGAGGGGTCCAAGACCGCCAAGGCGGAGATCGTGAGCGCGGTGGCGTAGACCGGGTAGTCGGGCACCGGGTCGGCGAAGCCGATGGCTCCTTGAGGGCTCATCATGGCCAAGAGCGAGCGCAGGGCTTGAGCCGCGGCGTCTCTGGGGAACGGCAGGAGGCGCTCGGGCACCCCGGCGAGGGCCAACAGCGCGAAGGGTGTCAACGACTGGCCGCGGCCGAGCAGGCCAAACTCTCGGGACGGGAAGAGGCCGTCGGGCGCTTGGAGCCCCCACAAGGCTCGGGCGCCGCGGGCGAGGGCCTCTTGGGCGGGGCTCGGCCCGCAGGCGTTGAGGCCGACGGCGGAGGCGAGGGGGAGGGCGAGGCCCCCACGGAGCAGGGCGCGGCGGGTGACGGGCATCTCTTGGGGGTAACCCGGCGACGGGGGCGTTGGGACGCCTCGCCGGATGGTGTAAACTCCGGCCCACGAGGGTGATCCATGTCCATTCGATCGAAGCTGCAGCACGTCTCCGAGTCACCCACCCGCCCGACGCCGGGCCAAGCGAGCCGCCGTTTTGACGTCGCTGAGCTGTACCAGGGCCTGCTCGCCGAGCCCGACGCCCGGCCCAACGAGGGCGCGCCGCTGCACGAGAAGCTCCAGCGGGCGTACTGGTGGATCGTCAACAAGGGCATCATCAGCCCGTTCTACGACATCGAGTACAACGGCACGCCGCCCCAGCGCTTCTCCTTTGGCGACGCCAAGGTGCAGCTCACCCTGCCCACGGACCAGTCCTACTCAAGCTACGTGCTGCTGCCGCTGTTGAGCCTCGCCACCCGGCGGCGCTGCCTGCTCGTGGGCGGGCCGGGCCGGGGCAAGACCGCCATCGCCGTGCTCATGGGGGTGCTCGCGGGCTACAACCTCAACGAGCTCAAGCGGGCCATTCAGCACGGCCAGCCGCAGATGACCATCGCCGATCTCCTCGGCAACCCCCTGCCGTCTACCTTGGTGAACGCCAAGAGCATGGACGAGGTGCAGATCGCCTGGCGCCGCTGGCTGGGCATGCGGGTGAAGATCATCGACGAGTACAACCGCATCCCCACCCGCACCCAGTCGGCCCTGCTCACGGTGATGGCCGACAACTACGCCGAGCTCTACGACCAGATCTTCGAGTGCCCGCCCGGCGCCTGGTACCTCACGGCGAACGACGACGCCGGCGGCGGCACCTACCAGGTCATCGAGGCCCTGCGCGATCGCATCGACGTTGTTGTAAAAGCGCTGCACTTCAACTCTCGTTACCTCGACGAGCTGCTCCTGCGCGTAGAGGAAGGTTTTAAGCCTGAAGAGGTCGTGCCCAGCCAGATCATCTTCACCCCTGAAGAGCTCGACCAGATGGAGCGGGAGATCCGCCAGGTGAAGCTCCCGGAGCCCCTGCGGCGGCGCCTGGAGTTCTTCACCAGCCACTTTGAGCTGTGGGAGGGCGGCGCGCGGCAGCTTGAGTACATGACCAAAGACACGGTGAAGCTCTCGGGCCTGGAGCTGCGCAGCTTCGCCACGGCCTCGGCGGGCAAAGACGCCGCCGTAGACCTCGGCGCCCAGACCCGCAACGGCGTGAGCGTGCGCGCCCTGATGACCACCCTGGTCTTCGTGAAGGGCATGGCCTACTTCCGGGGAGAACAAGAGGTGTCCTTTGAGGACATCCGGCAGATGTTGCCCTTCGTGCTCCACGACAAGCTCGTGCAGGAGCCCGACGCGCCGTTCTTTGAGCTCGGCGACAACCCCGCCCTGCGCTCCGACCGCGTCTCGTGGCTGCGGGAGCTGTGGGACCTCTCCTGTAAACAGTTTGAGAGCTTCAACCTGGATCAGCACGACCCCGTGCGCGACCTCGGCGACGAGCTAGAGCGCGGCCTGGAGGGGGTCAAAGAGGAGGAGGTGCGCCGTCGGCTGGCCGCCATCGAGAGCGCCCTGCGAGAGCTCGCCAAGGGCCGCAAGCTCTACGGTCACCTCTACGATGACCTGCTGCGCCTCAAGGCGATGCACCAGCACTACACGAACTATCTGCGCTGGCTGCTTCAATGAGCCCTCACTCAACAACCCCGTTGACAGGAGCGCTCGCCGCGGAGCTGGCCGCTGGGCGGGATCGGTACAACGGCCTGTTCTTGAGCGCCCGGCGAGAGCACCGCCGCTTAGACGCCGCCGCCGTCTTGGACCACCTGCGCCACCGCCTGCCCCCCGCCGTTGAGGCCGTGGCCGCCGTGGATCCCGCCGCCGTGCCCAAGGTGATGACGACGCTCTACGAGCTGTCTCTGGAGCTGATCGGGCGTGAGCTGCTGGGCCCCCAAGCCCAGGCCCCGCAGCTCAACCTCGTCTTTGACCTGCTCCTCCCGGCGATGCCCCGCCTGCTCGCCGCCGCCCCGGCCAAGCTCACCACCGCCCTGATCAACGCCGTCCATAAACTCTCCCAGGAGCGCGGCTTTATTCTGCCCCTGTGGGTGGATCGCCTCGTCGAGGTGGCCCCCGGCTGCCCCGATGTGCCGACGCTTCTGGCCTTGGGCCAGGTCTTCGCCTGGCGCGGCGGCTTGTCACACTTTCGTGAGGGCGCCCTCGATTTGATGCGACAGCTCCCCGCCGATCAGGTCGGCGTCGCATTGGGCCTTCGGGACGGCGATCCCAGCCCGGAGACCTGCCTCACGATGTTGGAGGGTGACCCTTTCTGGCGCCCTGAGCTGGCCCGCTGCCCGCAGACGCTGCGGATCGTGGGCAAGGTGGGCCGCTTCTCCGGCCTCGGCGGCGAGTTTCGCACCCCGCCCTCGGTGATGTGTGTGAGCGGGCAGCTCGTGGCGTTTGACGAGCGCGCCTGCTGGTCGATCCACGCGGACGCCTATGGCGCGCGGCTCCGGCGCCTGGGCCCCAACCTGCCCGACGGCGACGAGACCCAGACGCCCGCCGGTCGTGGCGTCGATCGAGAGGGCCGGGTGTTCTGGGGCGCCGCCTACAAGACCTTCCCTGAGCTGGCCGAGCCCAGCGGCGTGGCCTGCAGCGAGCAGCTCATGGTGGTGACCACGCCGTCGAGCCACAAGATCGTGCTCATCGCCTTGGCGCCGGAGCCGACGTGAGCGGCTCCCCGAGCGCTCTGGAGGCCCTGCGCTCGGCCTGGGGCGCGCGCTGGCCCGAGGCCCTGGCGACCTGGAGCCCCTACACCAAGCTCACCCAGCCCCGGCTGTGCATCACCGAGGCCGAGGAGCAAGAAGAGCGGCTTCAAGGCTCGTTCGCGATGATCCGGGTCGCGGATCACGCCGTGGTCATCGGGCTCCGTGAGGTGGCCACCAAGGGGCTTACAGCGTTTCCGTTGCAAGTCCTCGCCCATGAGATCGGCCACCACGTCTTCGCGCCGGGTGACCTCGCCGACAACGCCCGCTTGATCGCCCGGATCCGCCGCGGCCTGCCCGGTCAAGAGGACCACGCGGGCCTGGTGGCGAACCTCTACCTCGACCTCTTGGTGAACGACCGCCTTCAGCGGGAGAAGGGCCTGGACATGGCGGCGGTGTACCGCGCCCTGCGGCGCCCCGACGACGACCCGCCGCGGCTTTGGCGCCTGTACCAGCGCACCTATGAGCTGCTGTGGAGCCTCCCCAGCGGAGACCTCACCCCGAATGAGCCCCAAGACGACATGTTAGAGGCCGACGCCGGGCTCGCCGCGCGGCTGGTGCGGGCCTACACCCAGCGGTGGCTCGACGGCGCGAGCCGCTACGCCTGCCTGCTCTTGCCTTACCTCATGGAGCAAGACGACAAGACGGGCCAACGGTACCTCGTGCCGTGGCTCGACACCCGCCGGGCTGGTGAGGGCGATGAGCTGCCCGATGGCCTCGCCGAGCTGGATGACGAGGAGCTGCTGGGGCCGATCCACCCCGCTGAAGATCCCGAGCTCAGCGGCCTCGCCGCGCCGGTCGGCGCCTCAACCCCAGGCTCGGCCAACCGGGAGCTGCCCGGCGGCCTCAAGAACCAGTACCGCGAGCCCACGGAGTACGCCGAGCTGATGAAGTCGCTCGGCGTGAAGGTCTCGCCCTCTCAGCTCGCCCACCGGTACTACCGCGAGCTGGCCCTGCCCCACATCATCCCCTTCCCACGCCGAGAGATCCCAAAGGCAACAGACCCGCTGCCTGAGGGGCTCGACGTCTGGGATCCGGGCTCGCCGCTCTCGGACGTGGACTGGGTGGAGACCCTGAGCCACAGCCCCGTGGTGATCCCCGGCGTCACCACCTTAGAGCGCCGTATGGGCGAGTCCGCCGGGGCCGAGCCCGAGCGCCGCCCGCCGGATCTTTACCTCGGCGTGGACTGCTCAGGCTCGATGAACAACCCCCGGCAGCGGCTCTCCTGGCCCGTGCTCAGCGGCGCGGTGATCACGCTCTCGGCCTTACGCGCCGGGGCGAAGGTGATGGTCTGTCTCAGCGGAGAGCCCGGCAGCTTCACCGAGACGAACGGATTTTTGCGACAAGAAGACACGATCTTCGGCGTGCTCACCGACTACCTGGGCACGGGCTACAGCTACGGGATCCTGCGCCTCAAAGCCACCTTTCTTGACGCCCCGCCGCCCAAGAACCCCGTGCACCTGCTCATCGTCACCGACAGCGACATCTTCCACATGCTCGGCTCGATCAAAGAGGGCTGGGACATCTTCGCCGAGGCCCTCCTCCGCGCCGGCGGCGGCGGCACCTTGGTGATGGACCTGCCCTTCCCCGAGCACTACGCCGCCCAGCTTGAGCGGGTGCGGTCGCTGGGCTGGGGCGTTCACCTCGTGCGCTCCCAAGAGGAGCTGCTCACCTTCGCCCGGGCGTTCAGCCGCCTCCGTTTTGGCCCCAAAGGACAGGTGAAGACCCCATGACCACCGATGGCCCCGCCCTCGACCTGCTCACCCGCCGCCTCGCGGAGCTGCCCGCCGACTTCTTGGCCCCGGTGTGGCGGGAGGATCCCCAAGGGGTACACGTCGAGGCCGTGATCAACGACCTGCTTCAGGAGTGGGGCGGCCCGCCGGAGACCTCCTCAAGCCTGGCCCCTTGGCAGCCGAGCGCGCCGGGGGCCCGTCGGCGCCTCGCCCTGGTGACCTGCTGGCTGTTGGCCACCCCGGGCCTCGTGCGCGGCGCCCCCGCCCGCGACGCCGCCCGCCGCCTGCTCAGCCGCGGCTTGGACGAGCTCGCCGCGCTGGTGCCCCCAGAGCGTTTTGTCGACGACCCCGACCGCCGCGAAGAGCTCGTGCGCCTCGTCTTGGCTGGCCTGGGCCTGCGCCCCAAAGGGGAGACCGAGGCCATCGCCGCCGACCGCCTCAAGGCGCTCTCCAGCGTCGAGCGCGCGCGGGTGCTGCGCGAGACCCAAAAACAGGTGGAGCACGCCCGCCGGGTGCGTGAGGAGCTCGCCAAGAAGAAGCGCGCCGAGGCCGAGGCCGCCTCGCGGTACGGCGGGGAGTGACCGTTGATCCCGCCTGATCGCCAACACCTGAGCCCGCTGTTGACCCCCGCCGCCTGGGACGCCCTGCGCGGCCTCATCCAAGACCAAGACGCCCCGCGCTGGACCCACCAGCTCGGCGACCGTGTCCAGGCCGAGGACCTCCCCTTCGTGGCGGCTTTTCGGGCGTCCATGGCCCAGCGCGCGCCCTGGCGGCCGGATCAGCCCCCGCCGTGGATCCTCGCCTGGGCCAAAACTCAACAACATCGCTGCGAACACCTCCGAGACGCCTCTCGCAGCGATTTTGTTGACTGGGCATCCATCCCCACGATGTCCCGGGCCGAGCTCATCCGGCGCCCCGAGCGGTACATCGTCGAGGACGAGCCCTTTGAGCGGATGATGGTCTACGAGACGACGGGCACCACGGGGCCGCCCCTGCCCGCGCCGTCGCACCCGCGAACCCAGGCCCAGGCCCACGCCCTGCTTGAGCACACGCTCCGCCAGCACGGCGTGACCTTCACCCCACGCCAGGGGGAGGTGGCGGTGATCACCCTCGCCGCCCAGCGCGCGACCTGGACCTTCCCCACGGCCTTCTCGGTGTGGGACCACGCGCTCTTGGCCAAGGTGAACCTGCACCCCGAGGACTGGAGCGGGGGCTTGGACCAGGCGCGGCGCTTCTTGGAGCGCGCCCAGCCCCAGGTGCTCACGACGAACCCCGTGGCCCTCACCGAGCTTCTGCGCCTCGACCCCAACATCCACCCCAAGGCCATCACCTCCACGGCGACCGCCCTGTCCCCGGCCCTACGCGACGCCGTTCGTGACCGCTACGGCTGCCCGGTGATCGACTGGTACTCCTGCACCGAGACCAGCGCCATCGCGTACAGCAGCCCCGTTGCCTCTGAAGACGGCGCGCTGATCTGCCTGCCCAGCGACCTCTTCGTCGAGGTGATCGACGCCGCCGGGCCGCCCGCTCCCCGCGGGTGAGCTGGGTGAGCTGTGCGTGAGCGGCGGGCGAAACCCCTACCTGCCCTTCTTGCGGTATCGCACCGGAGACCACGCCCGCTGGGCCCCCGCTCCAGAGGGCGCCGCCGACCCCTTCCCCCGGCTGTGGGATCTCCAGGGCCGCGCCGGGGTAGACCTCCGCGACGCGCTCGGCCGCCCCGTGGGCCCCGTGGACCTCCAGAACCTCCTGCGCCGGGTGGCCGCGTTCGTGCAGCACGAGCTGGTGCAGCGCGCCGACGGCAGCGTACACCTCACCATCGAGCGGATGCCCGCGGGCCATGTGAACGAAGACGCCCTACGCGCTGGGCTCAACCAGCTCTTTGGGGACTTGCCCATCACCGTGGCGGTGATTGACCCGAGGGACGACGGGCAGAAGCGGGTGCCTTGGCGGCGGGAGGGCTGAGGCGCCCGGCGGCTTAGGTCGCCACGGGCAGCACGGCCTTGGGGTAGGCCCCTCTGGCCCGCGCGGCGAGGATCTCATCAGGCACAGCCCGGTAGTCGGCGGGGGTGTAGCGCCCGAAGACCTCAGCGAGGGCCTGGGCTCCGCCAGGTCGAGCAAGATGTCCATGTACTGCTGAAAGCGGGTGTTCACGCCGCAGAGCAGGGACGACTCGTGGTTGATCTGCGCCCGTTTCCAGGCCGCGACCTCCCCACTCCCGCCTTGTGTTCGGGGGGCGGTGCTTCCGCCCCCACCCCCCCCCCGCTCGGGGTGCCGGTGGTGAGGGGTGGCGCCCCCCCCCTTGCGGCAGGTGGGAAGACGGGCCCCGCCCGGGAGCGACGCCCGCGCCGAACGCCACCCTGAGGGCCCTCCACTGTCGGTAGCCTCGCCAGGCTGAGCCGCCCGTGCGCAAAACCCCCCCCCCACCGAAGCCCGAATCCCCTCTACGCCCCGCTTGCGGCCCACAGGCCGCAAGAAGAGGAGGCCGGTGGGCCCCCGTGCCGGAGGGTGCCCCCCCCCGGCTCTCCGGCCCGCCGCCCCCCCTTGGGCTGGGTGAACTGCCCGTGGACTCCCCCCCCGTCCCGGCGGGTTGGCCCCGCCCGCGCGCCCGGCCCGTGCTGCAGGCCCTCGGCCCCCCAACACCCCCCCCCCCTGCCCCCCGCGCCCCCCCGGCCCCCCCTCCCCCTTCTGGCCCAACTGCCTAAGGCGGATTATTGCTCTCGCCCCACCACCCAGCGCATCCCCACCAGCGCCAAGGCCGCAAACGCCATACACGAGGCCGCGGCGCCGAGCTGCCACAGGATCGGCGTCGCCTCGCCGCTGATCGTCCGGGTGAGCAACATCTGCTGGGCGAGGGCGGGCACGGCCATCATCCACGGCGCGGCGGGGAGGGGGTCGATGGACATCCACATGCCGGGGATCATCGGCACAAACATCGTCAACGAGAGGTAGGTCTGGGCCTCCTTAAACGACCGGGTCAACGAGGCGAGGAGGAGCTGGGCCGCCGAGGCGAAGGCCGCCAAGGGCAAGAGGTGCACCAAGATGACGGCCACCGCGCCGGGGGTGATGAGCAGGCGAATCCCGGCGCGCTCTAAATCGAGCCAGGCCAACGGGAACAGGGTGAGCACCGCCGTGGCGATCACCCCCGCGTAGCCGAAGGTGAGCCCCGCCATCCACTTGCCGAGCACGATGGCGCCCCGGGGCGCGGCGGTCAACAACAGCGGCTCCCACGATTTACGCTCACGCTCCGCCGCCGTGGCGTCGATCACCAGATACAGATTGCAGAAGAACGCGGAGATGATCACGAACATTCCGGCCACGGCGCCGACGATGTCGCCCCCACGACGCTCTGGCGGCGCGACGTCAACCCGATCCACCGACACGCCGCGCAGCAGCGAGGGGTCTACGCCGCGGGCGAGCAGGCGCATGACGCCGAGCTCTGAAGAGTACGCGGCGACGGCCTCCTCTACGTCGGAGGTGACGCTGCGGCTGTCGGGCTTGGACCCGTCGGAGATCAGCTCCACCACGGCGGGCTCACCGCGGGCGCTGCGCTCCAAAAAGTCGTCGGGCACCCGCAGCAACACCGAGACCTCACCGTCACGAATCTTCTGCTCGGCGTCCGCGGGGGCGGGCTGTATCTCAAGATCCTGCTCTAACCGTTTGATCAGCGCCGGGGCGCGCTCGCCGCCTTCGACGTAGAGCGTCTCAATCTCTTGATCGTTCGTCACCTTGTCGATGTTGATGGCGACGAGGCCGATGGTGAGCGGGCCCAAGAGCGGGAAAAAGAACGCCGAGAACAGAGAGCGCAGGTCACGCACCCCGTCGATCAGCTCTTTTTTGAGCACGACGAGGCTGGGCGGCGTGGGGCGGCGGCTCATGGGGACGCCCCCGCGGCGTGACCGAGACCGTCTGCAGGCCCCACCAAGGCCACGAAGGCGTCCTCCAGGGTGGCCGCGCCCGCCTGATGGATGACCTCGGGGATGGTGCCTTGGGCGATCACCCGGCCCTGGCCGATGATGACCAGACGATCACACAAGCTCCCGATCTCGGCCATCTGGTGCGAGGTGAACAAGACGCAGCGCCCCTCCGCGGCCAAGGCGCGGATCGCCTCCCGCATCGCCCGGGTGCTCATCACGTCGAGGCCGTTTGTGGGCTCATCGAGCACGATGTTCGGCGGATCATGCACGATCGCCCGGGCGATGGCGACCTTCATGCGCTCACCTTGGCTGTAGCCTGTGGCGGGGCGGTCGATGACCCGCTCCAGGTCGAGGGTGCGGGCGAGGGCGTCGATCCGCGCGTCGAGGGCGGCGTCGTTGGCGATGCCGTTCAGCTCGGCAAAATAGCGGATGTTCTCTCGCCCGGTGAGCCGCGCGTAGAGCCCCGGGGAGTCGGGGAGCACCCCCAGGCGGCGCCGAGCCTCCAGGGGCGCGGTGGCGGGGTCGAGGTGATCCACCCACGCCCGCCCGGCGTCGGGGCGCACGAGACCGTAGATCATGCGTAGGCTCGTCGTCTTGCCCGCGCCGTTGGGGCCGAGCAGGCCGGTGATCTGACCGTCTTGGGCCTCAAAGCTCACAGACTCGACGGCGACCACCTGGCCAAAACGGCGGGCGAGCCCTTCAGCGCGCAGCATCAGGAGCCTCCGGTGGCGCCGCGCCGAGGCGCGAGGTGTGAAACGCGGGCCGGGCGACCGTGTCGAGACAGGTGAGGTCGAGGCCCTCGGTGGTGCCCGACTCGATCAAGAGCCGGGCCAGCTTGGGCCCGCAGCCTTGGGTGATCACGCCATGTCCAGCCCCCGGCGCCACGCCATGAACGGCGTTGGGCAAGGTCTCCTTCGCGAGCTCCGCGAGGCGGGGCGGCGTCACCGGGTCGAGGACGCCAGAGAGCAAGAGCGTCGGCGTGGTGACGGACACCGGCTCAAAGAAGGCCGGGTCAACCTCGGCTCTTGGCCAGACGGCGCACATCTCCAAGAAGCTCTGCGGCGCCGTGGCGCCGATGCGCTCGACGCTCACCGGCGGCGCGTTCGGCGGCGTGAGACGCGGGGCGTCTTCAGCGCAGATGACCGTGAGGGTGAGCCCCAGGCTCATGCCCGCCGCCGCGCCGCCCGTGGCCATGCTCGCCTGGGCGAGAAACGGCCCAAGCTCACCCGACCGGGCGTCATCGAGCGCCAGAGGCATCAGCCGCGCGAGCTCCGGCGCGTAGAGCATCCCCCGGAGGAGCCCGAGCAGGTGGTCGGCGTCGATCTCCACCGAGAGCGGCTCCCCGGTGCGCGGGTGATCGAGCTGCGCGGGCCTGGGCGTTTGAAGCTCGGTGAGCAGGGCGAGCAGGTCGTCTTTGGGGTTTAACGCGGCGCAGCTTGGGTCGGCCTCGCAGTCCCGAACGAGGGCCTCAAACGCCGCCGCCGCGTCACCGGCGCTGCCGCCCAAGATCGGCTCCTGGGGCGGGGCGACGCCGTCGAGGATCAGGGTGCGCACCCGGCTTGGGTGCCGCCGGGCCCACTCCAAGCCCAGACGGGTGCCATACGAGCCGCCGAACACGTTCACCTGGGCGTAACCGAGGGCCTCGGCCACGGCGTCGAGGTCGTCCGCGGCCAGGCTCGTGCCATAAAAGTTGAGGTCGGCGTGGTCCTGCACCCCACGCAGACAATCGACGATCTCCTCCTGCTCGCTCGGCCCAGAGAGGGCCGTGAGGGGATCTTCCTCGTCCTCGGGGCAGTCGAGCGCGTTTGAGGCCCCGGTGCCGCGCTGGTCCACAAAGATGAGATCGCGGCGGCTGTGAATTCGCCGCAGGGCCGGGGCGATCATCGCGATGATCTCGGTGCTCGCCTGGCCGGGGCCACCCGCGAGGAGAAACAGCGGGTCGGCGGCGGGGGTCGGGCTCACGGCGGGGAGCATCACCACCCGCAGGGGGATCTGCCGCCCGTCGGGCTTTGAGGGGTCCTCGGGGCGCGAGAGCACCCCGCAGCGCGTCTCGTTGTTGACCCCGCGGACGTGGCACGGCGTGAGCGTCAGCGACTCGACGGCCACCGGCGCGGGCGCGTCGCAGCCGATGAGGACGAGCACGAGGGCGAGGAGAGAGGCGCGCATCTCCGCTACACTATCATGGCCGGGCTGCACTCACAGCCACACCGCTCCTCAAACCTCCGGAGTCGCCATGACGCGCGCCGCCCCCCTGCTCAGCCTGCTCCTCCTCCTCGCCGCCTGCCGCTCCGAGGACAAGGACCCCACCGACACCGGGATCCCCAGCGTAGACTCCGGCGACATCGACGCCGACGGCGACGGCAGCCCCGCGTCTGAGGACTGCGACGACAACAACAACACCGTCTCCCCCGATCTCACGGAGATCCCCTACAACCAGTCCGACGACGACTGTGATCCCGCCACCCCCGATGACGACCTCGACGCCGACGGCGCGCCCCTGGCCGAGGACTGTGACGACCAAGACCCGACCCGCTCCCCCGAGGCCGCCGAGGTCTGTGACGGCGTGGACCAGGACTGCGACGGGGAGATCGACGAGGGCGGAGGCTCCTTGTTCTACGCCGATGACGACGGCGACGGCTTCGGCGACCCGGCCCAGGCCGCCGAGAGCTGCGAGGGCGCTGAGGGCTGGGTGGCCGACAACACCGACTGCGACGACAACGAGGAGACCGTCTACCCCGACGCCCCCGAGGTCTGTGACGAGCTGGACAACAACTGTGATGGGGTGGTGGATGAGGGTGTGCTCTCCACCTTTTACCGCGACGCCGACCGCGACGGACAAGGAGATCTCGACTTCCCCATTGAGTCCTGCGCCGCGCCCTCAGGCTACGTCGAGAGCGACGAGGACTGTGACGACAGCAACGCCAAGATCTCCACAAACGCCACCGAGCTGTGTGACGAGGTGGACAACGACTGTGACGGCGCCATTGATGAGGACGACGCGGCCAACGTCAGCAGCTTCTACAGCGACACAGACGGCGACGGTTATGGTGACCCCTCCGCGCTCATCCAGGCCTGCGAGGCGCCGTCTGGGGCGGTGACCGACGCCCGGGACTGTGACGACAAAGACGCGGCGGTGAACCCCGGCGCGTCCGAGGTCTGTGACGGCGCCGACAACGACTGTGACACGCTCATCGACGACGCCGACCCCGGCCTCAGCGACGCGGCGACCTATTTTGAGGACAACGACGGCGACGGCTATGGCGACCCCGACGCCTCCATCGAGGCGTGTGTCCCCAGCGCCGGGGAGGTCTTGGACAGCTCCGACTGTGACGACGCCGACGCCAACGTGAACCCCGGCGCCGCCGAGGCCATCAACGGCGTAGACGACGACTGCGACGGCGAAGGTTTTCACGGCGCCTTCGCGGCGACGGCGAGCCAGAGCCTCGGCGACGGGCCTTGGGAGTACACGAGCTTCGCGGTGTCGAGCGGCGTCACGGTCACGGTCAACGCCAGCGCGCCGCTGGAGATCTGGGTGCTCGGCGCGGCGACGATCAACGGCACGGTCACCCTGGCCGGCGCCGACGGCGTAGACCACGGCGGCTACAAGTCGAGCCCCAGCGCGGGCGGCGCCGGGGGCGGCGGCGGCGGAGACGCAGGCGGCGCCGGGGCCTGCTACAACACGAGCGCCGCTGGGCAAGCGGGCTTGGGAGACGCCCCCGGCGGCGGCGCCAGCTCCAGCGGGGTCGGCGGCGGCGGCGGCGGCGGCGGGCACGACGGCCCCGGCGCGGCGGGCCAGGTCGGGAGCTGCACCAGCGCCCGCTGCGGCTCCACCTACACCGTGGCCGGGGGCAGCGCCGGGGCCGATCTCTCCTCCTCCTCTCCGGCGTTACAGCCCGGCAGCGGCGGCGGCGGCGGCGGCTGGGGCGTGGCCGACAACGGCGACGGCGGCGGCGGCGGCGGAGGAGGCGGCGCGCTCTACCTTCAAGCGGCGAGCCTCACGGTCACCGGCCTGCTCGACTGCTCCGGCGGGGGCGGCGGCGGCGACACCAGCGGCCTCGACGGCGGCGCTGGCGGCGGCGGCTCCGGCGGCACCCTCTGGCTGGTCACCAGCAGCCTCAGCGTCTCCGGCGCCCTGCGCTGTGACGGCGGCCTCGGCGGTCAGACCGTCGTCGGCGGCACCAGCGCCCAAGGAGGCTACGGCGGAGACGGCGCCGACGGCGTGATCTGGCTCGACGCCGGGGCGGTGAGCGTCACGGGCACGGTGAGCCCGGCCTACCAGCTCGTGCCCTAAACTGGTCAACCATGCTTGACCATCTGGGCGCCGCGCGGTACGATGTCTTCACTCCCCGAGGTGCCCATGTCCAGCGCTTTGACCCTCAGCCCCCTCGTCCCCGGCGTCTGGGGCTACGAGTACGACCTGATCATGCCCGGCGGCGTGCAGTTCACCGTGCGCCCCTTCGTGATCGTGCTGCCCGACGGCGGGGTGTGGCTGTGCTCGCCGGGGCCGATCTCCGACGCGCTGGCGGCGCAGATTGAGGCCTTGGGCCCCGTGCGCCACCTCGTCTCGCCGAACACCTACCACCACGTCTATCTGGGCGACGCCAGCAGACGTTGGCCCGAGGCCTTGGTCTGGGCCCCGGCGGGTCTTGAGAAGAAGCGCCCCGACCTACGAATCGACGCCACGCTCAGCCCCGAGGCCGAGGCCGCCTGGGGCGGGGAGATTCAGCTCCGGCTGATCGAGGGCGCCCCCGACCTCAACGAGTGGGTCTTCTTTTACAGGCCGAGCCGCGCGCTGATCGTGACCGACCTCGTGTTTAACCTCCAGCGCTGGGACTCCTGGATGTCGTCGATCGTGTTCTGGATGATGGGCGTGAACGAGCGCCGCCTCGCCCAGAGCCGCGCTTGGCGATTTATCTTGGGCAAAGACCACGCCGCGTTGGGCCGCAGCGCCCGGGCCGTCGTCGCCCTCGACGCCGAGGTCTTGTTGCCCAGCCACGGCGGCATCATCCAAGGCCAGGTGAAGCCTGAGCTAGAGCGCGCCATGGCCTGGATGCTCGCGGGCTGAGCAGGCCAGTGGATCGGTGGATCAGCGCCCCAAGCGCGACACCATGCCGCACGGGCAGCCCCTCCGCTTGGGCGTCGGGGCGTATAAGATCCCCCTCCACCGAGGTGATCCATGTCCAGCGCGGAGACCTTAACACCCATCACAGAGGGCCTGTGGGGCTACGAGTACGATCTGTTTATGTTTGGGATCGTACACATCACCGTGCGCCCCCTCGTGGCGACCTTGCCCGAGGGTGGGCTGTGGCTGTGCTCGCCGGGGCCGATCACCGACGCCCTCGCGGCGCAGATTGAGGCCCTGGGCCCCGTGCGCCACCTCGTCTCGCCGAACCTCTACCACCACCGCTATCTGGGAGACGCCGCGCGGCGCTGGCCCGAGGCGACGATCTGGGCGCCCGAGGGCCTCGCCAAAAAACGCCCCGACCTCCCGCCGCACAAGCTCCTCAGCGCCGAGGCCAAGGCCGCCTGGGGCGGCGTGTTTGACCTCTTGCTGATCGAGGGCAACCCCCACCTCAACGAGTGGGTGTTTTTTCACCGCCCGAGCCGCGCGCTGTTGGTGACTGACCTCTTGTTCAATCTCCAGCGCTGGAGCGGCTGGGCGGCGTCCGTCGCCTACTGGGCCACGGGGGTCGGCGATCACCGCCTCGCCCAGACCGTTGAGTGGCGGATGCTGGTGCGGGACCGCGCCGCCACCGCCCGCAGCGCCCGGGCCCTCGTCGCCTGGGAGCCGCAGCTCCTCGTGCCCAGCCACGGCGACGTGCTGCGCGCGGACGTGGTCCCCGAGCTAAACCGGGCCTTGGCCTGGATGCTCGCGGGTTGATTGGTCAACCAACCAGCCCGAAATGCGCCTCAGAGCAGGCCTTTCTCTCGCCGAGCGCGCTCACACTCCTTGTCGCCCGCCTGCACCCGCTTACAGCCGCCGGGGCGGTCTTGGTAGATGACGCAGAACACGGAGTAGCCCAGACGGCCGCGCAGGGCGTTGCAGCGGCCTGAAGGGTCCAAGCGCAGGTGGGGCTCGCCCTCGGCGTTGTGAACGACGTAGCGTTTGTTCAGGGTGTTGTCCCGCAAGAGCCGGCTCTTGGGGTCGTTCACGGAGATGTAATCGACGCTGCCCGCGTCTACGTTCGCCTGGGCGTTGCAGCAGCAGGCGCCACAACGCATACAGTCGAGCTTCTCGTTATAAGCCATCAGCCCTTCTTTGAGGGGCGCATCGCCGCCATGAACTGCTTCACCATCTCACGATCGTAGCCCGCGATGTGGCCGAACTCTTGCCCGCTGTACAGCCACTCGCCGCCGTCGATCACCACACACTCGCCGGTCATGAACGAGGCCATGTCGGACATCATGTAGGTGGCGAGGTCCGCGAGCTCTTCAGGCTTGCCGAAGCGGCGCAGCGGGATGTGGTTCAGCGCCTCTTCTTGCGCGCCGGGCATCATCAGCCGGGAGAACGCGCCCTCGGTGGGGAAGGGCCCCGGCGCGATGGCGTTGCAGCGGATGTTGTAGTGCGCCCACTCCACGGCCAAGGACCGCGCCATGGCCAACACGCCGGCCTTGGCGGCGGCGCTGGGCAACACAAAGGCCGAGCCCATCCAGGCGTAGGTGGTGACGATGGAGAGGATCACGCCGCCGGTGCCACGCTCAATCCAGCGGCGGCCGAGCTCTTGGGTGGTGTGGAAGGTGCCGTAGAGCACGATCTGCACGACGGAGTTGAAGGCGTTGGGGCTCAGCTCTTCAGAGGGCGACAAGAAGTTGCCCGCGGCGTTGTTCACCAGGCCGTTGATCGGGCCGAGCTCAGCCTCCAGGGAGTCGACGGCGGCGGCGATGCTGGCCGGATCCCGCACGTCCGCGCTGGCCCAGGCCGCCACGCCGCCGAGGGCCTGGATCGCGGCGACCGTCTCTTGAAGGGGCTCGGGGCGGCGACCGAGCACCGCGACCTTCGCGCCGGCGCGGGCGAAGCCGAGGGCCATCGCGCGGCCAAGGCCGCTGCCTCCGCCGGTCACGAGGAAGGTCTTCTCACGGAGGGTGTCGGGCGTGAACATCGGGGGCTCCAGGCAGTTGCGCCCTGGTAACCGCTCCCCGGCTCACTCGCAGCCAGAGAGGCTCGTGATGAACGCCTCGATGAGCGCCACGCCCTCGGCGTCGACGACGTTTGAGCCCACCGCGGGCATGCGGTTTAGGTCGAGGGTGCTCATCCGGAGGGGCAGCACCGAGCGGGCGGGGTCGCCGGGGGCGATGATGCGGGCGTCGTCTACGCCCAAGTCTCCCGCCGTTGGCTCGGCGTCGCAGGCGCCGGTCTCGGCGAGGCCCACCGCGGCGCGCAGGTCGAGTCCGCCCAAGCCGGGGCCGCCGGGCTGGTGGCACATGGCGCAGTTGACCTCGAGGTAGGCCCGGGCGCGCTCGTCTACGGCGCCGTCGCCGTGGGGGTCGGGCAGGGGCACCGACGCGGCGGGGGCGGCGGCGAGCAGGCCGATGGCCGCCCAGCGCTCAAGCTGGCCGTCGCGGTTGTTCTGGGCGAGGCTTAGGCCCAGGGTGCGCCCGGCGACCTCCGTGTGGCAGCCGAGGCACTGGGCGCGGCTGGGGTAGCTCCAGTCCTGATCGTTGAGGCCCAGCTCGCCTAAGTCCACCCGGGCTGAGGCCAGGAGCAAGGTGGCGTCTTTGCCGTCAGCGTCCCACTGGTAGGTGTAGCCCGCCCAGCCGCCGTCCTCGTGGCGCACCATCAGCCGGGTCTCGATGGGCTGGCCGCTCACCCGGAACATCTTCACGATCACGCTGCCGACGGGCAGATCGAGGCGCCCGGTCGTCTCATCAACCGAGATCGTGGCGTCGTCGGGGATGGCGAACCAGCGCTCTTTCTCCGCCCCGTCCGACCAGAACGGCGCGTTCACCTCGTAGCGTACGCTGCCCGAGGACGGCAGGCTGGGGTCGGCGGGGTCTACGCAGCCCGTGGCGCTGAGTTTGTCGGGGAAGGTGGAGGCCACGGGCTCCCCGGCGGGCTCAATCCAGTACAGACCGCCGCCGCCATAATCGACGATCAGCAGCTCTCCGGCGTTGCTCTCGCCGAAGGAGACGGGGGAGAGGCCCGTGTCGTCCATGAGCACGACGGGGCTGGGATCGCCCGTGGTGGGATCGTAGCTGAGCGCCCACAGGCGGCCGCTGTAGGTGTCGGCGTAGAGGAAGTTTCCGACCAAGCTGGGCATCGCCGCGCCACGGTACACAAAGCCGCCGACGATGGACTTGTTGCCGTCTGTGTGGGTGTACTCGGCGAGGGGCAGGATGAGGCCGGACTTGTCGCAGGAGTCGCCGCTGGGGAAACAGGCGCTGCCCTCCATCGTGTTCCAGCCGTAGTTGCCGCCGAGCTGGATGAGGTCCACCTCCTCCACCTTGTTCTGGCCGACGTCGCCCGCCCAGAGCTCTCCCGTGGCGCGGTCAAAGCTCCAGCGCCAGGGGTTGCGTAGGCCCCAGGCGAAGATCTCCGGGCGGCCGCCGACGCCGTCCGCGAAGGGGTTGTCGGCGGGGATGCCGTAGGGCGCCTCACCATCGACGTCGATGCGTAACATCTTGCCCAAGAGCGTGTCTGTGTCTTGTCCGGCGCCGAGGGGGTCTCCGGCGCTGCCGCCGTCGCCTAAGCCGAAGTACAGATACCCGTCGTGCCCAAAGCCGATGCCGCCGCCGTTGTGGTTGGAGTAGGGCTGCTCTAGCTTGAGCAGGAGCTCTTCGGACTCGGGGAGGAGCTCGCCGCCCGCCATGGTGAAGCGGCTGAGGTTGGAGTACAGCGTGCGGCCCTCTTTGGAGGTGTAGCTCAAGAAGACCTGCTGATTCGACACAAACTCGGGGTGAAAGGCCAGGCCGAGCAGGCCGAGCTCTGAAGAGCTGTCGTCGACGATGTCGGTGAGGTCGACGATGAGCGTAGACTCGGTCTCGCCGTCGCGGATGGAGCGCACCCGACCGGCCTGCTCCAGCACATAAAACGTGGCGTCGTCGCCGGGGGCCTGGCCCACCCACACCGGGGAGCGGAAGGTCAGGCCGTCAAACGCCGGGGTCAAGGTGACCTCCCCCGTGGAGGGCGGGCGCTCGGGGGCGACGCAGGTGAGGTTCGGGGCCCGCACCTCGTCGGCCGGGTGGGTGTCGTCGGAGGCGGCGTCACCCCCTTTGCAGGCGGCGAGGCCGATCAGGAGGCCGATCACGGGGTAGATGAGGCGCATGGGGGTCTCCGGCGAGGAGCACACCGTAGCACGGGCGCCCCCGGCTCAAAGGCCCGCGCGGTAGGTCTCCAGCTCTTTGAGGTAGCGGGTGGTGCGCACCTTCACGCCTTCAGCGGGGCGCTCGGCGGCGGAGATCGCGGCGTCTAAGTGGGCTTTCGCCTCGTCTTTTCGGCCCAAGGCCACGAGGATCTCCGCCCGGCGTTTCTCCGCGCGCAGGCGGTTGTCGCCATAGCCCGTCGTGACCGCGCGCTCGGCCTCGGCCAAGGCCTCAGGCAGCCGCCCCAGGGTCAAGAGCTGGCCGGAGAGGGCGTGGTGAAAGGTGAACTCCTCAGGGTAGGCCGCCGCCGCCTGCTGCAAGAGCGCGAGGCCGTGGTCGACCTGCCCCGCGGAGATCCAGAGGTCGGCCAAGAAGCCGTAGTGGCCCCGATCGACGGCGATGTCACCGCTGAGGTTTGACTCCAACAGCGCCGCCGCCGCGCCGAACAAGGCCGGCTGCTGGTCCGTCGGGGCCATCACCCCGAGCACATAGAGCAGGTCCGCGCCTTGGGCCGGGGGCAGCCGCGCCACGCCCGCCAACAAGGTCGCCCGCAGGGTCGCCGCGCCTTCAGCGCTCAGCTCGCCCAGGTCCAAGGCGGCGAAGGCGTACTCGTAGACCCGCTCCGGCGCCAACACACAGAGCTGGGTGAGCGTGGCCTCATCGGGGCTCAAGGCCAAGCGGGTGAGCAAGGCGTCGGCGGAGGTGAGGCCCGGGGGGAGCAGCGCCTTGGCCTCGTCCGCTCGATTGGCGCGGACCAGCCGCAGGGCGGCGGTGGCGGCCTCCTCCGGGCTCATCGTCGGGCCCTTCTCGGCGAGCTGGTCCAGGGGCAACATCCCCGCTTGAACCTTGGTTAACCACGCCTCAAACGCCTCTTCTCCGGGGTAACCCTCCAGGCGGTCGATCACGACGCCGTCCACATCCGTGACGATCAAGGTGGGGTAGGCGCCAACGGCGTAGCGGTCCTTCAGCGCCCAGCTCCAGGGCGCGTCGACATCGACCACCGCGACGACGAAGGGCGCGAGCGCCTCGGCGTCTTCAGGGTCGTGGAGCACCTCAGCGGCGAGCAGGTTGCAGGGCGGGCACCACACCGCCGAGAAGTCCAAGAGCACCAGCCGCTCATCCGACCTGGCCCGCGCGAAGGCGGCCTCCACGGCGCCCTCTACGGCAAACATCGGCGGTGAGGCCGCGTCAGCGTCTAAGGCCACGCCGGGCTGCCGAGCGCGGCCGCGCCAGCCGGAGATCGGCAGGTCAAAGCCGACGTTCACCAGACGGCAGGTGGTGCCGCCGTCCTCACACAGAGACATCGACAGGGCGCCCTCCACCGACGACACCCCCGGCGGCAGCGCGAGGCGTAGGCCCTCCTGCAGATCGAGGCCGCTGGCGTCGATCACCACCCGCTGCTCCCCGATCCGCAGCTCGGCGGTGACCGGGGCCTCGGGGGCGACGTGCTCCCCGGCGGGCGGGCGTGTGGTGATCCAGCCCGTGGCGCCGTGCCAGCCCAGCTCAACCTCGGGGAGCTCCGCCGCGAAGGCGAAGGAGACGAGGCACATCCAGAGGGTCACAGGGGCTCCAGTCCGCCCAAGGCCCACTCAATGACCTTGCTGCGGGGGTAAAAGGGGCGAATCTGGCTGAGGCCGAGGCCACCCACGGCGGCGTGAAGGCGGGCGTCGGCGTCGGGGGCGTCGGGGGCATAAAAATCGGCGGCGGCCTGGAGCGCGCCCAGGGGCAGAAGGCCGATGAGCTCGGCGCCGGTCACCTCGAGCCCGAGCTCGGCGGCCAAGACCTTGAGGCGCTCGACGACGACATGGGGCGGCGTCACCCGCCAGTCCACGAGGTTTGTGCTCACCTGGGCGCAGCCGTAGCCCTCGTGCCACCAGCCGATGGCGCGCACCGCGGGCAGCCCGCCGGCCAGCTCCCGCAGCGATCGGGCGAGGCGCCGGGCCACACGAACGTCTTGGGTGCTGAGGCAGAGGTTAAACGCGATGAGCACGTCCCGGGCGCCGATGGCCGCGCCCCCCGCCGTGGGGTGCGGGGTGTTGGGCCCAAAATCCGGCGGCTCTCGGAGGAGCTTCTCGGCGAGGCCCTCCCACTCCCCGCGGCGGACCTCGTGCAACAAGCGGCGGTGGGCCGCCGTCGCCGCCGCGCCATAAAACCAGCCGGGCACCCCCAGGGCGCCGACCCGCTCCCCCAAGGCCTGCGCCGCGAGGACGGCGTCGTGCATCGTCACGCCCTGCCAGGGCACAAACGGCAGCACGTCGGCGGCGCCGAGGCGGGGGTGAACGCCGTGGTGCTGGCGCATGTCGAGGGTGGTGACCGCCTGGGCCACGCCGCGGGCCGCGGCCTCGACGATGGCCTCGGGCGGCGCGAAGCAGGTGATCACCGCGCGGTGGGCGAAGGGGTCGGCGTCGATCTCCAGCACCCGCGCGCTCGGCGCTGAGGCGATGGCGGCGGCGATGTCCTCCAGGACGGCACGATCTCGCCCTTCAGAGAAGTTCGGCACACACTCGATGAGCGCGCTCACGACTCGGCCCGGCCCGGGTAAACCTCGGCGGCGAGGCCCAGCGCGCGCACCCCGGCGGCGATCTCCTCCAGGCGCGGCACGTCGAGGGGGGCCACCCGGGGCGTCGCCGGGGTGCGGGCCACGGAGTAGACCTGCACCAGAGAGATGCGCCCGCCGCCGTCGATCACGTCCTTGAGGCGCCCGAGGTACGCCAGGATCTCCGCGTCTGAGGGGCCCTCCCCGTCGAGCCGCAGAAACATCGACTGCACCACGACCGGGTGCCGCGCCGCGAGCTCACCCAAGTTCTTCAGCACCCGCCCGAAGGGGAAGGTGGTGCCGTCGATGGCCTGAAACAGCGCCTCGGTGCCCGCGTCGAGCTTCACCCAGGCCTCGCCGCCCAAGGCGTAGAGCGCGTCGATGGCCTCGGCGACCCGAGGGCCGGTGCAAGAGCGTGGCGTTGGTGAGCACGATGGGTTTGACACCGGCGAGGCCAAACGCCGCCAGGCGTTCGCCGACCAAAGCCACGGCCTGCCCAAACCCGGCGTAGGCCGTGGGCTCTCCGTCCCCGGCGAAGGCGACGTCGTTCACCCGGCGCAGGGCCGGGGCCACGGTGTCAAAGGGCGGGACGTCCCACAGCGAGCCCGAGGTCACCAGGCCCAACAGCGCGTCGAGCTCCTCACCGAGCCGAAGAAGATCCACCTCGGTGACCGCCGGGGGCACCGAGCGGTCCACCTGGCAGTAGGGGCAGTCGAAGTTGCAGACCTTGTCGGGGTTGAGGTTCACCCCGATGGAGAGCCCCTTCGAGCGCCGCGAGACCACGGGGTAGACGTAGCGGTTGTCCCCCAAGGCGCGGCGGTGATCGTTGAAGTCGAGGCGGCGTGCGGCGCTGTCCATGCCCCGAATGTAGCGCGGCGGGGGCTGGGGCGGGCGAGACGGGTTGGAGGCATCCTGACGATCCCGTCCCAAACGACATCCTCGCCATACCAGTATGCTCTATCGCCAAATAAACGCAGATTTATGCGCCCTTTTTGGCCCCCTCGCCCTCGCCCGCCGCACCCCCGGATAGTCGAGGGTCGTGAGCACAACACCCCACGACCATCTCTTCAAGCTCGTGTTCAGCGAGCCCTCCGAGCTCGCGCCGGTCCTGCGCGCGCTGCTGCCACCCTCTGTGGCGCTGCACCTCGACCTCGCCCAGCTCAGCCCCGCGCCAACAGAGCAGCTCGACGGTGATCTCCGAATGCGCGCTCCCGACCTGCTCTACCGCGCGCCTTGGCGCAGCGGCGACCGGGCCGAGGTCGTCTTCGTCATCGAGCACCAGTCGAGCCCCGACCCGCTCATGCCTCTGCGGGCCCTACGCACGACGGTGCGGGTGTGGGAGCAGGTCGAAGGGTCACGCCTGCCGATGGTCGTCACGCTCCTCTTCGCCCACGGCGCCAAACCTTGGACGGCGCCAACTCGTGTGTCCGAGCTCTACGACGCCGCTCCCGACGCCGTCGAGGGCCTGGGCGGCGCCCTCCCCGAGCTGCGCTTGGTGCTGCAAGACCTCGCCATCACCCCCGATGAGGCCATGCCCGGCGAAGGTGGCGGCAAGCTCGCCTTGATCCTCTTGCGCCACGCCCACAAGGGCAACGTCTGGGATGCGCTTGAGGCGAACGTGCCCCTGTTCGCTGAGGCGGTCAAGCGTCTAGGTGACAGCCGCGCCGTGGGTCTGTTAACCTATGCCATGCACGTCAGCGACGTCCCTTGGGAGCGCCGACTCGCTGAGAAGATCCTGCCGCTCCTTAAACCACCACAGCGAGAGGTGATCGTGGGCTACGCAGACCGACGTTTTGAGGAAGGAGTCGCCGTAGGCGAGCAGCGGGGGGCGGGGGGGGGGGGCGGGGGGGGGGCCCGGGGGGGCCCCCGGGGGGCCGGGGGCGTGGTCGCCTCCTGGAGCGCCGCGCTACCATCCTCGACATGTTCCGGCGCCGCTTCAAATCCTTCACCTCGGCGCACGAGGCCGTCATCCTCAACGCCGACATGGATCAGCTTGAGCACCTGATGGACAGCTTCTTCACGATTCAGCACCCCGACGAGCTCCTCAATGGCCAAGCCGATCAGGAGAGTTGATCGTGGGCTACGCAGACCGACGTTTTGAGGAAGGAGTCGCCGTAGGCGAGCAGCGGGGAGAGGCTTTTGGAGCGCCGCGAGAACATCCTCAACATGTTCCAGCGCCGCTTCAAATCCTTCACCTCGGCGCACGAGGCCGTCATCCTCAACGCTGACATGGATCAGCTTGAGCACCTGAAGGACAGCCTCTTCACGATTGAGCACCCCGACGAGCTCCTCACCCATCAGAACAAGCGCGAGTCGTGAGCATGGGCTACGCCGATCAACGTTTTGAGGAGGGCTTCGCCATCGGGTTCGAGCGCGGCTTCGAGCGCGGCTTCGAGCGCGGCTTGGCCAACGGGCGCCGCGATGTCACCCTTGAGGTGTACCGACTTCGTTTCAAGTCCCTCACCCCCGCACACGAGGCGGTCATCCTCAACGCAGGCCTCGATCAGCTCGATCGTCTGATGGACGACGTCTTCACCATGACCCACCCCGACGAGCTCCTCACCGGCCAAGCGGACCTCAGCGCAGGCTGACAGCGCCCCACAACAGGATAAGCCGCCCGGGTGACCGGCTGGTCACGCCGAGGTGAGCATGACGACGCCCCCGCACCGCGCCGGTCTGACTGAAGGGCCCGTCGCGCGGCAGCTTCTGGGGCTCGCCGCCCCGATGGTCGCCGGGGTGCTCTCGGTCATCCTGCTCGCGGCCATCGACACCTACTTCGTGGGCAAGCTCGGCGCCGACGCCTTGGCGGCGATCAGCTTCACCTTCCCCGTCGTCGCGCTCATCGCCAACCTCACCATCGGCCTGAGCATCGGCGCCACGGCCGCCATCGCCCGGGCCATCGGCACCGGCCGCGAGAGCGAGGTCAAGCGCCTCACCACCGACGCGCTCCTGCTCGCCGGGGCCATCGTCATGTTCGCCTCGGTGATCGGCTACCTCACCATCGACCCGGTCTTCACGGCCATGGGCGCCGACGCCACCACCCTGCCGATGATCCGGCAGTACATGGGCCCCTGGTACCTGAGCATCGTCCTGCTCGTGGTGCCGATGATGGGCAACGCCGCCCTGCGGGCCTCGGGCGACTCCATGACCCAGGCCCGCACGATGATCATCTCGGCGATCCTCAACGGCATTCTGGATCCCATCCTCATCTTCGGCTGGGGGCCCATCGAGGGCATGGGCGTGACCGGCGCCGCCGTGGCGAGCATCATCGCCCGCGGGGTCGCCGCCGCGCTCACGCTGTGGGTGCTCATCCGCGGCGCCGATCTGGTGAGCTTTGAGCGGGTGCCCTTCGCCGAGGTGAAGGCGTCGTGGCGGCAGATCCTCAAGGTGGGCGCCCCCGCCGCCGCCACCAACATCGTGCCGTCGGTCGCCAGCGCCATGCTCACCCGGCTGGTGAGCGGCTTCGGCCACGTCGCCGTCGCGGCCTTCGGCGCGGGCTCACGCATCGAGCAGATGGCGCTGATCTTGCCCTTGGCGCTCACCTCAGCGCTCGGCCCCTTCGTCGGTCAGAACTGGGGCGCGGGCCACAACCAGCGCGCTCGGGACGCCATCGTGCTCAGCGAGCGCCTGAGCTTCGGCTGGGGCCTCGTCGTGTGGAGCCTGCTGGCGCTGACGGCGGCCCCCATCGCCCAACGTTTCGCCGGAGAGCCTGACGTCGTCGCGCCGCTCCAGAGCTACCTCGTGTTGGCCACCTTCGGCCTCGCCTTTCAGGGCATCACCTTCTCGACCAGCGCCTCGTTCAACTCCATCGCCCAGCCCCTCAAGAGCACGTCCCTGGCGCTCTTACGCACCACGGTGCTGGCCTTGCCCCTGGCCTGGATCGGCGCCCAGTGGAACGGGCTTGAGGGTCTGTTTGTCGGCGTCGCGGCGGCGAACATCCTCACCGGCCTCGCCGCGTTCTGGATGGCCCGGCCCCTTCGCGCGGGCGTCCTGCCCGACCCCGGCGCGCGCTGAGCCAACGCCACGCTTGCGGCCACAACGCACCTCGCGTACCGTAAGCACCTAAGATTCCAGCCCCCTCTGAGTCAGCGAGGCCAAGATGCGCCCCCTGCTCCTGTTTGTTCTGGCCCCCCTCGGCGCCTGCGTCGAGTACGACCTCACCTTCAACACCAAAGGCTCCGGCGGCCTGGACGACACCGGCGCCAGCGGCGGCGGGGACGGGCCTTCAGTCACCGACACCGAGCTTGGCGCCGAGCCGATCATCGGCGACTGCGCCTGCCCGGACGGCTTCAGCGCCACCCCCGACGGCGACTCCTGCACCCGCCGGGTGACCGTGCCCGCCACCTGGAACGGCGCGGCGCTAGAGGTCTGCCGAGGCGCCGTAGACGCCGTCTATGGCAAGTTCGGCGCGCTCTACCCCGACGGCGCGAACGTGCAGGACAACTACTGGGGTGATCTGGACGAGGAGGCCGATGGGCGGCTGAACGAGGTCGGCGTGTGGAGCTGCGGCGGGGCCTCGGTGAACTACGAGCCCAACGACGAGTGGATCGGCTTCGCCACCTGCGTTGAGCTGCCCGCCGCGGGCGACTACCTCCTGGGCATCGCCGGAGACAACAACGTCCGGATGCGGGTGGACGGCGTAGAGCTCTACAGCGACACCCGCGGCGACACCCTGCCGTTCAACTACTGGAACCTGCGCGCGGTAAACCTCAGCTCGGGCCGCCACCACGTCGAGCTAGAGGGGCTCAACCAAGGCTCCATCGCCAGCTTCGGCGCCGAGCTCGCCGGGCCGTTTAAGGCCGGCAGCCTCACCGATGACGCCACGATGATCGCCGCCGACTACGACGGCCGCCGCGTGTTCAGCTCCCTCGACCGCGAGGGCGGCACCTTTGAGCTCGGCGTCACCACCGGCTGGTCTTGCCCCGATGGCGCCGCGCTCAACGTCTGCGACGAGGAGCCCGAGTGTACGACGACGGAGCGTGTGGAGTGCCAGTGAGGCCCGCGTCAGCGTTTTAGGCGCGGCGTCAGGATTTGGGACGCCGCGTCAGCCATCAACCCCAAGGCAACACCGGCGCCCGCCCGGCGAACTTGGCCTCATGGTCGAGCAGCCACCGCTTTCGCGCCACCCCGCCAGCGTAGCCCGTGAGCGCCCCGCGCTGGCCGATGACCCGGTGGCAAGGAATGATCAGCCCGATGGGGTTTCGGCCGTTCGCCAGGCCGACGGCGCGGGTGGCCAGCGGATCGCCGAGCAGCCGAGAGAGCGCGCCGTAGGTGATCGTCTCGGCGTAGGGGATCTCTTGCAAGGCCGCCCACACCCGGCGCTGAAACTCCGTGCCTTGGGGCGCCAGGGGCAGCTCAAAGACCTGTCGTGTGCCGGCGAAGTACTCATCGAGCTGGGTGACGGCGGCGGCCAGCGCCGGGTGCTCAGCGCGCTCTTCAGCGCCCGGGGGCGGCGCGGCGGGCGGATCCATGATCAAGGCGGCGAGGGCGTCGCCCCGGGCGATGAGGCGTAAGGGCCCCAGAGGGCTGGGGGTGGTCGTCCAGGTGAGCTGGGTTTGGGGCACGTTCACGGCGAGGCGGTCTCCGAGCGGCCGGAGAGGTTAACGCAACTCCTAGGCCCTCGTGGAATCATTGAGGGGCCGACCAGGATGCCCAATGCTCGTCCAGCAGCTCATGTTCTTCACCGTCGCCATGAGCCTCTGGGCGGGGATGCACGTCTATGTGTACCGCCGTTTGGCCGCCGGGTTTGAGCCCAGCTCCCCCTGGCGCCGCCGCGTGAAGGCGCTGTTGGGGCTCTCCTGGGCGGTGGCGCCCTTGACCTTCTCCCAGCTCCGCAGCTCCGGCGCGCCGCTCCCCGATCTCATCCAGGCCATCGGGTACCCGTTGTTGGGCATCTTCTCCTTGGTCATCGGGCTGATGCTGTTTAAGGACGTCGCCTGGCTGGTGTTGGTGGGTGTAGACAAGCTCGTCGCCCGGGCGAGCGGCGCCGATGTGCTGCCCAAAGACCCGGATCGCCGCCGACTCTTTGAGCGCGCGCTCAACGGCGCCGTGCTCACCGCCGCCGGGGCCCTGGGCGCCGTCGGGCTCAGCCAGGCCCGCCAGGCCGCTGAGGTGATCCGCGTGACCCTGGCGATCCCTGAGCTGCCCGAGGCGCTGATCGGCCTCCGCATCGCCCAGGTGAGCGACATCCACGTCGGCCCGACGATCCGCAAAGAGCGCACGGCCGAGATCGCCCAGGCCGTCAACGCCCTCTCCCCCGACCTCATCGCCGTGACCGGCGACCTCGTGGACGGCGTCGTCACCGGCATCGGCGAGCACGTCGCGCCCTTGGGCGAGATGAAGGCGCCGATGGGCGTGTTCTTCGTCACCGGCAACCACGAGTACTACTCCGGCGTCGATGAGTGGCTTGAGTTTGTGCGCAGCTTGGGCTGGCGCACGCTCACGAACGAGCACGTCACGCTCACCAAAGACGGCGCGACCCTCGTGGTCGCGGGCACCCCCGACCGCTCCTCGTCCCGGCTCAAGCCCGAGCACGTCGAAGATCTAGACGCCGCCCTGGCCGGCGCGCCGGAGGCCGCGGTGCGGATCCTGCTCGCCCACCAGCCGCGCACCGCCTACAAAGCCGTCGAGCGCGGCTTCGACCTCATGCTCAGCGGCCACACCCACGGCGGGCAATACTTCCCCTACACCCTCTTGATCCACCTCGCCCAGCCGTTCAGCGCCGGGGCCCACCTCGTCGAGGGCATGTGGCTCTACGTGAACCGGGGCACGACGTACTGGGGCCCGCCGATTCGCCTGGGCTCTCCACAAGAGATCACGCTCATCGAGCTGGCCCGGGCCTGACCCACCACACGCCTCGCCTGGGTTAAGGTGGCGCGTGTCTCGCCGCGTCCACGTCTCCTTCGCCGTCGTCCTGCTCGCCGTGATCGGCGCGGGCGCGGGGTTGTGGATCGCCCAGCCCGAGGCCCGCGAGCTGTTGATGGCCCGGCGACCCGGCGCGGCGGACGCCTTGGCCACGACCCTCGCCAGCTCGCCCTGTGACGCGGCGCTGTTGCCCGACGCCGAGGCCCTGCTCGCCGCCTTGATTCAAGACGAGGATGACCTGGGCTGCGCCGGGGAGGCCCGCTTCGGCCGCCTCATCGCCGAGCACCCCGACCCCCGCTGGACCGGCTGGCTCACCCGCCTGCTGACCCAACGCCAAGGCCCCGCCCGCCTGCGCCTGCGGGCCTGCCTCGCGCTCATCTTGCGAGAGGGCACCTTGCCCGAGGTGGTGCGCGAAGAGCTGCGCGCCGGGGCCTTCGGGCCGGTGCAGATCGGCGCCTTGGTGGACGCCCTGGCCGAGGAGGTCGGCCCGGCCATCGCTGAAGAGCTGCTGAACGAGGGCGGCGCCCCCCGCTTCGACGCCGGAGACGGCGCGGCCCTGCGGCGCTTCGCCGGGGGTGACTGGAGCGCGCGTTATGCCGTCGCCCGGGCCCTGCGCCGTGAGCTCGCCCACCCCACCCTGCGCCCCGAGCCCGACCTCCCCGGCCTCTCCAGCCGCCGGGCGACGATCACCGCGGGCGTGCTGGAGGGCCTCGGCGTGAGCCACACCCTCCTTGAGGCCGCGCTGGGCCGCTTAGACGCCGGGCTGAACGACAGCACCATCCCCGACGACCTCATGCGCCGGGTGCGCCGCCACCGCGAGACCTGCGCCGATCCCCGCTCAGACGGCTGCGCGGCCCTGCTCCTGAGCGTGCTCGAGGCCCCGCCGATGCGTGTGGACGAGCGTGAGCAGCTCACGCCGATGCCCGAGCTCATCGCGCCGCCCCTGCCGAGCCCCTGGCAGAGCCTCGTGGACTCCCTCTCCGTCGATCCCGCCCTGGTCGCTGAAGCCGCGGAGTGGTTACGCGCCGGAGAGTCCCGCCCTGGGCGCATCTTGGGCGCGGTCGCCAACCCGCGGCACGGCTACGGCCACGGCCCCTGGGCGGCGGGCCAGCGGGGAGACCCGGCCGTGGCCCTGCGCTATGGCGGCGGCACCCCCGGCGCCGTCGGCGTGGCGGCCTTCGCCCTGGCCGCCGCGGCGGACGCGCCCCTGACCGCGACCCGCTGGCGTGAGGTGCTCGTGCTCCGCTCCGGTGATCAGCGCGCCTTGATCGGCCCCTGCGGCCCCGGCGACGCCCCGCCCGCTGAGGAGCTCCTGCCCACTGAAGAGACGCCGCTCTCCGCCGCCGACCTCGTCGACCTCGCGAGGATGGAGCAGCTCGGCTGGGCGATGGAGCGCGGCGCCATCGACGAGGCCCTGGCCCTGGACGCCACCCTACAGGCCCCCGAACATTGGCCCCGCTACGCCACCCTGCGCGCCAGCCTGCTCGCCTGCCAAGGTGTGGCCGTGCGCGGCCTGCCCGTCGAGGACCTCGCCTTCGTCACCGCCTGGGCCGTCACCTGCGACGAGCGCCCCACCGCCGAGGCCCTCGCCGCCCACCACTCAAGCCCCATCACCGTCGAGGCCCTCGTGGCGCTGACCGCCCCGCGAGACACGCTCCGGCCCCGCTGCGCGGATCCGTGGCGGGTGCGGCCGCCGGGGTGAGGGTCAGGGGCCAAGAGGCTCGAAGCAGTCGTAGTTGTGGACCTCCTCGACGAGCCCCTCTCTGACCGTGAAGAACACCGCGAAGCGCCCCTTGAGCGCTCCGCCAGCGGGCAGGCCCAAGGCCGGCACGGCGAGCACGGCACGCCAGCCGAGCTCCGCGGCCACACGTTCACCGTCCACGAGCAGGCTGAGCACCTCATACCGCTCTTCAGCGAGCAGCCGCGCGCCCGCGGCCAGCCCGGCGAGCATCCCCGCGCGGTCTTGGGTTGAGCCCGCGGGGATGAGGTGGGCAGCCCTCGTCCCGGGTCACCGGAAGGGCTGAGAGGCCGTCCACAGCTGCGGCGTCTTTTCGCTCGATAGCGTCTAAGAAGGCAAGAACGACGTCTCGCGGGCCCATGGTCCACTCCTCGCGGGCTGTGTTCAGAGATCTCTCACCGTGTTCAACCTTGCACCGGCGCCGTCAGCACCGCCTCAAACCAACGACATCCCGCCGTCCGCCACGATGACCTGGCCGGTGATCCACGCGGCCTGGGGCATCAGCAGCAGCTCCACCACCGCCGCGAGGTCGTCCGCCGTGCCCAGACGCCCAAAGGGCGTGATCGCCTGGGCCGTCTCAATGATGCGGGCCTTGTCGGGGAAGTAGTTGAGCGCGTCGGTGTCTACCAAGCCGCCGCAGACGGTGTTCACGCGGATCTTTCTGGGGGCCAGCTCCACGGCGAGCTGCCGCGTGAGCGCCTCCATCGCCGCCTTCGCCGCGCCCATCGCCGCGTAGCCGGGCACGAAGCTGCGGCTGCCCAAGGACGAGAGCCCGATCACCGAGGCGCCCGGCGTGAGGCGCTCAGCGCAGAGCTTCGTGAGCAGCCAGAACGGCCGCACGGAGGACTCCATCGTGAGATCCCACTGGTTGGTGCGGATCTTGTCGTAGGGCTTGAGCACGCCGATGGCGGCGTTGTGGATGAGGGCGTCGAGGCTGGGCAAGGCCGCGGCGAGGCGCTCTAAGTCTTTGGGATCCCGAACGTCGCCCTGAATGACCAGGGCCTCGGCGCCCTTGGCCTCGACCTCGCGGGCCACCTCTTGGGCGGCCTCCTCGCTGCGCACGTAGTTCACGATGACCCGGCCGCCGGGCCGGGCGAGGCGGCTGGCGATGGCGCGGCCGACGCCCCGCGAGGCCCCGGTGATGAGCACGTTCATGGTTTCCTCCGAAGAAAGGGGAGACGACCGCCGAGGCGACGGGCCAAGGCGTCTTGTACGCGGCGAACGACCTCGACGGCCTCGTTTACACCAAACACCCAGGCCAAGCCCAGGCACAGGATCATCGCCGCGCCGCCGCCCAGCGCCCCGCGCAGGAGCGCCCGGGCCGTCGGTCCGCCCAGCCCCTCGGGGCCGATCCACAGGCCGACCCCTTGATCGAGGGCCTCGCCGCCGAGGATGCCCAGCGCCGTGATCAACAGCATCTTGAGCACGAAGCCCACCAAGGTCGGCGCGTTCGGACCGGCGAGGGTCTGCCGCAGGCGCAGGCTCATCACCACGGTGTAGACGGTGATGGCGATGGAGCTGGCGATGGCGAGGCCCACGGCGCCCAGGCGCTCGCCGAGGAGGCCGTAGATCGGCCAGGCGAGGAGCACCACGGCGCTGCCCCACAGGCTCGGGAACCAGGTGTTCTGCTGGGCATAAAAGCCTCGGGAGATGAGCGACTGCGCCGCCCAGGCGCCCAAGGCCCCACAAAACACGGCGTTGAGCAGGCCGATCTGGTGCAGCTCCTCCGCCGTGAACCGCGTCGTGCCCCAGATCACCGCCGCGAGGTGCTCCCCGGCCACGGTGAACGCCGCCTGGCTGGCGAAGGCGAGCACCAGCATCACCCGGCAGGCCCGGATCAGCGTCTCATAGGCCTCGCCGCCTTTGCCTTCAGCGACGAGCCGGGCCAAGGTCGGGAACGCCGCCGCCCCCGCCGCCATGCCGAAGATGCCCCAGGGCACCTTCATCAAGGTCTTCGCGTACTGCAGCCGCGAGACCACCCCCTCGCCGACGAGGCTGCCGAACCGCTTGAGCAGCCAGTCATCGACGACGACGATGGAGAACGCGAGCATGATCGGGAACGACAACCAGACGTAGCGCCGAAAGTCGGGGTGCCCCAGGCGCATCAAGGGCCGCCAGCCCAGGCCGTCCCGAAGGCAGCCGTAGAGCGGCATGCCGAAGGGCCCCAAGATCGAGCCCACGAGCACACCCCAAGCGAAGCCTTCAGCGCCTAAGCTCGGGCCCAACACCAGGCCAAACCCGACGATGGACAGGCTGTAGCCGAGGTTCGCGAAGGCCGGCAGCGCGTGTTTGTCCCGGGCTTGGAGCACCGCCGAGAGCAGCCCGCCCAGCACATGAAAGATCTGCGCGGGCAAGGTGATGCGGGTGAGCTTGACCAACAGCTCGTGCTGCCAAGGCTCAAAGCCCGGGGCGACCAGGGGCGCGAGCGCCGGGGTGAGCATCCACAACACCACGGTGACCCCAATGAGGGCCACAGAGACGAAGTTGAAGATCGTCGAGAAGACCCGCCAGCCCTCGGCCTCGTCTCCCCGGGCGACGTGCCCGGCGAAGATCGGGATGAACACCACCGAGAGCGCGCCGCCGGCGAGCAGGTAGTTCAGGTAGTCCGGCAGGACGAAAGACGTCCAGTAGACGTCCGCCTCGGCGCCGCCGCCGAGCACACGCCCGATGACGGCCTCTCGCACCACGCCGATGACGCGGGAGAGCAAGATGCTGAGCCCCCACAAGAGGGCGGCGACGCCGACACGACCGGACATGCGGCCTCATGTAGCCCGTTGACGTCGCCCCCGGGCGCCATTGACCCCAGCCTGACGGTGCGCAGGATTCCTGAACATTCGGAGCTGACCTTCATGGCTGGACCCGCCTTCGCGCTCTTCACCTTCGCCAGCTCCCTGGGCCTCGTGCTGAACGCCGCCAGCAAGGGCGGGCGTTTCCCGGCGGTGTTCCTCTCCGTCGTGCTCGGCCTCCACGGCGCCAGCGCGGCCTTGCTCTACCCCGCCTTGGGCGCGCTCGGCCTCGCGATGTTCCCCCTCCAAGCCGCGGTGATCCTGCACTTCTGGCGCCTCGCCAACCCCAGCGACCCCTCCCGGGCCTGGCGTTGGCTCGTCTCTCTGCCCGCCTCGGCCTTCTGGGCGGCGACGTTCTTGGGCCTGCCCTGGGCCTTCGCTTCAGCCTTGGGCTTCACCCCCGCCGGGGTGTGGATCCCCTTCGTCGGCGCGGCCCTCGGCCTCGCGGGCACTCTGCGCCTCAAACCTGAAGAGCGGGATCTCCCCCTCGACGGCGCGGTGATCGACGGCCTGCACCGGGTGAAGCCGCCGCCGACCCCCGCCGGGGGCCGCCCCTTACGGCTCGTGCAGATCACCGATCCCCACCTGGGCACGTTCATGCCCGTGGAGCGCCTCAAGGCCGTCTGCGAGCGCGCCGTCGCCCAAGATCCCGACCTCATCCTGCTCACCGGCGACTTCTTGACCTTTGAGACCAACGGCACCCGCGGGGCCTTGGCCGAGGCGCTCTCGCCGCTCAAGGCGATGCCGGGCCGGGTCTTCGCCTGCCGGGGCAACCATGATCTGGAGGCCCCTGAAGAGGTCGCACGATCCTTGGCCGCCGTCGGCGCGCGGCTGCTCATCGACGAGGCCGTCGTCGTGGACACCCCCGCGGGCAAGGTGCAGCTCGTCGGCGCCGACTTCCGCTTCCGCGACCGCGCCCAGCATCTCGGCGCCTTGGCCAGCAAATACCCCCGCGTTCCCGAAACCTTACGCCTTTGGCTGCTCCACGACCCGATGGCGTTCACCTCTGTGCCCGAAGGCGAGGCCGACCTCACCCTCTCCGGGCACACCCACGGCGGCCAGGTGGGCCTCGTCGCCTTTGGCCTCGACTGGACCGTGGTGAGCGGCCTCTTCGGCCTGCCCGACCACGGCCTCTGGGCCCGGGGCCGCGACCGCATGATGATCCACCGCGGCACGGGCCACTACGGCTTCCCCCTACGTCTGGGCGTGCCCGCTGAGGAGAGCCTGCTGCGGGTGTGGTGGACCGCCGAGCCGAAGCCCGCCTGACGCGGGCGCTGGCCTGCCCAAATCGTTTGTGCTCCTGAGCGCTTAGAGCTTGTCCATGTCGCGCTCATCCAACATCGCGAGCACGATGAGCAGCGCCCGACGCGCCTCCTCGACGCCCTGGGCGTGAAGTCGGTCAACCAATGACCGGAGTTCGGGGTCGAAGTAGTCGGCCTCGTCCTGGACGTCGAGGAGGTCTTGCAGCGGGGCGTCTAAGCCTTGGGCGAAGCGGCTGAGCGTGACGAGGGAGGCCACGCGGCGGCCGTTCTCGACCTTGCTGACCTCGGGGGCGCCGATGCCGACGCGCGCCCCAAGCTCGGCTTGGGAGAGGCCACAGAGGAGTCGAAGCTGACGAATCCGAGCGCCGATAAGCACTTGCAGTCGCATAGAGTCACCCGATGGGCTGAGCGGTTCATTCCGTGTTGGTGTATATCCAACCCGGAGAGCTTCAGCACAAAAACGCCGAGGCGTTCTGTGAGTTTCTACGCTCAGCCGCTGGATTCTACGGCGGATCCGTCAACAGCGCGAGCACCAGGCGACGCGCGATGGCGATCACCTTGTTCGGCTGGTTGCGGAGCGCGGAGACGATGACGTCGAGATCGGACGACGGCTCGCGCTGGTTGAGCGTCATCACCTCGGCGATGCTGAGGCCAAAACCTTCGGCAAGGCGCTCAAGGCTCTCGATGCTGGGAGAGCGCTCGCCGGTCTCGTACCGGCTGATGTCACCCTCCCGCATGCCAACACGGGCGGCCAAGGCGGTTTGGCTGAGACCCCGCTCCAGCCGGAGCTGGCGCAGACGGGTCGCTACTTGTTCACGAATCGGTGCATTCTGGCTCATGCGCGTAGATTATCCTCCCTTCGGCCACCGATCAAGGATCTTCTTCAGGATGATTGGGGGTGTCCCGTCGGGACACATCCACCTGTCCCGTGACGTGTCACAGGGTGACACTAGGTGACACTCGCGCAGAGAGAACCCCCCGCGCAAAGGGCTGAATTTCAAAGATCTTACTTTTTGCCCAGCATGGCACGACCTTTGCATTTGGTGAGAGCGTCACCCGATGGTGAGACACGAGGCGGTCACAAGCCGAATCGTGAGGATCTTTCGGGGTCTGAGGGCGCTCACGTGGCGCGCTTGGACGACAGCTCAAAACGACGGGTAGTGCATGGGGGTGCGACGTCGTTGGGCTTGGGGGGGACCCGCTGAGCTGCGCCGGGTTCGGAGATTCGCTCTCCGAGCCCGGTTCTCTTTTTTTCGGCGCCCGGGTGAGATACTCCACGACGAATGGGGCCCTTCACCTGGATGATCGCCGCCACCGCGCTCGCGGCCACGCGCCCTTGCCCCACCGAGGGCTTGGGCTGGATGAGCCCAGGCCTCGCCGCGGTCTCGGCCTCGGACACCGCCCGTTACGCCGGGGATCGGCCCCTCGCCCGGGACTGCCTCAAGCTCGCGCTCAGCCTCGGGGAGCCCGTCGCTGAGGGCATGGCCCGCCTGCGCCTGCTCACGATGAGCGGCAACATCGGCCCCATTCAGCACGGCGCGAAGATCACCGACGCCTTGAACCAGGGCCTCGGGCCTTGGGGCTGGATCGCCTGGGCCGACTACTACCTGTTCGCGCCGCCCTACGCCGGGGCCGACAAGGAGCTGGCCCGGGTCGCCGCCGAGCAGGCCGCGCTGTGGCTGCCCGGCCCCGCCGCCGCGCGGCTCTACCTGGCCACCGGCGAGCGCCGACACCTCGATCTTCTGCGGGTGAGCGCCCAGCGCGACGGCCTCGGCGACGCCTTGATCGCCGCCGACGGCGTGTTGCCTAGCCAGCCGAGCACCTGGTTCTTGGGCCTGGGGCTGGCCGGGGCGCCCGGCGTCGGCTTCGGCGGCGGCCTCGTGTTCACCCACCCCGACCTGCTCCTGCGCGGCGGCTCGGCCCAGCTCACCCTCACCGCCACCACCCGCGGGGCCTACGCCACGAGCGCCCGGCTGCGCAGCCCCGGGCCGGTCTTCGCCACCTTGGGCGCCGCCGCGGGGCGAGGGGTGGTGGACGTCTACACCGGAGACACCCCCGCCCGCATCACCCAAGATCTCGTGGCGCTCAGCGTCGGCGGCGGGGCCCGGCGCGACGGCCTCTCGGCGCAGCTCACCTGGGTGACCCGCTGGGACGACTGGGGCGAGGGCTGGCTCGCTGGGCACGGCCCCAGCCTCACCCTCGGCTTCGACCGCAGCCAAGGCTTCGGCGAGACCCGCGAGGGGGTTGTGGTCGGGCTGAGCAGCGACGCCGCGGTCTTCGGTTACCCCCACTGGGGCCTCACCGCCGACCTTCGCGCGTACCGGCCGGGCCTCGGCGGGGTCACCGCGGCGCGGCTCTGGGCGAGCGGGGAGCTGATGAAGGGCGCGCCGCTTCTGCGCCTGCCGACGGTGGGCGGGGCCGAGCTTCACCGCGGCGCCTGGGCCGGGCGATACCGCGCGCCCTTCATCAGCACCCTCGACTTGGAGCAGCGCTGGGCGCTCATCGGGCCCTTGGAGGGCGTGGTGTTCGGCAACCTCGCCTATGTGGTCAACGACGGTCTTCACCCCGCCGGGGGCCTCGGCCTGCGGCTGATCTTGCCCCCGGAGCGGCTCAACGTCGTGCGCCTGGACGTGGCCGTGAGCGACAGCGCCTGGGCGATCACGACGGGCTGGGGGGAGGCGTTCTGATGGAGAGAGCCGCTGAGGCCGCGCTGCGACGCCGTTTAGACGCCTTGGCCGCGCTGGGAGCAGAGGCCCGGGCGCTGCAGCTTGAGCTGGTGGAGGCCCTCGCCGCCGCCACCGAGGCCGGGGCCCCGCCGCCGAGCCCCAAGGCGCCGTCCCTCTGGGCGCGGGTCTTCGGCGGTCCAGCGCCGGAGACGACGAGCCCGACGCTCAGCCCTCGGGCGCGGCTGCGTGAGGCCTGGGCGGCGGTGATGACGCGCCTGCGCCGCCTCAGCCAGCACGCCGAGCTTCTGGAGGCCGAGGTCGGGCTCATCGCCCAAGAGGCCCACGACGACGACGGCGCTGACGGCGTGAACGCCCTCCTCCGCCGGGCGCTGGAGGACCAAGCCGCGCTCCAGCGAGAGGCCCGGGACACCGCCGACCGCCTCGCCGCCGCCTACCGCCAGCACCAAGACGACGACGCGCACGAGACGCTGCCCGCCGCCCTCCTCCTGCAGCTCAACCGGGTGCAGGGGCTCAACCAGGCGGGGCTCAGCCACCTCGATGAGCGCCTGAGCCCTCTGGAGCGGCGGGTGCGCCAGCTCGATCTCGACCAGACCCGCCGCCGAGAGGCGATGGCCGAGGTCGAGGCCTTGGACCCGCGGGCCCGGCGCCGCTGACGGCTCTACAGGCCGGGGAGCGGGCCGATGGCGCGGACGTCGCCGTGGGCGGCGCCAAGCTGGGCCGCGCCGAGCACGCTGGCCGCGGCGACGACGAGCTCTCGGCCCGTGGTGAGGGTCACGAGCCAGTACGCGGCCGCCCGGGTGAGGGTGGCGGCGTCACGCGCGGCGCCGTTGACCGGGGCGCTCTTGACCGAGACGCCGTTGACCGCGGGGACGACCGGCGGCGCGACGACCTCGACGACGGGCGCCACCTCGATGATCGGCGCCTCCACGGGCTCTTCAGCCGCACGCGCCGCGGGCCGGGGCGCCTCGACCAGCGGCTCTAAGGTGGTGCGACGGGGGCGCTCCACCAGCAGCTCGTCGAGCTTGATGTGCTCGGGGAGCGCGTCACCGCGGGCCTTCTCAAAGACCGTACGCACGGGCGCGGCGAGCTTCTTCTCCCGGGGTTTGCGGCGCAGCATCGGCTTGGGCGCCTCCTCCTCGGGAGGGGGCTCGGGCGCCGAGGCGCGGTCGGAGGAGACGATGCGGCGACGGCCCCCAACGGGCTCGGCAGCGGCGGCGGCGGCGGACTCGACCTTGGCGCCCGCCGGGGCCGTGGAGCGCATGCGGCTCACCGGGCGGTCGTCGAGGTCGTAGTCGTCCTCATAGCGGTCGTAGCCACCTTGCTCGGGGTCGTCCCGGTCATCGAGTGGAGACGGACGCCGACGAGGGCTGACCTCGCTGGCGGTGCGGCGCGTGACCTCGACCTCACCCACACGGCGCACCACACGGCGGCGACCATCGGCGGCGGCGGCGGAGGGCGGCGGCGGGGCGACGGGCGGCGGCGGGTCGAAGGGCGCGGGGGCCGGGCCCGGAGGCGGCGGCGGGCGCACGGCGAGGCTGCGGCTGAGGCTCACGCCCATCGGCAGGTCACCGCGGCGCTCGACGACGGGGGCGCGGCGCACGACGACCTGCACTTGGGTGGGATCAGCGCGCACCCGCTTGGGCTTGTCGGCGGGCGGAGGGGCGGGGCGTTGGGTGGTCACCTTTTGGTCCGACGGGGCGCGCGAGGATGAAAAGGAGCGACGCCGCGCCGGAGCCGCGCACCCTGGATGTGTTCGACGGTCACGTCGAGATCGTCGGCGAGAGAGGCGTCGGGCAAGGTGCCCAAACGCTGCTCGGACTCGCGGACCTTCTCAGGCTCCTCATCGAGGGCTGAGCGCTGCACCGCGCGCCGGAGGCGCCGGGAGTTCGTGCCAAAGCGCCGCGCCAGCTCACGAAGGGGGACTGTCTTGTAGAGGCTCACGAACTCGGCCCACCAGGGCTCAGTCTCGGCGCGAACCTGAGTCTTCTCTGCCATCCGTACTCCCCTGAGAGCCTCGTAGGGCGTCAGGTGCGCGGGGGTGCAATGCTTTGGGGCGCTGGGGGCCGCCCCGAACCACAACCTGCTAACACGTTCTTGGGGTGTGAAGTCAAGAACCGCGCTTCACCAGCGCGCAGCTTAACCCCGAACCCGCTCAAACTCCCGCATAAACGCCACGAGGGCGTCTACGCTCTGCTCGGGGCAGGCGTTATAAATGCTCGCGCGCAGCCCGCCGACGGAACGATGGCCCTTGAGCCCGTCGAGTCCGGCCTCGGTGGCCTCCTTCACGAACACCGGCTCTAGGGCCTCATCCTGGAGACGCCAGGTGATGTTCATGTCGCTGCGGCTGTCGGCGGCGGCGTGGGGGCGCCAGAACGCCGAGCTGTCGAGCACGTCGTAGATCTTCTGGGCTTTGCGGCGGTTGGTCTCGCCCACCGTGTGCAGGCCTTGGGTCTCGATCCAGTTGAGCACGCGGTCCAGGGCCAGCACGCCGAAGGTGTTGGGCGTGTTGTAGAGCTGGTCGGCGTCGTCGGCGTGGACCTTGTAGTTGAGCATGGTCGGGGCGTCGGAGAGCGCCGCGCGGGCCATCGCCCGGGGCGAGAGCGTCACCACGGTGAGGCCCGAGGGGCCGAGGTTCTTCTGGGCGCCGGCGTAGATCACGTCGATCTTGGAGGTGTCGACCTCACGGGAGAGGATGTCCGAGCTCATGTCGGCGACGAGCAGGCCCTCACTCTCGGGCAGCCCATGAAGCTGGGTGCCGTAGATCGTGTTGTTCGTGGTGATGTGGGTGTAGACCGCGCCCGGCGTGCGCGCCCAAGACTGGGGCACCTGCCGGTAGTTCTCGGCTTTGCCCGAGAACGGCACCACCACGGTGCCGTACCGTTTGGCCTCTTTGATGGCCTTGTTCGCCCAGACGCCGGTGTCGATGTAGTCCGCCGTGCCGCCTTGGAGCAGGTTCATCGCCACCATCAAGAACTGCAGCGAGGCGCCGCCCTGCAAGAACAGGACGGTGTGCTCGTCGCTGAGGTTCAGCAGGCGACGGATGCGGCCCTGGGCCCCTTTCATCAGCTTGAGGAAGGGCTTGGAGCGGTGGGACAGCTCCATGACGCCCACACCCATGCCCGCGAAGTTGGGGAGCTGTTCGCGGAGCTCCTCGACCACCGAGAGCGGCAGGACCGCCGGGCCAGCGGAGAAGTTGTGGATGCGGCCGTAGGGGAAGGGGGCGTCGCTCACTGGACCTCCAAGGGGACGAGCTTCACGTCGAAGACGGGATCTTGGGCGCGTAGGTGATCGAGCAGGGCGTCGGGCGGCGCGCTCTCAAGCTGGATTCGTGCGCTCGCGGCCCGGGCGCCAGAGAAGATGATGTTCTCCATCTGCTGCACGTTGATGTTGTGCTGGCGGATGATGTCGAGCACCGTGGCCAACACGCCGACGCGGTCCTCATGGCGCACGATGAGCAGGTGCGTGGCTTTTGTCTTCACGGCGAGGTTCACGCAGTTCGGCGCGTCGCCTGTGGCCGCCCAGACGAGCACGATGCGGATGGCCTCGTCAGCGACGGCCTCCTGGGCCTGATCCGTCGAGGCGCCGATGTGGTGGGTGCCGTACACGCCGGGCAAAGCCGCCAGGGCGGGCGTCCAGGCGGCGGCGTCCCCGGCGGGCTCACCGTGGAACACGTCGAGGCCCGCGCGCACACCCTTCGTGCGGACGGCCTCGGCGAGGGCCTCCTCGTCCACCAGCTCACCGCGGGAGGTGTTGATGAAGGTGGCGCCGGGGCGCAGGGCCTCAAAGATCGCCGGGCCGCAGAAGCCGCGGGTGGCCGGGCTGAGCTCGAGGTGAACGGTGAGCACGTCGGCCTGGCGGGCGACCTCCACCGCCGAGGCGCAGAGGGTGACGCCGAGCTCCGCCGCCCGAGCGGGCGTCAACGAGCGGCTCCAGGCGACCACACGCATCTCGAAGGCCAAGGCCCGGGCGATGACCGCCTGGCCGATGTTGCCCGCGCCGATGACGCCCAAGGTGCGGCCCTTGAGGCCCCGGGCCTTGGAGTACTGCTTCTTCTCCCAGCGGCCCGCGCGTAAGTCGGCCACGCCGTCGGCGACGCGGCGGTCGGCGTTGAGGATGTGGGCGAAGGTCAGCTCGGCGACGGCCACGGCGTTCATGCCCGGGCAGTTCGAGACGTAGACGCCTCGGGCGGACGCGGCGGCGGTGTCGATGGTGTTTGTGCCCGCGCCCGCGCGCACGATGAGCTGCAGCGAGCGCCCGGCCTGGATGTGCGCGGCGTTCACTTTCGTGCTGCGCACGATGAGCGCGTCGGGCTGGTGCTCGGCGAGGGCGGCGGTGAGGGTGTCGCCCTGAAGCCCAGGGTCGACGATCACCTCACAGCCGGCCTCCTGGAGCCGGGTGCGGGCAGAGTCAGGGAGGCGGTCGGCGATGAGCACGCGGAGCATGGGGATCTCCCGAAGTTCCACCGCGACTATCCCAACGATGGCCCCCTGTCACCCCAAGCCACGACCGGCCCCGCGGCCCTAGGCGGCCTGCTCGCGGATCTCATAACGACCGAGCGCGGCGAGGTGGGCGTCGCGCAGGCGGTTGACGAGCTCTTCAGGGCCCTCGACGCTCACCGCGCCGGAGTAGCTCAGGAGCCACTGCACGAGCTCTTGAGAGACGCCGACCCGCAGGCTGATGCGCACGCGGCCATCGGGGAGATCCTGCACGGTCTGGGACTTGTGCCAGGTGCGCTCCCGCACAAACCGGGCGACGGAGGCGTCAAACACCGCCGAGACCTGGGCGGGCTCGCCGCGGGTGATGCCGAAGGAGTCGCTCAGCACGTCTTCAGGTTTGTAGTCGGGCGGCACCACAAACTTCTCGACGCGCAGGCGCTCGAGCTTGCCGAACCGCTCGACGGCGAAGGTCTTGAGCTTGCCGTCGGCGCGGTCGCGGGCGAAGACGTAGAGGCCCTGGCGGTAGGTGGCCAGGGTGTAGGGCTCGAGCTCGTATTTTTTGGGCTGGCCGTCGGGCTTGTGGTACTCGGCGCGCACGGGGTTCTCGTACAGAAGCGCGGTGATGAGCTCGTCGAGGAGATCGCCGTGGTCGCGGTAGTCTTTGGCGTGCTCGGGCACGGCCATAAACTTGCGGTCGAGGGTGCGCGTGAGATCGGCGTGGGCCCGGGGGATGGCGGGCTCCAGGCGCTCGATGGCGTCGTCCATGTCGGCGGCGAACTGGGTGCCGTCGAGGAAGGTGAAGAGGCGGCGGCCGAAGTGTAACGAGAGCACTTCAGGGAGCGTGAGCTGCACGCCGGTGCGGCGGTAGCTGGGATCCAGGGCGATGGTGCGATCGGCGCCAAAGCCGCGGTCTTCGATGGGGAGGTCGAGCTCACGCATGTCGGCGAGGTACCGGCGGAGCGTGCGCTGATCGAGGTCGAAGGTCTCCATGAACTCCTGGGCGCGAATGCCCCCACGGCGGTTCATCAGCTCGATCATCTTGATGAGTTTCTGGGCCTTGTTCAGCGTGGACATCGGCGTAGACATCGTGGGTACTCTCCAGATTGCACAAACATCTTAGCCCGGTCATTCGGGATCGGTCGGACAGAAAATGTCCGAGAATCCATATTTTGACCGATCATAAAAAGCATGTTTGTACGCCGAGAATCACGCGGTTCGGTCAGGTGCCGTCCTGACGAAAGCTGACCGACAACCCGACGCAGGCGTCAGGGCGCCGTGAGGGTGACGTCCACCTTCATGTGCTCCTCCGCGCAGGTCCAGGTGGCGGGCAGGCTGGGCATCGTGTCGCCGGGCACACGGACCTCAGCGGTGAGCAGGCGGCCCTCGACGGAGCAGGTCAGGCCCTCTTGTTCACTCACGAAGGGGGCCTTCACCCGGCTGGTGCCTATGCGGTAGGTGGTCGTCGAGGCTGTGTAAGTGGCGTTGGGGCTGGGGGTGGCCGTGGGCAGCTCGACGTCGACCTTGACGTGGCGCTGGCCGCAGCCGGTCAGCGAGAAGAGCAGGATGAACGTAGCAAACGTTCGCATGAGCACCTCGGAGTTGATCTGGCCGTGTAAGTCAGATGTCAGGGATGTGTGTTGGAGAGTAGGCATCCCGTGCTTATCCTGTCCTGACGACGCGGCCTCTGCCGCGCACCATGAGGTGATGATGATGACGAGAACCCTGCTGACGACCCTCGCCGCGCTGCTCCTCCCTTCGATTGCCCTCGCTGAGGTCCCGGGTAACTTCGGGATCGGCATTGGCGGCGGGCTCGGCGTCTCTGGGCTCTCGATGAAGGCGCCGATCGGTCCCGGCGCGATCCAGGGCGTGATCGGCACCTATGGCTGGAACGGCCGTTACGACGATGATCGCCTCGGCGTCAGCATCGACGCGCTTTGGGAGCAGCCCACCTTCGCCAGCGGCGGCCCGGTGAACCTCGCCTGGAACATCGGCTTCGGCGGCGCGGTGGGCGTCGGCCAGAACGATCCCCTCGTCGGGATCTCCGGCGTCGCTGGGCTTGAGTTCATCGTGCAGCCCGCGCCCATCGACATCGTGCTGGAGTACCGCCCGGGGATCATCCTCTCGCCCGGGGTGTACTCGGACCTGGTGAACTTCTCGGGGCACATCCGCTACTACTTCTAGGCGCGGATTGGGGTTACGCTCGCCCCATGAGCACCCGCGACGCCGCCGAGGCCGTGCGCCTCCGCGCTGAGGACCACCTCGACCGGGGTGAGCTGCCCCTGGCCTTGGCCTGTGTGACCACGCCCAGCGCCTCGACCCGACCTACGCCGAGCCCCACGTCACCCGCGCGCGGGGCTTGGGGGCCAAGGGTGACCTTCAAGGCGTGATTCGGGCCCTCGACGCCGCGGACGCCTTGGCGACGCCGAGCCTGGGGAGCCTGGGCCTGCGGGTCTTGGCGCTGCGGGGCTTGGGCCGCGCCGCTGAGGCCCTGGCCGTGGCTGAAGAGGCCCTGGTCTACGCGCCGGAGCACCCCCAGCTTCGGCGGGTGCGGGGGCAGCTTCGCGCCGAGCTTGGGGATCGGGCCGGGGCCGAGGCCGATCTCGCCCCGCTCCAGGCGCCTGAGGACAAGCAGCTCGACGCCCTGGAGGCCCAGGCCGTCGAGGCGCTGCTCCACGGCGAGGCCGCCCAGGCGGAGAACCTCCTCGACCTGGCCTTGGGAGAGGCGCCAGATCGCCCGAGCCTGTTGTTGCTGCGCGCCTTCGCCCGCTGGTTTGTCCATGACCTTGACGCCGCGCGGGCCGATCTTCACGAGGCCGCGCGGCTGAGCGGTGAGATCCCGACGTTAGGGCCCCTCGTCACCCAGCTCTCGGGGCTGATGGACGAGGGCGCCGAGGAGGCCCAGGTGCGGGGCGTGATCCTCGGCGCGCTGCGGCTGTTCAGCGCCTCCGGCGCGGGGGCGGCGCGCCGACAGGGTTGACGAGGCGCTCGGGGTGCTCGGCGAGCAGGTAGGCCGTCATGGTGATCACGCCGAGGTTGTAGCGGAGATCGTCGAGCTTGATCTTCTCGAAGGTGTCGGCCTCGGTGTGGTGGATCGGCCAGTAGTCCGTGGTGTCGTGGTCGACGCCGAGGCCGGGCACCCCCGCCTCGGTGAGCGGCCAGATGTCGGCGCCGGAGCCGCCTTGGGTGAAGACCCCGGCGCCGTAGGGAAGAAGCGCGTTGGAGAGCTCCCACAACAGGCCTTGGGCGCGCTGCCGCGCCGCGGTCTCTAAGCTCGCCTGAAGATCGACGTTCATGCCCAGCACCCGGCCGTTGCCGGTGTCGGACTCGATGGCGACGACGTGGTTGTCAAGCTCGGCGGCGTGGTCGGCGGCGTAGGCCCGGCCCCCGGCGAGGCCGTTCTCCTCGTTGGTGTAGAGGACCACCCGCACCGTGCGCCGCGGCGTGAGGCCCTGGGCCTTGAGCAGGCTGGCGGCGTGCCACACGAGCACGCAGCCCGCGCCGTCGTCTTGTGCGCCTTGGCCGACGTCCCAGGAGTCGAGGTGGCAGCCCAAGAGCACGATCTCCTCGGGCGCTCGCGGCCCTTGAGGTCGGCGACGACGTTGTAGGAGGTGGCGTCGGGCAGGCGCTCGCTCGCGAGGCTGAGGCGCACCCGGGGCCGCTGACCGGCGTCATAGAGGCGATGCAGCAGCGCGGCGTGCTCTGGCGAGAGCGCCGCGGCGGGGATCGCCTTCACGTCGTCTGCGTAGCGGATCGCCCCGGTGTGGGGCGTGTTCAGGCTCTCGGAGGTGACCGAGCGGATCAAGGCGGCCACGGCGCCGCGCCGAGCGCCCTCGATCGCCGTCTGGGAGCGGATCGGCACCGTCTCGCCGTAGTCGGTGAACGGCTGATCGACGAGGATGATCTTGCCCGTGAGCGCGCCTTCGGGCAGGGCGCGCAGGGCGTCGAGGGAGCCCACGGCGACCACCTCGGCCTCGACACCCCCCGGCGGCGTCGGCGCGCTCATGCCCAAGCCCAGCACGGCGAGGGGCTGGGCCCGGGGGTGGGTGAGCGCCGCCGACTCCGCGCCGCGCACCCACTTGGCGACGGTGACGGGCTCTTTTCGGGCGTCGAGTCCGTCCTCGGCCAGCTCGCCGACGGCCCAGTCGATCGCCGACTCCAAGGCCGCGCTGCCGCTCAGCCGATGCCCGAAGCGGTCACACAGCTCGCGGAGGCGCTCGTAGGCGTCGTTGTCGGCCTCGGCGGCGGCCTCGATGCGCTCCAAGGCCTCGCGGTGGGTGTCGCCCAAGAGCGCGGGGGGATCTGCGGCCAAGGTGACCGACGCGCCGAGTCCCAAGACGAGGAGCGGCGCGAGCCGCCGGACACACAAGAGACGCATGGTAGACTCCAGAGTTGGCGTACTCTATCGCGTCGCCGACCACACGCAGGGCGTTATACTCTTGAGCCTTATGCAGCCCACCCCCTCCCGACGGTACCGGATCCTCAGCGTTCTGGGCGCTGGTGGCTTCGGCACGGTGTACCGCGCTGAGCTGATCACCAGCGGCGGGCTGCGTCGTGAGGTGGCGCTCAAGGTGCTCAACGAGCGCGCCGCGGCGAACGATCAGGCCGCCGCGCGCCTGCGCGACGAGGCGAGGATCCTCTCAAGCCTTCATCACGGGGGCATCGTCCGCGTAGACGACCTCGTGCAGCTCGACGGTCGGTGGACGATGGTGATGGAGCTGGTGCGGGGCATCGACCTCGACCGCCTCCTGGAGACCTCTGGGCCCTTGCCCGTCTCCGTCGCGTTGGAGCTCGTGGAGTCGGTGAGCCGCACTCTGCACGCCGCCACCACCGCCCGGGGGCCCGACGGCGAGGAGCTCAGCCTCGTTCACCGCGACGTGAAGCCCGCCAACGTGCTCGTCACCACCGCTGGGGTCACGAAGCTGCTCGACTTCGGCGTGGCCCGGGCGAAGCTCTCCGACCGTGAGGCCGCCACGCAGGAGGCCGTGGTGATGGGCTCTCTGCCGTACCTCGCCCCCGAGCGGTTCGGCTTTGAGGACCTCCCCGCCGGAGACGTCTACGCCTTGGGCGCCACGTTCTACGAGGTGCTCACCGGGCGGCGTTTTGGGCGCACCCGCCCCAGCCAGAACGGCCACCAAGAGCACCTGCGCGACGGGCTGCACCAGGCGTGGGAGCTCATCGCCCCCGAGGCCCGCGAGCCCGTGGTGCAGCTCCTCGTGCGCTGCCTCGCCTTTGACCACAAGGAGCGCCCCACGGCGAAGGCCCTCGCCGGTCAGTGTGCTGAGCTGCGCCGCCGGGTCTCCGGGCCGAGCCTGGCCGACTGGGCCGAGCAGCGGGTTCAGGCCGTGCTCGACCTGCCCCAGCCCCAGAGCACCGATGACCTCTGCGGCTCGGAGCTCTCGGAGACGCCCTCCGCCGGGCTCTCGGGCCAGACGCTCAACGCCGCCGCCGCCGACCGCGAGCCCTCGGGCCGGATGCGCCGACCGGAGCTGCTCTTGGGTGTGCCGATCACCGCCGCCAACCCGGTCGCGTCGCCCACCCTGCCGCCGCGCGCGGCGCCCCCCAAGCCCGTCACCCCCGCCGGCGGCGTGGCGCCCGCCGTTCAGTCCGCGGACGACCCGAACACCGCCGACCTCGCCGCCCCCGCGCCGCTGCACAGCCGCCCCGCCGCCCCGCCGCCCCACGCCGCCCACGGCAGCTCCGGCTGGCAGGTCGTGGCCTTGGCGGGCTCTCTCGGCCTGCTCATCGGCGTGAGCGTGTGGCTCATCGCCTCGTCGCTGCGTGAGCCCACCGTCGCCCCCGCCGAGCCCCAGCCGCCGAACGCCGGGCTCACCTTGACCGAGCTGGCCGAGGTCGAGCCGAGCCCCCAAGATCCCCCGCCCGAGGCTCCGCCGGTGGAGGAGACCGCGCCTGAAGAGGCCGCGCCTGCCCCCGACGTCGCCACGAAGGCCCCCAAACCCAAAGCCAAGCCGCGCACGGCGATCCTGGTCAAAGGGGACGCCGAGTTTGTGCAGCTCGTCGGCGCGGCGGGCAACGCCCGGCCCGGCACCGTCGCCCCAGGCACCTACACCTTGTTCCCGTCGTTCTCCGGCGGTTACCGCGTGAAGGGCCCCACGGTCACCGTCGCTGAAGGCCAGACCTTGTCCTTCGAGTGTAAGAGCGCCACCCGCGTCTGCAACGCCTTATGAGCGGCCCCGCCGAGGTGACGCTGCACACCCTGCAGAACGGCGTGCAGGTGTGGATCTCGGAGAACCACGAGGAGCCCCGGGTGGCCGCGCGGATCGCGGTTCGTGCCGGGGCCGCCTTTGACCCGCCGGAGTTTGGCGGCGTCGCCCACGCCTTGGAGCACATGCTCGCCAACAAAGGCAGCCGCCGCTTGGGGGTGCTCGACGCCCAGGCCGAGGCCCCGCACCTCGCCCGCGCCCGCGCCCTGGCCCGGGAGCGCGCCTTGGGGGATCCCGCAGATCGTGAGCGCCTCACCGCCCTTCTGCGTGAGGAGGAGCGCGCCGCCGCCCGGTTCGCCGTGCCCAACGAGCTCAAGCAGGCCCTCGCCGCCGTCGGCGCCCGGGGCGTGAACGCCTTGACCTCCCACGACCTCACGGCGTATGTCGCCGACCTCCCCAGCCGCGCCTTGCCGGTGTGGGCCGAGCTTGAGGCCGATCGCCTCACCGGGCCGTCGTTTCGGGCGATGTCCACCGAGCTGGACACGATCACTGAAGAGAAGCTGCGGGCGATGGACAACGGCGATCGGTGCCTCGCCCAGGCCACCACCGCGGCGCTCACCCCCGATCACCCCTACGGTCGGGACGTGCTGGGCAGCTTGGAGGACGTGCTGCGCCTGCACGCCGAGCCCATCGAGGCGTTTCATTCCCGCTGGTACCGCCCGCCGCACCTCGCGGTGATCCTCGCCGGGGACGTGGCCGTGGGCCCCACGATCCGCCTTCTGGAGCGCACGATCGGGGCCTTAGATCTGGGCCCCAGCGACCCACGCCCCGAGCCCCCGCCGCCCGCGCCCCTGCCGCCGCTCACTGAGGTGACCCTGGCCCACCACGGCGACCCCGAGCAGCGCATCGCCTGGCGCGGCGTGCCTTGGGGCCACCCCGACCACGAGGCGATCCTCCTGGCCGACATGGCGCTGAACAACCGCGGCGGCGGCCTCCTCGACCGCCTCGTGCAGCGGCAGGCGCTCCGGGCGGCGGGCAGCTCACCCTCGTTTCGGGCCTTTGGCGGCGCGTTCTTGGTGTGGGCGCGGCCCAGGCCCGACCAAGACGCCGAGGCCCTCACCCGCCTGCTCTTGGAGCCCATCGAGGCCTTGTGCGCCGGGGACTTCACTGAAGACGACCTCGCCGCCGCCGCGCTCAACTTTGAGCTCGGGGAGCGCGCGCGCCTGGAGCGCAACGACGCCCAGGTGCAGGCGATGTCTACGGCGTTTCTCTCAGGGCGGGGCTGGGAGTTCTCCGCGGGCTGGCTCAACCGCCTGCGGCAGCTCACCAAAGCGGACGTGGTCGCCGCCGCCCAGCGCCTCTTCGCCGGGCCCCAGGTGCGGGTGCAGCGGATCTCCGGCGAGCCCACCCGCGCCACGCTCTCGCTCACGAAGGGGGAGCCCACGGCGAGCGGCGCCGGCCACTCCCCGCTCTTTGAGTCCCTCGCCGCCCTCCCGCTGGAGGAGGCGCCGCTCCAGGTGCTCGTCGAGGGGGTTCATTACCAGCGCGCCGAGGGGCTGAGCGGCGTTCATTACGCCGTGCCGTCGCCGTACCAAAACGGCCTGAGCCGCCTCACCCTCAACCTTGAGCGCGGCGGCGGCCACGACCCCACCTTCGGCCTGGCGATTCGGCTGTGGGAGCGGTCGGGGGTCGGCGAAAGACGGCTGGAGGACGTCGAGGACGCGCTCTACCGCAAGGGCGTGTCCTTCGGCGTCTCTTCAGGGCGCTGGGCGACGCGGCTCACCTGGGCCGGACCTGAAGAGGCGATCCCCTGGGCGGTGGACCTCGCGCGGGAGCGGCTTCGTCGCCCCACCCTCGACGACACCACCCACCGCCAGGTCATCGAGGACGTGATCACCCGCCGCCGAGAGCGCCGGGAGACGAAGGAGCGCCGGGTGGAGGCCCTGCGCAGCGCGGCGTTCTGGGGGATCGAGACCTGCCCCGAGCGCACCGAGCGCCTCAGCGACGAGGCCCTGCGCGCCCTGACCTGTCAAGACCTGCTCTCAAAGCCCGCCGTGCTCGATGACGAGCGGCATCTGTGCTTCTCCACCGGGAGCTTCGACCTCCCGCGCCTACGCCAGCTCTTGACGCCTGAGGGCCGCACCTGGAGCCTGCCGAGGCCCGTGCCCCCGGCGCGATACGAGCGCCCGGCGTCGGTGCGGGTCTTGTGGATGCACCACGCCAGCGCCCAGGCCACCGTCGAGGTGCTGAGCCCCCACGGCCCCGTCGCCCCCGGCGCCGACCCCCGCTCCGGCGTGCTCGCCGAGCTTCTGGGCGGCAGCGCGGGCCTCATCTTCCAAGAGGTGCGTGAGGCCCGGGCCTTGGCGTATTCGGCGAAGGGTGGGTACTCCTTGGGCGGCCGGCCCGTCGATGACAACCTGCTCTGGGCCTCGGCGGCCACCCAGGCCGCCCGCGCGGCGGAGGTCGCGGGCCTGCTCCTCACGCTTCTGCGTGACCACCCCCTCGATCCGACTCGGTTTGAGCGCGCCCGCGACGCCGCCCGAGAGGCCCTGCGCGGCCACCGGATCACCTACCGCGGCGTGGCCCCCGCCGCCGAGGCCTGGCGTGTGCGCGGCCTCACCGCCGACCCTCGCCCGGCCCTGCTCGCCGCCTTGGAGTCTCTGCCCTACGAGGCCCTGGCGGAGTGGTGGCGAACCCTCGGTCAGGGCGCGTTCACCGTGATCGTCTGCGGCGACCGCGACCAGCTCGACCTCGCCGGGCTCGCGACGCTGGGCGAGCTTGTGGAGCTTGACCCCGCGCTGCAGCTCGCCTGCTGAGGCCCCATGCGATTCGCCCTCTTCGCCCTGATCTTCGCCGCCTGCGCCGCCGAGGCCCCGCCCGCCGCGCCGCCTGCGCCCGCCGCCGTGGTGGAGGCGCCCGCCGCGCCGCCTGCGCAGGCCCCGCCGAGCCGCCCGCTCCCGGCCATCGGCTGGCGGGTGGCCGTCGAGGACGGCGAGGTGCCCGAGGCCGAGCTCGCCGCCTTACAGACGGTGCTGCGGCCCTGCCCTCCGTCCACTCAGGAGTGGGGCGCCCGGGTCTCTGGCGGGGCCCTGCGTCGGCTCGGCGCCATCGTGGCCGACGACCTCCCTCCAGACGAGGGGGTGGAGTCGTGCCTACGCGCCGGCCTTGAGGCCAAGCCGCCCACCACCGCCGCGATGCTGCGCCTGCACCACGTCGATCCCGAGCTAGACGCCTGGCGCGCCCAGCTCCAAGGCCTGCTCAACCGGGTCGTCGGGCCCCAGCGCGGCGCCTCCTGCGTCATGGTCACCCTACGCCTCGGCAAAGACGACGTGCCCGCGGGCCCCAAGCTCACACGAAGCTCGGGTGACCCCACCCTCGATGACGCCGTGATGCGCGCGCTCAACGCCTGGAAGGAGCCCTTGCCCGCCCCGTCCAAGGCCGCGCGCCAGCGGATCGAAGACAGCGAGGTCACCCTCTGCGTCACGGGCACGACGGCGCGCTGATCTGGGCGTCAGCCCAGCGTCTTCACGAAGTGGAACGACGTGATGAACAGGCCCTCACGCAGATAAAAGCGGTGGGCGCGCTGGCGCTGGGTGCCGGAGTCCAGGCGGAAGGCCAAGCAGCCCCGGGCGCGGGCGATGGCCTCCATGTGCCCCAAGAGCGCCTGCCCGACGCCTTGTGAGCGCTGGGTCTCGTCGGTGATGAGGTCATCGACGTAGAGGTTCAGGCCGTCGAAGGTGTTCTCGTAGATGCGGTACACGCCGAGGCCCACGACCACGTCGCCCCGCGCCGCCACGACGAGGCGCGCGCCGTCGGCGAACACCCGGCGCATCTTGGCGACGTAGTCCGGGCCCAGGCGGTCCCGGAGCTGGCGGTGGACCCCCTCGGCGCGCGGCAGCCACTCCGGGGCGACCAGCTCACCTTCGGGGGTGGTGACGTCGATGAGCTGAAGGTCAAGATCGGGCTTTGGCATCGGCTCAGTACGCCCCGCTGAACGAGAGCGACGAGGCCGTCGTGAGCGTCGACCAGTAGGCGTAGCCCGTGATCTTGTTGTTGTTGTAGGCGTGGGCCGCGGCGCTGTACTGGTCGGACCAGCGGCCCTTCGCGGCGTCGTAGCGCTGCACGTCGTAGTCGCCACGATCGAGGGCGATGCGTGAGCTGGGCAAGGTGTCGACGGGGCAGAACGCGTCCCAGGTCAACGAGCCGTCGAGGGCGGAGGGCTGCAGGTAGAAGGTGAAGTCGCAGGAGCTGCAGCCCGCCTTGGACCAGTCCAGGCCGTGCATGCCCAGGTAAGCGCCGCCGAGGTTGAGGCGGCCGGTGCAGGTGAAGGCTTTGCCGGAGCTCGTCGGCGTGGCGCTCAGGGTGACCTCTCCCGAGGCGGTCCCGGCGCCGCTGTAGCCCATGTAGAGCGCGACGTACTTGTGGGTGAAGAGGTAGATCTGGTCGAGGCTGACGGAGTACGTGATGTCGTAGTCGAAGGTGCAGTTCACGTCGCCGAAGCACTCGTCGTCATCGCAGTCGGCGTCGCCGTCGGCGTCGTTGTCTTTGCCGTCGGAGCAGTCCTCTAAGCAGAAGTCTACGCAGTCCGGGTCGTCACAGTCGGCGAGCTTGTCGTTGTCGTTGTCGGCGCCGTCCCCGCAGACCTCCACGCAGCCCGTCGCCGTCGCGCAGTCGCTGTCGTCGCAGTCGGCGTAGAGGTCGCCGTCGTTGTCTTTGCCGTCGGAGCAGTCCTCCACACACTCCGCGGCGCAGTCGTCGTCTTTGCAGTCCTTCTTGCCGTCGCCGTCGTTGTCGATGCCGTCGTCGCAGTCCTCGACGTCGGTGTCGGCGTCCCCATCGGCGTCGGTGTCTGAGTCGGCGTCGCTGTCGGCGTCGCTGTCGGCGTCGGCGTCGGCGTCGGTGTCGGTGTCGGCGTCGCCGTCGGCGTCGCCGTCGGCCTCGACGATCTCCCCGGTGTCCCCCGACACGTCGTCGCCCGATCCATCTTTGTCACCGCACGACAGGGCGAGGGTCAGGGGCAGGCTGATGAAGAGGGCGCGAAGACGCATGACGGGCTCCAGAGAAGGGGCGTGCTCATGGTAGCTTAGCGCGCGTGGCCCCGCGCCGCAGCCCCCGCGGCGCCCCCTCAAGAACCCTCCCCCACCGGCTCAAGACGCCACGATGCCCGACGCGCTCCCGGCCACCCCTGAGCCCGACGCGCGGCGCGTGTGGGGCCTCCCGTTGTTGGTCGTCGCCGCCGTGGCGCTGCGCCTGGGCACCCTCGCCCAGAGCCCCTTCGACATCGACGCCGCCCTGCTCACCGCCGGGGTGCGCCACTTCGACCCCACCGCCATGCAGCCGCACCCGCCGGGCTACGCCGGGCTCATCGGCCTCGCCCGCCTGCTGCCCGTCGAGCCCGCCCTGGCCTTGCGCCTCTTGAGCGCGCTGTCCGTGGCGCCGCTCCTGGTGTTCACCGCCGCCATCGCCCGTCGGGTCGGCGCCGAGCCCCTCACCGCCGCGGCCCTGGTGGCCATGAGCCCGGTGACCTGGCTCTACGGCGTCACCGAGAACGCCTACGCCTTGGGCGCCGCCGGGGCGGTCTGGACGGCCTGGAGCTGCCAGCGCGCGCAGGAGAAGCCGAGCCACGAGCGCGCGGCCTGGGTGGGCCTCGCCTTGGGCGTGACCGGGGCGCTGCGCCCCTCCTTGCTGGTGTTTTTGGCGCCGATGGCCTGCTGGGGGGTGGGCCTGCGGGGCCTGCCGGCCTTCGCCGCGGGGGTGGCCTTGCCGACGGCGACCTGGATCGCCGCCAGCGCCGCGGCCTCGGGCGGGCTCCTCGTGTTTTTGGGCGCCGTGGTCGACCAGTTCGGCGTCGCGCGGTCCTTCCGGCCAGAACACTGGCGCCTGCACCAGCTCCACCAGCTCGCGGTGTACCTCATTCAGTGCGTGAGCGGCGGCGCGCTCTTGTTGTTGTGGCTGCGCCGCATCCCCGGCCCCTGGGCGCTGTTTGGCCTGTGGATCGGCGTGCCCTTCGCTTTTCATGCCCTCGTGTACCTGGCGAAGCCCGGCTACCTCCTCTGTTACCTGCCCGCCCTGGCGGTGATCTTGGCGTCTGCCCCAGCACCGCGCTGGGCGCGACTCACCGCGCCTTTGGCCTCGGCCCTGTTCTTCTTGTTGGCCGACCCCATCGACCTCGACCGCGACCCCAGCCCCCGCAAACCCTTCGCCGAGAAGTCGCCCTCGGAGCTGGTGCGCGCCGAGCTGAGCTTCTTCGCGATGACGTCTCTGAACCGGGTCCACGACCAAGCCCGGGCGAACCACGCCTATGTCGCGCTCATTCAGCCCTTGGTCGACCCGGGCCGCACCATCGTGCTGCACATCGACCGCTGGGAGGTCGCCTTGGCCGACGCCTTGCTCACCGGGGTGAGCGTGCGCGACTCCAACACCGATCAGCTCGGCGTGCCCGCCGGGGGGACGCGGCTGATCGTGCTCGCCTTTGACTCGCCGGGGCCGGGCTTTCGCCTCGTGCGCGACGCCCAAGGCTACGCCGTCTGGGTGCGGGACGTCACCGTGGCCGACTTGCCCATTCAGATCGCCTGGATGCGCCTCGTGCCCGCCTGGTGAGCGAATCCCGTCCGCTCTGCGCTACGATGGCGGTCCCCCCGCTCGCCGCTGTCCGAGGTGCCCGATGAGACTCTCCGCGCTCCTGCTCCCGCCGCTCTTGCTCCTGGCCTGCAAAGGTGAAGACGACGACGGCGAGACGCCTGTCGACAGCGAGCCCACGGGTGAAGACAGCGCCGCGGACGACAGCGACTCCACGGACGACAGCGCCGAGCCCGATGATCCCTGCGCCGCCGCGGGCCTCACCGTGCGGCCGTTCCAGACCGGCGGCAAAGGCCTGGACTTTCACACCTTGGCGCCGGACTTCACCTTCAACACCACGGCGGGGGCGTTCACCTTCAGCGAGCGGTTCACGGGCTGCGACAGCTACGTCTTCATCAACTACTACGAGCCCAACAAATACCCGGTGAACTTCAACTCCTCGTCCAAGATCGCCGAGCTTGCTGGAGACGAGCCCCCCCAACGTCCACTACTTCCTCCTCAGCTACAGCCAAGACGCGGCCACGATCAGCGACGAGATGGCGGTGCTCTCCGCGGGCTTCCAGAAGGCCCGGGACTCTCTGGACGAGTCGTTGAGCGCCCACTGGGCCGACCGTGTGCATTTTGTGCTCGACAGCGCGTGGGAGGCCGACTGGATCGGCGCCCTCAACCAGTCGTATTATGTCGATGGTGAGTTTGTGCTGTGGAGCGCCTCGATTGACCGCTTCCAGCAGGTGCGTGAGAACGGCTACTTCTGCGACCCGGCGACGGGCTGGGAACAATGTCCGCCGATCTTCCTGCTGTACGAGCCCGAGTACTTCAACTTTGAGTCCGACCGCGCCGATGAGATGGACGCCGAGACCGACGTGACGGTGATCCCCGCGTTTGACGACGAGCTGCTGAGCGATGGCGGCTGGGCCGGCGTGCGCGGCGTGGCCGAGATCACCCTGCCCGACGCGGCGACGATGCGGGGCTTCGACACCTTAGAGCTCGACCTCACCCTCGACTGCGCGGCGTACCCCTCGGGCACCCAATGCCCGGCCTGGGACTACCTCGTCTACGCCTATCTGTGTGAGGCCGACGATCTCTCCACCGAGGCCGACGAGTCACAGACCTGCGACGTCGAGCTAGGCCGCTGGATCACGACGTATTGGCGCCCGGGCCGCTGGGTTCACGACGTGAGCCCGTTCTTGGCGATGATGCAAGAGGGCGGCCCCCGCAAGATCGCCTTCTACACCCAACAACCGTATCGGGTGAGCCTGGATCTGCGCCTCTCCAACCGCGGCAAGGGCGTGCGCCCGGTGTCGATGACAAAACTCTGGGGCGGCGGCACCTTCAACGAGGGCTACAACCACCAAAAACACCACAGCTTCGACGGCAGCGCCTGGCGCTCGTACATCATTGACGGCGAGGACGACAACTTCACCGTCGAGTCCTACGACCCCGCCGCCGGGGCGCTCACGCTGAAGGCCGCCTCCTCCAACGAGTACCGCGGCGGCCGCTACAGCCGGGTGTTCGTGTCGTTGAGCACAGACGGTCTGTACCTCTGCTGGGCCGAGAACAACGCGACCACCCTGGAGGACGCCGAGGCCACCCCCGCCGCCGAGGCGCTCGACCTCGCCGCGGGCTGCGAAGGCGGCGCCTGGGAGCTGCTCACCACGGCGGACGGCGCCGAGCCCACCTCCATCACCGGCGACTGGGTGGAGCTGATCAACGCCAGCCACGCGCCGATGACCGTGTCGGTTCCCGCCGACGCCGCCCGCGTCGAGCTGATGACCGTTGTGACCGGCCACGGCTTCGGCAACACCAAAGAGGCCTGCGCCGAGTTCTGCGACCACCAGCACCGCTTCACCGTGAACGGCGACTACGAGGTCACCAAAGAGCACCCCACCGCCGGCACCCGCTGGGGCTGCGCCGAGCAGGTATACACCGAGGGCGTGATCCCCAACCAGTCCGGCACCTGGGTGTACGGCCGCGCGGGCTGGTGCCCCGGCTTAGAGGTGGACCTGTGGACCGTCGACCTCACGGGCGTGGCGAAGGCTGGCGAGGAGAGCGAGCTGGCCTACACCGGCTTGTTTGACGGCCGCGCGATGTTTGAGCCCCAGTACAACGACGGGTATGGGAGCACCGACGCCTACATCCTGCTCACGTCGTACCTTGTGACGTATGAGGCCGAAGAGTAGGCCCAGCGGGCGTCGGCCTTCACCCTCTCCCCGGGAGCGAAAAACGATGTTCACCGCCCTCTTTCTCGCCTCCGTCTCCGCCTCCGCCGTGGAGCTCAACCTGGAGGTGGCCTCCAACGAGCTCGGCGCCCTCGGGCTCACCTTTGAGGACGTGACGCCCGGCGAGGCGCAGCTCGTCGAGGTGCCCTGCTCTGAAGGCCGGACGTGTCGGGTCGCCGTCACCCTTGAGGAGGAGGGCGTGGACCTCTGGCGTGTGAGCGTGACCTTGGAGGAGGGTCGCCCCGGCCGTCGTGGCCAGACGGCGTTCACCGTCGTCGCCGAGCCCACCTTCGTCGTGCCGACGGCGACCGACGCGTACCTCTTCCAAGGGGGCCGCCGACCGATCGTCGTGGGGGACGACCTCGTGTGGTTGGAGCAGGGGCTGCGGTTGACCGTGCGGGTGGAGGAGGCGGAGGGGGTGGAGTGAGCAGAGGACGGCCGTGATGGGGAGTTTTTGATCTGCGGCGGTGTGGGTCACCCCACCCCCTACCTCCCCTTCTTCTCCGGCGTCTCCAGCCGGTTCAACAAGCTCTCCAGCCGCTTGCGCTCGGCCTCCTTCGCCACGGCCGTCACGCCGTCCAGGCTGCGTTTGTCGAGGTTCGACACGCCCAGCGGGATCGAGAACGCCTGCTCGTAGAAGGTCAACACCAGCCCCATCGCCCGGTCGTGGTCGGTGAGCTCCCGAGGCGGGATCACCTCACCCGCCTCCACCTTGGCGAGCCGCTCGGCCTCCTCCTCGGGGTAGAGCGCGGCGCGCAGGGCGTCGTCTTCGGGGCCGTGTACGCAGCGCAGGCGGGCGTCGGCGGGGCTCATCAGGCAGGCCGTGAGGCCTGTGGTGTCTTCAGTGACCACGATGGTGAAGCCGCCGTCGTAGCTCGTGATTCGGGGGGAGCGGGCGAACATCTCCCCGGCCTCCTCGCCGTCGCCGCCATCGGGCGGGGCGATGACCTTGCCCGGCAGGGCGATGCCCAGGCGGCGGATCACGCCGGGGTCTAAGGCGTAGGCTTGGGCGTAGAGGTCCAAGGCGCGCAGGGCGTCGCCGTCGCGCCAGGCGGCCTGGCCTCCTCGGGCCGTCACCCGGGCCCGCAGGAGCACCTCCTCTTTGGGCAGCTCTGAGAGGGCCTCGTCCATGGCCAGGAGCGCCTCGGCGTCGTCGCCCTCGGCGTGCAGGATCTCCACCTCCATCGCCGCGCGATACCCGGCGAAGGTCTCGTCGGGCTCTTGCAGCGCGGCCAGATCCGCCGCGGCGCGCACCACGGAGGGGCCCAGCACGGAGACGAGCTCACCCGTCATCCAGGGGGCGAGATCGACGCCGTGGGCGAAGAGGTAGGGGCGCAGGCTGTCGAGGAGCGCGTCGCGGTCGGCGAGGAGCGCGCGCACGGCGGCGCGGTCGCTCCAGCGCTGGAGGCTGGGCATCCAGGCGCCGAGGCGGCTCCACAGGAGCGGGATGAGGCCCCGGGCGCTCGCGGCCTCGGCGTTCCGCTCGGCGTGGGTGCGGGCGATGGCGAGGCGCAGCAAGGCGTGGCTCGCCTTCACCTGCTCTTGTTGGCCGCTGTTGCTGCCCAGGCGGTCGGGGAAGAGGATGGCGCGGTCGATGGCCGCCAGGGCGTGCTCGGAGCGCCCGGCCACCCACAGGACCATCGCCAAGGTGGCGTCAGACGCGGCGCGGCCTTTGTCGCGCAGGTAGGGGGGCTGCGCCGCTTGCCACGACTGCATCCGGCCCACGGAGTCTACGGCGTCTACGCCGCGGCCCATCGCCAAGAACAGGTAGGCCAAAAACGTGTGGGGGTTTGTGTTGGAGAGGGTCTGGCCGGTGTTGGCCTCCCAGCCCAGGCGCTCGGCGTCGGTGAACTTGAGGTTGGAGAGCGCCGCCAAGGCCGCGTTGTAGGCGTCCGTGGTGAGGTCGGGCTCCTTCATCTTGCGCTCGTGCTCTAAGGCGCCCTCGCAGGCCGAGAGGCTGGCGACGCGGTCTCCGGCCATGGTCTCGATGGCGCACAGCGCGTTCCAGCCCACGGAGACCTGCCAGGGGTCGAGGGCGTCAAGGCCAGCGCTGGCGGCCTCACGGGCCTCGTCGTAGCGCCCGAGCTTCATCAGGGGCCAGGCGCGCTCGGCGCGGAGCTGGGGCTGGTAGCGGGAGTCGTGGTAGTCGATGAGGTCCAGGGCGTACTGGTGCTCCTCAAGCTCCAGGGCGACGTACACCGTGGACCTCAAGATGTCGGCGTGGAGCGTGTCCCCTTCTCCGCCCCAGGTGCCGTTCACCGTCTCGTACAGCTCGCGAGAGCGCCCGAGGTGGAACATCGCCTTGGCCAGGTTGCCGTCGGCCTCGCGGGTTGCGTTGCCCACGACGAAGTGGCCGACGATGCTGTCGGGATCCCGGCGCAGAAGCTCGTCGGCGTAGCGGCGGGCGGTGAGGAGCTGGGTCTCGTAAAACTTCGCCCGGGCCTCGGTCTCTAGCGTCTGGGTGTCCATCGCCAGAAGCTCGGGGTCGATGACCTCCTCTTCCCCGTCGCCCAGGCCAAAACGAAGGCCCGCGCCGCCGGTGTCTTTGGGGGGCGCGTCGGCGGCGGGCTCCTCGGGCGGGGCCTCTTGGGCCACGGCGAGGCCGGGCAGGAGCAGGGCGAGGGCAAAGAGGAGGCGGCTCATCGGCGCAGGGTGCTCTTGGCGAGGCGCTCTAAGGACTGTTTGCAGCAGGCGGCGATGACCTCTTCAGACCGACCGGCGCCCGGCGCCAGCTCCAGGCGGTGCCCGAAGACGTAGAACGCCAGGGCCTCGACGTCTTCAGCGTTCACATAGGCCCGGCGCTGGGAGAGCGCCCGGGCCTGGAGCGCGGGCAACATCAGCACCAGAGAGCGGGTGGAGAGGCCCTGGAGCACCCGATCCGAGGCCCGGGTGGCGGCGGCGATGTCCACCAGCGCCTCCTTCACCGCCGGGGCGACGTAGATCGACGACTCCAGAAGCCGCCGCACGTCGAGGATCTCCGTGCGGGTGACCGGCGCCGCCGTGGCCCCGTCGCCGGTGCGCACCCGCTTGAGGTTGTTGAGCAGCTCAAGCTCGGAGTCCCGGGAGATGTGGGTCATCCGGATCTTGAACAAGAAGCGGTCGAGCTGGGCCGCCGGGAGCGGGAAGGTGCCCGCCAGGTCCAGGGGGTTCTGGGTGGCGATGACGAAGAACAGGTCGTCGAGGCGATAGGTGTGGTTGTCTACCGTCGTCTGCTTCTCGGCCATGGCCTCCAGCAAGGCCGACTGCACCTTGGGGCTGGTGCGGTTGATCTCATCGGCGAGCAGGACGTGGGCGAAGATCGGGCCCGGGCGGAAGTGGAACCGCGCGGTGTTCGGGTCAAACACCGTGGTGCCGGTCACGTCGGACGGCAGCAGGTCGGGGGTGAACTGCACCCGGCGGATGTTGGCGATCTCGTCCTGGGGCAGGTCATCGACGATGGCCTCGCCGAGCGCCTTGGCGAGCGTCGTCTTGCCCGAGCCGGGGAAGTCTTCGAGCAGGACGTGGCCATCGGCGATGAGCGCCAAGATCACGAGGTCGATGACGCCGTCGCGGCCGATCACACGCTCTTGAAGGCGCTTGCGGAGGCGCTGGATGACCTCGTAGGCGCCCTCCAGGCCGGTGATGCGCGGGGCGGGCGTCGGAGGGCTGGGCGGAGCGGTCGGGGCGGAGGAGTCCATCAATCACCGGGCCATGAAGAGGGAGAAGGGGTTGAGGAGGCCGAGCAGGCGGCGGCGCAGTCGCACCGAGGCGCCAAGCTCAGCGCGAAGGGCGGTGAGGGCCTCACGCCAGGGGCCGTGGCCTTGGGCGCGCCAGGGGGAGGTCGCCGGGTCGCCCATGGCGACGTCGAGGTGGTAGGTCGTGATCTGGGCGAAGCTGGGGGCGGCGTCGGCGACGCGGCGGGCGAAGGCCTCGCGGGTCTCCCCCTCGCGGCGGGAGAGGCCAGCCTCAGCGAGCAGGTCCAGGGCCAGGCGGTAACCCACCCGGGGCAGGGCCCGGGCGGACACCACCCTCGGGGGCCAAGCGGCGCCAGAGCTTCGTGGTGTAGGCCGCCGCCAGGGCGAACAGCAGGGCCGCGGCGAGGGCGGTCAAACCCAGACGCAGGACAAAACGGCCCGCGCCGGCCCAGTCGATGGGCTCACGGCGCTCGGCGGCGACGGGGTCGGGCTTCTCCCGGGCCATCTCCGAGAGCAGCTCGACCATCTCCTCGTCCACGGGCTCGCCGGGCTCGTCCAGCACCTGCTCTGGGGAGACGTCCAGGGGCACCCAGCCGAGGCCCTCGATGTACAGCTCGGGCCAGGCGTGGGCGTTGTTGGACATCACCACCAACGAGGCGCCCTGCAGCTCGCTCGCCTGGACGGCGTAGCCCGTGCTCACCCGGGCGGGGATGCCCAGCGACCGCCACAGAAACACCGAGGCGTGGGCGCTGTGAACGCAGTAGCCGGTGAGGTTGCCGAACAAGAAGTCCGCCGTAGGATCGGGCACGTTGTGGTGCTTCTCTTTGGTGGTGTACTTCATGCTGCGGTCGAGCCAGAGCTTCACCGCGAGGGCCTGGGCGAAGGGCAAGGCCTGGGCGTCGGGGGGCAGCCCGGCGATGATCTCCTGGGCCAAGGTGCCGTAGCGGGGATCTTCAGGCACCTGGGTGTAGTAGGCGCGCTGCTCTTCAGTCCAGGTCGGGTCACCCACGGGCTTGGTGAGGAGCTCCTCATAGGGCGTGTTGACCGCCGCCGAGCGCACGTTGTACGCCGCCACAAACCGCGCGGGGTTGGGGTTCACCACGGGGCTGAAGGTGAGCACCGTCTCCAGGCCAAAGGCCCGGTCGTGCTCAGAGAGCAGGGCGACGGTGGCGTGAACGATGGCGCGGCCGTCTTCAGCCGGGGGCGCCTTGGCCGTGAGCTTGGCGTTGGGGAACTCGGTGATCACGTCGAGATCGACGTCTGGGCGGCTGGTGGGGCCCAGGCGGGTGCCGGTGAACTCGCTGTGGGCCTCTTGGCGCAGGTAAAACAGCTCTGAAGGGGGGCTGTAGTCGTCGCCCAAGAGGATGATCGCGACGGGCTGGGGCTGTGAGCTGCTGCTGGAGGGCTTGTCGAGGTCGTCGGGCTGGGGCGGCGGAGGCGGCGCGGCGCCCTCCCCGTCGCCCTCCTCGCCGGACTGGGGCTCTTCGCCCTCTTTGGGCTCACCCGTGGCGCCGCCCTCAGGCTGCTCTCCCCCTTGAGGCTGCTGGCCGCCTTGGGGCTGCTCACCGCCTTGGTCGCCGTCTTGGGGCTCCTCCCCCTCGCTGCCGCCGCCGCCGCCTTCGCCCTCGTCGGGCTCTCCGCCGCCGCCGCCGCCGTCGTCGGGATCCTCCGTGGGGCTCTCGCCGCCGCCGGACTGGCCCTCGGGGGGCGTGGGCAGGGGTGGATCGCCCATGGCGTCGCGGATCTCGGCGAGCTCCGCCGGGGGCGGCGGCTTCTGCAGGCCCGAGGCGTCGATCAGCGCGAGCAGGGTGAGGGTGAGCGCGGGCACCAACAGCGCCGCCGAGAGCGCCGGGCGTTTGCGCGCCTCCAGGGCCATGAGCGCCAGAAGCCCGAGGCCAAACATCGCGCCCAAGGCCAAGAGCGCGTCGGCGGGGTCAAAGCCCGCGCGCCACACCGGGTCGGAGAGCCACAGCGGCCGGGCCACGGCGCCGTCGCGGTGGGCGACAAACCCCAAGGCGAAGGTGAGGCCCAGCACGCCGGTCTCGACGGCCAGAAACGCCGGAAACCGCGTGGCGAGCAGGCGCAGGCCCGCCCAGAGGGTGAAGGTGGTGGCGCCGACCCGGGTGAGGTCCGAGGCGATGATCGCCCAGCCCGGCCCCAACAGCGACGGCCCCAAGGAGCTGCCCGAGAACAGCCAGCCCAGGCCCAAGCCGAACGTCAAGGCCGCGCCCAAGGCCCCGAGCGCCACGGGCAGGCGCAGGCGCGAGCGGCCCAGAAGCTCACCGGTGGGCTGCCCCAGAGCGCAGCCGAAGGCGGCGGCCAGAAGCGGCGCCCCGCCCGCGACGCTGCCCACCAGCGCGACGGTGGCGACGAGGCTCAACAGCCAGCGCAGCGGGTGACGGAGGGCGCGGAGGACGGCCATCATGGGGCGGCTCCCTTGAGGCGGTAGAGCTGGTCTGAGGGCACGACGACGCCGCCCTCTCGGTCGAGCACCGTGACCCGCGCCCGCGCCCGGGTGAGCGTCGAGACGACCTCCACCAAGGCCGCGGTGTCGATGCCCTTCTGGGCGTCATCCCCCTCGGAGAGCAGGGCCCGGCTGAGCCAAGAGCGCGCCTTGGGCGGCTTGAGGCCGTCCACACACACCGCGAACTCAAGCTCGGTGAACCGCCCCGCCGTGGCCTCGACGACCTTTCGCATCCAGGGCCCAGGCACGCCGGGCACAAACACCAAGGCGCGGCCCCCGGCGCCGAAGCTCGCGGCGTCTAAGAAGCGGGAGAGGTCCGCCGCGCCGTCTTCAGGCCGGGCCTTGCCCGAGGAGAGGATCGCCTGCTCGGCCTTGCCGTGGTCCCGGGCGACCTCGTGGCAGCCATCGGCGCCAAACGCCCAGTCGGCGCTGCGGGCGGCGAGGCCCACGGCCACCCGGGCGGCCCCGGCGGCGGCCTCGTCGTCTTGGCCCACAACGAGGTACGCCACGGTGCGTTTGATCGGGGCGATGGCCCGCTCGGGCGTACGCACGAGGAGCTGGCCGCTCTTGGCGTAGAGCTTCCACAGCACAAACCGCAGCGGGTCACCCGGGCCGTAGCGCCGGATGTCCATGAGATCCCCGGCGGCGGGGCCCAGCGGGTGCTCGCGGTCGTCTCCCCCGGCGAGGCCCTGCACCACCTGCACGTCCCGCAGGCGCCCGGTGTTGGGCAAGGCCCGCATCGCGCCGCGCTCGACATGAAAGAACCGGATCGAGGCCAAGCCGAAGGCGTCCTCGACCTCAAAGGCCCGGCGCACCTCAGGCCACTCGCCCCGGCGGGTGAGGCGCACCCGCTCGATGAGCCGCCCGCCCTCCCGGTTCACCTCGACCTCACCCGCGGGCTCATCCCAGCGCCAGGTGAGGCCGACCATCGGCAAAAACCACAGGCTCGGCGCCGAGAAGCCCGTGGTCGTCCAGCGCCCGGCCTCAGTCTCCCGGGTGACGGGATCTTGAGGCAGCCCTGAGCGGGCGAGCAGCGCCGCCACGCCGACGAGCACCGCCGAGAGCGCCGTCACCAGCACCCCCAGCACGCCCAAGATCAAGAGCACGAGGTCATGCTGGCCGAGCCCCGGGCCCAAAAGCGCCCACAGCGCCCCGCCCAGGAGCAGGCACCCGGCGGGGGTGAGCGGGAAGGTGTCGCGGGCAAAACGTAGGCCCCGCGCCAGACGCTCACGCCAAGGCGGACGCGGCGCGGCGGGCTTGGCCTCGGCGATCGGCTCGGCGATGGGCGAAGGGACGGCGGCGCTCAAAACAGCCCCCCACAGCCTGAGCTCGGCGGCTGAAACGGCGGCGGCGTGAGCACGACCGGCCGAGCCCCGGCGGCGAGCTCTCCTTCGCCCCCACAAGAGATGCGGCGGAACACCGTCGGCTCGTTCACGGCCTCGCCCCCGTCGTTGTTGAGGGACTGAAACTCTTGGAGGGCCGGGTCGATGGTGCCGACGAAGTGGTCAATGTTGTAGCCAACACGTCCCCCGCAGGTCTGGGACTCAACCTTCCAGTCCAGCCCGTCATAGCGGATCGTGAGGCCGTCCGCTTCTCCTTCTGCGGTCATCACGACGACGTAGTCTTGATCCCCGTCGCAGGGCGGCGGCTGCTCGTCCTCTTTGCCCCCGGCCCAGACGTGGTTGTGAATGGTGCCGACGAGTCGGGCTTTGTTGGCGGGATCCCGCTGGATGTTGAGGGTGAACTGGTCCCAGATGCCGCGCCGCGGGGCGTACTGGTGGGACACCCAGATCCCGGCGACGGGGTCGTCGCAGGCCTTGGGGGGCGGCAGCCGGGCGCGTTGTTCAGCCACCGTCGCCGGGGCCACACGCGGCAGCACCAGCAGGGCGAAGAGCCCCGCCACGCCGAGGATCGAGCGGGCGCGGCTCACGCCCACCCCCAGCAGCCTGAGGACGGCGGCTGAAACGGCGGCGGCGGCGTGAGGTCGGGCAGCACCGCGGGCGCGTCCGGGGGGTCGTTCTCATCCAAACAACGAATCCGGCGGAACACCGTGGCCTCGGTCTGGGTGCCTTCAGCGTAGGTGTTGATCGACTGGAACTCTTGCAGCGCCGGGTCGATGGTGCCCGAGAAGTGGTCGAGGTCGTAGCCGCCGCTCGTGCGGCAGATCGTGGACTCCACCGCCCAGTCCAGCGCGTCGAAGCGCAGCTTGAGGCCGTCGGCTTGGCCTTCAGCGTTCATGCGCACGACCACGTCGAGCTGCCCCTCACAAGGCGGCGGGCGCTCGTCCGCCGGGCCGCCCTCCCAGACGTGGTTGTGAATGGTGCCGTTGAGCTTGCCCGGCGCGGCGGGGTCGCGGTGGATGGTGAGGGTGAACTGGTCCCAGGTGCCCCGGCGCTCGGAGTATTGGTGCGACATCCACACCCCGGCGACGGGGTCGTCGCAGGCCTTGGGGGGCGGCAGCCGCGCGCGTTGTTCGGCCACCGTCGCCGGGGCCACACGCGGCAGCACGAGCAGGGCGAACAGCCCCGCCACGCCCAACAAGACCCGCGGACGAGGGCTCAAAAGCCCCCCATACAGCCGGCGCTGGGCGGCTGAAACGGCGGCGGGTCCACATGGGCCGGGAGCTGCAGCGAGGCGTCGTCCAGACACCGCACCCGTCGAAACACCGTAGGCTCGTTCACCGCCATGCCTCCGTCGTTGTTGACGGACTGGAACTCGTGGAGGGCGTCGTCAATCTGCCCAGAGAAGTGGTCGAGATTGTAGCCACCGCTCCACCGACCGCACAGCACCTCATCGAGGCGCCACTCGCCCACACCAAAGAAGTGGATCACGCCGTCCTCAACCTTGCCCTCAGCGTCCATGGAGATCACCGCGCGCAGGCGCCCGGTGCACAAGGGCGGCTTGGGATCGGCCTTGGGGCCGTCCCAGGAGTGGTTCACGATGCGGCCGGTGAGCTTCTCGCGCTCAGCGGGGTCGCGGCCCACGGTGAGCGTCCACTCCGTCCACATGCGCAGGTTGTCGGAGTAGGTGTGCGCCATCCAGGTGCCGGTGACGGGATCCTCGCAGTCCGCCGGGGGCGGCAGGCGGGCGCGCTGCTCGGCGACGGTGGCCGAGGCGACCCGGGCGAGCCCCGGGCCCATCGAGATGACGAAGGCGAAGATCCAAGCGCGGGCGCGGGGGCTCACCACAGCTCACAGCCTCGGGGAGGGGGTGAAAACGGGGGAGGAGGTTTGAGGTCAACCCGGGGCTGATCGCCGCCGGTCAGGCACAGCACGCGGCGGAACACCGTCGGCTCGTTCACAGACACCCCGCCGTCGTTGTTGACCGACTGAAACTCGTGGAGGCTGTGCTCTAAGGCGCCAGAGAAGTGGTCGAGGTTGTACCCGCCGGGCCCCGGGCCGCAGACCGCCTCGTCCAGACGCCACTCCCCGAGGCCCTGGACGTGAATGTCTCCATTGGTGACATAGCCCTCGGCGTCGGTGGAGACGACCCAGTGGGCGCGGGTGTGCTCGCAGGTGGGCGGCGCGGTCAGCTCGGCGCCGCCATACCAGGAGTGGTTGATGATCTCGCCGACGAGGCGCTCCTTGTCGTCCTCGCTGCGGCGGAGGATCAGCGTCCACTCCGTCCACTGCTCCCGCTCGGCGCGGTAGGTGTGGGCCTTCCAGGTGCCGGTGATCGGGTCGTCACACTCCGCCGGGGGTGGCAGCCGGGCGCGCTGTTCGGCCACGGTGGCCGGGGCGATGCGGGGCAGGGCCAGGAGCGCGGCGGCGACGCCGAGGCCGATCACCCGCCGGGCGTAGGCGGGATCCGGCGCGCGTCGCAGAGAGCTCTCGGGAGGTGCGGATCCTGTCATCACGGTGCTTACTCTATCTCTACGCGGAGCCCTTCGTGTGAGCCGACGCCCCGCCTGCTGCGCGGAGTCGGTCAACGCCGTAAAGCCCACGTCGATTTCTTGCGCGGGGGAGCCCGTGTGGGTAAAAACGGGGCGATCCAGCCACACCCCCCGGAGGAAGACCTATGGCCAGCGAGACCCGGCTGTCCCCAAACAACGGCATCGCCTTTCTACAAGGCTTCCTCGCGCGACCGAAGGAGGTCGGCTCGATCATCCCGAGCTCTCGGTTCTTAGAGAAGAAGCTCGTCGATATCGCGGGGCTCGCCACGGCGAAGGTCGTCGTTGAGCTGGGGCCGGGCACCGGCGGCACCACCGAGGCGTTCTTGAAGGCGATGCCTGAGGACGCCAAGCTCCTCGCCATCGAGATCTCCCCGGAGTTCGCCCGCCGCCTTCAAGAGCGGTTCACCGACCCCCGGCTCATCGTGTGGAACGGCAGCGCCGAGCACATCCTCCAGGCCCTTGACGAGCACAAGCTTGAGAAGGCTGACGCGATCCTCTCCGGCATCCCGTTCTCGACGATGCCCAAAGAGGTCGCCGTGAACATCCTGCGCTCGATCCGGGAGTCCCTCACCCCGGGCGGCTGCTTCGTGGCCTACCAGTTCCGCGATCACGTCGAGAAGCTGGGCACGCCGGAGCTTGGCCCCGCTGAAGAGTTCTCCGAGGTGCGGAACATCCCGCCGGTGAAGATCTTCCGCTGGCGCCGCTGACGCCCTCCGCCGCGCCGCTGGCCGAGCGTCCCCCCTGAGTCTTGGCGACCGGGGGATACTGGGCCCCATGACCTTGGCCTCCTCCACGCGCCGCACCCCGCTGCCCCAGGGCTTCTGGCTGTTTCAGGGCGGGCTCTGGCTCACGCTCTCGGTGCTGTTCGGCCTCGGCCTGCTCTCGTTGCTGCGGCACGTCATGGACGTGCCCGCCTCCGAGGCGATGTGGCGCACCTTCGCCATGGGCGGCACGGGGTTTCTGGTCACCAGCGCCCTGGTGCCGAGCCTGCGGCGCCTCGTCGATCAGCCCCGGCCCATCCCCCAGACCGTCTCCCACGTCCTCGGCGTGTGCCTGCTCGGGGCGTTGCCCTGCGCCGCCGTGGCGTTTTTGGTGCGGCCCCCGCCGGTCTTTCGTGAGCGAGGCCCCGGCGCAGGAGACTTCGCGCCCCAAGGTCGGCCCCCGGTGGTGGGGGAGCTGCTCTTCCCCGGCGTGCCGTTCTTGATGCTGCTCATCGCCTGGTCGGGCCTGTTCTTGGCGATCATGTCCAACCTTCGGGCCCAGGCCGAGCAGGTCTCGCTGCTGGCGATGCAGGCCCAGGCCACCGAGGCCCGCCTCGACAGCCTGCGCCAAGAGCTGAACCCGCACTTTCTGTTCAACGCGCTCAACTCGATCTACGGCGCCGTGGATGAAGACCCGGCCCGGGCCCAGCAGATGATCCTGCGGCTCTCGGAGGTGCTGCGCTACAGCCTCCGCCGCGGCGCGCCGCTCGTGCCCCTGGCCGATGAGCTGCCCATCGTGCGGGCCTACCTCGACATCGAGCGCACCCGCTTCGACGAGCGCCTCGTGGTGACCGAGGAGGTCGCCGACGCCGCCGGGGGCCTGCTCTTGCCGCCATTGGCCCTGCTCACCTTGGTCGAGAACGCCGTGAAGCACGGCATGCGGTCGAGCCCGATGCCCCTGCGGCTGCGCCTCGTCGCCCGCAACGAAGGCGGCGCGCTGCACCTCGTCGTGCTCAACAGCGGCGCCTTGGCCGCCCAAGACCGCGACGGCGCCGTAGGCCTCAAGAACCTGCGCGAGCGCCTAGAGACGCTCTTCCCCAGACGCCACCTGTTCACCCTCACCCAAACCGACGACGGCGAGGTTCAGGCGAGCCTCGTCACACAACCGGAGGCGAAATGAGCCTGCGTGTGTTTTTGGTAGACGACGAGCGCCTCGCGCGCCAGGCGATGCGCCGCCTGCTCTCGGCCCATGACGACGTCGAGGTCGTCGGCGAGGCCGACAGCGCGGCCTCGGCGCTCAACCAGCTCAAGGCGATCTCCGCGGATCTGGTGCTCCTCGACGTCGAGATGCCCGGCGGCTCGGGCTTTGACGTCGTGACCCAGCTCAGCGGCGCGGCGGACGTCATCTTCGTCACCGCCTGGGACCACTACGCGGCGAAGGCCTTCGACGTGGAGGCCCTGGACTACGTCGTGAAGCCCGTAGACCCCGAGCGCCTGCGCCGGGCGCTGCAGCGGGCCCGGCAGCGCCGCGCCGAGCGTGGGGACTCCGACGGCCGCCTGCGCCTCGATCAGCTCCTCTGCCTGCCCGTTCACAACGGCGTGCGCTTCTTTCGGGTGCGGGACATCGGCTGGATCACCGCCGCCGACGACTACTCCGAGCTGCACCTCTTCGACGGCACGTCGTTGTTGTCCACCACCCCGCTCAAGGGCTGGGAGGCGCGGCTTCCTGAGGACTACGCCCGGATCCACCGCTCGACCATCGCGCTCATCGCCGCCGCCGAGCAGGTCGCCCGTGGCCAAGGCGACGCCTGGGAGGTGCGCCTCAAAGGGGTGCGGGAGCCCCTCGCCATGAGCCGCCGCTACGCCGCCGCGCTGCAAGATCGCCTGGGTTTGGCGAGCCGCTGAGGCCCCTCGGCTGAAATTGGGCGAAATCAGGTGAGATCTTGGGCTAATGTCCCTAGACACCCCTGACTCCAAGGATGGAGCGCCTATGACCCTTTCCCCCCTTCGCCTCAGCCCCTTGCTGCTCACCCTGCTCGCGTTTGGCTGCCGCTCTGACGACAAAGACGCCGTCGTCGACACCGTCGACACCGCCCCCGTGGTCGTCGATGAAGACGGCGACGGCTTCTCCGGCGAGGACGACTGCGACGACAACGACGCCGCGGTGAACCCCGACGCAGAAGAGCTCTGCGATGAGCTCGACAACAACTGCGACGGCGCCGTAGACGAGGGCGCGCTCAGCACCTTCTACGCCGACGGCGACGGCGACGGATTCGGCGTCTCCGCGTACACCGTCGAGGCCTGCACCGCCCCCGAGGGCTACACCGAGGCCACTGAAGAGGACTGCGACGACGGCGACGCGGCGATCTACCCCGGCGCCACCGAGGACGACTGCCTCGACCCCACGGACTACAACTGCGACGGCTCCAGCGGCCTCACCGACGGCGACGGCGACGGCTTCGCGGCCTGTGAGGAGTGCGACGACTCCGCCCGGGCCGTGAACCCCTCGGCCACGGAGATCTGCGACGACATCGACAACGACTGCAACGGCGAGGCCGACGTCGGCGCCGTAGACGCCGAGACCTGGTACCAAGACGCCGACGCCGACGCCTACGGCGACGCCGACTTCTCGCTGGAGTCCTGCGACGCGCCTGAAGGGTACGCCGCCCTCTCCGGCGACTGTGACGACGCCGAGCCCGCCATGAACCCCGGCGCCACGGAGCTCTGCGACTCCTTGGACAACGACTGCGACGGCGCCGTAGACGACAACCCCAGCGACGCCGCCACCTGGTACAGCGACCGCGACAGCGACGGCTACGGCGACCCCGCCACGGGCAAGGCGAGCTGTGAGCAGCCCGCGGGCACCGTCGAGAACGACGGCGACTGCGACGACAAAGAGGCCTTGGCCTGGGACGGCGCCACCGAGGTCTGCGACGAGGTCGACAACAACTGCGACGGCGACACCGACGAGGGCGTGACGAGCACGTACTACCTCGACTCCGACGAGGACGGCTACGGCAACCCCAGCCGCAAGCAGGACGCCTGCGCCGCGCCCGACGGCTACACCGACAACTCCGGCGACTGCGACGACACCGAAGAGCTCGCCTGGACCGGCGCCACCGAGGTCTGCGACGAGGTCGACAACAACTGCGACGGCGACACCGACGAGGGCCTCACCACGACGTACTACCTCGACGCCGACGAGGACGGCTACGGCAACCCCAGCCGCAAGCAGGACGCCTGCGCCCTGCCCGATGGCTACACCACCAACTCCGGCGACTGCGACGACAAGGAGCCCCTGGCCTGGACCGGCGCCAAGGAGGTCTGTGACGACGCCGACAACGACTGCGACGGCTCCACCGACGAGGGCGTGACCTCGACCTGGTACCTCGACTTCGACGGCGACGGCTTCGGCCGCTCCTCGGGCTCGGTGACCGACTGCACGGCGCCGTCGGCGATCTACGTCGCCGATGGCGACGACTGCGACGACACCGACGTGGCGTTTTACCCCGGCGCCACCGAGGGCTGCGACGGCAACGACTACGACTGCGACGGCGACGTCGACAACGACGGCGACGGCGACGGCTACTCGGATGTGACCTGCGGCGGCAACGACTGCGACGACGCCGACGCGGCGATCCTGCCCGAGCCCGGCTCAGGCTGCGCGGTGGGCGCCACCTGCCTCGACATCCTCGCCGACGGCTACACCACCGACGGCGTGTACACCGTCGACCCCGACGGCTACGGCGCCGGCGACGACCCCCACGACGTCTACTGCGACCAGACCACCGACGGCGGCGGCTGGACCCGGGTGTATTACCAAGACAGCAAGCTCGGCGGCTTCTTCGCCGTGGGCGAGTTCGAGAAGAACCGCACCGACCCCGAGAACTACCGCTACGCCATCCTCAACGACCTCGAGGACTACCGCCGCGGCGGCGAGCTCGAGTTCTTGATGCGTTGGCCGGGCCACACCACCTACACCCTCGCGATGCAGTGGGCCCAGACGTCCAACCCCGTCACCGACACCGCCGGGGCCATCCCCACGGGCTACCGGGCGATCAGCATCCCCTACACGAACAACGGCTGGTCGGCGGGGCTCCAGAGGAGCAACGTCAGCACCTACTCCTTGCTCGACGGCACGATGAGCCCGCTCAGCAACTGGTACTACGCCGTGGGCACGACCTACTGCTGGGGTGACACCACGAACGGCTGCCAGCCCGCCCCGGCCGGCGGCGCGCACATCGCGGAGCTGCTCGTTCGCTGACTGAAAAGGGGTGGATGAGGGTTTGGGCCTCATCCACCCCATCCGGTCGGAACGCCCGCCGGACCCACCGCGCCGAGGGGTGAGCGGGGCCATAAAGCGCGTCCCTGGTGGAGCCAGGAGGGCCGAGGTCTGGCGCCTCGGCCCGGCGGGGGCCTCTGTGGCGACCGCGGCCAAGGCAGCGGTCGAGGGGGAGGAGAGTCAGAGAGCAGCTTGAGGAGGACGAGGCCCACGAGGGCGGCGAGGGTGTCGGCGGAGAGCGCGTTCCGATCAGCGAGTTGACCACACAAAACCAGGGGAACGACCTGGACCCGTCCGGGGGAGCACCCCGGCGCCGCGCTCGACGGAGCGAGGGGCCACTTCTACCTGCCTCCGCGCCCATCGGTCAAGGTCAAGATCCAATGAAACGCGGCGATCATCGCCTGCTCTTGACCTGTCCCGCGGCCTGGGGGTGAGCTGTGGACAAGCGGATCTCGCCCGATCGAAGCCTGCTTTGAAGGCCCGTTTTCGATCGGTGGATCCTTGTGGATCGCCGCGCGAAGGCGCCGTTTACGGTCCCAAACCCATACGCGACTTACTCAAAATTGCCTTGATCTTCCCCAGCCTGTGGACAGAGCTGTGGAGCGCTCTGTGGAATCCTCTCCGCGCGGCGGGTATGGAGCGCCAGTGAAGACCCTACGCGAGCTGATCCTCGGCAGCCCCGAGACTCTGGATGGCCCTGGGCTGGGCCGGGCGCTGCGCCGAGGCGACGCGCCGCTTCGTGCCCGCGCGGCGCGGGCCTTGGTGGGCCGACCCGAGGCCGAGGCCGCCGCGGCGCTGGTGGAGGCCCTTCGTGACCCGGCGCCGGGGGTGCGCAAGGCGGCGGCGATGGGCCTGGGCCAAGACGGTCGCGCGCGCCACGCTCCGGCGCTCCTCGACGCCCTTCGCCGCGAGCGGATGGTGACGCCGCGCCTCGCCTTGGCCGCCGCCTGGGCCCGCTGCGGCGGAGACGCGGAGACGGCGCTGAGCTTGGCCCTCGCCCCCGCCCAGCTCAGCGTACGCACGGCCCGAGGCGCCCGAGAGCCCGAGTCCGCCGCCGGGTTCGGCCCCGACAACCTCACCCGCGAGCTTCTGCGCCTGCTCAACCCCGAGTGGATGAGCCACCCGCCGCCCTGGGGCCCGCCGCCCACCGCCGCCGCGCTGCGCGCCCGCCTGCTCGCCGAGGTGCAGCGCGACGTTCACAGCGGCGAGGGTCGCCAGGCCCTTGAAGACCTGGGCGCCTTGGGCCACCCCGAGGACCTCCCCCTGCTCTATGAGGCCCAGCACAGCGCCGGGCGCCGGGGCAGCAACAGCGTGATCATCGCCATGGGCCTGCACGGCGACCCCCGCCTCGCGCCCCTGCTCATCCAGCAGCTTGAGCGTGTGGACGTCGACCCAGGCCGAGGTTTTGCCTGGCGCCGCCTCTCCGCCGTGGCCTTGGGGCGCCTCGGCCTGCCCACCCTGGCGCCCACCCTGCTCAAGGCCCTGGAGGTCGAGGCCTTGGACTTTGAGGGCCGACCCGGCGCCGGCCTCGGCGTGCAGTTCCCGGTGCGGGTTCACCTGCTCTGGGCCTTGGGTGAGCTCGGCGACCTCAACGCCGCGCCCACCCTGATCGCCTACTTGGGCAACCTCCACGGCTCGGCCCTGGGCGGCTTTCATCTCCCGGCGATGGGCGCTTTGTGGAAGCTCGGCCCCGCCGTGGCCCCGGCCCTGGAGCGCCTCGCCGCCGGGGCCATCGAGGAGCCCGGCGTGAACGCCGTCGGTGTGCTGGAGGCGCTCGGCGCGTGGGAGAGCTTGAGCCGCCTCGCCAAGAAGGACGGCCTCGTGGGTCGGGCGGCCCGGGACGCGCTTGGGGAGCGGCGGGTGCCCGTCGTGGAGTAGACTGGCGGTCTAGACCGATGGTCTACCTTGCAAAACGTAGATTTAGGGGATCGCCAACAGCGGATAGACGCTCATCTCGGTCCAGCTCGGATGCCGCGCGAGCAGCATCGGGGCGCCGTCGACCTCAAAGGCCACGGCCGTCGCCACGGCGGGGGCACGCTCCCCGCAGCCCGAGGCCAAGACCGAGGCGTCACCATTGGGCCCGACGCCGACCAAGGCGAGGACACCTCCATCGACGCTCTGGGCGTGGATCACGCGCTGCCCGCTGCGGGCCGCGACCCGATCGGTGACCTCAGCCCAGCCGTCAAGCGGGGGCAAGGTGAGCCGCACCGCGCCATCAAGGCCAACGACGGTGGTGGTGCCGTCCTCGGCGACGACCCGCAGGTCGGCCCCGACGACGCCCCTCACCGCGCCGCGCACGCCCAGGAGCGACGACGCGGCGCCGAGCACCTCGTTCGTGTGGAGGTCCACGAGCACGCTGTCCTCATCGCCAATCCAGACGCCGCGCGGCTCCACCACCCCGGTCGTGGCGTGGGAGGCTGTGTGCTCCGAGGCGCCGAGGAGGGTGAGCGCGCCGTCCTCACCGAGCTCCCAGGCGCTCATGGCCTGGTCTTCAGGGTCGGTGCTGCTCGGGATGAAGGTGCGCACGAGCACCCTCCGCTCCCCGGTCGTCGTGACGACCTCCCACCACACCGCGTCCTCACCGACCTCCTCCAGCGGGAGCTCGTGGAGCAGGGCCCCGTCGAGGGGGCGATACGTCTGGGCCACCCAGCGCCCGTCGCTCACGGCCGCCAAGAGGAGCCCTTGATCCGTCGGCACGATGGCGCTCACGACGTTGGTGAGGCCCTCAGGGCGCTGGAGCGGTGAGGCCTCCCCCAGCACAAGCGGCAGCAGGGCCGACGCGCTGTGAAGGTCGTCCACGGCGTCAAACACCGTCTCCAGCAAGACCCGCTTCTGGGCGAAGCCGAGGGTCGGCGCGCAGGACTCGTCGAGGTCATCGCCGTGGTCGGCGAAGGGGCCCATTGCGCAGTATCGGGCGAAGTTCTCCTGAATCGTCTCTCGCCGCCCCAAGACCAAGCCGGGGATCGGCGCCTCAAAGAGCGCCGCGTTCGCCTCGCTGACCCCGCCCAAGGCCTCATCCGCCGCGTGGCAGAGCCCGTGCAGCGTGGCGCCGTAGACGTGCTCCTCTTGGGTGGTTGGGGAGATTCGGAGCTGATCTCGACCGTCGTTGAGCCAAGCCGGGTGCTCCCACTCCGTCTGGTTCACCCCGACACGCACGCTGTCTACACACACGCCGTCGAGGGTGGTCCAGCTCCGAAAGTTGGCGATCGCCTGCTCGGCGCGCTCACGGGCCGAGGGGGACTCACCGTCCTCACGGATCCGCACCTCGAGCTCCTCAAAGCTGGGGCAGCGGGCGTCGCAGCCGAGAACGAGGGTCAAGAGAACAAACATGGCGCCTCCTCGCCTGAGTGTACACCCGAGCGCATCCGTCGTGTGTCTCAGGAGGGGGTCACCGGCGCTTTATTCGCCTTCGTAACCCAAGGCGCGGAGCTGTCGTCGGACCCGCTCGTCGAGCTCCGGGGCGGGCCGCTCGGCCAGCGCCCGCGCGGCCACGGCGTCTCCCTCCCAGCCCGGCGGCAGGGGCAGCGGGCTCAGCTCGCCGGGGTCGGCGCGCAGATCGTACCAGGTGACCGCCCCTTGGGCGTCCGACACCACCTTCGTGTCGCCGCGCCGCACCGCGCCCGAGGCGGGCCCGTGCGTGGTGCGCCCCTGCTGCCCCGAGGCGTACTGCTCGACCGTCTCGCGGGCGTCGAGCAGGTCGGGGAGGGAGGTCGGGACACCCGCGGCGGCGAGCAGAGTGCCCGCGACATCCTGCACAGAGACCAAGGCGTCGGAGACGCTCCCTGGCGGCACGGCGCCTGGCCAGCGGAGCAGCATCGGCACCCGCATCGAGGGCTCCATGAGGTTTCCGCCATGGTTGAAGTAGTGCTCGTGCTCGCCGAGGCTCTCGCCGTGGTCTCCGGCGACGATGACGATGGTCTCAGGAGGGATTCCCCGAAGCACCCGCCCCACGAGCTCATCCACCCAGCGCACCTCGGCGCCGTACAGAAGGCGCTGGGAGGCGACGTGGCGCCGGTCGAGGTCGTCCGCCCAGTCACCGACGCTGCCTTCGCTGCGGCCCAAGGCGAAGAACTGGCGCGACGCCTCCCTCATCGCCTCTTTGTCTGGGCGCCACATCGGCGGGGGCAGGTAAGGGCCGTGGGCGTCGTAGAGGTGAATCCAAGCGAGCTTGGGGCCCGAGGTTCTTGAGAGCCAGTCCAGCGCCCGGGCGACGACCTCATCCCCGCGCCGCTCCACGGCGCCTTGCCCCAGGGCGGCCTCGGCCAGCCCCAGCCAGCTCAGGCGCCCGATGAACCCCCAGCGGTCCTCACAGCGCTCAAACCCGACACAGAGCCCCGTCTGCCGATCGAGCACGCGGCTCGACAAGAAGGCCCCGGTGCGCCACCCGGCGGCCTGAAGCTGGGGGATCACCGTCGGCGCCGCCACCCGCTGACCGTTTGAGCGCAGGCCGTGCTCGGTGGAGGTTCGCCCGGTGAACATCGAGGCGTGGGCGGGGGCGGTGAGCGGCGCCGTCGTGACGGCGTTCCGAAAGAGCGCCCCGGAGGCGGCCAAGCCGTCCAGCGCGGGCGTAGGCACGGGGCCGCCGACGACGCCGAGGTGATCGGCGCGGAAGGTGTCTAGGGTGATGAGCACGATGTCCGGGCGCGCCCCCGGCGTCTCACCCGACCCCCGAGCCGGGGCCTCGTGCCGCGCCCACACAAAGACCCAGCCGAGGGTGAGCCCAAGGCCCACGAGCCCCTGCGCCCACGGCCGCGCGCGGATCAACAGGACGCCCAAGAGGAGCTGCGGCGCGGCGAGCACCAGCCCATCGAGCAGACGCTCGCCGGGCGTGGCCAGCGTAGACTCAGCCCACCAGGTGACCCCAAAGGTCATCAGCAGCGCCAGGAGCCACGCCCCCAGCGCCACGACACGCGGTGTAGACAAGGGCTTCTACCAGCTATCCCAGAAGTCCGTGTCTTGAGTGTCTCGCGGCGGGATGGTCCACGAGCCGCAGTACTCGGCGCTGAACGACCCATTCCAGTTCGCGGTGTTGAAGTCGCCGGCGATCTCCGTGTCGTTGGCGGTGTCGATCTGAAGCCAGGTGGTCTCGCCAAAGCCGTAGTAGGAGCCGTAGTCGATGTAGACGAAGCCATCGGCGAAGCTCATCGCCCGCAACGAGCGCTCGGTCCCGTTGGACTCACTGTACCCATAGCCGCTCATCCAGAGCCCCGACCAGTCGAGGCCCGTGCCCTCGTCGCTGGCATAATGCTCCATCAGGAAGAGCAGGCCTCTGCCGTCTCCAACGGCCGCGTCGAGGGAGGTGTAGAGGTTGTCCGTGAGCGTCGCGCAGCCCAGCTCCGCGTCCGAGAGCACCAGCACCGCCTCACGCGAGCGGGACTCTACGTCGGGATCCACCGTGAAGAGCTGCCCGACGAGGCGGCCGATCTCAAAGGGCGCATCTTTGGAGTTGGAGACGCCCCCACAGCCCACGAGCAGGGAGACAAGAGAGGCTACAACGAGCAGTCTACGCATACACACTCCTTCCGTTGAGGAGCAAGATGCACCACTCTCAGCGCGACGTCAAGGGCTCGGCGCGGCGCCTTCCCGCCAACTTGAGAGAGGCTGCGATGGATCATCGCTGGGGTCGTCGTGCAGAGATCGTGGCCTCCTGCTGGCGGCGAGCGCCCCTCGTTGACGAGCCCTCGACGCCGCCGCAGGGCACGACGGGACGCCCTGCTGCGCTCGGATCAACGCGGGGGCGACAGGCCTCGATCGTTGTTTGTCTTCTGTGCTCCGTGTGGGGTCGGAAGATGTCGCACAGATCAGTGAATCTCCGGGGATCTGGTGGAGTAGACCGACGGTCTACCGTGCTCTACGGCATCGGCAGGAGGGGGTAGACGCTGACCTCCGACCAGCTCTCGTGCCGCGCGAGCACAAACGGCGCGCCGTCCACCTCAAACACCGTCTCGATCGAGCCTCCAGGCGGCAACGACGCCCCGCAGCCTGTGGCCAAGGTGGAGACGACGCCGTCCGCGTCGAGGCCGATGACGCTGCTCCCACGATCGTCGAGGTAAAAGGATTGCAGCAGGTATCCGTCGCTGCTCGCGGAGATCCGGTTCTCAAAGCTGCCCCTGACCGGGTACGGCGGAACGGTGAGATGGATCGTGCCGTCTTGGCCGACGATCAGGGTGGAGCCGTCCTCGGTGTACACACGCAGGTTCGCTCCAACCGCGCCGAAGACCGAGCCGGTCACGCCGAGCAGTGAAGAGGCCGTGCCGAGCACCTCGCCGGTGTTGAGGTCGAAGAGCTGGTTGTCGCCGCTGCCCTCCCAGAGCCCCCGGGGCTCGACGACGCCGACGGTGGCGAACGAAGAGATGCGCTCCGAGGCGCCGAGGCGGGTCAAGGTGCCGTCCTGGCCGAGCTCCCAGGCGCTCATCTCCGGGTCCGCGGGGTTGGCCTCGGGGAGCGTCGCTGTGCGCACGAGCACCGTGCGCTCCCCCGTCGTCAGCGCGAGCTCCCACCAGACGGCCTCCAAGGCGGCCTCCTCCAGCACGAGCTCGTGAACCCTCTCGCCGGTGATGGGGCTGTAGGTCTGTAAGACCCAGCGCTCCTCCAGCCAGGCGGTGACCAAGACGCCACGGGGCTCGGCCCTCAGCTCAAACCGACGCAGGCCCTCGGGGAGCCTCAACGGCACCTCCTCCCCCAGCACAAACGGCAAGAGCGGCAAGGTGTCCACGTCCTCGACGGCGTCAAACACCGTCTCCAACAAGAACCGCTTCTGGCGGTAGGCGAGGGTTGGGTCACAGGAGCCATCGACGTCGGCGCCGCTGTCCCCGCCGGGGCCCCGGGCGCAGGCGTTGGCGAAGTTCTCTCGCATCCGCTCCTGTCGGGTCAAGCGGGAGCCGGGGATCGGGTGATCGAAGAGGTCCGGGCGCGTCTCGCTCAGCCCGCCCAGGGCCTCGTCCGCCGCGTGGCAGAGGCCGTGCATCGTGGCGCCATACACCTGGTCCGCTCGGGTGGTTGGGGAGATTCGGAGCTGATCCCGACCGTCATTGAGCCAGGCTCTGTGCTCCCACTCCGTCTGGTTGAACCCGACTCCTAGGGTGTCCACACACACGCCGTCGAGGGTGGTCCAGCTCCGAAAGTTGCTGATCGCCAGCTCAGCGCGCTCAGGCACCGTGGGCGACTCGCCGTCGTCGGGCAGCCGCACCTCTAGCTCGTCAAAGGTGGGGCAGCGTGTGTCACAGCCAAGAACGAGGCTCAAGAGGACCAACATGACGGCTCCTCACCCAAGTGTACACCGAGAAGAATGAGCGGCGCAGGGGCCGAGGCGACGGCGGAGGCCATGGCGCCATTCATGGAGGCCCCGAAAAATAGACTGTTGGTCTAGACCAATGGTCTATTGTTCCTTGTACGACGACATCCTTGACGCCTTAGGGTGCCCTCGTTAGGTCGAGGCCAGATGAACGTCAGGGGAGGTCCACCATGTCAAAGCTGTACGCCGCCAACACCCAGGCCCCAGAGGTCTGCCTCGACGCGGACGACTCGATGAAGAAGGAGCTGGGCGGCGGAACCTTCACCGTCCAGCCCGGCGACACGCTCTGGGGCATCGCCCAGGCCACCTACGGCAACGGCGCGTGGTGGGAGGAGATCCAGCGCACCAACGCCGCCCGAGGTCGCGGCGCCGACCAGCTCCTCATCGGTGAGCTGCTCACCCTGCCGGTGATCGACGTCGACGCGCCCCCCGCCGAACACGCCGCGGGCGGCCAAACCCCGGCCTCTGGCGGTGAGCGCCGGGTCACCGAGTTCGGCACCTTTGAGGTCTACCCCGACCGCTTCATCGGCCCCCTGCCCCAGAGCGCCGAGGGGGTGCAGGTGGTGACCGAGTCCACCTTCGCCGAGCGTGAACAAGCGGCGCTCAGCGTCGAGTACAGCCCTGAGGTGGAGTGGATGGACGAGGACCCGGTCGAGGGCTGCGTGGTGATCACCATCGCCGGGGAGCAGGTCGCCGTTCACAACAAAGCCGAGGCCCAGCACGCGCAGTGGATCTTGCACGACCTGCGAGAGACCTACGGGGTGAGCGTGGACTCGGAGTTGGGGGTTAAGGCGCTTTGGGCGGCCTACGATGACGTGTTTATGGAGGAGCTGCTCAAGGTTCAGACGACCGAGTGGGAGTACAAAGAGCTCGTCGCCATTGAGCGCGCCTTCGTTCACTTCGCGCCGTTGTTGGGGGCCAAGCGGGAGCTGAGCACGGCGGCGGGGGAAGACCAGGGCTTGACGACGCTGAGCAAGCTGGGGTTGTCGATCAGCGAACGGTCCATCGACGGACGAGCGGGGGACCGCACGTTCGGTGAGTTCTTTGGCGACGCCGACAACGTCACGCTCTTCGAGGCCGGAGAGGAGTACGACCGCCAGCTCGGCGACAACATGCGCCAGCTTGAGGGCACCGTGGTGCATGAGCTTGCCCACGCGCTCCTTGAGCATGATGTGCCGGACTTTGTGGCGTCGATGCCGTATTGGAAGAGAGACTACGAGAGATCGGGCGCACTAGGCGCCGAGGCCCCACCGAGCCGCTATGGCCAGAAGGACGCGCACGAAGATCTCTCGGAGTCCGTGATGTTCTACTTTATGGATCCCCTCACCCTACGCACCCGCTGCCCTGAACGATACGCCTGGATCGACGCGCTCGTGATGAGCTGGTCCGACCGTGAGTGTGCACAATGATCAGCCTCTTGCCCCTCGTCGTCCTCGCCTGCTCAAACCCGGACAACACTTACACCACCGCCCCCGGCAACTACGCCGAGGTGCCCACCCAGGAGCTCCTCGCCGAGTGGATGGCGTGGCGAGACATCAGCCGAAGGGAGCTGTTGCGCCGCCTGACGTCCACCGAATCCTCCATCAGGCAGGGGTTGGCTTCGGGCACACAGAGGGGACTCGACCTCATCAGCGTGCCCAGCTATTGCCCAGCGCTGTTCTACCTCGATGGCGAGCAGGTCGTCCTCATCTACGTCGGCGCCGATGAAGACCTTGGCGAGGTTCAAGCCCGAAGAGCTCGCGGCGCGGTTTCCACCCGAAGCCACCCTACAGTCGCGCGCTTACGGGGCCAACAGCCTCCACGTCAACGCCAGCGCCGGTATCGCGTGGACAGTCTCCTCCGAGACGGTGGTCACCCTCGAGCTCTTCCACCCCACCACCGTCGAGCAGTACAAGGCCCGCTTCTATGTGGAGCCCGAGCCGCTCCCTGATGACTTCGGGCCGCACGCTCGATGAGGGCCCCCTACTTCTGCATCCGCCCCAACGTCTCCCTCGCCCGCGCGCCATCGGGATGCGCCTCATCCTTCGCCGCCTGCTGCAGCGCCTTCAGCGCCTCGTCCTTCCGCCCGGTCACCCGCAGGAGCACGCCCAAGTTGTACAGCGCCGCCGTGTCGCCGGGCTTCATGCGCAGGGCCTCACGATAGCGGGCCTCGGCGTCCTCGACCTCGCCGTTCATGAACAGCTCAACCCCTTGGCGCACGACGCCGTCGGCCTCGTGAACGAGCACGACCTCCACGAAGGACTTCACGCCGAGGTTCATCACCACGGCGCGCAGGGGGCCCGCCCACCAGAACGACGCGACCTCTCCCGCCAAGAACAGGCCCATGGGGATGTCGGGGGCCAGGGGTTTGCCCTTGTAGAGCACCCGCACCTTGGTGTAGCGGCCTTGGTCCACCAAGGAGCGCACCCGCTCGCCCAGCTCACGCACGGTCTCATCGACCTTCTCGGGGTCGATGTCGAGGCGGAAACGCTCAAAGAGCTCGCGCGCCTGGCGCTCGTAGTCGTTCTTGGGCGGAGGCGGCGCGCCGCCTGCGGGGTCGTCCCCCTCTGCGGCGGGAGGCGGCGGGGCGACCACCTCTTCAGCCTCCTCGACGGCGACGGGGCGGGTGGGGACGCTGGGCTCGCTCATTCTGACCTCCGTGGCGCCAAAGCTGCGCACGACGACGGCGCAGGTCAAGCCGGGGCTGCGCCGGGGCGTCGGGTGGGTTATGGGGAAGGGTCTGCTCGCGGCCCGCGCCGCGCTGGAGCCTCTCTCGATGTCCACCCAAGACTACGCCCGCCTCGTCCTGCCGATCAACATCGAAGACGAGATGCGCACCTCGTACCTCGACTACTCGATGTCGGTGATCATCGGGCGCGCGCTCCCCGACGTCCGTGACGGCCTCAAGCCCGTGCACCGCCGCATCCTCTACGCCATGCACAGCGAGGGCATGCTCGCCAGCCGCAAATACACGAAGTGCGCCGGTGTCATCGGTGAGGTGCTCAAGAAGTACCACCCCCATGGCGACTCCGCCGTCTACGACGCCTTGGTGCGCCTCGCCCAGCCCTGGAACATGCGCTACCCCCTGGTGGACGGCCAAGGCAACTTCGGCTCCCCCGACGGCGACTCGGCGGCGGCCTATCGCTACACCGAGTGCCGCATGCGCAAGCTCACTGAAGAGCTCCTGCGCGACATCGAGAAGGAGACGGTCACCTTCTCCCCCAACTTCGACGGCACCACCCAGGAGCCCGACGTCCTGCCCACCCGTTTCCCGAACCTCTTGGTGAACGGCTCGGAAGGCATCGCCGTGGGCATGGCGACGAAGATCCCGCCGCACAACCTGGCTGAGGTGGTCAACGCCACCGTCGCGCTCATCGACGACCCGTCGTTTGAGAGCGAGCAGCTCATGGAGCACATCCTCGGGCCCGACTTCCCCACGGGGGGCATCATCCACGGCCGCGAGGGCATCCGCGACGCTTACCTCACCGGCCGCGGCCGCGTCATCGTGCGCGCCCGCACCCACATCGAGGAGCTCGGCAACGACCGCCAGTCCATCGTCGTGGACGAGCTGCCGTTCCAGGTCGGCGCCAACCGCGTCATGGAGCAGGTGGCCGATCTCGTCAAAGAGAAGCGCATCGAGGGCATCTCGGCCATTCGTGACGAGACCGACCGCACCGGCCGCCGCGTCGTGATCGAGCTCAAGCGTGACGCCTTCACCGACATCGTGCTCAACCAGCTCTACAAACACACGGATCTGCAGAGCACCTTCGGCGTCATCCTGCTGGCCATCGTCAACAACCAGCCCCGGGTGTTGACCCTGCGGGAGATGTTGACCCAGTACGTCTCTCACCGCCGCGACGTCACCACCCGCCGCTGCCGCTTTGAGCTGCGCAAGGCCCGGGAGCGCGCGCATCTGGTCGAGGGCTTCATCAAGGCCCTGGACGTCATCGACGAGATCATCACGCTCATCCGCGCGTCCCAGACGACAGATGAGGCCCGCGACCAGCTCATCGCCCGCTTCGACTTCTCGGAGGTGCAGGCCCGGGCGATCCTCGACATGCAGCTCCGCCGCCTCACCGGCCTGGAGCGCACGAAGCTAGAGGACGAGTACGCCGAGCTGATGGGCATCATCGAGCGCCTGGAGGCCATCTTGGCGTCTGAGGCCCTGCTCATGCAGGTGATCCGCGACGAGCTCATCGAGGTGCGTGACACCTTCGGCGACGCCCGCCGCACCGAGATCATCAACGCCCGCAGCGACCTCAACATCCTCGATCTGGTCCCTGAAGAGGAGCAGGTCGTCACGCTCTCGGTGAACGGCTGGATCAAGCGCAGCTCGTCCTCGCTGTACAACGCCCAGACCCGCGGCGGCTTCGGCAAGAAGGGCATGCGCACCCGGGAAGAGGACAGCGTCTCCGAGCTGTTCATCGCCAACACCCACGCTGATCTGCTCGTGTTCACCACCCACGGCCTCGTGTTCAAGCTGCCGGTGTACACCATCCCCGAGGCCGGTCGTGACGGGCGCGGCAAGCCCATCGTGAACCTCGTTCAGCTTGAGCCCCAAGACAGCATCGCCGCCGTGCTGCCCATTCGTGACCTGCTAGACGAGGAGGGTGACCTGCTCTTCTGCTCGCGGAAGGGCCTCGTCAAACGCACGAAGCTCAGCGAGTTCCGCAACCTACGCTCCGGCGGCCTGCGGGCCTATGACTGCGCTGAAGGCGACGAGCTGCTCAAGGTCGTGCGCTCCCAGCCCGACGATCACGTCCTGCTGCTCACCGCCGGGGGCATGGCCATCCGGTTTGAGGGTGAGGAGGTGCGGCACATGGGCCGCGTCGCCCGCGGCGTGAAGGGCATCGAGCTTGACGAGGGCGATGAGGTCGTCACCCTGCTCGTGCTCGCCCCCGACGCGCCCGGAGATGCTCTTGACGGTCACCGAGAAGGGCAACGGCAAACGTACGCCGCTCGTGGAGTACCTGCGTGAGCGCGACGGCGAGAAGATCGCCCAGAGCCGCGGCGGCAAGGGCCTCATCGACATCCTCACCGATGAGCGCAACGGCAAGGTCGTGGGCGCGGTGATCGTCGGTGAACAAGACCTGCTCATGGTGATCACGAACACCGGCCGCGTCATCAAGACCCACGTCAGCGAGGTCCGCATCGTCGGCCGCAACACGAAGGGCGTGAGCATCATGCGGGTGAGCGACGACGAGCGCATCGCGTCCGTCGCCCGGCTCGCTGAAGAGGAGCCCGAGGCCGAGGTCGAGGCCGCTGAGATCCCCGGTGAGCCTCTGGAGCCCTCCGAGCCCTCCGAGGTGGAGGCCGATCCCGACGCCGAGCCTGAGGCCGAGGTCTGATCCCCGGCGCCGTCGATCTGGTGTACACTCCCTCGTGACCCGGCACACGAGGTCGAGATGAAGCTCTTCACCCTGCTCCTGGGCCCAAAGGCCCTCGCGCGGGCCCTAGGCCTCGCCTTTGGGCTCCCGGCGCTCACCGCGGCCCTCACTCTGGGGCCCTGGTCGCCGTGGGCCTTGGACCAGGCCGACGGCCTCGCCGCCCGCGGTCAGACCAAAGCCGCCTTAGGCGCCTATGAGCGGGTGGCGAGCTTCAGCCCTTGGGAAGAGGACCAGGCCGAGGCGCTCCTGCGCGGGGCGCTCCTCGCCGCCGCTGAAGGGGACAACGCCCACCGCGGCGTGCGCCTGCTCAACCGGCTCCTGCGGGAGCACCCCGAGCACCCGAGCGCACAAGACGCCCGGGAGCGCCTCGCCGCGCTCTTGGCTTCAGAGCTGCGCTCGCCGGGCCGGGCCGCCACCACCTTCGCTGAAGCCGCCCGGCTGAGCGAAGATCCCGAGCTGACCGGGCGCCTGTGGCTGCTCGCCGCCGAGGCCCACGAGCGCGCTGACGAGCTCGAAGCCGCCCGCGTCGCCGCCGAGCGCGCCGCTGAGGAGCCCACGCTCCTTCGCGCCACCCGCCTGCTCCAGGCCCGGCTCAAGCTCACCGTCGCTGATTATGCCGGGGCGCGCAGCCTCTTCGTCGCCGTTCACTCCGATCCCGAGGCCAGCCCCAGCGAACGAAAGGTCGCCGCGTTAGGCTTGACGATGTGCCTACAAGACCTCGGCGATCTAGAAGCCGCGGCGCTGGTAGACAGCCTCAGCACGGGTGAAGACCCAACGCTCGGCCGTCGCCTCGCCCGCGCCTTGGAGCGCCGAGAAGGGATCCGCAGATGACCTTGTTTCTCCTGGTGACCCTCGGCTGCATCGGCGGCGGCGACGCCCCCACAGACGACTCCAAAGCTGACAGCGACCCCCAGGAGACCGAGGCCCCCGACCCCCAAGAGCTCGACGATGAGCGGGTGCGCGCCCTCGACCTGTCCCAGCTCCCCGCCGAGGGCAACCCCTGCGCCGAGCCCGCCTTGGTGCGGGTCGAGACGGTGATCGACGGCGACACCGCCTGGGTCGATCCCCAAGCCGGCGGCGCCGACTTTAAGGTGCGCCTCATCGGCATCGACGCCCCGGAGCTCTCCCACAACGGCGACCCGGCCGAGTGTTACTCCAGCGAGTCCGGCGGCTACCTTCAAGACATGATGCAGGGGACCTGGTGTGGTTGACCTTCGGCAACCAGTGCACCGACAGCTACGACCGCACCTTGGCGTATGCGCACAAAGACATCGGCGAGACCGGCTTCGTGAACCGCGTCATGGTGCGCCAGGGCTACGCCTGGGCCTACCCCTTCGACGACAACAACGACTTCAAGAAGGACTTCCAAGCGGACGAAGACGCCGCCCGCGCCGAGGGGCTCGGCATGTGGGGCGCCTGCGACTGAGCGCAGGCCCGCCGAAGGCTCGTCTGAATGCCGAGGTTCCAGCTCTTCTTCACCCGCGACTGCGCCCGACCCCTCTTCCGTGACGACGGCGACCGAATGTGGCTCCTGCGCCACATGGCCCGCCGCGGCGCGGCCCAGGGGGTGCGGGTCTTGGCCTTCTCTCTGCCCGCCGAGCGCGCCCAGCTCCTCGTCGAGGGGCCTGAGGACGAGATCAGCGAGTGGAGCCGCACCAGCCTCAGCGCCTATGGGAGCTGGCGCCGCGCCCGCAACAGCCCGGTGAGCTTCCGCTCGACGCCACGCAGCGTGTTTCCCGACTCCGACGCCGTGCTCGTGGACCGCGCGGCGAACCTGCACGGCCCCTCCGAGGGCCTCGACCCCCTCTCCCGCAGCGACTGCTCCCTCTGGGACGCCATGGGCCTGCGTGAGCTGCCCTTCTTCGACGCCGGGCCCCTGCGCCGGGCGGCCACCCCCGACAAACACCTGCGCCTCTCGGGCTCGTTCCACCTGCCCTTTGACCTTGAGCCCCTGGCCTTGGCCCCGGCGATGCGGGCCGAGACCTGGGCGCTGGTGGAGGAGGCCTGGCGCGCGGCGACGGGTCAAGAGCCCGACACCCGGGCGGCGAAGGTGCCGATGTTGCAGCTCGCGGCCTGGGCGGGCTGGAGCCGGGACGCCCTGTGTGACGAGCGCCGCCTGGGCGACCCCGCCGTGCGGAAGGCCCTGCGCGCGCCGTTCCCGCCAGGATTCCTCCAGGCCATCGCCCATCTGCAGCACCCAGCGCTGCGCCACGCGCTCTACCGCAAGATCTCTGCCTGAGCCGGGTTAATGGGGCCACCCAAACGGAGATCCCCCATGAACCGCTCAAGCCAGCTCTTCCACGACAGCCAGCGCGTCATCCCCGGCGGCGTCAACTCCCCGGTGCGCGCGTTTAAGGCCGTCGTCGGCGACCCCGTCTTCGTTCAGTCCGCCGAGGGCCACACGCTGATCGACGCCGACGGCAACCGCTACATCGACCTCATCGGCTCCTGGGGCCCGATGATCGTCGGCCACGCGCACCCCGAGGTGGTGGCGGTGATTCAAGAGGCCGCCACCCGGGGCACGAGCTACGGCGCGCCCACTGAAGCCGAGCTGCGCTTCGCCCAGGACATCGTGGACGCCGTGCCCAGCGTCGAGCAGGTGCGCCTGTGCTCTTCAGGCACCGAGGCGACGATGCACGCCCTGCGCCTCGCCCGGGGCTTCACCGGCCGCGACGCCATCCTCAAGCTCGACGGCTGTTACCACGGCGCCCATGACAGCGTGCTCGTCGCCGCGGGCTCGGGCGTCGCCACCTTCGCCCAGCCCGGCTCCCCGGGCATCATCGCCCCGGCCACCCTCACCGCGCCGTACAACGACCTGCCCGCCGTCGAGCGCCACCTCCAGGCCACCCCCGTCGCGGCGATCTTGGTCGAGCCCGTCGCCGGGAACATGGGCTGCATCCCGCCCCAGCCCGGCTACCTGGAGGGCCTGCGCGCCCTGTGTGACCAGTACGGCGCCTTGTTGATCTTCGACGAGGTGATGACGGGCTTCCGCCTGGCCTATGGCGGCGCCCAGGAGTTTTATGGCGTGCGCCCCGACCTCACCTGCCTGGGCAAGATCGTCGGCGGCGGCCTGCCGCTGGCGGCCTTCGGCGGGCGTCGGGACATCATGCAGCGCCTGAGCCCCGTGGGCCCGGTCTACCAGGCGGGCACGCTCTCCGGGAACCCCCTGGCCGTCGCCGCCGGGCGCAAGACCTTGGAGCTCCTGCGCGCGCCGGGCTTCTATGAGCGCCTGGAGGCCCTGTCCGCCGGGTTGGAGGCGCGGCTCACCCCCATCGTCGCCAAGGCCGGCCTGTCGATGCACCGCGTGGGCTCGATGATCACGATCTACTTCAGCCCCGTGGCCCCCTGGCGTTTTGATGAGGTCGCGCGCTGTGACCTCCCCCGCTTCGGCCGCTTCCACCGCGCCTGCCTCGATCGGGGGATCTACCTTCCTTGCAGCCAATACGAGGCGGCGTTCTTGCCCGCGACGCTGACCGAGCACGACCTTGACACCCTCGCCGCCGGGATCGCCGGGGCCATCGACGCCAGCGTCTCCGCGTGATTCCCGCGGCCTGCGTCGTTTGACGCTCCAGAGGGGCTCGTGCTATGAGGGCAGCCCCAAATCCGGCTGACCCACCCTTGGGCGGCCCCGCTCGTCACACCGCCGAGAGCCGCCTCGGCCCACTGGATCTGACGATGTTGACCCCCTCCTCGCTCTCGCGAGACAGCGTCATCACCGCCGTCATCATGACGGTGGGGGCGTTTGTGCTCGGCGGCGTGGCCTGGGGCGTTGGCGTCCTCTCCGGCGCGATCTTCTCCCTCGTTCACCTCTTCTTCATGTCGGTGATCGTGCGGCGCTTCGTCACAGGCCAGCTCGGCGGCGTCGCGTTGATGCTGCCGATCAAGAGCCTCGCCGCGGGCCTCGGCCTCGTGGTGTTGCTCGGGGCCTTTGAGCCCTTGCCGGTGATGAGCGGTGTGCTCGTGGTGGTGGTCTCCGTCGCGGCGCATGGCGCCCTCGGTCTGGTTCGGCCCGTCGTCGAGGCGCAGGAGGCCTGATGTACCACTTCTCCTGGTTCTTCCTCATCCCTGGTGTCGAGCACGGCGAGGTCCTGCACGCGCTGGAGACGCTGCCCGGCCACGCCCACGGTGAGCTCGCCAACGCGCACGTCATCCCCGCGGCCTGGACGGTCTTCGTCATCTTGACGGTGATCGCCTTGGCCGCGCGCTCGGGGCTCAACGCCGCCCGGGCCAAGGGTGGGATCGAGCAGTACATCCCCGCCGAGAACCTCGGCGCGCGGAACCTCATGGAGATCTTGATCAGCGGCCTGTTCAACTTCTGCGAGAACATCATCGGCCGCCGCGATCTCACGATGAAGTATTTCCCGCTCCTCGGCGGGATCTTCCTCTACGTCTTCTTCTCGAACTTCTTGGGCGTGATCCCCGGGTTCTTGCCGCCGACCTCCTCCATCTCGAACAACTTCGCGATGGCCCTGGTCGTGTTCTTGGTGTTCAACTACGCCGGGCTCAAAGAGAACGGCTTCAACTACATCAAGCACCTCGCTGGCCCGATGCCCGCCCTGGCGATCCTCATCTTCCCCGTTGAGGTCCTCTCGTTGGTGCTGCGCCCGGTGACCCTCTCGGTGCGCCTGTACATCAACATGTTCGCCGACCACCTGCTCCTCGGCGTCTCCAGCGACCTCGTGCCCCTGCTCGTGCCCGCGGGCTTCGTCGGCCTGGGCATGTTCGTCTCGATGGTGCAGGCCTTCGTCTTCACGCTCCTGACCACGATCTACATCGCCTTGTCCGTCGCCCACGCCGATCATGGCGACGCCCACGCCGACGATCATGGTCACGATCACGATCACGCCCACGCGCACTGATCGCGGTCGCCTCAATCTCTCGTTTGTCCCTCTCGTCTCGCTGTCCCCCTCACCCTCAAGCCCCCTCGCGGGGGCCACGCCTCCCCAGGAGAGCCCCATGAACTCCAAGCTGATGACCGTCGCGTTGACCGCGGTGGCCCTCTTCCTGGTCTCCAACCCCGCCTTCGCCCAGGACGCCGCCGGCGCTGGTAAGCTCGGTGGCATCGGCATGAGCGCCGGTCTGTCCGTCGGCCTCGCCGCCATCGGCTGTGGTCTCGCTCAGGGCCGCGCCACCGCCGCCGCGCTGGAGGGCATCGCCCGGAACCCCCAGGCCGCTGACAAGATCCAGACCCCGATGCTCATCGGTCTGGTCTTCATCGAGACCCTGGTGCTCTTCACCTTCGGTTTCGGCTTCCTCGCGATCAGCTGAGCTGGTCTGCTTCGGCGCCCGTTCAGGGGGTGATCAGGATAAGCTCCTGCACCCCCTGTTCGTGTCTCTGCGATTCACCCACAACGTCCTCCCGGCCAGGAGCCCTCCATGACCCGCTCCCTCCTCCCTCTGCTGATGCTCACCGCGTGTGGCCCCAAGAAGGAGGTCGCTCCTGCCCCGCCGCCCGTGGGCTGGCACGCTGAAGAAGGCTGGAAGGGCCAGTGTTATTTCCCGCCCGACTTTGACGAGCTGGAGAGCACCGGCGGCATCTCGGCCCGCAAGATGGCGCGGCAGAAGGCGCTTGAGGAGCAGCTCACCCAGTGGCGTGGCCAGCGCCAAGACGGCGTCGAGTTCGTCTCGTCCCTCGCGGATGACGTCGAGACGGTGCTGCTGGGCCGCCCCGAGCAGATCGAGGCCGTGTCCCGCAAAAACCTCGAGCTGTGTAAGCAGGTCATGGGCGCCGGCGCGCCTCTGGACGAGTGGTCGGCCTGGCTTCGGGCCTTGCCCGACAAGCTCACCGCCGGAGAGTGCCTGGTGCCCTTCACCTACACGCTCTTCGACTACCTGGAGATCGTCGGCGGCTGGCAGCTCTCGGTGCCCTTGTGCGCCGGGAACACCGCGGAGATCGTCGCCACCCAGGCCGACCGCTATCGCATCGTTCAGGGCGGCGACTGGATGAACGTCACCGGCCAGGCCGGGGCGGTGCCCCCGTCGGACTACCCCTGCACCAAAGAGGGCTGCGTTCCGGGCATGCTCATCGGTCGTTTTGTGACGGAGGACGGCGTGGAGGAGATCTTCCCCATCGGGGTCACCACCACCTACACCGCGCCCCGCCACGGCACCTTGTCGATCTCGATCAACGACAACACCTGGTACGACAACACCTGGTACAAGTCCGGCGGCTTAGAGGACCACACCGGCATCACGATCTCCCCGCCCGGGGCGGAGTGATCTAAAGCCGCTCGGGCCACGCGCCGCGCACAAGTCTGGTAAACTCAGCTCCGCCCGTGGCAGGCCGCCAGGGAGGTTCATCTGAGCACCGGTAGAAAGCTCCTGTTCTCGCTGTTGAGCGTCCTGCTGTTCATGGCGGGCGCCGAGATCGCGCTGCTCGCCGTGGGCTGGCCCACCGTTGATCCCCAAGCGCGCTTCGCGCACAAGGAGATCTACTGGAAGACCGACCCGAACCTGCGCGCCGAGCCGACGCTCCACAAGGAGCTCGGCGTCAGCTTCCCGCTCACGACGAACGCCGATGGGCTCCGCGCGCCGCTGCATGAGGCCGCGCGCACCCCGGGCGTGTTCCGGGTGATGACCTTGGGCTGCTCCACCACCTTCGGCTGGGGCGTGGCCGACGACGAGAGCTACCCCGCGCGCTTAGAGGCGATCTTGCAGGCCAAGGGCCAGCAGGTCGAGGTGATCAACGCCGGGCAGCCGGGCTACACGAGCTTTCAGGGGCTCTGGCTGTGGCGTGAGCTTCTGCACCGCTACAAGCCCGATCTTGTGCTCATCGGCTACATCGTGCAAGACGCCCGCAAAGCGGCGTACTCCGACCTCAGCCAGGCGATCCTCACCGGGGAGCAGAGCTTCCTCAAGCAGTCGATCCTCTGGCAGTCCAGGCTTTACCTCGGCGTGAAGGTGGCCACGGGCAAGGTGGCCGTGCGCGCCAAAGAGCGTGAGGCGGGCGGGGACGAGGGTGAGTTTCGTGTGGCGCCGCCGGACTACCTGATGAACCTGCGCGCGCTGCGGGGGCTCATCGAGGAGGTCGGGGGCCGGGCGATGCACTTCGGCTACCCCTTGGAGGTGGTCGGCTACACCGAGACCCACCGCCGCGTGCTCCGGCTGGAGGCGCAGAGCGCGGGCATCGCCCACTTCGACCCGTCCGAGGCCATCGCTGAGGCCGCCCGAGGCCGCGCCCTGTTCTTCCCCCAAGACAAGGGCCACGCGAACGCCGAGGGCAACGGGCTCATCGCGGAGCTGGTCGCCCAACATCTCATCGAGAACAAGCTCTTGGGGTCACCATGATCCGCGACGCGGCCATCGTGCTGCTCACGCTGAACGAGGTCCAGGGCCTCAACGCCTTGTGGGACCGCATCCCCCGAGATCGTTTTCGCGAGCTCGTCGCCGTGGACGGCGGCTCCAAAGACGGCACCCGCGAGTTTTTGGCCGCCCGCGGCGTGCCGATCCTCGACCAGACCATCCCCGGCCGCGGCGTGGCCTTCCGTGTGGCCGCCGAGGGCTGCCACGCCGAGCGCCTGATCTTCTACAGCCCCGACGGCAACGAAGATCCCGACGACATCGAGCGCCTGGATGACCTGCTCATCGGCGGCGCCCGCCTCGCCATCGCCTCGCGCTTCGCCCGGGGCGCGGTGAACGAGGAGGACGTCTCGCCGTTTCGCCCCCGAAGCTGGGCCAACCAGGGGCTCACGGCCTTGGCGAACCTCTTGTTCAACGAGGGGCCCTGGGTGACCGACACGATCAACGGCTTCCGGGCGCTGCGCCGGGCGGATCTGCTGGCGCTGGACACCTCGGTGAAACGGTTCCCCATCGAGTACCAGATCAGCATCCGGAGCATGGCCCGCCGCTGGCCCATCGCTGAGTTAGCGACGAATGAGGGCCAACGCATCGGCGGGGCCTCGAAGGCGCTGTCTTGGCCTGTGGGCAAGGATCACCTCAAGGTGCTGTTCAGCGAGCTTCACAACGCAAGACCGCTCCGCGACTAGACCAAGGAGGCCCTGGCGATGGACCGCCGCGAGAGAATCGCCGCCCTCATCCGTGAGGAGCTGCAGGGCCTCCCTGAGGAGACCCACGATGCCAGCCTGGGCATGCCGCTCCAGGTGATGCCCTATGGCGCGGATGAGGTGATCGCCGCGCTCAACTGTATGCTCAGCACCTATGTGACCATGGGCGCTGAGGTGCGGCGGTTTGAGGCGGCGTGGGCGGCGTACTGTGGCGCTGAGCACGCGGTGATGGTGAACTCAGGAAGCTCGGCGAACCTCATCGCCCTGGCCGCCTTGGTCGCCGCCGGTCAGCTTCAGCCCGGCGACGAGGTGCTCGTGCCCGCCGTGGCCTGGTCTACGTCGCTGTTCCCCATCGCCCAGGTCGGCCTCGTGCCGGTGATGGTCGATGTGGAGCCCGACACCCTCTGCCTGGACGTGGCCAAGGCCAAAGCGGCGATGACGCCGCGCACCAAGGCCGCCCTGCTCGTTCACCTCATGGGCCAGCCCGGCGACGTGGCGGGCTTGGAGGCCCTGGGGCTCACCGTGGTCGAGGACGCCTGCGCCGCCCCCGGGGCCGAGCGGGGCGGGCGAAGGGTGGGGCGCAGGGGGTGATGGGCACCTTCTCGTTCTTCTTCAGCCACCACATCACGACGATTGAGGGCGGGATCGTCGTGCTCAACGACCCCGGCCTCGCCGACCTCTCGCGCTCGTTACGCGCGCACGGCTGGGTGCGGGAGCGCGGCGACCGGGCGGCCTTAGAGAAGGCCCACGACAGCATCGACCCCCGCTTCTTGTTCGTCACCGCGGGCTACAACCTGCGGCCCACGGAGCTGGCGGCGGCCTTTGGTCTGCGGCAGCTCCAGCGCCTCCCGGCCTGGCTCGACCGCCGCCGCGAGAGCCATCGGCTCTTCTGTGAGGCCCTCGCGGGGCTCCCCGGGGTGAACACCCTGCCCGAGCGGCCGGGGGAGCGCCACGCCTCGATGGCCTTCCCGATCCTGCTCGACGAGGGCGTTGACCGCCGGGCGGTGATGGCGCACCTGGAGTCTCGGGGCATCCAGACCCGGCCGATCTCCGGCTCCAACCTCGCGCGTCAGCCGGCGTTC
>JADKFE010000123.1 GCA_016717595.1 Deltaproteobacteria bacterium | reverse complement strand
GCGTCGAAGACACGAGCGCCTGGGACGGCGACACGCTCGTCACCCTCGCCGGGATCCACCACCTCGCCGGGCGCGCCGCGCTCGATCCCGTTGAGGCCGCGCTCTGGTTCGGCAGCCTCGATGTGCGTGAAGACCGCGAGACGGCGGAGCCCCAGCGGCCCTCGCTCTACGCGCGGACCTTCCTCAACCCCGCGCTGTTCTCCCTCCAAGAGCAGGCCGCCTCGGGTTTCCCGTTCACGATCACCAGCCTGGAGACGCCAGCGATCACCGGCGGCATCGTGAACGATCACGTCGCGAAGATCGCCGCGGTGCTGGGGCTCAGCACCTCGGATCTCAACCAGGTCCTCAGCTTGCTCAATGAACTCGACGTGCTGGACCCGGCCGCGGCGAACAGCCTCAACCTCGACAGCCTCGCGCTCCTCACGCGCTGGACGTCGCTTGGGCGCGCCCTGTCCGTCCGCCCCGCCGAGGCCCTGCGCCTCGCCCGCCTGTTGGACCTCGCGCCCTCGTCCAGCTCCGCCGGGCCCTTCACCGCGCTCACCGTGCTTCATGGCTTCTTGGATGACGCGCAGATGTTGGGTGAGGCGGGCTGGACGGTAGATCTCCTCGACTACCTGCTCCGCCACGAGGCCCAGGAGCGTGTAGCCCCCACCGACACCGCGCTCCAGCAGCTCCTGGGACGCCTGCGCGACGTCACCTTCTCAACCCCAGAGGGCACAAGCGCCCGAGACGCCTTAGAGCAGCAGCTCGCTGCTGGGCTCGGCGTCGATCGTGCCTTGCTCCGCGAGCTCGCCGAGGGGATGACCGTCAGCGCCCCCAACGCCGACGAGACCACGTCGGGGACCTACCCGCTGTTTATGACCGCGGCGGGCTCGGTGGACCAGGAGGATGTGCCCCGCACCACCCTCACCACGGCGTCCATCGAGCTGACCGCCGACGTGGAGACAACTGAACCCGCCACAATGACGATCGAGACGACGATCGCGGCGGCGAGCGGCCTCATGCTCGTGGACGCGACGGCGGTGACCTTCGACGCCGACACCCCCGCCCGCCGAGACGGTGACGATCTTTACCTGCGCGTCGTGCTCCCGATGGGGACGGCCGTGGTCTTCCCCAGCGGCGCCACCGTCGAGAACACCACCACCTCCACAAACGTCGTGCTCGCCGAGAACGCCCCCGGGACCCTCGCCGCCGCCATCACCATCGAGATCGGCCCCTTCGCGCGTGCCGCGGTGAGCCTGAACGACGGGATCTTGGCGCGGCTCTTGTGGCCTGCGCTTGGACCCGACACAGAGGATCAGACGGTCGTGCCAACGGGCTGGGACGACCTCACCCGGGCGGCCTATCCCCACGAGTACACGATCATAGAGGGTCTCACCAAGGCCGTCACGCTCATCGGGCGTGTTGACGCCGACGCGGACGAGCGCCGGGAGTTGCGCGCCCTCATCGCGGCGAGCTGGACGCTCCTCGACCCGATGACGCTCAGCGGCGCGGCGGCCTCCGCCCTCGCCGACGACAGCGCTGCGGCGCTCTTGGGCCTCGTGCGGCTGTTCCGCCAGCGGGCCTCCTTGCCCGGCAGCGCGCCCACCTTCGCCGAGCTGATCGCGGACGGCTTCAGCGCCGCCAACCTCGCCGCGCACGGGCTGGGACGAGACGCTGTGGGACGACGCGCTTGAGGACGGCGCGGTGAGCTCCCCCGAGACCTTAGAGGGGCTCATCGAGCGGGTGAAGCTCGTGCGCGCCGTGGGCGTGACCGTGCCCGCCGCCCGCGCCTGGGCCGTCGCCGGGAGCCTCGCGGTCTTCACGCCCGAGCTTGGCCGTGAGGTCGTGGCCGCTGCCCGCGCCCGGGTCGCAGACGCCAACGCCTGGCTCACCGTGGCGCGTCCCCTGCGCGACGCCCTGCGCAAACGCTGCCGCGACGCCCTCGTCTCCCACCTCATCGCCCAGGATCCCGGGCGCTACACCCGCGCTGACGATCTGTATCAGGATCTGCTCATCGACGTGAGCGCCAACCCCGAGATGCTCACCAGCCGCGTCGTGCAGGCCACCCTCTCTGTGCAGCTCTTCGTTCACCGGGCTCTGTTTGGCCTGGAGCGCGACGAGAACGACGAGAACCTGGGCCAGTGGTTCAACGACGAGGACCGCCTGGAGTGGGACTGGATGCGCACCTATCGGGTGTGGGAGGCCGCGCGAAAGGTGTTCCTCTACCCCGAGAACTGGATCGAGCCCGAGCTGCGCGACGACAAGACGCCGTTCTTTAAGGAGCTGGAGCAGCAGCTCGGCCAAGGGGACCTGAACGAAGATCTGGTCGAGCAGGGTGTTCTGGACTACCTCGACCGCCTGCTCACCGTGGGCAGCCTCAAGGTGCTCGCGTTCACCACAGAGACGATCTCTGAGGGCGAAGGGGCGTCCGAGCGCCTGCACGTCTTCGCCCGCACCCGGGGCGAGCCCGCGCGGTACTGGATACGCACCCGCGACGAGCACCAGATCTGGAGCCCCTGGGAGGAGGTGAAGGCCGGGATCATGGGGGATCACCTCGTGCCCGTCGTGTACAACCGCCGCCTGCTCTTGTTCTGGGCGGAGTTCTCGGATGGGCAGTCGGGCGAAGAGAACGCCGATCCGAGCCAGTGGTGGGAGATTCGTCTCGCCATGTCGGAGCTTCGGGATGGCAAGTGGTCGCCGAAGGTGGTGAGCAGTGAGGCGCTTCCGTTGGGGTCGAGCACGCTCCACAAGCTCGGTTTGGAGCACGCGAGCCAGACGCGCTATCGTTCGTCTCCCAGCAAAGGACGGAGGGCTGATCGTGCACATCTACGGCGCGGTCGAGCAAGCGTCCTCCCGCGCCCCGAACGCCCTGTGGCCCATCGGTAATTTTACCCTCAACCCGTGCACGATGGAGCTGGACTTGTCCACAGTGGTTCGGCGCAGCGAGATCCCGGAGACCGGCCTCGCTCCCACCCTATGGTCAGGCCCTGGCTACAGCAACAGCGTGTCCGGCGCGACGGTGGGCTCATCCTCCACGACGCTGCTGGTGTACGTCGCTGACGTCTCTGAAGACACAGGCGAGTATTCTAACGCCGAGAAGATTATCGTCCCGCTGCTCGACACCATGTCGGATCTCGTCGCGGTCTTGCCCTCACACCACCTGCATTTCGTGAGCCAGACGCCCTTCTTCGTCACCCAGGCCGAGCGGGTGTTCTTCGTCGAGCGCGTCACAGAGGACGTCACAACGACCGACAGCACAACACCGCCGATCGCAGGTCTGGGCTCGTTCCGACGTGGCACTCACCCCGGGATCGGAGACGCTGGCGGCACCGACATTGTCCCGCTGGACGACGGCGCCTCGGCGAGCCTCGCGGCGCTGCTGCCGCGTACGCGCTACGTCTCGCAAGACGAGGCTCTCCAGGTCGTTCAAGACGTCTCCAGCACCATGTCCGTGTCATCGCCGGGCGCCGCGCTCACCGGGCGCGCCACCACCTACAAATTCACGCCGTTCTACCACCCCTTCGTGTGTCGGTTCATCACCGAAGTGCGGCGCGACGGCACCCTCGCCCTGCTCGATCCCGATCCCGACGGCGAGGCGGGCGACCTGTTCCGGCAGTCGGCGCAGACCAGCTTCGATTTCGATGACTTCGACCCAACGGACAACGTCCACCCCGACTACCCCGTCGAGGACATCGACTTCGCCCTGGGTAGCGCCTATGGCCCCTACAACTGGGAGCTGTTCTTCCACCTCCCGTTCTACGTGGCGAACCAGCTCGCCGACGCCGGCCGATACGCCGACGCCATCGCCTGGTACCACGTCATGTTTGACCCCCGCACCCGCACCACCGCCTCTGGCTATGAGTCGGCGATCACGAAGGCGAGTTGGTGGAAGGTCAAGCCCTTCCTGGAGCCCGCGAGCGCGCCGGTCACGGACTGGGTGAGCTTCACCGGGGCCGATGGGGACACAGAGGCCGCCGCGAGCTTCGAGCGCTCCGTGGCCGCGTGGCGCCAAGATCCCTTCAACCCGCACCTCCTCGCCCGTCTGCGCCCGGGCACCTACCCCCGCGCCATCGTGATGCGCTACATCGACACGCTCATCGCCTGGGGCGACAGCCTGTTCACCCAAGACAGCCTAGAGACGCTCAACGAGGCCACCCAGCTCTACGTGTTCGCCCGGGGTGTGCTCGGAGATCCGCCCGAGCTGCTAGAGGACATAGAGCGCCCCGAGGCCAAGAGCTTCAACGATCTGCGCGACGACCTCGACGCCTTCTCAAACCCCTTGGTGGCCCTGGAGAACGCGAGCTTCACCATGAGCGGCGCGAGCGCGGACGAGGGCGCGGGCTCCCGTGTCGCGCCGCCGACGCTCTCACCGTACTTCTGCATCCCGTTCAATGAGCGCCTGCGCTCGGCCTGGGACACCCTCGACGATCGACTGTTCAAGATCCGCAACGGCCTGAACATCAACGGCGTCGCCCGCACCCTGCCGCTGTTCCAGCCGCCCATCGACCCGGCGATGTTGGTACGCGCGGCCGCCGCTGGCGTAGACCTCACGAGCGCCCTCACCGCCGCCCAGACCACCCCGACGCACCGGTTCAGCGTGCTCTTGGGCCGCGCGATGTCCCTCGCGGGATCCGTGCGCGCCCACGGCCAGGCACTCCTCTCGGCCCTTGAGAAGCGTGACGCCGAGGCCCTCGCGCTCCTGCGCCAGCGGCAGGAGGCGGCGATGCTCGACGCGGTCAAGGCCGTGCGTGAGCGCCAGATCGAGGAGGCGGAGCAGGGCCTCGAGTCCTTGCGCAAGAGCAAGGCGGTGGTGACGCAGCGGAAGAACTACTACAGTGGGTTGATCGACAAGGGCTGGCTCCCCAAAGAGACGATCGCGCTGGGGCTGAACGCCGTCGCTGACGGACTCACGATGCTCTTTGGCACCCTGAGCGGCACCTCAAGTACACTAGGCGCGGTCCCCGATGTCACGGCGGGGGTGTGCCCTGGCGTAACCGTCGGCGGCGAGCAAGCCTCGCGCAGCTTGGGCGGCCTCGCTGCGTCCTTCGGCGCCTTATCAACGATCGCACGCGGCACCGCAAGCTTCCTCTCGACGTCCGCCTCCTACAAACGCCGTGAGCAGGAGTGGACCCAACAACACAAGAGCGCCGAGCTCGAGCTCGACGCCCTCGAAAAACAGATTCTCGGCGCCGAGATCCGCGTCGACATCGCCCGCCGCGAGCTTCGGAACCACGAGCTCCAGATCCGCCACTCCGCCGAGATCTGGTCCTGGATGCAGTCGAAGTTCACCAACCACGAGCTCTACAACTGGATGGCGAACCAGCTCTCGACGCTGCACCTCCAGTGCTGGCAGCTCGCCCTCGACGCGGCGCGTAAGGCCGAGGCCAGCTACAACTACGAGCTGGGCCGCAGCGACCGTCACCTCCAGTCCACCCACTGGGACGGCACCCGCAAGGGCCTGCTCGCCGGGGAGCGCCTCGCCGCCGATCTGGAGCGTATGGACATGGCCTACCTCCAGCACGACGTGCGTGAGCTGGAGCTGACCAAACACATCTCCTTGGCGCGGCTCGACCCCCTCGCCTTGGCGATCCTGCGGGAGACCGGAGAGTGTCTGTTTGAGCTGCCCGAGGTGCTGTTTGACCTCGACTGCCCGAACCACCTCCTGCGCCGCATCAGCAGCGTGGCGCTGAGCGTGGCCTGCGTCGCCGGTCCTTACGGCCAGGTCAACATGAAGCTCACCCTGACCGGCGCCAAGCTGCGCCGCGAGAGCGACCCGCCCACCGAGGATCCGCCCTCAGACGGCCTCACCGACACCCCGGCCATCGTCACCAGCGCGGCCGTGGAGGACGCGGGCCTCTTCTCGGCGGACCCCCGCGACGCCCGTTACCTGCCGTTTGAGCGGCGCGGCGCGATCTCGTCGTGGAAGCTGGAGTTCTGCAACCGCACCCACCCGCAGATCGACTGGTCCAGCGTGAGCGACGTCACCGTGCATCTGCGCTACACCGCGCGAGAGGGCGATACACGCACCATCAACCTCGCTGGGTTCTTGGGCGGCTTCACGTCCGCGGAGACGAGCACAAGCTCCAGCTACGTGGTCGGCCTCAGCGCGAAGCGTGACGAGCCCGACGCTTGGCATCTCGCCCAGAGCGAAACGTCTGACGAGGTCACGTTCCGCTTCGGCGCGCTGCGGAAGCCGTATGCGTTCCCAACGGATACGATCACCATCGGCAAGGTCCACATCGTCGCCGTCGGCGCCAGCCCGGGGACCGTAGTAGCCACGTTGGATGGTGTGGCGTTCGGAACCGCGGATCCCACGGTGGTTTGGGCGACTTCTGGCACCACCCACGTCTTGGGCACGATCACGGCAACCGCAGTCGTTTGGCCCGACGAGCTCGTCGTCACCCTCACTGGCGCGACAGCCGCCACGCTCGAGGACCTGATCGTGGTGTTGGAGCTCACGGTGACCTGAGCCGCCCCCCCCAACCCCGCACCTCGCCGCCCTCATTTGTCCGCTCGGAGCGCGTATGGATCCCAAGTCCCCGTCCAGCAAGCCCCCGCCTCGTCCTGGCACCTTAGGCCGCGATCCCGCTCCCGGCCTGGGGGCCGACGGGCGGCTGCCCGAGGGCTTCCGAATGAGCGCGCCGTCTGTGTCGCTCCCCAAGGGCGGCGGCGCGATCTCGGGCATCGGCGAGAAGGTCAGCGCCAACCCCGTGACCGGCTCGGCGGGCCTCGCCTTGCCCTTGCCGTTCACGCCGGGCCGGGGCGGGCTCACCCCCTCCTTGGGCCTGGGCTACGACTCCGGCGCGGGCAACGGGCCCTTCGGCCTCGGCTGGCAGCTCAACCTGCCGTCTGTGCGCCGTAAGACCTCCCGGGGCCTGCCCCGTTACCTCGACGTCGGCCCCAACGCCGACGTCGTCATCCTCTCCGACGCTGAAGACCTGGTGCCCATGCTGGTCGAGAGCGGCGGGGAGTGGGTGCCCGTCACCCGCTCCGCCACATGGGACGGCGACACCTACACCGTCCAGCGCTTCCGACCCCGGATCGAGGGCGGCTTCGCCTTGATCGAGCGCTGGCGACGTGACACAGACCATCGGGTGTGGTGGCGCACCATCAGCCGCGCCAACGTGCAGCGGGTGTATGGCCGCAGCGACCAAGCCCGCCTGACCGACCCCGACGACACGCGCCGGGTGCTGGAGTGGCTCATCGAGGAGGAGCGCACCGAGCTCGGCGAGGTGATCTCTTACCAATACGTCGCTGAAGACCGCGCCGGGGTGGCCTCACACCCCGCCGAGACCGGGCGCAGCGTGGCCTACCAGCTCCTCAAACGTGTCTCCTACGGCAACTCCGAGATGGGCGAGAACCCCGACGTTGGCGGCACCGGCGAGTTCCGATTCCACCTCGTCTTTGACTATGGCGACCACGACACAGACGACCCCAGCCTCACCCCCACCGAGACCTGGCCCGCCCGGCAAGACCCCTTCTCCAACTTCCGAGGCGGCTTCGACCAGCGCTGCTACCGCCTCTGCCAGCGCGCGCTCATGCTGCACAGCTTTCAGACCGTGCGGGATGACGGCCTCGGCGCCGCCGTGCCCGTGGTGGTCCGCGCGCTCAACTTCACCTACGCCGCCCGCCCCACGGTGACCACCCTCACCAGCGCCCAGCTCACCGGCTGGCGCTGGGACGGCGCCGCGTATGAGACGGCGAGCCTGCCCGCCACCACCTTCACCTACAGCGAGCCCACCTTCGACAGCGCCGTGCGCCTCACCACGGGCCTCGATGAGCTGCCCAACGGCCTCGACCCCCGCCGCTGGCAGCTCCTCGATCTCGACGGCGAGGGCCTCCCCGGCCTGCTCACCGAACAAGGCGGCGCGTGGCGATACAAACGAAACGAGGGCTCGGCGCACTTCGCCCCTGCGCGGCTCGTGGATCTTCGTCCGCCCCTCGCGGCCCACCCCGGCGCGCGTCTCACCGACCTCGACGGCGACGGTCGCCTCGACCTCGTGCTCCTGCGCCCCGCACAGTCCGGCCACCAGCCCCGCACCGCCGACGGCGGCTGGGGCAGCTTCCGTCCCTTCCCCCACGCGCCCAATCCTCTTGCGGATGGCCCCGACGCCCGCCTCATCGACGTAGACGGCGACGGCTTCGCCGACCTGATCATCACTGAGGGCGACGCCCTCATCTTCTACCCCTCCCTCGGCCGCGATGGCTTCGGCCCGCCCATTCGTGTGCCGATGCCCGCCGACGACGACCTCGGCCCCCGCTTCTTGTTCTCCCGCGACGGCGCTGAGGTCTACCTCGCCGACATGACCGGCGACGGCCTCCCCGACGTGGTCCGCGTGCGCAACGGCAGCGTCTGTTATTGGCCCGCCTTGGGGCGCGGCCGCTTCGGCGCCAAGGTGCGCATGAAGTCCGCGCCGCGCTTCGACCACCCCGACCGTTTCGACCCCGCGCGCCTGCGCCTCATCGACATCGACGGCACCGGCCCCACGGACCTGTTCTACCTCGGCCCCGACGCCTGCCGCGTGTGGATGAACCAGTCGGGCAACGGCTTCGCTGAGGCCGTGACCGTGCGGGGTGTCCCCGTGAGCCTGCGCCCCGAGGAGCTCCAGGTCGCCGATCTCTACGGCGACGGCACCGCCTGCCTCGTCTGGATGGGCCCCGTGCTGCGCCCCGGCGCCGTCGCCCTCCAGCAGCTCCGCCTGCTCTCCACTGGCAAGCCGTGGCTGCTCACCACCAGCAACAACGGCCTTGGGCGAGAGGTGCGTCTCACCTACACGCCGAGCACCACGTTCTATCTCAACGACCGTGCCGCCGGGCGCCCCTGGGCCACACGCCTGCCGTTCCCGGTCCACTGTCTGTCCAAGATGGAGTCCTTCGACGCCATCACCGGCTGGCGATTCGTGAGTGAGTACGCCTACCACCACGGCTTCTTTGACGGCGAGGAGCGCGAGTTTCGCGGCTTCGGTTTGGTGGAGCAGTGGGACACCGAGCGCGCCAGCGACCACGAAGACCCGGCCCTGGCCGACCCCGCCATCGTCGTGCAGCAGCCGCCGATCCGCACCCGCACCTGGTTTCACACTGGAGCGTGGCTCAACGAAGGGAACCTCGCGACGGTGTACGCCGCTGAGTACTTCACGCACACCGACGCCGTCCCGTCCCTCGCCGCGCCCTCTGTGCCGAGTGGTCTCAATCCCGCCGAGTCCCGCGAGGCCCACCGCGCCCTCCGAGGCCGCACCCTGCGCCAAGAGGTGTACATCGAGGACGACACCGGCGCGCTCGTCACCCTCGTCGCCGTGAGCGAACAGACCCACACCGTCGTCCGCCTCCAGCCCCGCGGCGACGCGCCCCACGCCGTCTTCCGGATCGACGCGGGCGAGGCGCTCCAGCTCGCCTATGAGCTGGACCTCACCGGCAGCGACACCCCCGATCCCCGCGTCAGCCACAGCGTCCCGCTGGTCATCGACGACTACGGCGTCGTCACCCGCAGCGCCGCGCTGGTCTACCCCCGTCGCGGCAGCGGCCACGACGACGAACAGACAGCCCTGCATGTCGTCCTCACCGAGACGACTGTTCTACATCAAGACGCCCAGATCACCACAGACGACCTCTGGCGCCTCTCCGTGCCCACCGAGACCAAGTCCTGGGCCCTCACCGACACAGACGCCTGGACAGACGCCTCACGCCCCACCGCCGCCACCCTCAACACGGCCTTCACCACCGCCACAGCCTGGCGCTTCGACGAGACGCCCACGGGCACCGGCCCCCACAAGCGCCTCTTGGGCCACCAGCGCACGCTCTACTGGAACGACGCCCTGAGCGCCGCCTTGCCCTTCGGCAGCGTCGGCCAGCGCGCCTTGCCCCACACCCGCTACGCCTTGGCGATGACGGAGGAGCTGATCACCGCCGTCTTCGACACCGACGTAGACGCCACCCTGCTCACCGAGGCCGGCTACGTCGATCTGCTCAGCGACGACGACGCCTGGCTCCCCTCAGGCCGTCTCACCCACAACGCAAGCCTCTTCTACCTCCCCAGCGCCGCCGCAGACCCCTTCGGCCTCACCACCACGCTCACCTGGGACGCCGAGGGCCTCGCGCTGCTCTCCGTCGAGGATCCCGCGGGCCTCGTCGTCAGCGCCACCATCGACTACCAGCGCCTCGCGCCCACCACGGTCACCGACCCCAACGGCACCGAGTCCAGCGCCACCTTCGACCCCCTGGGCCGCGTGCTGACGACGTCCGTGCGCAACGGCGCCGAGGGTGACGGCACAGGCGAGCACAGCATTGAGCTGCACTACGACACCGACACACTCCCGGCGTCTGTTCACACCAAGCTGCTCAAAGAGTACGGCGGCACCGACTGGTTGGAGTCCTGGGCCTACAGCGACGGCGGTGGCAACATCATCCAGACCAAGGTGCAGGCTGCCCCGGGCGACGCGCCGACCGTGTCGGGTGGTGTAGTCACCTGGGGCGCCGCCGACCCGCGCTTCATCGGCACCGGCCGCGTGATCCTCGACAACAAAGGCAACGTCATCAAGCAGTACGAGCCCTTCTTCTCCACCACCTCGGCCTACGAGGACGAGGCGGAGCTCGTGGAGTGGGGTGTATGCGCTGTCCACAACTACGATCCGCTGGGCCGCAACATCCAGGTCACCCTGCCCGACGGCCACACGCAGACCTGGACCTACGGCCCCTGGTCCGTCGAGGCCCACGATGAGAGGACAACCGCTCCGGCGACCACGAGGCCACCCCGACGACCACCCACCTCGACACCTTGGGCCGCGTCTACAAGCACGTCGAGCGCCCCGACGCCAGCACCACACACACCACGCGCATCGAGCTCGACATCCTGGGCAACGCCCTCGACGTGATCGACCCCCGCGGAAACCGCCTGCAAGCGCGCATCTACGATCTTCTCGGCCACGCCCTCTTCACAGGCGCCGCCGACGAGGGCTATACTCCAAGCTCAAGCAGAGGAGAGACGCGCATCCTGCCCGACGCTTCCGGCACCCCGCTCCGCTCTTGGCGCTCCGGCGGCCTCAGCCTCCGTCCGCTCCACGACGCCGCGCGCCGCCCGATCGGCCTGCTCGTCGATGAGGGCGCAGGCGAGCGCCTCGTCGCCCTCTCCATCCTCGGCGACGCGCTCAGCGATCTCCCCTCGACGAACCACGCGCTGGGCCGTCCCGTACACGTCTACGACACCGCCGGGCGGATCACCCTGACGTATGACCTCAAGGGCCGGATCACCGCGCAGACCCGCACGCTCCTCGCCGACATCACCACCGAGGCCGACTGGTCCGGCCTGGAGTCCGAAGGCAGCCTGGCCGACATCGCCACTTGGCTAAGCACCGACGCCAGCCTGAGCACCGACACCGCCGACACCTTCGCCGTCTCCACGGCCTACGACGCGCTGGACCGTGTGGTCGAACAAACGGCTCCCGATACCTCCCGCACCGTCCCGACCTACGACGAAGGCGGCCGTCTGTCTCAGGTGGAGGTCTTCGTTCGTGGCGACAGCACGGCCACCGAGATCGTCTCCTCCATCACCACCAACGCCCGCGGCCAACGTGCGAGCAGATCGTCTACGGCAACCACACCCAGACGAGCTCGCACTACGACCCCGAGCGCCTCTGGCTCACCGGCCTCACGACCACACGCTCCTCCGCGTCGAGCCACGGCGCGGCGACCCTCCAAGACCTCGGCTTCACCCGCGACGCCGTGGGGAACATCACCGAGATCACCGACGACGCCCAAGAGACGGCCTGCTTCGCCAACAGTCAGGTGAGCCCCACCCGCACCTTCACCTACGACGCGCTCTATCGCCTCGTGAGCGCCCGGAGCCGGAGAAGGACGCCCAGACCCAATCCACGGCTTTCTACGCCGACTACGCCGGGGCCATGGGCACCATCCCCCAGAGCGGCTCGGGGGTGCTGCGCCGCTACACCCAGAGCTACGAGTACGACGCCGCCGGGAACATCCTGGAGGTCAAACACCAACAGGGCGACGCGGGGACGGTGCTCTGGCGCCGAGGCTACGCCTATGAGACCGACAACAACCAGCTCCTGAGCACCAGCCTGCCCGGCGACGACCCCGACGACCCGGGCACCCACAGTCAGACCTACGCCATGAACGACCGTGGCGCCATCGTGTACCTCCCGCACCTGAAGACGGGGGTGAGCACCAACCTCGTGCGCGACTTCCGCGACCAGCTCCGCAAGGCCGAGCTCGACAACGCGGGGAATGTCTCGTGGTACGCCTATGACGCCGCGGGCGAGCGTGTGTGGAAGGTGTGGGACAAGGGCAGCGTCGTCGAGGAGCGGATTTATCTTGGCGGCTACGAGGTCTGGCGCAAACGCAACGGCTCGGGTGTGCTGCAAGGGCGTCAAACGCTGCACGTCATGGACGACCAGCGTCGCGTCGCGATGATCGAGACGCTGACCGTGACCGGCGGGAGCGCGGGGCACCCCCGACGCCGAGGTTTCGGTATCAGCTCGACGACCAGCTCGGCTCGGCCTTGCTGGAGGTAGACGACGATGGCGGCGTGATCAGCTACGAAGAGTATCACCCCTACGGCACGACGGCCTGGTGGGCCGAGGACGCGGCGATCGAGGTGAGCCGCAAGCGGTATCGGTACACCGGCAAGGAGCGGGATGAGGAGACGGCGTTGCAATACCACTCGGCGAGGTACTACGCGCCTTGGCTGGGGCGGTGGGACAGGCCGGATCCGATTGGGTTGGGATGGGGGAATCGGTGGGGGGTAGCGCGTGTGGGTGGGGAGGCCGGTGGGCTTGTCTGATGCAACAAGGGACCGAGAAGCAGGACGACCTCCCGCCACAGCGGACCCGACGCCCCCAACAGTTCCGACGCCCCCAACAGTTCCGACGGCCACTCAAAAGGCCCGACGGCACCCGGGAGTTGGTGGAGCAGCCGCCACTGGGACTAGGCCTCACGGTCGGAGGGAGCAACGTCCGCAGCTGGGGTGTCTTGGGCGCCGTCGGATATGGAGGCCTCACGTTGTAGCGGACGAACCTGAACTCCCCATTCTGGATGGCACGTTCTCGCGTTCATGGAAGGGCTGGAGCAAGCTCTGCGACTATCTCATCGGGGCGAAGAGCACACCGACCGATCGTGATCGGCCTTTGGACCTTC
>JADKFE010000122.1 GCA_016717595.1 Deltaproteobacteria bacterium | reverse complement strand
TGTTCTACCTCGGCCCCGACGCCTGCCGCGTGTGGATGAGCCAGTCCGGGCAACAGCTTCCGCTGAGGCCGTGAGCACGTGCGGGAGTGTCCCCGTGAGCCTGCGCCCCGAGGCTCGAAATCGCCGATCTCTACGGCGACAGCACCGCCTGCACACCTCATCTGGATGGGCCCCGTGCTGCGCGCCCCGGCATCGTCGCCCTCCCGGCGAAACCACGCCTGCTCTCCACGACAGCAGAGGCGTGGCTGCTCACCACCAAGCAACAAAGCCTTGGGCGGGGGTTTGTCTCACCGCAACGCCGGTACCCCGAACTATCTCAACGACCGTGCGCCGGCCCGCCCTACCGGGCCACACGCCTGCCGTTCCCGGTCCACTATGTCCAAGATGGAGTCTTTTGACGCCATCACCGGCTGGCGATTCGTGAGTAGTACGCCTACCACCACGACTTCTTTGACAGTGAGGAGCGCGAGTTTCGCGGCTTCGGTTTGGTGGAGCAATTGGGACACCGAGCGCGCCAGCGACCACGAAGACCCGGCCTGGCCGGCCCGCCATCGTCGTGCAGCAGCCGCCGATCCTCACGCGCACACGGTTTCACGGTGGAGCGTGGCTCAACGAAAGGGAACCTCGCGACGGTGTACGCCGCTGAGTACTTCACGCACACCGACGCGCGTCCGTCCTCGCCGCGCCCTCTGTGCCCGAGTGAGGTCTCAATCCCGCCGAGTCCCGCGAGGCCCACCGCGCCCTCCGAGGCTGCACCTGCGCCAAAGAGGTGTACATCGAGGACGACACCGGCGCGCTCGTCACCCTCGTCGCCGTGAGTGAACAGACCCACACCGTCGTCCGCCTCCAGCCCCGCGGCGACGTATCCCGCCGTCTTCCGGATCGACGCGGGCGAGGCGCTCCTTCGCCTATGAGCTGGACCTCACCGGCAGCGACACCCCGATCCCCGCGTCAGCCACAGCGTCCGCTGGTCATCGACGACTACGGCGTCGTCACCACAACCGCGCTGGTCTACCCCCCGTCGCGGCGGCAGCCACGACGACGAGCAGACAACCTTGCATATCGTCCTCACCGAGACAACTGTTCTACATCAAAGCGCCCAGTCACCACAGACGATCTCCCCAAGCTCCGTGCCCACCGAGACCAAGTCCGCAATCCTGCCGGCCTGAACGCCTGGACCACGACGCCTCACGCCCACCGCCGCCACCCTCAACACGGCCTTCTGCCGCCACGGCTGGCGCTTCGACGAGACGCCCACAGGCACCGGCGGCCCACAAGCGCCTCTTGGGCCACCAGCGCACGCTCTGGAACGACGCCTGAGCGCCGCCTTGCCCTTCGGCAGCGTCGGCGTCCGCGCCTTGCCCCACACCCGCTACGCCTTGGCGATGACGGAGGAGCTGATCACCGCCGTCTTCGACACACCGAAGTAGACGCCACCTGCTCACCGAGGCCGGCTACGTCGAAACCTGCTCGGCGACGGCGACGCCTCGGGCTGCCCTCGAGCCGTCTCACCCACAATGCGAGCCTCTTCTACCTCCCCAGCGCCCCTGCCCTTCGGCCTCACCTCCACGCTCACCTGGGACGCCGAGGGCCTCGCGCTGCTCTCCGTCGAGGATCCCGCGCCCTCGTCGTCAGCGCCACCATCGACTACCAGCGCCTCGCGCCCACCACGGTCACCGACCCCAACGGCACCGAGTCCACTACCTTCGACCCCTGGGCCGCGTGCTGACGGCGTCCGTGCAACCGGCGCCGAGGTGACGGCACAGGCGACAGGCGTTGAGCTGCACTACGACATGGACATACCTCCCCGGCGTCTGTTCATACACCAAGCTGCTCAAAGAGTACGGCGGCACCGACTGGTTGGAGTCCTGGGAATTTTCAGCAGCGACGGCGGTGGCAATCATCCAGACCAAGGTGCAGGCTGCCCCGGGCGACGCGCCGACCGTGTCGGTGGTGTAGTCACCTGGAGCGCCGCCGACCCGCGCTTTATCGGCACCGGCCGCGTGATCCTCGACAACAAAGGCAACGTCATCAAGCAAGTACGAGCCCTTCTCTCACCACCTCGGCCTACGAGGACGAGGCGGAGCTCGTGGAGTGGGGTGCGCTGCGCTGTCCACAACTACGATCCGCTGGGCCGCAACATCCAGGTCACCTCGCCCACGGCCACACGCAGACCTGGACCTCAGGCCCCTGAATATCCGTTTAGGCCCACGATGGAGGAGGACAGCTCCCGGCGGCGACCACGAGGGCACCCCGACGACCACCCACCTCGACACCTTGGGCCGCGTCCACAAGCCCGTCGAGCGCCCCGACGCCAGCACCACACACCACGCGCATCAGGCTCGACATCCTGGGCAACGCCCTCGACGTGATCGACCCCCGCGGAAACCGCCTGCAAGCGCGCATCTACGATCTTCTCGGCCACGCCCTCTTCACAGGCGCCGCCGACGAGGGCTACACCCCAGCTCAAGCGGAGGAGAGGCGCGCATCCTGCCCGACGCTTTCCGCTCTTGGCGCTCCGGCGGCCTCAGCCTCCGTCCGCTCCACGACGCCGCGCGCCGCCCGATCGGCCTGCTCGTCGATGAGGGCGCAGGCGAGCGCCTCGTCGCCCTCTCCATCCTCGGCGACGCGCTCAGCGATCTCCCCTCGACGAACCACGCGCTGGGCCGTCCGTGCACATCTACGACACCGCCGGGCGGATCACCCCGACCTATGACCTCAAGGGCCGGATCACCGCGCAGACCCGCACGCTCTCGCCGACATCACCACCGAGGCCGACTGGTCCGGCCTGGAGTCCGAGGGCAGCTCGGCCGACATCGCCCCTCGGCTAAGCACCGACGCCAGCCTGAGCACCGACGCGCCGACACCTTCGCCAGTCCCCCAGCTTACGACGCCCCTGGACCGTGTGGTCGAACAAACGGCTCGATAGCTCCCGCACCGTCCCCACCTACGACACGGGCGGCCGTCTGTCTCAGGTGGAGGTCTTCGTTCGTGGCGACACCACGGCCACCGAGATCGTCTCCTCCATCACCACCAACGCCCGCGGCCAACGCGAGCAGATCGTCTACGGCAACCACACCCAGACGAGCTACACCTACGACCCCGAGCGCCTCTGGCTCACCGGCCTCACGACCACACGCTCCTCCGCATCGAGCCACGGCGCGGCGACGCTCCAAGACCTCGGCTTCACCCGCGACGCCGTGGGGAACATCACCGAGATCACCGACGACGCCCAAGAGACGGTCTACTTCGCCAACAGTCAGGTGAGCCCCACCCGCACCTTCACCTACGACGCGCTCTATCGCCTCGTGAGCGCCCGAGGCCGGGAGAAGGACGCCCAGACCCAATCCACGGCTTTCTACGCCGACTACGCCGGGGCCATGGGCGCCATCCCGCAGAGCGGCTCGGGGGTGCTGCGCCGCTACACCCAGAGCTACGAGTACGACGCCGCTGGGAACATCCTGGAGGTCAAACACCAACAAGGCGACGCTGGGACGGTGCTCTGGCGCCGAGGCTACGCTTATGAGACCGACAACAACCAGCTCCTGAGCACCAGCCTGCCCGGCGACGACCCCGACGACCCTGGCACCCACAGTCAGACCTACGCCATGAACGACCGTGGCGCCATCGTGTACCTCCCGCACCTGAAGACGGGGGTGAGCACCAACCTCGTGCGCGACTTCCGCGACCAGCTCCGCAAGGCCGAGCTCGACAACGCGGGGAATGTCTCGTGGTACGCCTATGACGCCGCGGGCGAGCGTGTGTGGAAGGTGTGGGACAAGGGCAGCGTCGTCGAGGAGCGGATTTATCTTGGCGGCTACGAGGTCTGGCGCAAACGCAACGGCTCGGGTGTGCTGCAAGAGGAGCGTCAAACGCTGCACGTCATGGACGATCAGCGTCGCGTCGCGATGATCGAGACGCTGACCGTGACCGGCGGGAGCGCGGTGAGCACCCCGACGCCGAGGTTCCGGTATCAGCTCGACGATCAGCTCGGCTCGGCCCTGCTGGAGGTGGACGACGACGGCGGCGTGATCAGCTACGAGGAGTACCACCCCTACGGCACGACGGCCTGGTGGGCCGAGGACGCGGCGATCGAGGTGAGCCGCAAGCGGTATCGCTACACCGGCAAGGAGCGGGATGAGGAGACGGGGCTGCAATACCACTCGGCGAGGTACTACGCGCCTTGGCTGGGGCGGTGGGACAGGCCGGATCCGATTGGGTTGGGGGATGGGGGGAATCGGTGGGGGTATGTGGGTGGGAGGCCGGTGGGCTTGTCTGATGCAACAGGGACCGAAGCAGGACGACCTCACGCTCCCCGAGGCCCGACGCCCCCCCCAACAGTTCCGACGCCCCCCCCAACAGTTCCGACGGCCACTCCAAAAGGCCCGACGGCACCCGGGGTTGGTGGAGCAGCCGCCACTGGGACAGGCCTCACGGTCGGAGGAGCAATCGCAACTGGGGGTGTCTTGGGCGCCGTCGGATATGGGGGCCTCGTTGTAGCGGACGAGAACTACGAACTCCCCATTCTGGATGGCACGTTCTCGCGTTCATGGAAGGGCTGGAGCAAGCTCTACGACTATCTCGTCGAGGCCGAAGAGAGCACACCGACCGATCCCGTGATCGGCCTTCAGACCTTCAAGGAACCTGATGGAACTGAGTGGACTAGACAAGCGAATGGTCTCTGGAAGGTTACCGGAGTCAGCAAAGACGGCACGCGATCGTTGGGCGACATAGCCTCACCTAGTGACTTGCGTGGCAGGGCAGGTGAACTATATGTTAAGGGGCAGGTAGTGGGTGGCGTGACTGATAAGCAGGAGAACGTGCTTTACGCAATTCTAGACGAAGCGGGAAAGCTAACACTTTATGTTGATGCACCAAAAGGCTCGACCATAAAAGGCTATCAGCTTTTCGACATTGCAATGAATCACTTCGGCACAGAGCATATTAAGAGCATACAAGGCATCTGGAAGTATGGGACCAATCTCGACTATGTGAATGAACAACTTAAACTGGGCGTGAAACTTGAGACTGCTGTAAAAGGTGCATGGACCTCAGGACAGGCTGCCAGATACGGATTCACCAACATAGAAATAGAGTCCAAATCGGAAGTAGAGGCCGATACAACGATCCCCCAAGAAAAGACCGATACAACGATCCCCCAATATGACAGACTAGTCATCAGATTTAGGAGGACCTGAGAATGGACTATGAGACCAATTCCCGTCTTATGAAATTGGCGCAGCTTGGCGCGGCGCAGGGAGCGTCTGTCCCAGACATACTCAGGCGCATCGCGGATTGTCGTGACACCGAAGGAATTCCACTCTTTAACATAGAAATCATACTCGTAGTGAGGAATGCATTTGGCCTCCCTTCTGAGACGATATCAAGCATGAGGGCATGGCATGAGTTTGAAGGTGAGAAAGGCTGGTCTGACCAGAAGCTGGAAAAGGAACTTCGTCCTTATGTGACCCAGTGGCTCGATAAACATCAGGGTACATTAGGAGGATGAATAGTCTACGAGTCCGCGTTGTTCTGTGCGCCTCACCACGGGCCTCGATGAGCTCCCCAACGGCCTCGACCCCCGCCGCTGGCAGCTCCTCGACCTCGACGGCGAGGGCCTCCCCGGCCTGCTCACCGAACAAGACGGCGCCTGGCGATACAAACGAAACGAGGGCGCGGCCCACTTCGCCCCCGCGCGGCTCGTGGATCTTCGCCCGCCCCTCGCGGCCCACCCCGGCGCGCGTCTCACCGACATCGACGGCGACGGCCGCCTCGACCTCGTGCTCCTGCGCCCCGCACAGTCCGGCCACCAGCCCCGCACCGCTGATGGCGGCTGGGACAGCTTCCGGCCCTTCCCCCACGCGCCAAACCACCGCGCGGACGGCCCCGACGCCCGCCTCATCGACGTAGACGGCGACGGCTTCGCCGATCTGATCATCACTGAAGGCGACACCCTCATCTTCTACCCCTCCCTCGGCCGCGATGGCTTCGGCCCGCCCGTTCGTGTGCCGATGCCCGCCGACGACGACCACGGCCCCCGCTTCTTGTTCTCCCGCGACGGCGCAGAGGTCTACCTCGCCGACATGACCGGCGACGGCCTCCCCGACGTGGTCCGCGTGCGAAACGGCAGCGTCTGTTATTGGCCCGCCTTGGGGCGCGGCCGCTTCGGCGCCAAGGTGCGCATGAAGTCCGCGCCGCGTTTCGACCAACCCGACCGCTTCGACCCCGCCCGCCTGCGCCTCATCGACATTGACGGCACCGGCCCCACGGACCTCCTCTACCTCGGCCCCGACGCCTGCCGGGTGTGGATGAACCAGTCGGGCAACGGTTTTGCTGAGGCCGTGACCGTGCGGGGTGTCCCGGTGAGCCTGCGCCCCGAGGAGCTCCAGGTCGCCGACCTCTACGGCGACGGCACCGCCTGCCTCGTCTGGATGGGCCCCGTGCTGCGCCCCGGCGCCGTGGCCCTCCAGCAGCTCCGCCTGCTCTCCACCGGCAAACCCTGGCTGCTCACCACCAGCAACAACGGCTTAGGCCGTGAGGTACGCCTCACCTACACGCCGAGCACCGCCTTCTACCTCAACGACCGCGCCGCCGGTCGCCCCTGGGCCACACGCCTGCCGTTCCCGGTCCATTGTCTGTCCAAGATGGAGTCCTTCGACGCCATCACCGGCTGGCGATTCGTGAGCGAGTACGCCTACCACCACGGCTTCTTTGACGGCGAGGAGCGCGAGTTTCGCGGCTTCGGCATGGTAGAGCAGTGGGACACCGAGCGCGCCAGCGACCACGAAGACCCGGCCCTGGCCGACCCCGCCATCGTCGTGCAGCAGCCGCCGATCCGCACCCGCACCTGGTTCCACACCGGGGCGTGGCTCAACGAAGGCAACCTAGCGACGGTGTACGCCGCGGAGTATTTCACGCACACCGACGCCGTCCCGTCCCTCGCTGCGCCATCTGTGCATAGTGGTCTCAACCCCGCCGAGTCCCGCGAGGCACACCGCGCCCTCCGGGGCCGCACCCTGCGCCAAGAGGTGTACGTCGAGGACGACACCGGCGCGCTCGTCACCCTCGTCGCCGTGAGCGAGCAGACCCACGCCGTCGTCCGCCTCCAGCCCCGCGGCGACGCGCCCCACGCCGTCTTCCGGATCGACGCGGGCGAGGCGCTCCAGCTCGCCTATGAGCTGGACCTCACCGGCAGCGACACCCCCGATCCCCGCGTCAGCCACAGCGTCCCGCTGGTCATCGACGACTACGGCGTCGTCACCCGCAGCGCCGCGCTGGTCTACCCCCGTCGCGGCAGCGGCCACGACGACGAACAAACAGCCCTGCATGTCGTCCTCACCGAGACGACTGTGGTTCACCAAGACGCCCAAGTCACCACAGACGACCTCTGGCGCCTCTCCGTGCCCACGGAGACCAAGTCCTGGGCCCTCACCGACACAGACGCCTGGACCGACACCACACGCCCCACCGCCGCCACCCTCAACACCGCCTTCACCAGCGCGACGGCGTGGCGCTTCGATCAGACGCCCACGGGCACCGGCCCCCACAAGCGCCTCTTGGGCCACCAGCGCACGCTCTACTGGAACGACGCGCTGAGCGCCGCCTTGACCTTCGGCAGCGTCGGCGTCCGCGCCTTGCCCCACACCCGCTACGCCTTGGCGATGACGGAGGAGCTGATCACCGCCGTCTTCGACACCGACGTAGACGCCACCTTGCTCACCGAGGCCGGCTACGTCGATCTGCTCAGCGACGACGACGCCTGGCTCCCTTCAGGCCGTCTCACCCACGATCCTGCGCTGTTCTACCTCCCCAGCGCCGCCGTAGACCCCTTCGGCCTCACCACCACGCTCACCTGGGACGCCGAGGGCCTCGCGCTGCTCTCCGTCGAGGATCCCGCGGGCCTCGTCGTCAGCGCCACCATCGACTACCAGCGCCTCGCGCCCACCACGGTCACCGACCCCAACGGCACCGAGTCCAGCGCCACCTTCGACCCCCTGGGCCGCGTGCTGACGACGTCCGTGCGTAATGGCGCCGACGGCGACGGCACAGGCGAGCACAGCGCCGAGCTGCACTACGACACCGACACCCTCCCGGCGTCTGTACACACCAAGCTGCTCAAAGAGTACGGCGGCACCGACTGGTTGGAGTCTTGGGCCTACAGCGACGGCGGCGGCAACATCATCCAGACCAAGGTGCAGGCCGCCCCCGGCGACGCGCCGACCGTAACCGCGGGTGTGGTCACATGGGGCGCCGCCGACCCCCGCTTCATCGGCACCGGCCGCGTCATCCTCGACAACAAAGGCAACGTCATCAAGCAGTACGAGCCTTTCTTCTCCACCACCTCGGCTTATGAAGACGAGGCGGAGCTCGTGGAGTGGGGTGTATGCGCAGTACACCAATACGATCCGCTGGGACGCAACATCCAGGTCACCCTGCCCGACGGCCACACGCAGACCTGGACCTACGGCCCCTGGTCCGTCGAGGCCCATGACGAGGAGGACAACCGCTCCGGCGGCGACCACGAGGGCACCCCGACGACCACACACCTCGACACCTTGGGCCGCGTCTACAAGCTCGTCGAGCGCCCCGACACCAGCACCACCCACACCACCCGCATCGAGCTCGACATCTTGGGCAACGCGCTCGACGTGATCGACCCCCGCGGAAACCGCCTACAAGCGCGCACCTACGATCTTCTCGGCCACGCCCTCTTCACAGGCGCCGCCGACGAGGGCTATACTTCAAGCTCAAGCAAAGGAGAGACGCGCATCCTGCCCGACGCCGCCGGCACCCCGCTCCGCTCCTGGCGCTCCGGCGGCCTCAGCCTCCGTCCGCTCCACGACGCCGCGCGCCGCCCGATCGGCCTCCTCGTCAACGAAGGCGCAGGCGAGCGCCTCGTCGCCCTCTCCATCTTCGGCGACGCCCTCAGCGATCTCCCCTCGACAAACCACGCCCTGGGCCGCCCGGTCCACATCTACGACACCGCCGGGCGCGTCACCCTGACCTATGACCTCAAGGGCCGGGTCACCGCGCAGACGCGCACGCTCCTCGCCGACATCACCACCGAGGCCGACTGGTCCGGCCTGGAGTCCGAAGGCAGCTTGGCGGACATCGCCACTTGGCTAAGCACCGACGCCAGCCTGAGCACCGACACCGCCGACACCTTCGCCGTCTCCACGGCCTACGACGCCCTCGACCGCGTCACCGAGCAGACGGCTCCCGATACCTCCCGCACCGTCCCCACCTACGACGCGGGCGGCCGTCTGTCCCAGGTTGAGGTCTACGTCCGTGGCGACACCACGGCCACCGAGATCGTCTCCTCGATCACCACCAACGCCCGCGGCCAACGCGAGCAGATCGTCTACGGCAACCACACCCAGACGAGCTACGCCTACGATCCCGAGCGCCTCTGGCTCACCGGCCTCACGACCACACGCTCCTCCGGATCAAGCCACGGCGCGGCGACCCTCCAAGACCTCGGCTTCACCCGCGACGCCGTGGGCAACATCACCGAGATCACCGACGACGCCCAAGAGACGGTCTACTTCGCCAACAGTCAGGTGAGCCCCACCCGCACCTTCACCTACGACGCGCTCTATCGCCTCGTGAGCGCCCGAGGCCGCGAGAAGGACGCCCAGACCCAATCCACGGCTTTCTACGCCGACTATGCCGGGGCCATGGGCACCATCCCGCAGAGCGGCTCGGGCGTGCTGCGCCGCTACACCCAGAGCTTTGAGTACGACGCCGCCGGGAACATCCTGGAGGTCAAACACCAGCAAGGCGACGCCGGGACGGTGCTCTGGCGCCGAGGCTACGCCTATGAGACCGACAACAACCAGCTCCTGAGCACCAGCCTGCCCGGCGACGACCCCGACGACCCCGGCACGCACAGTCAGACCTACGCCATGAACGACCGTGGCGCCATCGTCTACCTGCCGCACCTCAAGACGGGGGTGAGCACCAACCTCGTGCGCGACTTCCGCGACCAGCTCCGCAAGGCCGAGCTCGACAACGCCGGGAACGTCTCGTGGTACGCCTACGACGCCGCTGGCGAGCGTGTGTGGAAGGTGTGGGACAAAGGCAGCGTCGTCGAGGAGCGAATCTATCTGGGCGGCTACGAGGTCTGGCGCAAACGCAACGGCTCGGGTGTGCTGCAAGAGGAGCGTCAAACGCTGCACGTCATGGACGACCAGCGCCGCGTCGCCATGATCGAGACCCTGACCGTGACCGGCGGGAGCGCGGTGAGCACCCCGACGCCGAGGTTCCGTTACCAGCTCGACGACCAGCTCGGCTCGGCCTTGCTGGAGGTGGACGACGACGGCGGCGTGATCAGCTACGAGGAGTACCACCCCTACGGCACGACGGCCTGGTGGGCCGAGGACGCGGCGATCGAGGTGAGCCGCAAGCGGTATCGGTACACCGGGAAGGAGCGGGACGAAGAGACGGGGCTGCAATACCACTCGGCGAGGTACTACGCGCCTTGGCTGGGGCGGTGGGACAGGCCGGATCCGATTGGGCTCGGGGATGGGGGGAATCGGTGGGGGTATGTGCGTGGAGCACCGACACGCCTATCAGACCCTCTCGGAACGCTTCCGCAAGAGATTGAACCGTGGTGGAGATATGAGGAACCCCCTCCAGAAAGCCCCTCTACCGAGACACTTCAGGCAACTGCTGGCAACGCAGTAATGGTTACACTGAGATTGGCGATCTTCGTTCATCCGAGTTGGGCAAACAACAAAACCACCCCGGACAGGAATGAAATTCTCAACAGACAGCTCGCCACCGCAGATCGATGGCTGCAGAAACACGCAAGCATTGATCTTGAATGGGAATTCATCCCTACACAAGCAACTGAATGGGACAGCGTGTACTTGTTGGATATCTCCGAGCCGCACTTTTTTGACTCCCACGACACCACATTAATCAAAGAAAAAACACCGGGAGGGTATGTTCCAATCGTGCTAACGAACCATTTGTTTCGATATGGTCAAGGCAAGAACAATAGCCCGAAGCCAAGCAAAGATAGTCTTCGCGGGCTGTACGCCAGTAATGCAAGGCTTGTCGTATACACTCCATCAATGGGGCAAACTCCGCTCAGTATAGATTCAAAGCCGCTTAGAGGAATGTGGGAATTGCTGCATGAGATCGTTCATTACATCATGGATGGTGGGGACGATCTGGGAGATTCTGCGTATACTGATAGAAATATCATGCATGGGCAGTCGTGGGCGTTTGGAGAAACAGATGAGATGAACCCGCCCCCTCGAGTCAGCTTAGGTTGGCCTTGCGGGCTTTCGCTATTCAGCTCAATCAGGACTATGAGGAGGAACAACGACAGTGATCGTCCAGTTCATAATCGGTACGATTGTCATGACGGTGGCATTCTGGAAGGTCCTCGTCCGAGGCGAGGCTATGGCCAACAAGCTCGTTGGTGTATTCGTCCTTTTTGACCACCGCAATGATGGTTGATATCGTGATTCTGGCGTATTGGTGGCGGTCGTACGGATGGTGGGGAGCCGCTCGATAACCAGCATAGACCAGGCTACACCTGGCCGGCGATGCTCTGGCACTACTGGCGGTAAGCCAAGCGCGTCCCGTATGTAGGATTTGGTCTCGCGTTGAATTCAGTTTTGTATTGCACTTGATGTGTCAGGAGCGCGCCTGCACCACAACTACACGCGACTCTCCATGAGAGTTGTCATCCTTTTGGTCTATGCGGCGTGTCTCTTTGCTGCGGTTGGCTCCGGCGCAAGTATTGCCGTGAGGTACATTGATGCATCAAGCGTAGAGTCTTTGGCAGCGATTCAGCACTTCTACTTAAATGTTGTTCCAACTCGCGTACTGTTTCCCTTGTTTGGTGCCGTTGTCCTCTCGTTGTACCTCTATCTTGCTGGGCCACAGGAAGATTAGTCGGGCGAAATGGAGGGCGTTTGTTGTCCGCCCTCAGCGTCATCATGTCGTGATGGGATGACAGCTTGGGCCGCGTCTACAAGCTCATCGAGCGCCCCGACACCAGCACCACCCACACCACCCGCATCGAGCTCGACATCTTGGGCAACGCGCTTGACGTGATCGACCCCCGCGGAAACCGCTTGCAAACCCACCTACGACCTTCTCGGCCACGCCTCTTCCAGGCGCCGCCGACGAGGGCTATACTCCAAGCTCAAGCAAAGGAGGCGCGCATCCCCGCCACGGCCCGGCACTTCGCTCCCCTCCTGGCGCTCCGGCGGCCTCAGCCTCCGTCCGCTCCACGACGCCGCGCGCCGCCCGATCGGCCTCCTCGTCGATGAGGGCGCAGGCGAGCGCCTCGTGAGCCTCTCCATCTTCGGCGACGCGCTCAGCGATCTCCCATCAACAAACCACGCACTTGGCCGCCCGGTCCACATCTACGACACCGCCGGGCGCGTCACCCTGACCTATGACCTCAAGGGCCGGGTCACCGCCCAGACCCGCACCCTGCTCGCCGACATCACCACCGAGGCCGACTGGTCCGGCCTGGAGTCCGAAGGCAGCCTGGCCGACATCGCCACTTGGCTAAGCACCGACGCCAGCCTGAGCACCGACACCGCCGACACCTTCGCCGTCACCACAGCCTACGACGCCCTGGATCGCGTCACCGAACAGACGGCCCCCGACAGCTCCCGCACCGTCCCCACCTACGACGCGGGCGGCCGTCTGTCCCAGGTCGAGGTCAACGTCCGTGGCGACAGCACCGCCACCGAGATCGTCTCCTCGATCGCCACCAACGCCCGCGGCCAACGCGAGCAGATCGTCTACGGCAACCACACCCAGACGAGTTACGCCTACGACCCCGAGCGCCTGTGGCTCACCAACCTCACGACCACGCGCTCCTCTGGATCGAGCCACGGCGCCGCGACCCTCCAAGACCTCGGCTTCACCCGCGACGCCGTGGGGAACATCACCGAGATCACCGACGACGCCCAAGAGACGGTCTACGCCGGAAACAGTCAGGTGACCCCCCCCGCACCTTCTACCTACGACGCGCTCTATCGCCTCGTGAGCGCCCGAGGCCGCGAGAAGGACGCCCAGACCCAATCCACGGCTTTCTACGCCGACTGCGCCGGGGCCATGGGCGGCATCCGCAGACGCGCTCAGGGTGCTGCGCCGCTACACCCAGAGCTACGAGCGACACCGCCGCCGGGAACATCCTGGAGGTCAAACACCAACCAAGGCGACGCCGGGACGGGTGCTCTGGCGCCGGGGCTACGCTTATGGGGACCGACAACAACCAGCTCCTGAGCACCAGCCTGCCCGGTGACGACCCCGACGACCCAACCACCCACAGTCAGTCCTACGCCATGAACGACCGTGGCGCCATCGTCTACCTGCCGCACCTCAAGACGGGCGTGAGCACGAACCTCGTGCGCGACTTCCGCGACCAGCTCCGTAAGGCCGAGCTCGACAACGCCGGGAACGTCTCGTGGTACGCCTACGACGCCGCTGGCGAGCGTGTGTGGAAGGTGTGGGACAAGGGCAGCGTCGTCGAGGAGCGGATCTACCTCGGCGGCTACGAGGTCTGGCGCAAACGGAACGGCTCGGGTGTGCTGCAAGAGGAGCGTCAAACGCTGCACGTCATGGACGATCAGCGCCGCGTCGCCATGATCGAGACCCTGACCGTGACCGGCGGGAGCGCGGTGAGCACCCCGGCGCCGAGGTTCCGGTATCAGCTCGACGATCAGCTCGGCTCGGCCTTGCTGGAGGTGGACGACGACGGCGGCGTGATCAGCTACGAGGAGTACCACCCCTACGGCACGACGGCCTGGTGGGCCGAAGACGCGGCGATCGAGGTGAGTCGGAAGCGGTATCGGTACACCGGCAAGGAGCGGGATGAGGAGACGGGGCTGCAATATCACTCGGCGAGGTACTACGCGCCTTGGCTGGGGCGGTGGGACAGGCCGGATCCGATTGGGCTCGGGGATGGGGGGAATCGGTATCGTGCACTACGAAATAGTCCTGCATTACACTCAGACCCATCGGGGTTAGTTCCCCCTGACGGCCCCTCAACGGATCGGGCGATTGGAGTGCCTGAGGAGGCGATAAGGCAAGCTCATTACTATCCGTTTGCCGGGCCTGGAGTTGAAGGCGCGAACAAGTCGCCCGATGTACCTCAAAACGGCCTCATTCTCTTGAGCCGGGTAAGGTAATCACTCCCCCTACGCCAGTCGATCTCGTCTCGACTGCAGGTGTAACGATCCATGGCTGGGAAGCCACAGAGCGTGGATGGATCGAGCGAGGTGTTGTGGAGGGAGGTGGCAAGACCTCTGCCTATTACGTAACGGAGTATATTTTCGATTGGGATAACAAGAAACAAGAGTGGTCACTATCTGTTATTACGGGTCTCGAAATAGTAGCGAGCGATGGCGTTATTGCAAGCGATGCCGCAAAGGAGACGTTCTTCAAGAGCATCGGAGGCAGAGCGCCGCTGAGAGTCGTTTACAGGCTATACCGCAACTACCACCATGGGTATGGGAAAACGTCATTCGAGATTAATATCTGGGTCCGCTCAACAGACCAGACAAACCACATCCGACCGCCAGAGGAATCAGAAGCAGTATCTGCCTGGACCGTGACAGGCGCTGAGCGCCGCGGCGCAGTCCCTGACACGGTGGACCAATCGAGGATTCGCTGCGCGGGATGTACATATTCAGGGGGGCCGGAGGGCGATTCAGTATGTACAGGGTAAACCTGGATAGGCATGGACTTGTTGATGCGATTGTTCATGAGCTGTCGCACTGGCTTGGCTTTGGAGATGGCTATGTAGGCTCACGCGCCCCCCAGAGCGACGACCCGCAGTCGATCACACGGACAGGCAGGGGTAGCGTGAGTGAAGTGCTTCCTTTCTTGGCGATTCGCATTGACGCCTTCCATCAACACACTGCGCCCACAACAACACCCGAGGCCCCATAAGTCATGCACATAGCACCTCAACTTCGAAGCCCGACCAACCAATGCACCTCACGTGCTTACTGGGATTGCTCACATCATGTTCTGGAAGACCTGCCCCCAATGAATTTCAGCACACTGCGCGCCAGCCCTTTCAGGCGGAATTTTCCCCGGAGTATTTTTACCAGGACAGCTGGCAGACCCTTCCCGACGGCCCAGATGGTGAGCAACTGCCAAGTCCGCATTTGGTGATTTCCCTCACAAAGGATTCGGGGAGAATCTTGCATTCTGTTGTCTACGGTGAAGAGGTTCCCGCACTTGATCAGACCATATCATTTCAGCTCAGCCTAAGTGCTGACGCGGTCAAACGCTTCAAAGATTCCTTCGCTCAATTTTCCAGTACACACGACATGCTTGGGGACACAACCACTTGGATTGTCCCCTCCAAGGAGACGGACCTCGAGACTCTGATTCTGTTTGCCGACCCGCACACTTCTCTTTTTATGCCATCACCAACCGACATCGTGGTGTGGCGCACGGGTCAAGGGGCTAAGCTCTTTCTAAGCCACGCAGGAGTTCCTCTACTACTTGATTTGTATTCGGAATACTTGAGTGACGGTTATCCAATGCTTATCCTCAATCGCG